>CAYWIM010000017.1:0-56445 GCA_964458325.1 uncultured Verrucomicrobiota bacterium
CTCCCGAACCATCCCACAGAGGCAAGAACACACGGTCTTTCCTCAGGAAGATCCTTTTTGCGTATTATTGCGTTTTTTGCGGCTATCCAAGACTTGGCTCTTAAGAACGCGTGCAGCCAAAGCCTCACGAACCCAGGTGCTCGAGCGCGGCCAGGCTCTGCTGGCGTTTGCCCTGCCATTCGGCCAGACGCTTGCGCTGCTCCTCGAGCACCGCCGGCGGCGCTTTGGCCACGAAAGCCGCGTTCTGAAGCTTCGACTCGATCCGCGCGATCTCCGAGTCGATCTTCTCGAGTGTCTTCTGAAGCCGGCCGCGTTCGGCGTCGATATTAATCAACCCTTCCAGGGGCAGATACAGCTCCCCGAGCGCGCTCCGGGCGGCCGGCGTGCCTTTCGGGGGGATGTAGCCGCCGTCCATCTCGAGCGGATCGGCGTTGAGCAGCAGCCGGAGCGCGGCCAGCTCGTGCTCGGACCACGCATCGGCCGGTTTGAAGACAAATCGCACCTTCCGGTTGGCGGCGAGGTTGCCCTCGCGGCGGAGGTTCCGACCCTGGACCACCAGGTCATTCCGCGCCTGCACCCGCTGCTCGATGGCATCATCCAGCCGGTAGTGTGTCTGGAACTCGCCGTCGAATCCCCTCGGCCAGCGCGCCGTCATGATCGTCCGCCCCCCCTGCCCTTCCGGCAGGTCGCGGCTGAATCCCATCCCCTGCCACAGCTCCTCCGTGATATGCGGCAGGAACGGGTGAAACAGCCGCAGCACGTGGCTCAGCACGAAATCGATCACCGCCAGGCTGTTGGCTTTCAGCGCCGCATCCGCCCCATAGAGCGCCGCCTTGCTCGACTCGATGTGCCAGTCGCAAAACTCGCCCCAGAAGAACCGATACAGCGTCTGCGTCGCCTCGTTGAATCGATACCCGGCAAAGGCCGCGTCCACCTCCCGAATCGCCGCGTCCAGCCGCCGCAATATCCACCGGTCATCGCCCGTCAGCAGCCCGGGATCGATCTCGCCTTCGAGCTCGCCTCCTTGCATCTGGCGGAACCGGCAGACGTTCCACAGCTTGTTGCAGAAGTTCCGGCCCAGCTCGACGTCCTTCTCGTCAAACAGCACATCCTGGCCCAGGGGCGCGCTGCGCATCGCCCCGAACCGCAGCGCGTCCGCCCCATACCGGGCGATCAGCTCGAGCGGATCCGGCGAGTTCCCCAAACTCTTGCTCATCTTCCGGCCCAGCTTGTCCCGAATGATCCCCGTGAAATACACGTTCCGGAACGGCGCCTCCCCCATGAACTCCTCCCCCGCCATGATCATCCGGGCCACCCAGAAAAAGATGATGTCCGGCCCCGTCACCAGATCGCTCGTCGGGTAAAACGCCCGCAAGAGCCCGCTCTCCTCCGGCCAGCCCATGGTCGCAAACGGCCAGAGCCAGGAGCTGAACCATGTGTCCAGGACATCCGAATCCTGCTCCCAGTTCTCCGGATCGGCCGGCGGGTTCACATCGCAATGGATGTCAGCTGGATCCCACTCCGCCCCCGCCGACCCCATCCTCGCCCGCGCCGCCAGCGCCTCGCGCCGATACCACACCGGGATCCGATGCCCCCACCATAGCTGCCGGCTGATGCACCAGTCCCGCAGGTTCTGCATCCAGTGCGTGTAGGTCTTCACCCATCGGTCCGGATGAAACCGGATCCGCCCCTCCTCGACCGCCGACGCCGATGCCGCTGCCGACGGATACCGCAGGAACCACTGCTCGCTCAGATACGGCTCGATGGCCACATGGCTGCGCTGGCTGTACCCAACGTGATGCACATACGGCTCGACCTTCAGCTGCAGACCCTCCGCCTGCAAGGCCTCCACCACCCGCCGCCGCGCCTCCTTCCGGTCCAGACCTGCATACCCCTCCCCCGCCTCCCTCGTCATCGAGCCGTCCGGCCCGATCACGATCGTCACCGGCAGCCCGTGCCGCATCGCCATGTCGTAGTCCGCCGGATCGTGCGCCGGCGTCACTTTCACGCACCCCGTGCCAAACTCCGGATCCACCAGATCGTCAGCGATGATCGGGATCGGCTTGTTCCGCAATGGCAGCAGGCAGCGACCCCCCACGACCGATTGGTAGCGCGCATCCCGCGGGTTCACCGCGACCGCCTCGTCCCCCAGCATCGTCTCCGGCCGCGTCGTGGCCACCACCAGATGCTCGCCCGGCCGCGGACGCCCCTCGCCGTCCAGCAGCGGATACTGGATATGCCAGAGATGGCTCGATTCCTCGACCATCTCCACCTCCTCGTCCGAAAGGGCCGTCCGCGCCGCCGGATCCCAGTTCACCATCCTCCGTCCCCGGTAGATCAGCCCCTTCCGATACAGCTCGACAAACACCTTCTGCACACACCTCGAGTACGCGGCGTCCATCGTGAACCGCTCCCGCGTCCAATCACACGAGCAGCCCAGCTTCTTGAGCTGCTGGATGATGATCCCCCCGTGCTTCTCCTTCCATTGCCAGACATGCTCGAGAAACCGGTCCCGCCCCAGATCGTCCCGATGCTTCATCACCCCCTGCTGCCGCAGCGTCCGCTCGACCACCGCCTGCGTCGCAATCCCCGCATGGTCCGTCCCCGGCAGCCACAGAACCTCCCGCCCATCCATCCGCGCCTTGCGCGCCAGAATGTCCTGGATCGTGTTGTTCAGGACGTGCCCCATGTGCAGCACGCCCGTCACGTTCGGAGGCGGGATCACGATCGAATACGCCGGCCGGCGTTCCGATACCCTCTGCGGATCGGCCGTGAAACAGCCCTGGTCCAGCCAGTATTGATACCACCGCGCCTCGACCGCTCCCGGCTCGTATGCCTTCGGTATGTCAGCCATTGTCAGCTCAGCATTCCATTTCGTGGGCCGGCGCCCGCCGCTTGCCAGCCCCTGGTTTCGTCCTTCTTCAACGGCGGATCCTCATCTCCACCCGCCCCGCGCCCCGCCTCCCGCTCACCGCCCCTTCATCAGGCAATACTCCAGGCTGTCCGTCAGCGCCTGCAGGCTCGCCTCGATGATGTTGCCGCTCACCCCCACGGTCCCCCACTGGCGCCGGCCGTCGCTCGACTCGATCAAGACCCGCGTCAGCGCCGCCGTCCCGCTCGTGCTGTCCAGGATCCGCACCTTGTAGTCGGTCAGCCGAACTCTCTTCAGGGGCGGGTAGAAGCTCACCAGGGCCGTCCGCAGCGCCTGGTCCAGCGCGTTCACCGGACCTTCCCCCTCGGCCACCGTGTGCGCCTGGCGATCCCCCACCCGCACCTTGATCGTCGCCTCGCACACCGAGGAGCCGCCCCCGCCGCGCATCGACACGTGATAGGTCTCCACCCGAAACCGCGGCTCCACCTGCGCCAGGCATTTTCGGATCAGCAAAATCAGCGAGCCTTCCGCCGCCTCGAATTCGTAGCCCTGATACTCCAGCTCTTTGATCCGGTTCAATACCGTCTTGAGCTCCGGCGTCTCGTGGGTGATGGGAAACCCCAGCTCGCGCGCCTTCATCACGATGTTGCTCCGCCCCGCCAGATCGCTCACCAGCACGCGGCGATGATTCCCCACCACCGCCGGATCGATGTGCTCGAACGTCCGCGCCAGCT
This sequence comes from uncultured Verrucomicrobiota bacterium, assembly GCA_964458325.1. GTDB lineage: Bacteria > Verrucomicrobiota > Verrucomicrobiia > Limisphaerales > UBA1319 > JAGMXM01. The sequence continues at coordinate 3,607 of CAYWIM010000017.1, forward strand.
TCTGCACCGCGTTGACGTGCATCCCCCCCTTGTGCGCAAACGCGGTCGCCCCCACCCACGGCTGCCGCGGGTCGTGCCGCATGTTCGCGATCTCATCCACGAACTGCGACAGATCCCGCAGCCGGCGCAGCTGCGCCTCCGACAGGATCCGTTTGCCCATCTTGAACGCCAGGTCGGGAATCGCGGTCGTCAGATTGCAGTTGCCGGTCCGCTCGCCGTACCCATTGATCGTTCCCTGCACCTGGGTCGCCCCCGCCTCGACCGCCGCCAGGGCGTTCGCCACCGCCAGCCCCGCGTCGTTGTGCGTGTGAATCCCCACCGGCGCCGACAGCCGCCCCCGCGCCGCCTCCACGATCCGGCGCACCTCGCTCGGCAGACAGCCCCCGTTGGTGTCGCACAGCGCAATCGCGTCCGCCCCCGCCTTCTCTGCCGCCTGCCATGTCGCCAGGGCGTATTCGGCGTCATCCTTGAATCCGTCAAAGGCGTGCTCCCCGTCATACACCACCTCGCGCCCATGATCCTTCAAGTACCGGATCGTGTCCGCGATCATCCCCAGGTTCTCGTCCGGCGTCGTTCGCAGCACCTCCTTCACGTGCAGCAGCCACGTCTTCCCGAAGATCGTCACCACCGGCGTCTCCGCCTCCAGAAGAAGCCGCACCTGGTCGTCCCTCTCGACCGGCTCGTGCTTCCGCCGCGTCGCCCCAAACGCCGCCAGCCGCGCCCGCCGAAACCGCCGCCTTCGCGCCTGGCTGAAAAACTCGATGTCCTTCGGGTTCGATCCCGGCCAGCCCCCCTCGATGTAATGAATCCCGAACGCGTCCAGCTGATCGGCCAGCCGCAGCTTGTCGCTCACCGAAAAACTGATCCCTTCCCCCTGGCTCCCGTCGCGCAAGGTGGTGTCGTAGATGAACACTTCCGGTTTCATAGCCTCCCGCTGCCGCGGGAACGGCTCTTTTACGCCACCCCGCCCCCCCTGCAAAGATCAAAAATTTGCGCCCCGCAGCTCCGGGTGTAAGACGAGAATCCTCGAGATTGTGAAATCGGCATGGAAAGGGATGCTCATGTGACTCGAGTCCCATTTCTTCGGCGCAAAATGCGAGCCCGCTCATCCGCCTGTTCGGGCGCCCCCGTTGGTTCCCAATGGCGAACAGGGAGAGCTGCAGACGGCCACCGGATGCCATTCCCTCCCCCCGCGAGGCGCGAGCAGGGGTAGGGAAATTTCCCCATTCCATTGTCCGCCGGCCCAAGGTAGTGTCCCCCGCAGTGAGACGTCGCCTCCGATCACCGGCAAGACCCTCGCGCTAACCATTGCGATATGACATCCATGCACGCTGCCCAACGGACCGTCGAAAAGGACCCCCCGCTCCGGAAGGATGACCGGATCGTCATCACCGGCGCCGGCGGATTCATCGCCGGCAACCTGGCCCTCTACTTCTCCCGGAAAGGTTTCACCCGCATCCGCGCCATCGATAAAAAACCGATCCATGAGTGGTACCTCCGCGTCCCGGGCGTCCAGTGCCTCTGCCTCGACCTCTCCATCGAGGACAGCTGCCGGCGCGCATGCGAAGGCGCCGTCGAGGTCTACAACCTGGCCGCCGACATGGGCGGCATGGGGTTCATCGAACGCTTCCGCATCGAGTGCCTCCGGTCCATCCTCATCAACACGCACATGGTCGAAGCCGCCTGCCGCGCCGGCGCCCGCCGCTACTTCTACTCGAGCTCCGCCTGCGCCTACAACACATCCCTCCAGCAGGATCCCAACGTCCGCGCCCTCAAGGAATCCGACGCCTACCCCGCCATGGCCGAACGCGGCTACGGCTGGGAAAAACTCATCTCCGAGCAGTTCTGCCAGGAATACTGGCACGAGCGCGGCCTCAAAACCTTCATCGCCCGATTCCACAACGTCTACGGCCCCCACGGCACCTGGGACGGCGGCCGCGAAAAGGCCCCCGCCGCCATCTGCCGCAAGGTCATCGAGGCCATCGATCAAAACGACCTCCGCATCGATATCTGGGGCAACGGCGAGCAAACTCGCAGCTTCATGTTCATCGATGACTGCGTCCATGGCATCGACAAAATCACTCACTGCGACCGCCTCATCGCCACTCCCATCAACCTCGGCTCCTCCGAGATGGTCTCGATCAACACGCTCGTCTCCAAGATCGAGAAGATCGCAGGTGTCAAGCTCCAGCGCACTTACGACCTCGACGCCCCCCAGGGCGTCGCCGGCCGCAATTCCGACAACACGTTCATTCGAAATATCCTCCGCTGGGAGCCCCACACACCCCTCGACAAGGGCCTTGCCAAAACCTACCGCTGGATCAAAGAACAATACCAAATGCGTAAACAGGGCCACCGCGTGGGGATCGGGTAAGCCATGAAGACCGATCCCATCCGGCGCGCCCTCGGCGCCATTCCCTATCGCCTCCAGTTGGCAGGCGGCTGGATGGACCAGCCGTTCGTTTCCCGGCGCAATCCCCGCCCCCCCGGCGCCATGGTCGTCGTCCAGATCGAACCCAGTTTCCGCCCCATGGACCGGTCCGGCCTCGCCACCGGCACCCGCGCCATCGCCGCCCGCCTGTGGAAAGGCAGGATCCCCCGCCGCCCCCTGCCCCAGCTCGTCCGCGAGCTCTACACCGCCGAAAACCAGGGCAAAGACAGCCCCAGCGGATCCCAGGACATGATCGGCCTCATCTACCCCGGCATCAGCCGGCTCGATTACGACTTCGGCGTCGAAGGCGGCGTGTTCCCCGCCCGCATCGAATCCCTCAACGATCCCCCCACCGCCCGCTGGCTCGAACGCGTCCTGCATCTCCTGCCCGTCGAACCTCGGCCAGCCGGTTATTCGCCCCTCGGCCGGAAAAACCTCGATCCGCGATGGATCGCCCGACTCGGACAGGCCGGCCATGACTGCTTCGACGCCATCCGCAGCCGCGACGTCCATGCGCTCGGCGCCTCGCTCAACCTTAACATGAAATGCTGGGAGATCCTCCTCCCCCGCGTCGTCCGACACCCCCTCATCCAGATCGATCTCATGGCTCTCCTCGAGGCCTACCAGCGCCGCTACCCGGGCGCCATGTTCTCCGGTTGCGGCGGCGGCTACCTCATCGTCGCTTCCACCGAACCCGTCCCCGGCGCCCTCCAGGTCACTGTCCGCATCCGGAAATCATAGCCCCCCCCTTTTTCGGCTCGCACGCCCAGCGACCTGCGGGCACAATCCTTCGCCATGCACTGGACCTGCAGGTTCCTTCTGTCGATGGCGGCGTTCCTTGCCGCCCAAGCCGTCCCCGCCCAAGCCGCCCCCGTCTCCCCGGATCCCGGCCGCACTTTCTACCTGTTCACGTCGTTCCGCGGAAATGGCGAAGACGGCCTCCACCTGGCCTCCACCATCGACTGGGTCGAAGGACCTTCGGCCATCCAGATCGATGGATATTACCTGGTTTATTTCGACCATTACGCGCGCCCCCAATACTACGGCGCGGTGCGATCGCGCGACCTCGCGCATTGGGAGGATTGCTCGACCGCCATGAGCTTTCCCGCCGGCCACCGGCACGGCACCGTCCTTCCTATCCCGACGCCCGTTGCCCAAAAACTCCTCCAGCTCCAGTGAACAGCCACCCTTTCCAACCGTTAAATCGCCGCAGTTTTTTGGCTTCGGTCAGCGGTGGCGCCCTCGCGCTGCTCGGTTCCCACTCGATCGCCAAGGCTGCTCAGACCGCCCTGAATCAGCCCGCGCCCGATTCTGCGTCCACTCCTCCCGCCTCGCCCCTCCTCCCTTTCCGCCAAGTCCACCTCGATTTCCATACCTCGCCGCTCATCCCTGAGATCGGCGCCGATTTCGATCCCGAAGAGTTCGCCCAGGTCCTCCAGGAGGCTTCCGTCAACTCCGTGACCGTCTTCGCCAAATGCCACCACGGCATGTCCTATTACCCCACCCAAGTCGGCGTCCGCCACCCGCATCTTTCCTTCGATCTGCTCGGCGAAACAATCGAGGCATGCCGCCGCGCCAACATCCGAACCCCCGTCTACATGAGCGTCGCCTGGGACGAAGCCATGGCCGACCTCCACCCGGACTGGCTCGTGCGCGACGAATCGGGCAGGCCCGACGGGCCCGGCCCGCTCGAGGCCGGCTGGCGCCGCCTCTGCCTCGACACCCCCTACATGGATTACCTGGCCGCCCAGACCGAGGAGATCGTCCGCAGCTACGATGCCGACGGCCTCTTCTTCGATATCATGCGATACTCGGACTTTGGCTGCCTCTGCCCCCGTTGCCGGCAGGATCTCCTCCGCCAGGGACGCGATCCCGCCCAGCCCGACCACCGCCGCCAGCACGCCCTCGAGGTCATCCAGACCGGCATGAAACGGCTCGCGTCAATCGTGCGCCAACACCGCCCTCGAGCCCGGATCTTCTTCAACTCCCGCATGCGCCCCGGCATCCGCTCCGAGCTCGAACATTACACGCATCTCGAGCTCGAATCCCTCCCCGGCGGCACTTGGGGCTACCTGCACTTCCAGATCATGTCCCGCCACGCCCGCACCCTGGAACGTCCCATCGTCGGCATGACGGGCCGGTTCCATCGAAGCTGGGGCGACTTCGGCACCGTCCGCAACCAGGCCGCGCTCGATTACGAATGCTTCTCCATGCTCGCCCAAGGCGCCCTCTGCTCGATCGGCGATCAGCTGCACCCCCGTGGCCGGCTCGATCCCGCCGTCTACCAGCGCATCGGCCGCACCTACCGCAGCGTCGCCGAGAAGGAGCCTTGGTGCCAGAATGCCCGCCCTCGAACCGAAATCGGCGTGTGGCTCGCCACCCCCGACCGCCTCCCCATCGCCCTGGCCGAGTCCGACCAGGGCGCCGCCCGCATGCTCATCCAGCTCCACCAGCAGTTCGATGCCCTGGACGCATCCGCCGACCTCCAGCCCTATCCGGTCATCATCCTCCCCGATTCTCACCGGCTCGATTCCAGCCAGCGCGGCCGGCTCCAGGATTACCTCCGCCAGGGCGGCAAGCTGCTCCTCAGCCATCTGTCCGGACTCGATCCCGACGGACGCGGTTTCGCCCTGCCCCAGATCGGGCTCGATTACCACGGCCCCGCCGCCGACCAGACCGAATACATCGAAGCCTTGCCCGAACTCGATCCCGATCTGTCCGGCACGATCCAGGTCAGCTACGAACCTAATGTCCATGTCTCCCCCCAAACCGGCACACGCATCCTCGCGCGCCTCTGGCAATCCTACTTCGATCGCGATTACCGCCACTTCAGCTCGCACCGCCAGACTCCCTTCTCCCGACCCACCGACTTCGCCGCCATCGCCGAGCGCGGGCCCGTCATCTACCTATCCATGCCCGTGTTTCGCGCCTACGCGCGCCACAGCCGGCAGTTCGACAAGCTCCTGGTCGCAGCCTGCCTCCGGCGCCTGCTCCCTCGACCCCTCGTCCGCTGCTCCGCTCCCTCCACCGCTCACGTCACCGTCACTCAACAGCCCGGCCGCCATATGGTCCATCTCCTCCACTACCCCGCCGAACGGCGCGCGCCTGACCTGGATATCGTCGAGGACGTCATCCCTCTGGTGAACATCGATCTGGCTCTTCGCTTGGACCGCGCCCCCGCTCGAGCCTACCTCGCTCCCCAGCGGCAACCGCTCCCGCTCACCTACCGCGACGGCTACTCCCGCGTCGTCGTTCCCGAAGTCCGCGGCCATCAAATCGTCGTGTTCGAAACCGGAACCTGACCTCCAATCGCCCCCCGAGTCTTGACGCTCCCGCGGATTTCCGTCAGGTTCCGATTATGTATCGAATCATCGGGGCCGACCATAAGGAGTACGGACCTGTGCCGGCGGAAATGCTCCGCCAATGGATCGAGCAGAACCGCGCCAACGCACAGACTCTCGTCCAGATCGGTGGCCAAGGCGGCTGGAAACCGCTCGGATCCATCCCCGACTTCGCCGACCTCTTCCCCCCGCCCACGCCCGCGCCGCCCCTCGCCGGATCCATCCGCACCGCTCCACCCACCCACTCTCCACCCGCTCCGCCGCGCACCAACAGCCTCGCGATCACCGGCCTGGTCCTCAGCTCGCTCGGGCTCGGATGCTGCCCCCCGCTCATCTGCAGCCTCGGCCTCATCTTCTCCGTCGTCGCTCTGGTCCAGATCAACAGCAATCCCGCCACCGAAGGCGGCAAAGGCTTCGCCGTCGCCGGGATCATCATTGCCGTCACCGGGTTCATCTTCTCCGCCCTGCTCACCGCCTCCGGCGTCACCCGGCGCGTCCTCGAGGAGTTCCTCCGATGAAACGCCTCGGCTGGATCGGCTTGGCGCTGATCTTCGCCGCCAGCGGCGCCGCGGCGGTCTGGACGCTCTATCGATTCCCCCCCGCCGATTGGCCGTTCTACCCGCGCTGCATGTTTCATCAAATCACCGGCTGCCTCTGCCCAGGATGCGGCTCTTTGAGAGCCATTCACCTGCTGCTCCATGGACAGTTCCAGGCCGCCATCCAGGCCAATGCGCTCCTCCTGGGCTCGCTCTTGGCCATGCCCCTGATCGCCTCCTGGCTCGCATGGCGCGCTCATCCCGCCTTCAACCGGTTCCTGATGCAGACAGGGAACGGCTTCGGACCGCCTGAACGCGGATCTACAAGCTCAGCCTGCGAATCCTCCCGCAAATCCCGGACCATCCTCAAACCCGATTCATGGTTGGCCTCGAAACTCCGCCGCCATCCCAACGCGGCGTTATGGTGGTTGACGGCCATCGTGATGGGATTCGGCGTCCTCCGCAATCTGCCCGCCGCTCCGTTCCGCTGGCTGGCCCCATAATCGATCCTCTTCCCCATGCAGATCACATCCGCTCCCGATTTGTTTCGCCGCCGCTTCGGCCGCGATCCCATCGCCGAATCCACCGCCCCCGGCCGGCTCGAGCTGCTCGGCAATCATACCGATTACAACGATGGATTGGTCCTGGCCCTGGCCATCAACCGGCACATCTCGATCGCCGCCGCCCCCCGCCAGGATCACACCGTCGAGCTGGTCAGCTCCGCGTTCCCCGAAATGGCCCGATTCTCCCTCGATGCCCTCCGCCCCGATCCGGACAACCCCTGGACCAGCTACGTCCAAGGCGTCCTCGAGCAGTTGCTGGAACGTAACATCGCCCTCCGCGGATTTCAGGCGGCCATCCATGGCACACTCCCCATCGGCGCGGGCCTCAGCAGCTCCGCCGCCCTCGAGGTGTCCACCGCCCTGGCCCTTCGCAAGCTCTTCCCCTTTCGCTTGACCCCAGCCCCCTCGAACCCCGACACCGGCGACGGCCCCGAACGGCTCGCGCTCGCCCGCCTTTGCCAGGCCGCCGAGAACCGCTTCGTCGGCGTCCAGTGCGGCTTGCTCGATCAGATCTCCTCGCTCTTCGGCAGGGCCGGCCACGCCATCCGAATCGACTGCCGCTCCCTCGCCATCGATCATCTGCCCCTGGCCGATGGGCTCGATGCCGTCGTCTGCCCCTCCGGCGTCAAGCATGCCCTCGTCGCCGGCGAATACAACGAGCGCCGCCGCCAGTGCGAGGCCGCCGCCCGCATCCTCGGCGTCCCCGCCCTCCGCGACGCAACCCCTGAATCCGTCGCCGCCGCCCGCCCCGGTCTGGCCCCGCGCGAGTTCGCCTGCGCCATGCACATCGTCGGCGAAAATCGACGGGTCGAACTCGGCTCGACCTTCCTCCATTCCGGCGACCTCGTTCGCTTTGGCCAGCTCATGTTCGACAGCCACGAAAGCTCGCGGGTCCATTTCCAAAACAGCTGCCCCGAGCTCGACCTGCTCGTTGCTTTGGCCCGCCCCCTGCCCGGTTGCCTCGGCGCCCGCCTGTCCGGCGGCGGCTTCGGCGGAGCCACCATCAACCTGGTCGAACGCGCCCACACCCCCGCCTTCTGCCAAGCCATCGCCCGGGAATACGAACGCCAGTCCGGCCACCACCTCGAACCGATCGTCTGCCAGGTGGTCGATGGCGCTCGGTGATGGCCGCGATCCGTAAGACCGCGTTCATCCCCCAGTAACCGCACCATGAAAAGCGAACCCAATTCCGGGTTTTGATCTCCCCCACCTTGTCAACGTCCATGCCGGGACCGTCACCCCTGCTCCTCTGCCACGCTCCGGATCTCTCCCTTGCTCAATCGTGTCGCCAGCCGCTGCCCGGGCCCGACCTGGTCGGCGCGACGGATGATCGCGTTTGTCACCGCATCCCGCGTGATCGAATACCCGCGCGCCAAAACACGTTCGGGCGAAAGCAAATCGAGCCGGATTCGTGCCTGATCCCAATCGGTCCGCGCCCGGTGAGCCCCATCCTTCGCTTCTCCAACCAGGCGCCGGAGCAGCTCCCGCCACTGCTGGCGCCGATGCGCCAGTATCTGGCTCGGCCGGCACGCCCGCAGCCGATATCCCCACTCCTGCACCCGCGACCGCCGCTCGCGAAACCCATACCGCATCGCTTGCGCCAATCGCCCCACCAGGTCGTCCCAACGCTGGTATCGATCGCCCAACGCCCGGCGCGGATGCCGCCGCGCCAGTCGCGCCTGCCACTCCGACCACTGGCTCCGCTCCCGGCCCAGCCGCTGGCGCGCCAGCACCGCCATCCGCCGCCCCGCCCCCTCGACCCAGGAGCGGCTCGAATGCACTCCCTCGGTGATCAGCTCCGCCGCCGCGCTTGGCGTCGCCGCCCGCATGTCCGCCACACCGTCGCTGATCGAAAAATCGATCTCGTGCCCCACCGCAGAAACCACAGGAACCGCTGATCCCACGATCGCCCGCGCCACAACCTCCTCGTTGAAGGCCCACAGATCCTCCAGGCTCCCCCCGCCCCGAGTCACCAGGATCAGATCCAGCCCGCCCCGCGCCGCACCCTCCGCACCCACCGCCCACCGGTTCAAAGCCCCGATCGCTGAGGCCACCTCCACCGCCGCCCCTTCGCCCTGCACCCGGCACGCCGCCAGCAGTATCTCCAGAAATGGCTGGCGCCGCCCGATCACATGCAGCACATCCCGCAACGCCGCCCCCGTCGGCGACGTCACCACCCCGATCCGCCGGCAGAAACGCGGCAGGGGCCGCTTCCGCCCCGCATCGAACAATCCCTCCGCCTGCAGCTTCCGTTTCAGCCGCTCGTACGCCGCCTGCAAAGCCCCCCACCCCTGCTCCTCCACCGCCAGCACCCGCAGCTGATACTGCCCCCGCGGCTCATAAACCGTCACTTCCCCGTGCGCCACCACTTTGCGCCCGTCCTGCAGCGACTCCCGCCGAACCGATGTCTCCCCCCGAAATAGCACGCACGCCAGTTGCGCGCCTGCGTCCTTCAGCGTGAAATAGATGTGCCCCGAGCTCTGCGCCCGCACGTTCGAGACCTCCCCGCTCACCCACACCCGTCCCACATGCCGCTCGAGCAGCCGCCGGACGTCCCCCGTCAGCTCCGTCACTGTGTAGACCCGGCGGCCCGCCGCCGCCGGGAACAGCTCGCCAAAATCCCACGAGGATGTGCTCGAGCGCCCCATGCCCTCACCCGCCCCACGGCTCCGACACCCGCTGGATCGACCGCGCGCGCCCCGTCGCCTCGTCCACATCGATCAGCGCGCCCTGCAGATGCACGCGCCCGCGCGCCACCTCGAACCGCCGCGGCATCCCCGTCAGGAACCGCTCGATCACCGGAGCCGCCTCCCGCCCAATCACCCCGTCGTGCGGCCCCGTAAAACCCGCGTCGCATAAAAAGGCTGTCCCGCCCGGCATCACCTGCTCGTCCGCCGTCTGCACATGGGTGTGCGTCCCGATCACCGCGCTCACCTGCCCGTCCAGCCAGCGCGCCAGCGCGATCTTCTCCGAGGTCGCCTCCGCGTGGAAATCCACCAGAATCGTCGCGGTGTAGGAACGCGCCCGCGCCACTTCATCCCTTGCCGCTCGAAAGGGATCGTCCAGCGCCGGCATGAAAACCCGGCCCTGCAGGTTGATCACCGCCAACACAGCCGATCTCTCCGATGGCCAGACCACCGCCCCCTGTCCCGGCGTCCCCGCCGGATAGTTCGCCGGACGCAGCAGCCGCGGCTCCTCCGGCAGCAGCTGCACCGCCTCCTTCTGATCCCAGATGTGGTCGCCCGTCGTGATGATGTCCACCCCGCCCGCAAACAGCTCCCGCGCCGTGTTCCGCGTGATCCCCGAACCCCCCGCCGCATTCTCCCCGTTCGCCACCACCACATCCACTCCCATCCGCGACCGCAGCTTCGCCACGAGCCCCGCCACCGCCCGCCGGCCCGGCTCTCCCACCACGTCGCCGATAAATAGGATCTTCACCCGTTGGATAAAAGCACACCGACCCGCCAGCCCACCCCCTCCGATGCGCGCCTGGGCGGACCATCGATCTTCATCCCCGCTACCGTAGTCCCTCCCGAAAATACCGCGCAAGCAAAACCGGCCCCTCTACGCCCCAAACACCCGCCGGATCGCCTCCTCGATCGGTATCTCCTCGATGTCGATGTCCCGCACCGGCAGGCCATCCAGCAATGCCTTGCATACCTCGATCACCCGGTCCCGCCTCACCCGCAGCCGCACCCGCGCCGGCCCCGCCTCGATCACCTCCCCGTATCCCTCGAGCCCCGCCAATCCCCCCGCGCCTTCCGTCCCCAAATGAATCGTCACCAGCTTGTCATCCGCAAACCGGTCGATCACTTCGCTCAGCAGCCCGTCAAACGACACCGCGCCGTGGTTGATGATAATCACCCGCCGGCACAGCTCCTCGATGTCCGCCATGTAATGGCTCGTCAGCAATACCGTCGTCCCGTGCTCCCGGTTGTGCCGGCGAAGAAACGACCGGATCTTGTGCTGCGATACCACGTCCAAACCGATCGTCGGCTCGTCCAGAAACAGCACCCGCGGCTGGTGCAGCAGCGCCGCAATCAGCTCGAACTTCATCCGCTCCCCCAGCGACAGCTCGCGCACCATCACATCGAGCTGATCCTCCACCCCCAGCAGCACCGTCAGCTCCTCGACCGTCGCCCGAAATCGGTCGCGCGGGATCTCGTAAATGGTCCGGTTCAGCTCGAGCGATTCGCGGGCCGGCAGGTCCCACCACATCTGGTTCTTCTGGCCCAGCACCAGCGCGAATTGCCGCCGATACGACTCCCGGCGCTCCCAGGGCACGTGCCCCAGCACCCGCGCCCCCCCCGTGCTCGGATGCAGCAGGCCCGCCAGCATCTTCAGCGTCGTCGTCTTGCCCGCGCCGTTCGGCCCCAGAAATCCCACCAGCTCCCCCTCCTCCACCGTGAAGCTCACCTCGCGAACCGCCCATACCGCCTCGTAACGGCGGCGCCCCAGCCCCCGCACCGCCCCCCAAAAGCCCGGCTGCTTCTTGTAGGTGCGAAACACCCTCCCCAGTCGCTCGACTTCGATCGCCGCCATGCCCGCTTGGGTTCGCTCCCCTTCCCTATCGCAGGAGCTGCTTCTCCAGATACTGCACCACTTGGCGCACGTTGGCGTCCACCTCCATCCGGTCCTTCACCAGCCGACACGCATGCAGCACCGTCCCGTGATCCCGCCCCCCGAACGCCTCCCCAATCACGCTCAGCGAGCTCTCTGTCATCTGCCGCGCCAGATACATCGCGATCTGACGCGGAAAAGCGATGTTCTCCGGCCGGCGCTTGCTCGTCATGTCCGCCAGCCGAATGTCAAAATGCTCCGCCACACGCTTCTGGATCATCTCGATGTTGATCGTCTGCCGCCCCTCCTCGTGCAGCACCTCCCGCAGCAGATTCTCCACCAGATCCATGTCCGCCGCCTTGCCGGTCAGGCTCACATACGATGCCACCCGGATCAATGCCCCCTCCAGCCGCCGCACGTTTGTCCGTATCCGCCCCGCCAGAAACTGCACCACATCCTCCGGAATCGGCACCCCCAAAAAGCCCGCCTTCTTCCGCAGGATCGCCACCCGCGTCTCCACGTCCGGCGGCTGCAGATCCGTCGTCAGCCCCCACTCGAATCGCGACACCAGCCGCTGCTCCAGATTCTGGATCTCGCTCACCGGCCGGTCGCAGCTCAGCACGATCTGCTTGTGCGATTCGTGCAGCGCGTTGAACGTGTGGAAAAACTCCTCCTGGATCCGCTCTTTCCCCGCCAGAAATTGCACGTCGTCGATCAGCAGGACGTCCGTCTGACGATACTTCTTCCGGAACCGCATCACCTGGTTGTTCTGCAGGGCGTCGATGTACTCGTTGGTGAATTTCTCGGACGAAACATACGCGATCCGCGCCCCCTTCTTGTGATGGGCCACATACTGCCCGATCGCGTTCAACAGATGCGTCTTCCCCAGCCCCGTCCCCCCATACACGAACAGCGGGTTGTAGGCCTTGCCCGGCGATTGCGCCACCGCCACCGCCGCCGCATGCGCAAAATGATTGCTGCTCCCCACCACGAACGTCTCGAAGGTGTACTTCGGGTTCAACAGCAGATCCGCCTCCACCGCCCGCCGCTCCGCCTCCCCGTTGGGCGGACGCACGTGCGCCCGCTTCACCTCCCCAGGCTCCGGCTCCACCCGCGGCCCGTCCGCTACCTCGAATAGCACCCTCAATGCCTGCCCCGTCGCATCCATCAATACATCCCGGATCAGACTCAGATAGTTCTCTTTGAGCCAAACCCCGCAAAAATCATTCGCCACCTCCAGGGTGATGGAGTTCTCGTCCGAATGCCGCGCCCGAATCGGCGCAAACCATAGCCGGTAAATCTCCGGATTCACCATCGAACGCAACAACTCCAGTGCCCTGGCCCATACCTTCTCGGCCGAAGCGTGCATGTCCTGCCTGTCCCCGCTGCCACCGCGTTTTATTCACCTGCCGGTACCGCCGAAATGTAACAGCCCGTTCAACAATCGTTTACAATCCTTATCCCGCGGCTCGCCCCGCTCCCCACCGCTGCAAGTGGGCCGGCAACGCAAGCATTAAGTCGGACCGCTGGATTCATAAAGCCTTACTAATCAAATTATTACAATGATAAATTGCGCCCGCCAGAACAAATTGCCGCCCCGCTCTCGTCTCGCCACCATCGGATCGCTGGCTCAGGTCGGGCCGATGTTCTATGCAAATTCCACCCCTCTGGCCAGGAGAACATATTAACTCTTATTCACGGATTATTCACCGAGCCTGCCCCCCCCGCTCCGCGGCCCAGATCTAGACCGCCTGCTCCCCCGTCTCACCCGTCCGAATCCGATACGCATTGTCCACCGGACTCACGAACACTTTCCCGTCCCCGATCTTCCCCGTCTTTGCCGATTGCGTGATCGCCGCCACCACCTGCGGCACCATCGCGTCGGCCAGCACGATCTCCACCTTGATCTTCGGAAGAAAATCCACCGTGTATTCGCTGCCCCGGTAGATCTCGGTGTGCCCCTTCTGCCGCCCAAATCCCTTGACCTCGCACACCGTCATCCCTTCCACGCCGATGCTCGCCAGCGCTTCCTTCACATCCTCCAGCTTGAACGGCTTGATGATGGCCTCAATCTTTTTCATGCGTTCGCTCTCGCCATGTTCTGCCCAATTTAGTACCCTCCGCGCCAATCCTGTAAACAGCAAAGTCGGCCCCTATGCATCGACGGCTCTCCTCGATCCCCCGCCCGCCACCCTCAGTCACCCCCCATATCGCCCGTATTCCCGCAGCGCCTCCCACATCGCCACGATGTTCTCCGGCGGCACGTCCGCCTGAATGTTGTGAACCGTCGCGAAGATGAAGCCGCCCCCGGGCGCCAGATCGTCCACCCTCCGCCGCACCTCGTCCCGCACCTCCGCCGGCGTCCCTCGCGGCAGCACGCGCTGCGTGTCCACCCCTCCCCCGTAAAACGTCAGCTCCTTCCCAAACCGCCGCTTCAGCTCCCGCGTCTCCATCCCCCGCGCGCTCACCTGCACCGGATTCAATATGTCGATCCCTGCCTCGATCAAATCCGGTATCAGCTCGGCCACCGCCCCGCAGGAGTGGAAAAAGATCCGCACCGGCGCCGCCGCGCAGCGGCGGATGTGCGCGAACAGACGCGCATGACGCGGCTTCAGAAACCGCCGATACAGCTCCGGCGCCACCAGCAGCCGGTCCTGGCTGGCCAGGTCGTCCGCCTCCGACACGATCATCACGTTCGAACCCACCACCCTCAGCGCCCGCTCCCAATACTTCATCTTGATCTCGCAGATGATGTCCAGCAGCGCCTCCGCCAGGGCCGGCTGCCTCAGCAGGTCGCAGTAGAAGTTCTCGAACCCCCGCATCCACAGCGCCACCTCGAAGATCCCGGGCGCGTTGCGGCCCAGCACGTAGGCCGCCTGCCGCCCGTTCATCACTGCGTCTGCCGCCTCCGCCATCCCCTCGAAACGCCCCGGATCCAATGGGTCCGGGAACCGATGCTTCGCCAGATCCGCCGCCGACTCGACCCCCGCCAGCGGATGCGCCCGCATGTCGAAGTAAAAACCCCCTTCCTGCGGCTTCCACCACTCGATCCCCCACTCGTCCCGAATCTTGTCGTAGCCCCCCTCGCTCCACCGCGGCATCGAATACCCTCGCGGCTTGCGCGGGCTCACCCCATACACGTCCACCTCCAGCCGCTGCTTCACATCCTCCTCCACCCGCCCCAGTTGCTGATGCAGATCCTCGATCTCCACCTCGCCCGCCGCCAGCCCCAGATGCCGGCGCAAGCGCCCGTATGCCCGCTCGTGAATCCCCGTCAGAATCGTCCCCCCCAAATCGTAGGGCACCCGGTCCGCTTCCCGGTGGCTCAATGCCGCCTCCACTCGACGGCGCCGGCTCCAGCCCGCCTTCGCTTCGCTCTCGTTCCCACTCATATCGATGATCCCTCCGTCGAGGAGCCGCTCCGCATCGGCGCAAAATTCCCTTCCTCGCAGCAGCGCACAAACCCTTCCGTCACCGACTTCAGCTCCTCCCAGCGCTGGCGGATCTTCTCCGATTCCTTCGGAGAGATGTCGTTGTCCGAGGCCGCCGTCGCCACCACCGCCAGCAGGTCCGCGAATTCCTGAATCACTTCGTTCGTCGCCGGCACCAGAAAAAAGGCGTGCGGACGCTCCATCTTCGGATTCGTGATGAAAAAACCGCCCGCCCGCTCGCAGATCCATTGCACGATCCGTGGATCCCTCGTCGCCCGCACCAGCGCCTCGATCCGATCCAGCGGGTTGGGCGCACCGCTGCCCGTGTCGCTGACCGACTCCGCCCACTTGTAGACCATCGAGAGCGACAACCCCATCTCCGCAGCAACCTCTTTCGCGTTCGCGCTTTGCAGCACTTCGCGCAGCAATTCATGGGACTGCATCGCCCCCGAGAGTAGACCCGCCATCCCGCCTGTCAAACCCATTGCTCATGCCTCGATGCCCCCAACCCCAAACGCCGTCGGCGCCCCAAGCTACAAATCCCGCCTCCCTTTATAATGGCGCCCTTCCCCCCATCGCTTACATTACCCTCGAAATCTCGAGACGTGCCGCGGGTCGGGCTTGTCAGCCCCCCCACTTGATGAAACACTGGATGTCGTCAACCGGAGAGCGCATATGGAATTCATGTTCTGGCTCTATTTCGTCTGTTTTGGAGTGGGATTGCTCTTCACGCTCATCAGCGCATTCCTTGCCGATGCGTTCGGAGGCCATGACGTCCACGTCGATGGCGCCGGCGCCGATGGCCATGCCGAAGCCGGCTTCGGAAGCCACGACATGCCCGGATTCTCCCCCCTGAGCCCCACAACCATCGCCGCCTTCGTCACCGCGTTCGGCGGCCTGGGCATGGTCTTCACCAAGATCTCGATCACGTCCACCCCCTGGATCAGCGCCCCCCTCGCCCTGCTCGGCGGCCTCGCCATCGCCGCCGCCGTGTTCCTCATGTTCCAGCAGGTCTTCCGCCGCACCCAAAGCTCGAGCGAATCACACGTGTCCGACCTGATCGGACAATCGGCTACCATCATCACCACCATCCCTTCCCAGGGCGTCGGCGAGATCGCCTACATCCAGAGCGGCAGCCGCTATACCGCCCCCGCCCGCACCGAGGATGGCGCCCCCCTCTCGCACGGAGAACCCGTCGTCATCACGCGCCTGGCCGGCACCCAGTTCTTCGTCACCCGAATCTGACCCTGTTCGTTCCACCCGCAACCCACTAACCCAATCCCTCCCTATATGAATCCATCCCTGTTCCTGGCTCAATTCGATATGACTGCACGCGCCATCGCGTCGGTGGGAATCATCGGCATCGTCCTGGTGATTTTCCTGTTCATCCTCGTCTGGGCCAGCCGATATACCAAGGTCGGCCCCAACGAGGTCCTCGTCGTCTCCGGCCGCCCTCACAAGTTCAGCGATCCCGACGGCACCCCGCGCGTTCGCGGATTCCGCGTCGTCAAAGGCGGCGGCACCTTCGTCATCCCCGTCCTCGAAAAGGTCGACATCCTCTCCCTCGAGCTGCTCACCATCGATGTCCAAACCCCCGAGGTCTACACCAGCAAGGGCGTCCCCGTCCGCGTCGACGGCGTCGCCCAGATCAAGGTCAAAGGCGACGATATCTCGATCGCCACCTCCGCCGAACAGTTCCTCAGCAAAGGCGCCAACGACATCCGCAACATCGCCACCCAAACCCTCGAAGGCCACCTCCGCGCCATCCTCGGCACGCTCACCGTCGAGGAGATCTACCAGAACCGCGACGCCTTCGCCGCCAAGGTCCAGGAGGTCGCCGCCGGCGACATGGCCAATATGGGCCTCGGCATCGTCAGCTTTACCATCCGCGATATCCGCGATTCCCAGGGCTACCTCGAAGCCCTCGGCAAACCCCGCATCGCCCAGGTCAAACGCGATGCCATCATCGCCCAGGCCGAAGCCGACCGCGATGCCATGATCAAAAGCGCCCAGGCCGCCCAGGCCGGCCAGGAAGCCAAATTCTCTGCCGACACCAAGATTGCCGAGTCCCAGCGCGATTACCAGATCGGCGTCGCCCAATACCAGGCCGCCGTCAACCAGCGCAAGGCCGAGTCCGATCTCGCCTATGACCTCCAGAAATTCAAGACCGGCCAGCTCGTCAAGGCCGAGGAGATCCAGGTCAACATCATCGAGAAACAGAAGCAGATCGAGCTGCAGCAGCAGGAGATCCTCCGCCGCCAGCGCGAGCTCGAAGCCAACGTCCAAAAGCCTGCCGACGCCGAGCGCTACCGCATGGAGACCCTCGCCAACGCCACCAAGTTCCAGCTCGAAACCGAGGCCGCCGGCGCCGCCTCCGCCGCTCGCGCCAAAGGATTCGCCTCCGCCGAGGTCTGCCAGGCCACCGGCCTCGCCGAGGCTGAAGCCCACAAGGCCCGCGGCCTCGCCGAAGCCGCCATCATCGCCGCCCAAGGCAAGGCCACCGCCGAGGCCATGCACGAGAAAGCCGACTCGTTCAAGGAATACAACCAGGCCGCCATCATCGAGCTCATCATGCGCACCCTGCCCGAAGTCGCCGGCAAGATCAGCGAGCCGCTCGCCCGCACCGAGCGCATGATCATCATCAATAACGGCCCCGGCGGCGGCGCCAGCAAGCTCACCGGCGATGTCGCCTCCATCATCAGCCAGCTGCCTCCCGTCGTCGAAAGCCTCACGGGCGTCCAGCTCGAAAAACTGGTCCAGAACATCCCCGGCCTCAAGTCCGCCAGCGAGAAAACGCCCCCGCCCAAGGCCTGACACCCATGCCCGCCCCGGGTCGAGGAGGCGCCGCGCCCCGCGCGTTCCCTCCCCCCCCGGGCGCCGTGAACCGATCCCTCGATGAAACTGCTCGAAGCCATCGTCGAAGCCAACCACCGCGCCGCCGCTGGCGATGCCGCTGCCTCGGTCCGGATTGCCGATCATGCCGGGGCGCTCCCCGTGGCCGCGCTCACGTGCATCGATCCCCGGCTGAACCGGCTCATCCCCGAGGCCCTCGGGATCCCGGAGGAGGAGTTCATCTGGCTGCGAAACGCCGGCAATATCATCACCGGCCCCCTCACCAGCACGCTGCGGTCTCTCGCCCTCGCCTGCGCCATCAAGGGCGGCCGCGAAATCGTCATCCTCGGCCACACGGATTGCCAGGTCCAGCGGCTCTCCGCCCTCCAGCTCACCGCCGCCTTCCAGGCCATGGGCCTCGATCGCTCCCGACTCCCCGATAACCTCACCGACTATTTCGGCCTCTTCGCCAGCGAACGCCAAAATGTCATCCGGGCCGTCGCCTTCGTCCGAGGCAGCCCTCTCATCGCCCCCCAAATCCCCGTCCACGGCCTGATGATCGACATCGAAACCGGCCGCCTCGAATGGATCGCCAACGGCTATCAGGCCATCCCCGAGCCCAACACCGCAGCCGCTCCCCCGCCCGCCGATCTCGAAGCGGTCGATCCTTCTTCCTCCCTCCCGCCCGTCCTCACATCCATCAGCCTCGATGCCAAGGTGGGCGATCCCGCATTCGGCGTCGAAGCCTGGCTCGCCCGCGAGCGCACCGCCGACCCCCCCCCTTGCTCGCCCTCATCCCCAACCCCACGCGAAATTCGCCCCCCGCCCGTCATCCCTCTTCCACCCCCCGTTATCCCCAGACCATCCCTGCGCACCGGAAAGAGATAGTCCGCCTCCCTATCCCCACTGCGGGAGAGCGCGTGGAAGGCTGGCCCAACCTGGCGTTGGGAACCGTGTATTCAGCCTCACCACGTGAGGCCTGCCTGCCGCGGCGGCGCAGGCAAGGCACGCGGCCTGCATAACCAGCGCCCGCACTGGCATTAGCCTCGTGTCCTCTTGTGCCGGGTTGGGCAGACATCCGTGTCTGCTCACTCGACCTTCAGCCTGCAGAGCCAGGGCGGCCACTCCGTGGACGCCGCGTTGATGGCTGCAAGCTGACAAGCCGGCGCGCAGCGGAGTGCGCGCCCTACCTCGCAAGCCGATAGCCGAAAGGTAGGGCGGCCACTCCGTGGACGCCGCCTTTCGGCTCTCAGGCGCACTAGGGCGCGAGGCGTTGCGGGCGGAGGCGGCTGGCCGTGGCGGTCAACTCGCCGCGGAAGTGGCCCGTGTTGGCGGCGTCATTGAGTTAGCGGTAGTGAACCGTCACACCTCGGCCGCGGAGCGTATCGCGGAAATGCCGCATGGCGCTCAGAAACATTGCGATGCGCGCTTTATGCGACCAGACGTGGAGCGCTTGTCCGGTGATCCACCTTTGCTCAGGCGACAGCCGCCAGCAACCCGCCGACGCAATGCCCCCGGTTCGCCACCGGTGGCGAGCGGCCTTGCCAAGATTTAACGTCCCGCAATCATGAGGACCAGCCGGGATTGGCTCTTCACGCGAAGCAATGAGTCATTTCACCAAGGCCGTGTCAGCCCGCCAGCGGAAGGCCGTCAGGGCGTTCAATTCCCGAACGAACAACTGATCGTCCGCCACCGCCAAGTGCGCCCATGTTTCGGCGTCCGTGAGTTTGCGCGAGTCGAGTTCTTCGTGCCTCTCCTTGTTCGCGAGGAGCAGGAACAACCGCCCGCGCTGGTCGAGGGCGAGGATGCGGTTGCCTTGCGCGACCTTGAAGCCGATGGTCCTGCCGCCATAGGTGCTGGTGAATAGCGTGTCGCCGAGGATGACCGGCGTTAGGATGTTCATCCCGCGGAACGCCTGGACGGGCTGCTCCCACAGGACCTCGCCGTCAGCGGGATTCACGCCTGCCAGCTTCTGGCGCGTTTGCACGACGAGCTGCCGCTGGCCGCCCAGCGTGGCGATGATGGGCGACGAGAAGACGCTGCCCCACATGCCGCCCTGGTCCTTGAGCGTGCGCCAGAGGATGTCCCCGGTCCGTTTGTTCAACTTCACGAAGCTCGCGCCCGCCTGCGCATACACAGCTTCGCCGTCCACCAGCGGCGAGCAGACAAAACCAAAATCCGGCAGCGGCGCGCCGAGTTCCTCAACGAAATCCTTCCGCCAAATCTCCTTGCCGTCGCGTGCGTCCAGACACACCAGCACGTCCCGCATGCCGGCGACATACAGGCGGTCGGCGTCCAGCGCCGGGGTCGAGCGAATCCAGTCTCCATTCGACTTGGCGAAGAATGGAACGTGGAGCGCGCCGGACTGATTGCCGCGCAATGCGTTCCCCCGCATCCTCTGCGAATCGCGGGGGATCTTCCCCGTTCGGCGTCCAGGCTTGTTACAGAGCGTCAGAAGTCCACAACGCCGGGTCAGGGGACCCGGCCATGTCCAAACTCCAGCGCCGGGTCAGGGGCCCCGGCCTACAGAATCGTGCAGGCCGCGTGCCCTCACGCTGGTTGCATCGTCGAATCCCGTGTGACCGCGCCTCGCTCAAAGAATCGTTGAAAAGCCCAAAAAAGGAAAATACGCTGTTGACAGAATTTGACCTGATAACGACGAATTTGGCGTTTCAAAGATTCTAGCAATGCGTCGCTGCTCTGAAATCGGGATCCTGCTGGTCGCGTTTCTCGCGCGGGCGGATCAGCCTGCGGTGAATCTGAGCCTGGAAGGGGTGACGCGATTCCATGCCGCCTGCCAGGCTTGGGACGGCAGGCAGTTTGCCGCGGCGGCGGAATTGTTCCGCCAGGCCGCCACGAACGCCCCGCCCTCGAGCACGAATTTCTACTGGCTGGGCACGGCGCATTTTCATCGCATGCTCCAGCTTCAGCACCAGCCCGAGGCGCGTTCCAACACGCTGGCCGCCGCCGCCGCCCGGGACGCGGCGCTCACCGCGCTGGAGCGCGCGGTGGAACTGAATGCCCGCGACGCGGAGAGTCACGCGCTGCTGGGCACGCTCTATGGGATGAAGATTGACGGCAATCTGATCCGCGGTGTCCGCTTCGGGCCGCGCGTGCAGAAGCATTGCCGGCTTGCGCTGGAGCTGGGCGCGAAGAATCCGCGTGTGCTATATCTGCTCGGCACATGCCAGTTTCACACGGCCCGGCAAGCGGCGGAAGAACGCGAGGCTCTCGCGACGCTCCTTGAGGCGGAACGGCTTTTCGAGGCCGAGGCCAAGATTCCCGCCAGCCCGCTTGAACCGCGCTGGGGCTACGACACCTGCCTCACGTTCATTGCCCGAACCTGCGAGCGGCTCGGTGACCGGAACAAGGCGGCGGAATATTACCGCAAAGCGCTCGCCCGGCATCCGTCAGACCATCTGGCGAAGGAAGGCCTGGCGCGCGTCACGGAGAAGAAATATTGATCCGCATCGAGTAATTCAACCGTCGCATGGCCACTGTCGCACTCATGGTTACGGCGGCGCTTTGGGCCGTGGGTTTCCTGCTGGGCCGACGCCTTGTCCGATGCAGTCGATTCGTCTCATCACCGGGGGAACCCGCCCTCAGTGTCATCATTCCCGCGCGCAACGAGGAGCACAATCTCCCGAAGCTGCTGCGCTCGCTGGCGGCGCAATCGGTGAGGCCGCGCGAGATCATCGTGGTCAACGATGCTTCCACGGACCGCACCGCCGAAATCGCGCGACAATCGGGCGCGGTCGTCCTGGATTCGCTGCCCTTGCCCGAAGGCTGGCGCGGCAAGACGTGGGCGTGCCATCAAGGAGCGCAGGCCGCCACGGGCATTTGGTTGTTGTTCCTTGATGCCGACACCTGGTTTGAGCCGGAGGGACTGGCCAGGTTGTTGGAGCTCTATGAAGGGGGCGCGTTGTCGCTCGGCCCCTTTCATGTCGTGCGCCGGGCGCACGAGGAATTGTCCCTCTTTTTTAACTTCAACATGGCTGTGGGCACGATGCCGGATGGATTGTTCGGTCAGATGCTGCTCGCGGACCGCGCGAGCTACCAGCGCGCGGGCGGACATGCGGCGGTGAAAGGGCGGACGCTGGAGAACTTCTTTCTGGCCCAGCAATTCCGTGCCGCTGGCATCCCCACGCGCAGCGCCACGGGACGGGGCATGTTCTCGTTCCGCATGTATCCCAACGGGCTGCGCGAATTGATCGAGGGCTGGACCAAAGGCTTCGCCTCCGGCGCCAGCCAGACGCCGCGGGGCCTGCTGCTCTGGATCGTTGCCTGGATGACCGGACTGATGCTCGCGCCCATCGGTTGGCTGGCGACAGGCGATTGGCTCCGGTGGGGTCCGCTCTATCTGCTGTGCGCGGCGCAGGTAGGCTGGCTCAGCCGCCGGATTGGCTCGTTTCGGCGGATGACGGCGCTGCTATATCCCGTGCCGTTGGTTTTCTTCTTCGCCGTCTTCGCCCGCTCGGCAATGCGCTCCGGCAAGCAGGTCACCTGGAAAGGGCGCGACATTCGTGCGGATTGAACTATCCATCCCCTGGATCATCGCGCTGAACGTGGCCGGCTGGCTGACGATTCAATTGGGTTTAGCCTGGGTGTTCACGAGGATGCCGGTGGAATGGTTCAACCCGGGAAACACTTTTGCCTGGGAGCGCGGCGGGCGCTTCTACGAAGTCGTCTTTCGCATCAAGGAGTGGAAGGATCGCCTGCCGGACGCGGCGCGTTGGTTTGGCGGCGGCTTCGCGAAGGGCACGCTCGCTGGGAAGCAAGGCCACTATCTCCAGCGCTTCATTCGTGAAACCTGGCGAGGCGAGCTCTGCCATTGGGCAGCCATCGCCTGCGCGCCGGTGTTCTTTCTCTGGAATCCCTGGTGGGGCGACTGGATCATCGTCGCCTACGCTTTGGCGGCAAACCTGCCGTGCATTCTGGTCCAGCGGTATAATCGGCAGCGTCTGCGCAGGTTGCTCGCTCGCCTGACCTGATACGGAGGTGTGGCGCAATAAAGACATCGTCCTTGACACTGCGTGAAGAGCGTTGAACATGATTGGCCATGAACCGATCTTCCTGGCTTCGATTGTCTTTCCCTTGTGTCGCCGGATTGGCTGCCTTTCTGGCTTCAGCCAGCGCCGTCAGGGCCGCATCTGCCACCCCCGGTCTCCCGGACACGTCGCGGATGAACCTTCTGTTCGTTATCATCGAGGACTGCAATGCGGGGGTGTGGGGCTGCTACGGCAATCCGATCTGCAAAACGCCTCACATGGACCGCTTTGCCACGACAGCGGTGCGGTTCGATTCGGCGTATGTCCAGGCGGTCTGCTGCAATCCAACCCGGTCTTCGTTCCTGACCGGCCTCCGGCCGTTGACCACAGGCGTCTGGTCCAACGGACAGGAGATGGACCGCCGCCTGCCCCCCGGCACTCTGACCCTGCCGGAATATCTCAAGAACGCCGGTTTCTACACGGCCGTGATCGGGAAGTTCTTCCATCAGGTCGAGTATGCCGAGAAGCCGCTTTCCACATTCGACCGCATCGAGATGTACGGCAAACCGCCCGGGTGGACCGGACCCGATCCCATCCTGAAATTCCCGGCGGTCGCGCGCGCCAATCGAGATCCCGCGCCCCCGGACAAGACCAGCCGCGAATACCGCCTCTGGCGCTCCCGCCATTCGGATCGCTACGGCGACTCGGGACTCGAGATCGAGGAGGAAGGCGACCGCCGGATCGCGCGCACCGCCATCGCGTTGCTCGGGGAGTTCGCCCGTGAAAAGCGCCATTTCTTTCTATCGGTCCACCAGTCCCGTCCCCACACCCCCCTGATCGCGCCCAAATCGTTCATCGACCGATACGATCCGGATCGGATCCCGATGCCGCCAGCGCCGCCGGCCACGGTCCAGGAGTGCCTCTACCCCAAGCGCATCACCAACGGGAACCCCGACATTTTCATGCAAGGTCAGCCCACGCCCCGTCAGACGCGGGAGGCCATCGCCGCCTATTACGCCTGCGTCAGTTTCGTGGATGAGAACGTCGGCCTGATCCTGGACGCGCTCGACCGCCAAGGCCTGGCCGACAACACCATCGTCGTCGTCCTGGGCGACCATGGATTCCATTTGGGCGACCACGGATTCTGGTCGAAATACTCGATGCTCGAAGCCACGCGGCGCGCCCCCCTCTGGATCCGCGTGCCGGGCGCACCCGCCAACGGACAAACCTGCCGCGAGTTCGTCGAGTTCGTCGATCTCGTGCCCACCATGGGACATCTGCTCGGGCTGAAACTCCCGTCCAATCTCGAAGGGATCAGTTTCGCCCCCCTCCTGGTCCAATCGAACCATCCATGGAAAAAGGCCGTCTTCATGGTTGAAAGCGATCTCAACCAGGTCGTCCGCAACCGCCAATACAGCTACATGGAATTCAAGAAAGGCCCGGTCCCTGCCGCCCTCTTTGACCTTGCCAAAGATCCCTGGGAAACCGTCAACCTCGCCAGCGATCCCGCCCACGCTCGAGCGCGCACCGAAATGGCCGCTCTCCTGGCAGCCGGATGGCGGGCCGCCCTCCCGCCAGACACAGCCCCCTGAATCCGCCGGACGGCCCCCGCGACCGCGGCTTGAAAAGGATCGACACGCTATCGTTTGTCCCCCATGCTTGGGCCTGCCGAAACACCATGCGACCATGGCTATGATGAGAACGCTCATTCTGGGAATCGACAGCGGGACGCAGTCGACCAAGACCTTGGTGGTCAACGCCCGAAATGGCCGGGTCCTGGCCGCCGCCGCTCAGGGCTACGACCTCATCCCCAACCTCCCCCCCGGCGCCAAAGAGCAGCATCCACACACCTGGCGTGATGCCATGTTCAAGACCATCCGCCAGGCCCTCCGCACAGCCGGCGCCCGCTCCGGCGAAGTCAAGGCCATCGGCATCAGCGGCCAGCAGCACGGATTCGTTCCTTTGGATTCCGATGGCCGCGTGATCCGCCCCGCCAAGCTCTGGTGCGATACCTCGACCGCCCCCGAATGCGAGGAGATCACCGCCCGGCTCGGAGGGCTCAAGGCCGCCATTCGAATCCTGGGCAACGCCGTTCTTCCCGGATTCACCGCCGGCAAAATCCTCTGGCTGAAAAAACATGAGCCGGAGAACTTCCGGCGGCTGGCTGCCGTCCTGTTGCCCCACGACTATCTCAACTTCAGCCTGACCAGCCGGGCGGTCATGGAGCCGGGCGACGCCAGCGGGACCGCCCTGCTCGATGTGCGCAGGCGCCGGTGGGCGCCCGCCGCGCTCCAGTCCATCGACGACGACCTCGCCTCCAAACTGCCCCCGCTGATCTCCAGCGACGAGCCCGCCGGCCGCCTCCAGGCATCGGCCGCAGCCGAGCTCGGCCTTTCGACCGATGTCATCGTCAGCGCGGGCGGAGGCGACAACATGATGGGCGCCATCGGCACCGGCAACACCCGCCCCGGCGTGATCACCGCCAGCCTCGGCACCAGCGGCACCATCTACGCCTGCTCCAGCACACCCGTCGTCGATCCCCGGGGTGAAATCGCCGCGTTCTGCGATTCCACCAACCGCTGGCTCCCCCTTCTCTGCACGATGAACGTCACCGTCGCCACCGAGATGATCCGCCATTGCTTTGGCTGGGACGTTGCCCGGCTCGACGCCGCGATCGCCCAATCGCCGCCCGGCGCCCAAGGCGTCCTGCTCCTGCCCTACCTCGAAGGCGAACGCACCCCCAACGTCCCCGCCGGCACCGGCGTGTTCTTCGGCGTCAACGCCCGCACCTGCCAGCCGGCCCACCTGGCTCGAGCCGCCATGGAAGGCGTCACCCTCGGAATGAACTACGGCCTCCGCCGCCTGGCCGAGCTCGGGGTCCGCCCCAGCCAGATCCGCGCTACCGGCGGCGGCGCGCGCTCGAAAGTCTGGCGCCGGATCATGGCCGATATCTTCAACGCCGAGGTCGTCACGCTCAAGGTGAGCGAAGGCGCCGCATACGGCGCCGCCCTCCAAGCCCTCTGGTGCTGGCGCCGCCAGGCCGGCGAAACCGTGTCCATCGAGGAAATCACCGACCGCTTCGTCCAGCTCAACCGGTCCGAATCCACCGAGCCCATTCCTTCCAACGCCCAGCGATATCAGGCTCTCCAGTCGCTCCAGGACGAGATCTCGCTCGCCCTACGCCCCCTGTTCCTCCGACACCGCCACATGGTCGCCCAGTGAAAAGCCGCACTGGATTTCCTGCCGTTTGCAGTCCAATGTATTCCCAGCTATGAAATTAGTGCTCTCGACCCACAACGTCACGCTGACCAAGGCCATCGAGGATCATGTGATGGATAAGATGGAAAAGCTCGGGCGCCTCAACCGGTTCGCCCTCGATGCCCGCGTCACCCTCGATCACGATCATACCCGCGCACCCGACCGCCAATACTCGTGCTCCGTCCGCCTCTCGGTGCCCGGTCCCGACCTCTTCGCCGAAGACGCCGAGAGCGACCTCTACTCCGCCATCGATCTGGTCGCTAAAAAAATCGAACAGCAGATCCGCAAACGCCAGAGCAAGTACAAGGCCCGCTGGCATTCCGAAGCCTCCCGCGGCAAGCGCTTGCGCCAGGACGCCACGCTCTGATCCGATCCATCCACCCCCTCGTCCAGCTCGATCGCAAATACGTCTGGCATCCCTTCACGCAGATGAAGGAGTGGTGCGCCCGGGAGCCCATCCTCATCCTGTCCGGCCATGGCGCACTCCTGCGCGATCACCGCGGACGCGAGTACCTCGATGCCAATTCCTCGATCTGGACCAATCTTCACGGGCACCGCCACCCGGCCATCGACGCCGCCCTCAAGCGGCAGATCGGCCGCATCGCCCACTGCTCCGCCCTCGGCTTGGCCAACGAACCCGCATCCCGCCTCGCCGCCGAGCTGATCCGCCTGGCCCGCCGCGGCTGGACGCGCGCGCCCGCCCCCCGCAGCAGCCCTGGCCCATCTCTCGCCAAGGTGTTCTATTCCGATGATGGCTCGACCGCGCTCGAGGTCGCCCTGAAAATGGCTTACGAGCACTGCCGGCGGTCCGGACACAGCAAGCAGCCCCGGTTCCTCTCCCCCCAGGGCGCCTACCACGGCGATACCATCGGCGCCGTCAGCCTCGGCCATATCGACTTGTTCCACTCCGCCTACCGCGGGTTGCTCTTTCCGACCGACACGGTCATGGCCCCTTATTGCTACCGCTGCCCCCACAACCGCGCCCGGCCCGATCGCCTCGACGCCCGCCAGTACCGCGCCTGCCAGTGGGAATGTATCGACCGCCTCGAGGCCATGCTCGCCAAGGCGCGCCGGCGCGGCCGCCCCTACGGCGCCCTCGTCGTCGAACCGCTCGTCCAGGGCGCCGCCGGCATGATCCCCCAGCCCGCCGGCTGGCTCGCCCGCGCCGCCAGCCTCGCGCGCGCCCATGACGCCCTGCTCGTCGCCGACGAAGTCCTGACCGGATTCGGCCGCACCGGACCCTGCTTCGCCTGCCATCAGGAACGCGTGCGCCCCGATCTCATGGCCGTTTCCAAAGGGTTGTCCGGCGGCTACCTGCCCCTCGCCGCCACGCTCGCCACCTACACCATCTTCAATTCTTTCCTGGGCGAATACCGCGAGTTCAAGACGTTCTTCCATGGCCACAGCTATACCGCCAACCCGTTGGGGTGCGCAGCCGCCCTGGCAAGCATCCGGCTCCTCGAGTCCGCCGCCAGCATCCGGCACCGCCAGCGCCTCGAGCAAATCCTCCGCGAGGAAAGCGCCTGCCTCTGGTCCCTGCCCGCCGTCGGCGACATCCGCCAGATTGGCCTGATCCTCGGCGTCGAGTTGGTCCGCAATTGGCACACCCGCGAGCCCTGGCCCCTCGAAGCCCGCGCCGGCGCCCGCGCCTGCGCCGCCATGGCCCGGAACGGCGTCCTGACCCGCCCCATCGGCAATGTCCTGGTCATCATGCCCCCCTATGCCGCTTCCGCCGGCCAGGTCCGCCGGATGATGGCCGTCCTCCACCACGCGATCGCCCGGACATTCCCTTCGCGTTATAATCCATCGGCAAGCTTATAATGGAATTCACCCGGCCTTTCCGTCATATTCACCCAGTCGCACACGGCCCCAAACCCGGTTCGCCGTGCGCCCCGGCTCAGTGACGAGCCAGGCCGGTTACCGAAAAGGCAGATATGAAAAAGATCGACCAAGACGAGCTCTACCAGCACCTGGGCACGTTCCTCGAGAAAAAAGGCATCGAGTTCAAAGATGGCGCCTACACCCAGCGCGTCCGTCAGGCATGCAAGCTCCTGACCGATACCATCAATTTCGCCCAGTCCACCGTCACCAAGGCCAAGACCAAGGTCGACCAGAGGCTCGAGCGGATGCGCCAGACCATCCACGAAAAGACCGCCCCCAAACCGGCGGCGGCCCCGCCTGCTCAAGCTCCCGCCGACGCCACTCCGCCCCCGGTCGGCTCGGCCGCATGCGAATGCAAGGCCAAGCCCAAAGCCCGACGCCCCGCCAAACGCACCCGAAAAGGCCGGGCTGCAAAGAAATAGCCGGGGCGCTCCCCGCCAGCCTTCCTTGACATCGCCCGGCGAGTGTGGAGAGTCACCCGCGGGATATGAACCGAAGAGATTTCATCAGGACCACGACCGCGGGTCTGGCGGGCCTGGGCATCGCCTCGACCCGCGCCGCGGATGAACCGAAACGCAAGCGCCAGTTCACCCTCTGCCTGGCCTGCGGCATGATTGGCGTTCCCGCCGACCCGAGCAAGCTGATCGGCTGGGCCAGCCAATACGGCTTCGAATCCATCGAGCCCCCCGCCTCGTTCCTCGCCAGGCTATCCGACTCCGAGCTCCAGGCCTATCGCGACGAGATGAAAGCCCGGAAGCTCGCCTGGGGCTCCGCGGGCGTGCCCGTCGATTTCCGAGGCGCCGACGCCGCTTGCGATCAGGGCATGAGCTCGCTGCCGGGCTACGCCAAGTCTCTCCAGCGAGCCGGGGTGACCCGGGCCGCCACGTGGCTCACGCCGGGCCACAAGTCGTTGACCTACCTGGCGAACTTCCGGCTCCATGCCCGGCGCCTCCGCGAGATCGCCCGCGTGCTCGGCGACCACGGGATCCGCCTGGGACTCGAGTACGTGGGCCCCAAGACCTCGTGGTCGGCCCATCGTTTTCCTTTCATCCATACCATGGCAGAGATGAAAGACCTGATCGCCGAGATCGGCCGTGACAACGTCGGATTCCTCCTCGATAGCTGGCACTGGTACACCGCCCAGGAAACCGAGGCGGATCTGCTGGCCTTGCGGGCGAGCGACGTCGTCATCTGCCATGTCAACGATGCCCCCAGGAACATCCCGGTCGACCAGCAGGTCGACAGCCGGCGCGAGCTGCCCTGCGCCACCGGCGTGATCGATCTCCGAGCCTTTCTCGGCGCCCTCGTCCAGATCGGCTATGACGGCCCGGTGGCCTGCGAGCCGTTCAACCCGGAGCTGCGCCAGATGCCGCCCGACCAGGCCCTCCGCACCGTCGGCGCCGCCATGCAAAAGGCCGCCGCCCTGGTCGCGCCGACAACGGGGTCGGCCATCTAAACGGGGCAATGGGGTCATCTGAGTCGAGGGGTCATCGACGATCGACATCGAATGAAATGTGGCTCGACTGCTTTCCTACGGTCTAACCCCTTCGATCCTTCGTTGCCCCGGCTTGTTGCGTGGCCCATCGGGAACCTGGATTTGTTTGTGCTTGCGGAATTCGATCGCATCTCTTACCATGGCTTGGTCATGCAGCCCCAGGCCATCCTTGAGGAGCAGCACGGCAAAGTTGTCGGACGGCGCGCCGCGTTCCCGGTGGATTACGACCG
The DNA here is from genome assembly GCA_964458325.1 of uncultured Verrucomicrobiota bacterium. Classification (GTDB taxonomy): domain Bacteria; phylum Verrucomicrobiota; class Verrucomicrobiia; order Limisphaerales; family UBA1319; genus JAGMXM01. The sequence continues at coordinate 33,153 of CAYWIM010000017.1, forward strand.
CCTCGTGCGCAACGCGGCGGCCCTGATGCCGCGGCTGCCATATCCCAAAGGTGTTTTTCGATTCCGCACCCATGAAGAAGCCGATGCATGGACGAACCAGCACATCCTTCAGGCAGCCCTGAAGAAAGCCCGCGCACGCCGGGACGCGACGACCTGACGCGCCTGTGCGAGGAACTCAACCGCCTCGGGGCCCGTTATGTGGTGGTCGGTGGTTTCGCCATCATCGAGGCTGGTTTTCCCCGACTGACACAGGACATCGATCTGCTCGTGGATGTTTCGCCCGAGAATGAGGCCCGCGTTTTCGAAGCCCTCCGCAGCCTGGCCGACAAGGCGGTGAACGAGCTCGATCCCGGCGACATTGCGCGGTTCACCGTGGTGCGGGTGAGTGATGAGATCCTCGTGGACCTCATGGAGAGCGGGTGCGGCGTGACTTACGCGGAAGCGAGCAAGGACGCCGTCCATCGGGTCATCAACGGTGTCCGCATCCCGTTCGCCTCGCCGCTCACGCTATGGAAGATGAAGCAGACGCATCGGGAAAAGGACATCCCGGATCGCTTGTTTTTGCGGCAACTGCTCTCCGCCCAAGGCGTCGAATTCGAGGAGACACGCCTGCAGATGCGGCCAGCGGGCTTGTGGGCTTGGCTCAAGCGGAAGTTAAGCGGCTGATCCGGCCTTGGGCTTTCCTCGGAGTCCGGCGGACAAGGCCATTGGGTCAAAGTTTGACCGATGACCCCGTGCTATATGAAGCTTTTCTGAAAGCGATGCATGTCGGGCCAATCCTGCGACGCGTGAATATCAGAACGCCGATGGGCGCCATCTTCCTGTGTTTTCTGGGCTTTGCGCTCCTGAAGGAATCTCCGATCCATGCGGAGGGACCGGGGATTCAATCGGAGAGCAGCACCGCCCCGGCTGGACAACAGGATCGGCCTGAGGCGCGCCTCGCTGCCCTTCCCGCGCCGAACGCGAGCCTGGCTGTGGCCGCGGCCCGAGTCAAATATCGGGTCGCGCATCGGGGCGCAATGACCGAAGCGCCGGAGAACACATTGGCCGCCATCCGGCGCGCGATCGAGACGGGTGCGACCGCGGTCGAAATGGACGTGCGCACGAGCCGGGACAGCCGGCTCTTTCTGCTGCACGACGCGACGCTGGATCGGACCACCAGCGGCCGGGGCCGGGCGCGCGACCTCACGCTTGCCGAGCTGCAAGCCCTGGACGCCGGCGGACGATTTGCCCCGATCTATCGAGGGGAGCGGATTCCGGCGCTGCGCGAGGGCATTGCGTTGTGCCGGGGCAAAGCGGATGTGCTGCTGGATTTGAAGGAGACGGGCGAAGCGTACGCGCGAGCTGTCGCTGATGAAGTGCGGCGATTCGGCGAGCCGGCGCGAACCATCCTCGGCGTCCACAGCGTCGCCGACGCTGCGCTGTTCCGCGGATTGCTGCCCGAGACCCAACAGCTCGGCTTGATCGAAAAGCCGGACGACATCGAGGCGTTTGCGGCCGCCGGCGTGGACATGATCCGGCTGTGGCCCAAGTGGATCGGGGACGGCACGACGGTCGAACGCGTTCGCCGCTCGGGCGCCCAATTGCATCTGAATGCAACCAGCGGCAGCATCGAGGAAATGCGGGTGCTGTTGCCGCACGGGCCGATCAGCCTGCTGGCGGACGATCCGGCGCGGCTGCACGATTCCCTCGATCGGATTCGCGCCGGAGCGGAAGGCGGCGGGACGGGCGCGGCCGTCGGCGATCCGCCGGCCGAATCCGAAGCGTCCAATGCCAAAAGGAAAAGACAATGGGGTCTAATTTTTTGACATTTCGGGATGCTGGGCGTAGCCGTGGGGGCTGGCCCGCCAGGCCGCGGCGAAGAGCAGCGTGCCGATGATGCTCATGCCGACCAGCGCCAGAAAGACGGCGTCCCAACCGCTCTTGTCGACGAGCCATCCGAGCCCCCAGCCCGACAGCAGCGTGCTGGCGTAGCCGAAAATGCCGGTGAACCCGGCGGCCGTCGCGGCGGCGCGCTTGGTCGCCAGGTTGGCCACAATGATGCCGATCAGAGCCTGGGGACCGTAAATGAAGAAACCGGCGGCGCAGAGTGCTGCGGCATTCAGGGCCGCCGAGCTGGCCGGGAGTTTCCAGAAGATGAACACGAAGATCCCCGCCATCGCCATGTAGATCAGGCATGTCCGCGCCCCGCGGCCGCCAAACACCCGGTCGGTCACCCATCCCGCCAGCAGCATTCCGACAATCCCCGAGACCTCGAAGGCGGCGACCATCCAGCTGGCCCGGGTCAGATCCACATCCTTGGCCTCGGTCAGCAACGTGGGCCCCCAATCCAGGACGGCGTATCGGACCACGTAGACGAAGAAATTGGCCAGCGCCAGCAGCCAGATGTAGGGATTGCGAAAGACGTTCGCCATCAGGAACGCCCGGAAATCGTCGCCGTGCTCGGGGTTTTTGGCGGCGCGCTCGGTGCCCTCGACCTCGGGCAGCCCCACCGAAGGCGGGGTGTCGGGCAACAGCATCCAGAGCAGCACCGATCCCAGCAGCGCCAGCGCCGCCGGAACGAGGAAGCAGAGCCGCCAATGAACCGTAACCAGATAGCCGCACAACACGACCACGAGGCTCGCGCCGATCGAGTGCGACGTGTTCCAAATGGATTGCTTGGTGGCAAGCTCTCGAGGCGGAAACCAATGCGTCATGAGACGCGAGACCGGCGGAAATCCCATGCCCTGCACCCAGCCGTTCAGCATCCACACCAGGCCGAGGGTGACCACCGCCGAGCCGAGGCCGAAGAAGATGTTCATCAAGGCCGATGCGGCGAGCCCGACGGCCATGAACGCCCGCGCGCTGGCCCGATCGGCCAGGAAGCCGTTCGCGAACCGGGCGACCCCATAGAGCAGGCCGTGCAGCGTCAGGAACAAGCCCAGGTCGGCCTTCTCGATGCCGAGGTCCTTGTTCAGGATCGGCATGGCCACGCTCAGGTTCTTGCGCACAAAATAGAACAGCGCGTAGCCCACCATCGCCGTCAGCAGCACCTGCCAGCGCCATCCCCGATAGGCTCGGGCAATGACCGCGGGATCGGCGCTGATGACCGGGATGGCCGGCGCCGGCGCGAAAAGCCGGCGGAAAAGCGATGGGCGCGGCGGCGCCGACGGTCTGCTTCCAGGACGCACACGCGGAGTGAACCGGAGCTGCGCGGTCAGGTCAAGCGAGCTTTGCGAATCCTCGCCCTCTCACTCGCACCTTGCGGGGGGGATCTTTGTCCGGAGTGTCCGTTGTCCTCAGGCCAGCATCTGGATGCGCGGCTTGACCGCTTCCAGGATGCTTGCCACCTTGAGATTGATCGGCGGCCGCATCGGCGCATAATGAACCCCGATGGCCATGCCCGGCGCGGTCCAGGGCGGCAAGGACCGGAACTTGGGGATCCGACTGGTGTTGAAATTCGAGAGAGTCGAGCCAGTCTGAAAGCGGACCCGCCTGCATGGGCAGGCATGGGCAGCACAGCGAGGAAACCATGAGATTGAATCTGACGGCGGGATTGCTGGCGGTGGCGATGGGGTGGGCCGGAGCCAACAGCTCCGCCAGGGAGCTTCGCGACCGGTCCTACGAAACCATTTTCGAACGGAATGCGTTCGGATTGCGCCCGCCCCCGACCAATGCGCCGGCGCCCCCTCCTCAAACCCCCCAGGTCACGAACATCACCTTTACCGGCGTCACAACCGTGTTCGGGACCAAGAAAGCCTTTTTCAAGATCCCCAAGCCGGACAAGCCGAGCGAATTTCTGTTCCCGATGCTGGGCGAAAACGATCCTCCAGAATCCGGCTTGAAAGTGATCGAGATCGACGAGAAACGGGGGGCCGCGAAGATCAGCCATGGCGGACAGGTCATGACCGTGACATTCGAGACGCACGGGAACAAGGCCAGCCCGATGGTGGCTGCGGCCGCGACGCCGGGCGGGCCGCCACGGCCGGGCATGCCGACTGTGCCCGGCGCACAGCCTAACATGCCGCGCCCCGGAATGCCGGGCGTCCCCGCCCTTCCAATGTCGAATCCGGCCCAACTGGCGCCCGGCGCGGTCCCCTCCCGGTCCGGAATCATCACGCCCAACACGGGACCAACCACCCCCGGGGTCAATCTGAATTTCCAGGGAAACGTGACGACGCTGAATCCGGTGCCCAGCCGCCCGGTGCGGACCCTGCCCGCGCCGCCGCCGACGACGCTCGAGGAATCCATTGTCAACATGGAGCTGCAGCGAACGATCAATGCCAACAAGATCGCCGCTGGAGAGTTCCCGCCGCTGCCGCCCACCGAGATCTCACCGCAATGAACAGATGCTCGCGATTCCTAACTGGACTGGCCATCCTCGCCTCCGCCATCGGCGTTCAGGCAGACCACTGGCCGTGCTTCCGCGGCCCCACCCGCCAGGGCGTTTCGACCGGAACCGGCTTCCCGGTTCATTGGTCCCCAGCCTCGAACGTCGTCTGGAAGACCGCGATACCGGGTGAGGGATGGTCCTCGCCGATCGTCCATGGGGATTCGGTATTCGTGACCGCCGCAACCGAGGAAGGGCTTTCCCTTCACCTGATCCACCTGGAGCGCTCGACCGGGGCGATTCGATGGGATCGCGAGGTGTGCCGGCAGACCAAAACCCGCATTCAGCGGCCGAACTCATACGCCACGCCGACGCCGGCGACCGATGGCGAGAGGATCTACGTCCTGTCGTTCAACGGGCGGTTGGCAGCGTTCAATTACGAGGGCCAGATGGTCTGGCAAAACGCCGATTATCCCTATTACTCGCAGCATGGCCCCGGGGTGTCGCCGGTCCTGTATCGAGACCTGCTGATCGTGCCGTTCGACGGCAGCAGCGAGGGCCCGGACAAATCGGTAGGCTGGCAGAAGCCGTGGGATCGGGCCTTCATTCTGGGCCTGGACCGAGCCACAGGCCGCGTCCGATGGCGAGCGGAGCGCGGCAGCTCGCGCATCGCCCATGTCACTCCCAACATCATGTCCACTCCGCAAGACGACATCCTCGTCAGTGGGGCGGGAGACGTGCTGCAGGGTTTTGACCTGGGAACCGGCAGACGCTTGTGGTCCGTCTCCGGTCAGGGCGAAGGCGTGGTCCCATCCATTGTCATTGGCGACGGCCTTATCTTCCACACCACTGGCTTTGGCCAACCCAGGTTGCGCGCCGTCCGTCCCGAGGAGGATGGCCAGGCCCGGATCGTGTGGGAGCTCAACAAGAACGTCCCGATGATCCCTAGCGCGATCTTCCGCGCTCCCTGCCTGTTTACCATCAATGAAGGGGGCGCCCTCCAATGTCTCGAGGCCCGCACCGGCAAGGAGCTCTGGTCGGAACGGTTGCCAGGCCATTATGCGGCGTCGCCCGTCCTTGCGGAGGATCGCCTTTATATCCTCTCCGAGGAAGGCGAGACCAGCGTGATCGAGGCGGGGCCGGCGTTTCGGCTCCTGGCGCGCAACCCGATCGAGGCCGCCTGCAGGGCGTCGCCGGCGCTGGCCGATGGCCGGATCTATCTCCGCACCGAACGGCATCTGTTCTGCCTGGGGCAACGCGAGGCATCCAGGAAACCCTCGGCCGACCAGGTCGGACAGGAGATCTCGCCGTGGACGCCTGGAACCCTCGAGATCCACCAGATCAGCACCGGCCGCGGCAATGCCGCGCTCATGATCTTTCCAGACGGCGCCACCATGTTGGTCGATGCGGGCGAGCTGGGCGCTAAAACCGTCCGCCACACTCCGGACAGGCCGGACGGATCATGCCCGGCCGGCGAATGGATCACACGCTATATCCTCCACGCGCTCCGGCACGATCCTTCCCCGGTGCTTGGCTACGGAAGCTTCGACTACTACAACGGCGCCGACATCCCGGGAGTCCCGGGCGACGGCCGTCCCGAGTGGCATGACGTCGAGACGCCCGTGGCCGCCGTGGCGGGCCCCGTCGAGGCCGCCATCCTCGATCATCACGGCTACTTGGATTCGCAGAACGCATTTCTGGTCTCGGCCTTGCGGCCGCGGGTCTGGGTGATCTCGGTATGGGATTCGGCGCATCCGACCGGCTCGGTGTGAAACCGGCTCCAGTCGCAGAGACTCTATCCGGGGCCGCGCGATGTCTTTGCCACCGACGCGCATGAGGCGGCGCTGACGGTGATTGGAGGGCTGAACCGGCTGGCAAGCCAGCATGGCCACATCGTGATTCGCGTCGAGCCTGGCGGCGATCGCTATCGAGTGCTCGTCGTGGATGACTCGAGCGAAAGCCATCGGATCACGAAAGCCTCCGGTCCCTTTGCCTCGAATCGGTAATCGCCCCCCCCTCGCTGAGCCATTTGGAAAGCCAGCCGGATTGAGGGGGAACCTCGTGCGCCAAGGGTCTGCGCCAAAAGGGGCGTTGCCCGGTGGCTGATTGAGCATTGATCCGAGTGGTTGCGGGCGTTTCTTCTTGCTGCTGCGGTTCGATTTGGATATGCTCACAGCATGGATCCACGACGGATGAGATGGCGGCACGGGCCGGTCTGGTTCCGCAATTGGTTTTCACTGGATCGAAGAAGGAGGCGATGGGGTGATCTCTGCGGTATGGCTTTGTGCCTGCAGGCCCTTGTTGCCTGCGCCCTGGGTCCGCCCCCGGCAACCCAGAACGCCATTTGGTGGCAAAAGGTGTGGGGCACCGTCGAGACGTCGCCGAAGATCGTCGAGGACGGCCAGTTATTGGATGTCAAGGCGGTGTTGTACAACGGCGGGGTGGGCGAACCCCAATGGATGTGCACCGAGTGGGGCTGGATCGCCTCGGGGACCTCGGAGGTCAGCATCGAGATCCCCAAAAATTTCGAAGTCATCGAATACACGACCAGCGCGCCGGGCCAGACCAAAGTCACCGTCAGCCGGAGCGCCATCACATGGCGTGCGGTCCCGGAAAGCCCTCCCTCGCTCGGCACGATCACGGATACGTGTTCCTGCTCGATTTCCTATTGGGGTGCGGGTGGCAACTGCAAGAGCCGCGAGGTGTATCCGGAAAATTTCTTCCCGAAAGGAACCACCTTTCATGCCATCCTTCGAGCCAGGGGAAAGGGCTGCAGCTGGCAGCTGTTGCATGCGACGTATGGCGGGAATCTGGGGGCGCTGGGCTGGAACATGGCCGCCACCGATTATTATGCAGTCAAGGGCGAGGTGGAATTATGCGAGCTGGGTATTTCCCTCGCGGCCACGTCGGCAAGCCCGGCCGAGGATGAGAAACCCGCGAAAGCGAGTCTCCGCGATGATTGGAAGTCGACGCTCACCGCCACCGTGTTCGACATCGAGACTCGCGATCCGGTGGCCGGCCAGATGGTGGTGTTCTCGATCTTAAGCGGCAATGCGATGCTCAATCCTGCTGCGGGCATCTCCGACACGAACGGATTGGTCGAGACCGAGCTGCATTCGGCGGGATGGGCGGGCGAAGTCGAGATCAAGGCGATGATCCCCGCCGGCCGCGCCGCCACCAACTCGGTGACGTTCACGGTCACCATCCCGGAACCGATTGCGGAGGAGAGCGTCTTTGGCGAGTGGCAGGACATCCCCTATGCGTTCGAGCCCGTCCATCCCGCGATCGGGAATTACGTGTTCGGGAAAACGCTGTTCGAGCTGCACTCCCTGGTGTTGCCGGTGGCGTTTCGCGTGACGTGCAACTCGAAGGACGCGGACTATCGCGGCCCATTGGGTCCTGGCTGGTCGCATTCATACGATCTGTTTCTCCGGCGGTCGGGCGGGCGAGTGACGGTGAAATGGGGGGACGGCCACGAGGAGTATTTTGCCAGCGATGGCGGGGGCGAGTGGAGGCCGGTGGCATGCCAAACCCTGCATCGGCTGGTGGCGGCGGCGGGAGGCGGCTGGGAGGTGATCGCGCCCCAGGGGATCCGGCATCTCTTCGACACGAACGGAAGCCTCGCCAGCATCCAGGACCGGAGCGGGAACGCGCTCCAGTTCACCCACGAGACCTCCGCGGTATCGGGCCGGCCCCGGCTGGCGCGGGTGACAGACACCGCCGGCCGGCAGGTCGCCTTCCAATATGCGACCAACGCGGATCAATTGATCGGGATTTCAACTCCCCTCCGCACAGGCGGTGACACGATCTCGTTTGCATACGACGACAACGGCGACCTGGCCGCCATCACCGATGCCCGGCGCAATACCCTGGAGTTCACCTATGACAGCAGCCATCGGATCCTGACCCATACCGATGCGCGCGGCCACATCGTGGTCCGCAACCAGTATGATGACCAAGGCCGCGTCCAATGGCAGGAGAACGCCGAGGGCGCCCGGGCGGTTCTCACATACACACCGGAAGCGGACGGCGGGATGGCGGTCACGATCGCCCCTCCGAGCGGCCACGCAGCCCAGCACCGGTACAACGCGGCCTTCAACATCACCGAGGTGATCGATGGCAACGGCGGGACCGCATCGTTTGGCTATTCATCCTCGGGATTGCGCCTGGGGCAGCAGAACAAGACCGGCCAGGTCTCGATGCAGACTCGCGATGAGCGCGGCAACCCGAACCTGATCCAAGATGCATTCGGCAATCGGATCGAGATCGATTATGGAGCTCAGAACCTGCCCGATCGAATCGTGAATCCCGAGGGAGGGGTGACCACGATCGCACGAGACGGCCAGGGCAACTGGATCCAGCGCACCAACCCCAAGGGCTATTCGGTGGCCGCGGAACGAAATGCGCAAGGCCTCATCACCAAGCTCACCAACGAACGCGAGAGATCCTGGACCCGGACCTACAACAGCCAGAACCTGCTTGCATCTGAGACCGATCCGTACGGCCGGACGACCGCCTATGAATACGACAGCGCGGGTCGAATGATCCTGTGCCGGTGGCCGAATGGCGCCACCGAGCAAATGACCTGGGACGAACACGGCAACCTGCTCGCTCGGCAAAACGCTATCGGCCAACGAACCGAGAACATCTACGACGCCAACGACAACCTGATCCAGCAGACGGTGAAGCCGCCAGGAAGCGTCCTGCCCGAGGAATGGGCGGTGACGACCTTCGTGTATGATTCCCAGAACCGGCTCGAGCGGAAAGTGGACGCCGAAGGGGGCGCCACGGTTTACACCTACGACGCTGACTCGAACTTGCGGACAGTGACCGATCCCGACGGCGGGGTGACCACGTTCGAGTATGACGCGGCCAACCGACTGGTTCGGCGGGTCGATCCGCTGGGCCGCGCAGACCGTTACGGCCGGGATGACAGCGGCAACCTGATCGCATTCACCAATCGGCTGGGAAACACCTGGCTCTACGAAAGGGATGCGAAAGGCAGGATGCGCGCCACGGTCACTCCGACAGGGGCGCGGTCCGCGGCCGATTATGATGCCCTCGATCAGCAGGTGTCTTTCACTGACGGAGAAGGCCGGACAACGGCTTTCGAGCACGATGCCATCGGGCGGCTGGCGAGAACGGTCACGCCCGACGGCGCCATCCTACGCCAGTTCTATGATACCAGCGGCAGCCTCATCCGCCGCATCGACGGCAGCGGCCGCACATGGCGGTTCACTTACGGAGACATCAACGAGCTCAAGAGCGTCATCGATCCGCTGGGCCGTGCGGAGTCTTTCCAGTACGATCCCATGAACCGGTTGGCCCGGCGAATCGACCGCGATGGCAACACATTCGACATCGCCCGGAACGCGGCGGGCTGGATCACGAATGTGACCGTCAACGGCGACAGCGCAACCGCCGTCTCCTTCGAGTATGACGGCTTTGGGAACATGACGCGGACCGCCTCGGCAGCGGGAACGATCCAGATTGCTTATGACCGACTGGGCCGGCGGACGTCCTACACGGACGCTCAGGGGCGGACGATGACCTTCACCTACACGGCCGCCAGCCGCCTGGACCGCACTGTGTATCCGGGGAACGTCTGGGTCGAGATCGACCGCAACGCGGCCGGCATGGCCACCGCGATTCGCGATTCGTTCGGGCATATGACCGCATTGCATCCGGATGCACTCGGGCGCCGGGCCAGGATCGAGTTTCCTAACCAGACATGGACCGAGAACCGATGGGACGATAACGGCTGGCTGGCGATGGTATCGCATGGCCGCACGGGCGTCGCCGATCCTTTCTGGCAAACCGTCATCACCCGCAACCAGGCAGGCGAGATCGTTCAGCGGTCGAGCCTGCCCGACACCACGCCTTGGCTGGGCCCTCAGAGCAAACGCATCACCCACGATGCCGCCGGCCAAATCCAGTCCGTCAACCGGGAAGGCGTGATCACGGTCCACACCAACGACGCGCGGGGGAATCTCGTTGCGAAGGTCTCGCCCAGCCGGGCCGTCCTGCGCACTTTCGACGCATGGAATCGGCTGGTCCGCTCCGAGGATGGCACGAATGTCGTCGTCAACGCCTACGATCCTCTGGGATCGCGCGTGAGCCGCGTGCAGGATGGCCAGGAGACACAATATCTTCGGGACGAGGCGGCCATTTATGCGGAATGCGACGCATCGGGCGCGATCACCCGATACATGGTGGGGGGCAGCTCGTTGCTCTACAGCCTGACCCCATCGGGAGATGTTCGAGTTTACCACGGAGACGAGCGCGGCAGCGTCTCCGCGATCACCGAGGGCGCCGGGGTGGTGGCGGCTTCGTACGCATATTCGAGCTACGGGGAGGAACTGGCATGGGCGGGCAGCCCGGCGGAACTGCGGGCCGCGCGGAGCGTGGCAGCTGCCAGCATTGGCCCGGTCCAGAACGACTACCAATTCCTCGGCATGAACGGCGCTGTGAGCGACGAAGGCGGACTGGTGAACGCGTCGGGCAATGGGTTCTTTGACGCGGCCGATGGCCGGTTCACCAGCCCTGCGGCCCTATCCTCCGGCGGCGATGAGAACCTCTATGAGCTCAATGGCGGCGATCCCGTCAATCTGGGCGGTCCTTACGGGCCTGGGCCCAATCGGATGTCCGATCCGAATGCGCCGGTCGTGCACGCGATTCCCGAACCGACCGTCAATCCCCTGGCGCTGAGCGCCAGCGGCAATGGATGGGCAGCGGCGGTTTGGAAGCATGACCGGTCGTTGGGCGATAATCTCGAGGGGCCTCGGGACAAGCATTCGAGCAAAGGCCCGGCCCTTTCCCGATCCTCGCCCCCCACCAAGCGGCGTGTCGTGGTCCATGGCGAAAAGGGGCTCGAGGTTTTCGACACGGCCTTCGATATCGTCCGCCAGGAGTCGGTCGCGCAATACGGAAACAAGGACCTCCGGGACTGCAACTTCACCTATAAACACATGAACGAAGTGCTCACCAATCCGGAAAACAACCTGCCGATTCCCGCTGATTACGATTACATCGAAATCGGCATCGGCTCCGGCGAGGCGTACACATTCGGGAACGGGATCACGACTTTCACGCCTGGGCACCGCGCCTTCGCCGTGGTCAAGAAGAACACGACGGGCATCTACGGCCCCGAGGACATCGTGGCCGTTTACGATCCCATCGCGACAGGAACCCTCGGCATGCCGAGCACACAGGGCATGTACCGGGATTTCGGGAGCGTATGGCACCAGAGCAAGTACACCTACTCGGAGTGGGTGGACTGGAACTCCTATGTTTGGGGGGAAAACATCGGGCGACTGGACCAGGGGGTTAACGCGTACTGGGGATCGACGGAAACCGCCAGCCCACCTCCACCCTCGGGTTCGAGCGTGAATCAAACTCCCCTGATGATCCAGTCCGTCCAAAACTGATGAAGCGAGGCGGCAGCTCCGATCGCGGACTCTCGATCCTTTAAACATGAACCCTTGGTTCCCATGAACGAAATTGCGAGAGTGGTGGCGCGGTGCCTGATGGCGGCCACGCTGCTGGCCGTCTGCGCTGGGAGCGCGTCCAGTCACGAGGCGGTGACCTACGCTTACGACGCCAATGGGCGGTTGATCCGCGAGGATTACGGGGGCCATGACTGGGTCGATTACTCGTACGACGCCAATGCCAATCTGACGCAGGTGGTGGCCAGCCAATATGCACTGACGATTGTCAAGGAGGGCAGCGGATCGGGCCGGGTCTATTCCGTCGATGGCCAGATCGATTGCGGGCCCACGTGCACTGGGTATTACTCGGCGGGAGTGGACGTCGTGCTGCGGGCTGAGCCGGCAACCAACTCGGTCTTTGCAGGCTGGTCCGGCAGCGGCTGCGAGGGCGCCAACGAGTGCGTGGTCCGGATCCAGCCGGGCACGAATGTCACCGTCCGCGCGGTCTTCAAGCGGCTGTATACCTTGAAAATCAACCTGTCCGGCAACGGGACGGGCACTGTCACCAACAGCGGAGGGTCTCTGGTCTGCGCGAGCTCATGCCAGGCCCAGTTCGTGGATGGCACCGAGGTCACGCTGACCGCGGCGCCCGATCCGGGCTATATGTTCATCAAGTATTACGGCTGGATCAATACGCGCGAGCCCATCGCATCTCTCGTGATCGATGGCAATCGCGAGGTGACGGCCGTGTTTGGCACGCCCCATACGATCCGCGTCATGAAAACAGGAACGGGCACGGGCACCGTTCGAGGCAATTGGCATAATTGCGGCGATACATGCGAACGGGTCGTGGGCTATGGCGAGACAATCTGGTTCAAAGCCGAACCGGCAGCCGGATCGGTGTTCCGCGGCTGGTCGGGCGGCCCCTGCACCGGCACCGGCCAATGCGACCTTGAAGTGTCGGGCGACGTCACGATCACAGCCGTGTTCGATGCCCAACACATCCTTCGTGTGGCCAAAGACGGCGCCGGTGAAGGAACCGTCTCGAGCGCGGACGGCCTGATCCAATGCGGGACCGACTGTCAGGAAACCTATTTCCAAGGGACTGAAGTCCGGCTGACTGCCACTCCCGTTCCGGGCTCGGTGTTTCGGGGTTGGGTGGGCGGCGACTGCTCGGGGACGAACGATTGCGTCACTCGAGTCATGTCGGCCCAGACGATCACCGCGGTGTTCGATTGGGAGTTCTATCCGTTGCGGGTGCGCGTCGAGGGGAACGGAGCGGGCCGGGTGGTGAGCGCCGACGGCCGGATCGATTGCAGCGCCGCGTGCGAGGTTCTTTATGTGCCGGGCGCTCCCATCGCGCTCGCGGCGCATCCGCAGGAGGGCTCGGTCTTTCGCGGCTGGTTCGGGGGCGGCTGCGCAGGGGATGGCTCTTGCGGGCTGACGATCAACGCCCCGACCGAAGTGATCGCGCAATTCGATCTGCAGGGAGTCGATCTTTTTGTCGATGGATCACAGGGCGACAACGCGAATCCAGGGGACTCATGGGACCAGGCCAAGCGCACCATCCAGGGCGCGCTCCTGGCCGCCGACGGTCTCCATGCCAACACGATCCATGTCAAAGAGGGAACGTATCGCGAGACCGTCGTGCTCCAACAACGGGTCACACTGCGCGGAGGGTATCCCGCCGCCAACCAAGGCCGCGACCTCAGCGGCTGCGAACCCCGAATACACCCCACCATCGTCGATGCCGCCAGCATGGATTATGCCCTGATCATCGGATATGGAACCAACAATCTCAACAGCCTCTGGGGCAGTGGGCCGAACGACCTGTTCACCGTCGGCGACGCCGGCCGGATCTTCCATTTCAACGGGCTATGGAGCGCCATGGCCAGCCCGACGACGCGGGTCCTGCGGGGTGTGTGGGGCGCGAGTTCCAACATGGTCTACGCGGTCGGAGACAGCGGCACGGTGCTGCACTACAATGGATCGGCGTGGAGCGCAATGCCCAGCCTGACCACCGAGAACCTGTATGACGTGTGGGGAACCGGGCCGACCAACGTCTTCGCGGTGGGAAATAATGACATGGTTTTGCACTATGACGGCATGGCGTGGAGCGTATGGGACATTACGACCGGGTACGGGGGTGATTTGCGTGGCGTTTGGGGCAGCGGCGATAGCGATATCTATGTGGTCGGGGAGAACCTGGCCCGTTATCGCTACAACGGGTCGAGCTGGGGTGGAATGAATATCTCTTGGTGGGAGCCGCAGTCCTTCACGGATGTCTCAGGCACGGGACCGGAAGATGTCTACGCGGTAGGGAGGTTCATGAACCAGGCGTTCATCGCCCAGCGCGGCGCTGACGGCAAGTTTGTGCCCATGGCCAATCCAGCGACCGGCGGCTGGATCCGTTCGGTCTGGTGCGGCGTCCCGGGGCAGCCCATGGTGACGACAGAAAATGGATTTTTGCATCACTATGACGGCACGGCGTGGCGCAGCACGCAGATGGGGACCAATCGGTTGACGTGCATATGGGGCTTGGGACCCGGCCAGGTCTATGCGCTCCAAAGCGGCCGGATTTCCCCTTGGATCTGGAATGGAGAGACGTGGCGCCGGCAGTTCGGCGGCGAGAACATCGCCATCGAAGGAATCACGCTGACAGGCGCCAAGAAAGCGCCGCTCTATTCCTACCATCCTGTGAAGGGTTTCCGGTTCGCCAGGAACATCGTGACCGGAAACAAGGAAGGCGCATTGATATTCGGCGATACAGCATCGGATGTTCAGTTCGAGGCGAATGTGTTTTACGGGAACGAGTGGAGCAGCGGGGTTGTCTTCAGCGCGCCCGCGGCGAGCGTTTCCATCCAGAACAACCTGCTCTACGAGCCCGGCGAGGACGGCGCCAACGAAGGAGGCTTCTTCTGGAACTCGCCCGCCCGCAACGTGCGCGTCGAAGGCAACTCGATTCACGGCGGCAACTTCGGCGGCGACGTGGGGATCTTTTTCAACAGCGGAGTCGAAGAATTTGTTGTCGAGGGCAACTCGATTTACGATCTGCAATACGCGGGTCCCGCTGGGATTTCGTTCAGTGGCAGCACGGCCCGCGGGGAGGTCAATCGGAACCAGGTTCACTCGATCGGTTGGGGCTGGGGAGGGATTCTGGCCGACGGCGCCCTCGATGACGTTCGGATCGTCGGAAATCGATTGCATCATATCCCGTATTGGGGCAGCGGGATTGTGTTCGACCGGGCGGTCAACAGCGTCACGATTGCCGGCAACGAGCTGTGGGAGATCGGCGGCGGCGGCGGCGGCATCGTCTTCTGGGATCCGGTCGCCTATGCCAGCGTCATGCGGAACCGGCTCGATGCGATCATGGGCGAGGAGGTCGGCATCGTTTTCGACGACCTGTGTCAGGATACGTCGGTTTGCGACAACGAGCTGTCGAATTTCACGGACGATCCAGCCGACAATACGCCGTTGGCTTGGGCCGGAATCCATTTTTGGGGCGCAGCGACGAGGGTCGAGGTGGCGCGCAACCGCCTGAGCAATTTCTCGAGCCGCACGGACGAGGCGACTCTGGCAGGCTCCGATTCGGGTCTGGGCATCATCACCTGGCACAACGCGACAGATATGACCATCGCGAGCAATCAGCTCTGGCGCCTCGAGGGTTTCCGGGGCGATGGGATTGGCTGCATTGACTACCGGGATCGGGGTCGAGCGCTGACCAATGTGGTCATTCGAGACAACCGGCTCGCAAATGTGGTATCGAGCCCGTTCCGGAGCGGCATCTTCAACGAACTCCCGGGAGCGACTTGGCAGGCGGTGAATAACATCGTGGCCGGCAGCTCAGCGGGGATTCACGCGCTGGCTGGCTCGACGGACGCCCTGGTCTCGAACAACACGCTCGATGGAAATGAGATCGGCCTGGGAGATGCCGGCGCGGCGAGCCTTTTCCAGAACAACATCGCGGCGAACTCGAGCCAGGCGGGATTCCGGATCGAATCGAGCGCATCGGGCACGGCGATCCTCCATAACGATCTGTTCGGAAACGCGGTCGATTTCCTGGGGCCGTACACCCCCGGCTCGGATAACGCGAACTTGTTCCTCGATCCGCGGTTCGTGGCGGCGGGCGCCGGCGACTTTCATCTGCAGTCCGGTTCGCCGTGCGTGGATGCGGGGCGAAGCACTCTAGCGCCCGAGCTCGATTGTGAGGGGCAAGGCCGGTATGACGATCCGGCTGCGGTCGATCGCGGATCGGGATTGGTCCCCTATTACGACATGGGCGCCCACGAGTTTCAGGAGGCAACGGGACCCGCGCGCTACCGGTTGACCGTGACCAAGAGCGGGGATGGCGTTGGCGTGGTCTGGGATGCATCAAGCGCCATCCATTGCGGAACGCAGTGCTCGATCCTGGTCACTGGTCAGACTGTGGTAACCCTCGAGGCGGCGGCGGATCCGGGCTCGATCTTCACGGGTTGGTCAGGCGACGGCTGCTCCGGCGGCGGACCGTGCTCGCTGGCCATCGATCGGGACATGAGCGTCACCGCCACATTCGTATCGAAGACGTCCTCCGCATGGGGATCGCCCGGTCTTGATCCGGCATTCCATTTCTCGATGGGCTACCTGGTGCACGACGGGCAAACCGTTGCGAACGAAGCCGCTCATGACGTCGCCGTGCAATCCGATGGCAGCATCGTGGTCGCGGGCGAGATCCAGGCCAACACAAACAGTTTGGATGCGGTTCTTTACCGGTTCAACCGCGAGGGCGCGATCGATACGACATTCGGGCAGAATGGGAGAGCGATCTATGCCGGACCGCGATTGGGCAAGGATGTATTCCACGCGGCGGCGATTCAGACCAACGGCCAGATCGTCGCCGTCGGGACCACGCATAACGGGACCAACCAGGATCTGTTGGTCGTGCGGTTCGAGCCCAACGGCGCGATCGATACCGCATTCGGGACCGGGGGGATCGCCACGTTCAACGGCGCTGGCAACCAGGCCGACGCGGCATACGATCTCGCCCTCCGCCCCGACGGCCGCATCGTCGTTGTCGGCGTGGGCAATATCCTCGGGAGCACTGGCCGGGACGATCTCGTGGTGTTGCGATACACGAGCGCGGGCGTTCTGGACACGACGTTCGGCCAGGGCGGCATCGTGTCGTACCAGGGCGGCAATTACTACTACGATTCCGGCCAGGCGGTTGCGCTCGATCCACAAGGCTGGATTCTGGTGGCCGGCTACTCGGGATCCTATTCGGATCTGGATCTGGTGGTGCTTCGCTTTAGCCCGCAAGGCGCGCTCGACACCTCCTTTGCCAGCCAGGGAGTCTTCCGCCACGGCGAAGATTACAAGGAGGACCGCGGATCGGGCATCGCCATCCAACCCAATGGCCGGATCGTCGCCGCCGGCATGGGATACAATCCATCGACATACGACAACGACATCCGAATCATCCGCCTCACCACGAGCGGCGCATTGGATGCGACGTTCGGCACGAATGGCACAGTGCTGGTGGATGGCGGCACCCGCGGCAACGACGAGGCCGCCGATGTGCGCGTGCTTTCCGATGGACGCATTCGGGTGGCGGGATGGGCCGATGCCGGGGCCGACGAAAACGCGGTGGTTTTCGGGCTGACATCGGATGGCCGGCCGGATGCGTCGGTGGGCTGGAACGGCATGTTTGCGTGGGACGGCCCCGCCCGGCGCAACGATCGGGCTAACGCGCTGGCATTGTCGTCCGAGGGCCAGGTGCTGGTCGCCGGAACCACTACCGTCGCCCCCGACCGCACGGAGATGTTGCTGATCAAGATGGCCAGCGATTACCCGCAGACGCGTCTCCTGACGTTGAACATTCAAGGAGCCAGCCCGGAGGCGGTCACGACCTATCCGCCTGGCGCGGATTGCGGCGACGGTTGCCGGCGCTACCCGGCCGGAACCACTGTCCTCCTGGTCGCCAATGCCGGATCAAGCGCCCGATTCATTGGATGGTCCGGCTCGATCGACGGAGCCAATCCAGCCGGCTGGGTGACAATGGACGAGGACCAAACGTTGACGGCCGTATTCATGCCAGCCGGCGACCCCATCGGCGATGCCATCGAGATGCCCGGCTTGGCCTGGAGCACCGGCGGACAGGGCCGCTGGACGCCCATCGAGATTATCGCATTCGAGGGCAACGATTCCATGGAAGCCGCCTCGGCGGATCACGGAACCGCCTGGCTCGAAACCAGGATCACAGGCCCCGCAGTCGTGGGCTTTTATTGGAAAGTCTCCTCCGAGCCCGGCTGCGATTTCCTTAGCTTTTTTGTCGATGGAGATCGAAAGGCGTCGATCAGCGGCGAACTCCAGTGGCGGCAGCGCAGCTATGCCTTGGCCCCAGGATCCCACGTCCTGCGCTGGGAATATGCCAAGGATGGCAGCGGCGCCAAAGGCTCAGACCGGGGCTGGATCGATCGCCTCGAAGTGTGCGCCGTGCAGGAGTCCATTTCGCCGACAAACGCGCATACGGGATACGAGGGCGGGATTGGCGCGGTCGAGGCTGTCGGGGCCGACCCTTGCTGGCTCGTCACAAGCGATGTCCCCTGGATCCATGTCCATTCCGTCACTCCGAGCCAGACAGGTCGAGCCGTCGCGTACCAGGTCGAGCCCGGCAATCCAAGAACCGGAACGCTGACCATTGGAGGGGTCGTATTCACGGTCAATCAGGGTGACATTGTGGATCCGACATTCGCTTCGCCTCGAGGCTATCGGGTGCAAGATGGCGGGCTGGGACAATGGGACTACGGATCCGGAATGGTCCGGCAATCCGATGGGTTCATCGTTGTGGCGGGCGAACTGTACGACGATCGGACCGATCGGGACGATGCCCTGCTGGTTCGGTACCAGCCCGATGGCACTCTGGATGAGTCGTTCGCCCAGGGAGGGATCGTCCGCTGTCATGGCGGAGCAGGGGCATGGGACTGGCTCAACAGCGTGGCGCTCGATCCGGATGGCCGAATCCTGGCCGCTGGCGCCGCCCACAACGGCGCCAATTACGATGTGCTGTTGCTATGCTACACCCCGAGAGGCGAGCTGGATCCGGCTTTCGGTTCGATGGGAGCTGTCACGTGGAACGGCCCGGCCAATCGAGATGACAAGGCTTGGATGGTGTCGGTGCGCCCCGATGGCCGAATCCTGGTGGCCGGAGAAACACACAGGGGATCGAGCCTCGACCTCCTGGTGCTGCAGTTCACCCGAGACGGATTGCTCGATTCGAGCTTCGGAAGCGATGGAGCAGTGTTTTACAATGGCCCGAGCAACGGGAACGATTGGGCGGATGCGCTGCGCGTGGATGATGCCGATCGGTTGCTGGTCGCCGGCGGCAGCTCGAACGGAACCAACGACGATGGGCTGGTTCTCCGGTTGCTGCCGGGCGGCGGATTGGATCCAAGCTTCGGTCTCGGGGGAGTCGTGCGCTTCGATGGCGGGACTGAGGCTAACGAGAAGCTCTGGGATGTCGGGATCCAAACCGATGGAAAGATCGTGGTCGCCGGACGCGGCTCTGCAACCGGCGCCAGCGATGACCTGCTGTTGATTCGGCTCGATCCCGAGGGGCAACCGGATCCGGCATTTGGACGGGGCGGCGTCGTTTACTTTGGCAATCCAGGCGCAGGCAACGATCTCGCCGAGGATGTCCTGGTCCAGCCTGATGGCAAGATCCTCGTTGCCGGCCAATCGCATAACGGAGCCAACACTGATGCCCTCCTGCTGCGATACCTGCCCGATGGCACGCTCGATCCGGATTTCGGCAATCAGGGTGTCTACACCTTCGACGCCAATGTCAACGGAAACGACTGGTTCAAAGAATGCGCACTCCTCGAAGACGGCCGGATTCTGGCCTTGGGTGGGACCGTCGCCGGCCCCGATCTCGATGACATCCTGCTCGTTCAACTGGGGACGGCCTCGCCGGCCGAACCGATGCGGATCCTTTCGTTCGCGCCGATGCTGAGCACCGGCGCAATCCGCATCGAAGCCGATCCTGGCTCCTTCCGCGGCGCTCTCGAACAGGGCGTCCTGGCCGTCCAACTCGAATTCTCAAGCGATCTTGCCACCTGGACGCCTTCCGCCGTCCAGCCGTTCTGGGAATCGAACCGGATCGTGGTCCTCGAAACCCTCCCGCCTCAGCCCTGGATGTTCTATCGGCTCAAGATCGTGTCCAAGTAAGTTCCACTCTCCCAATCGTCCTCCATGACCGGGCCGGTGACCGGGCCGAGGATTTTCAACGTGGCGTCCGCCCACCCGATCTTGGTCCGATTCTTGCGCGGCACAGACGTGGCGGGAACAAGGCGGGCAAACGGCTGATTGTTCTTGGAGATCACCAGTTCGTGCCCCTTCTCGACTTCCGCGAGGTAGCCACCGACGTTCCTCTGAAATTCCTCAACGGTCGTTGTGCTCATGGCGTTACTATGCCTCCGCTCGGTGACCCGCGTCAAATCCAACGCTGCCGGCCTGCCATTCGAGCATGGCCTCCTCGACGTATCCGGTTTCGGTCATCAGTGCAGGGTGGCGACGTGCGGATAGCCCAGAATCTTCGCGTCCGTGGTCACCAACGTCAGACGTTCGACCCGGGCGGTGGCGATGAGAATGCGGTCCACGGGATCACGATGAATCGGTTCGCTGAGGCTGTAAGCCTCTTCCACGATTTCCGCCGTTACGGGCAAACAGGACCAGCCGTTCCGACGCAGCGCCTCCTGCCACCATACCCGCCAGTGCTGCTTGAGCTTCAGTTTTCCCCGCGCCACCGCGCAGGCCAGTTCCCCCACGGACACGGCGGAAACGAACACTTCGGCATCCGCAGCCTGGATGGAATCGGTCGCGTCGCGGGAAAGGTCGCCCGTCCCTTCCACGAAGAAAATGATCGCGCAAGTGTCGAGGAGGAGGCGCATCTCCACCTCACTTCAGCATCTCCCAGTCCTCTTCGGGTATGAGCGGCTCGGTCAGGTCGCCGAGAACCTTCACCGTCCCCTTCATCGAGCCGAGCTTGCTGCGATTGACGTGCTTGCCCTGGCCTTCGACGCTTTCAAAACGGGCCACGGGCACGTTGCGCCGGCAGACAATGACCTTCGCGCCCTTTTCCACCATCGCCAGGTAATCGCCCAGCTTGTTCTTGAAGTCCGCAACATTGACATGCGTGCTCATGGCTAACAACTTGGCTATCTTTCAGGCCATGTCAAGCGCGCGGCCCAGCCGCCAGTTCAGGCACTCGTCAATGAGGATGCGCATCGCCGACGGCCTCCAGCATCTTGAGCTTGCCCGCCTCAATGACCGCAAAGACTTGCTCGCGCTTCACGGAGGGGAATCCGTCCAGAAAATCCTCGATCGACTCGCCGCCCTCCAGGTAATCGATCAGGTTTTGCAGTGGAACCCGCGTGCCGACGAAGACGGGCGTGCCGCCCATGATGGCCAGGTCGGAATGTACAATCCCTTTCAAGTCTTCCATGGTCATGACGCATTCCTTGCCGGCTTGCACGAGGCAGCCGCTGAAGCTGCTCCGAAAGTCCTGCCGGTTTTCGTTGTCACGGCGCTACTATGCCTCCGTCGGGTGAGCCAGGTCAAACTGAACTCCGCCAGCCACCCATTCGAGCATGGCTTTCTCGACGCATCCGGTTTCGGTCATTGGCGAAGGGTGGCGACGTGAGGATGACCGCCCATATTCCGCAGGGATTGATCTGGGCGCGAAACCTGCTATCCGTTGCGCATGCAGACGATCACGATCCGAGGTCTCCGACAGCGCTGGCCGAACTGGGCGCTCATGATCTTGCTGGCTGCCATGGCAGCGATCCAATGCGGCGGGGCTGAGCTGCACATCGGCGCCGCCTGCACCGACATCACGCCCGAAAGACCGGTCGCTCTCGATGGCCAGTTCAACACGCGCATCTCCACCAACGTCGACAATCCGCTCCTGGCCACCGCCGTAGCGATCGAGGCTCGAGAGGGCGGCCAGCCGCTCGACGAGGCGATCTTTCTTTCCGCCGATATCGTGGCGTTTCGAGGGGCGCTGCCGCCGCTGGTCCGCCGGCAACTGAGCGCGAAGCTGCCTGCATTCGATCCGCGGAAACTGATCCTGACCGCTACCCATACCCACACCGGGCCCGTCACCGAGGAAGGGAAATACGAGATTCCGACGGAAGGCGTGACGCAGCCGGCCGAGTATGTCGAGAGTCTGGCAGGCAAGCTCGCCGAGGTTGCGGCGCGGGCGTGGGATCAGCGGCAGCCGGGCGGGGTGAGCTGGGGGCTGGGGCATGCCGTGGTCGGGCACAACCGGCGCGCTGTCTATGCCGATGGCACCGCCAAAATGTACGGCTCGACCCGCCAGCCCGATTTCCGCGGCATCGAAGGAGGCGAAGACCATGGGCTGGAGCTGCTCTTCTTCTGGAACCGGCAGCGGAAGCTGATCGCGTCGGGCATCAATGTCCCCTGCCCATCCCAAGTCGTCGAGCACCGATCGACCGTGAATGCCGATTTCTGGCATGACGTGCGCGAGCAGCTGCGCGCCGGCATTGCCCGCGATCTCTGCGTGCTCGGCTGGCCCGGAGCGGCCGGCGATCTCTCGCCGCATTGGCTTTATCGCAAAGCGGCTGAGGAGCGCATGCTCAGGCTCCGAGGGCTCACTCGCACGCAGGATGTCGGACGCCGCATCTCGAGCGAGGCGATCCAGATCGGCGAGCTGACTCGGGGCGACATCCGAACCGAAGCGCCTTTCGGCCATCATGTGGCGGATCTGGTCCTGCCCGTGCGGAAGGTCACGGAAGAAGAGGCCGCCGAGGCGCGCAAGGAAATCGAAGCCCTGAAAGCCAAGAACGACACCAGCCGGCGCATCGCCTGGTATCAGGCAACCGTCGATCGATTCCAGAAGCAGGAGACCGCGCTGACTCACACCGCCGAGGTGCACGTGTTGCGGATCGGCGACATCGCGATCGCCACCTGCCCATTCGAGCTGTTCCAAGATTACGGAATCCAGATCAAGAGCCGCAGCAAGGCCGACCAGACATTGGTGATCCAGCTGACCGGGGGCAGCGGCCGGTATCTGCCCACCCGGCGCGCAGTGGCGGGCGGCGGCTACAGCGCAGTCGTCGAGAGCGGGATTGTGGGCCCCGAAGGCGGTCAGGTCCTGGTGGATCGGATCGTCGAGCTGATCGATCGGTTATGGGACTCGCCAGGGCCTCATCAGTCCACAACGCCCGGTCAGGGGACCGGGCCTACATGAGGGCAGGCGCGCGCGATGTAGGCCGCGTGCCCTCACGCGGCGCTTGGTAACCTGGCTCCAAACGCCCAGTCGAGCCTGCCTGCGCCACCGCGTCAGGCAGGCCTCACGCGGCGCTTGGTAACTTGGCTCCAAACGCCCGGTCAGGGGACCGGGCCTACATGAGGGCGGGCGCGCGCGATGTAGGCCGCGTGCCCTCACGCGGCGCTTGGTAACCTGGCTCCAAACGCCCGGTCGGGTGACCCGGACTGCATGAGGGCGGGCGCGCGCGATGTAGACAACATGGGGTGGTCAGGCGGGAAAAAATCCGCGAACCTG
>CAYWIM010000018.1:0-55722 GCA_964458325.1 uncultured Verrucomicrobiota bacterium
GGAGGGAGAGGGGATTGTTCCAACGCCCGCCTCTCCCCGGCCCTCCCCTCCACTGGCGCGGAGGGGAGGGAGAAGACGATCGACTGCCGGGGTGCAAGTGGTCCAGCACACTGCATGGAAGCGGTTGCCCGGCACGCCGCCGCCTTGTCTCTCGAAAGCCTGCTCTTCTCATCGAGGCCGCGCCGCGGTGATTTCGGGCTTGGGTGATTTGGGCTGGTTGTGGCTAAATCCCGGTCGTGCGTCGCAAGCGAAGATCGCCTCCTGTTCGCAGGAAGGGGAAGGGATCGGGATCCCTGTGGGGCCTTCTGGCTGTCCTGTTTGTTCTGGCGGGCATGGGTGCGACGGGGTGGATCGTGTGGCAAGTGGTGCATCAGCCCGAGCCGGTTGCGCCCGAACCGGCCCCGGCGCCGAGCCGGCTTCCGGCCCGAGTTCAGCCTCCGCGGCTGCCGCTCCCGAGCGCTTCCCAGCTGGCAATCCCCACTCCACCCAAGCCGGCGACTCCCGTTCCGCCCAAGCCGGCTGTGGTTCGCACCTCGACGCCGATCGCCCAGATCGAGTCCTCGAATGCCCGGCCCGCCGATGTCCGCCCGCCTCCTCGACCCAAGCCGAGCACGTGGGAGCTGCAGATGGCGCTTGCGCGCCAAGGGATATCGGTCGGCTGCATCGATGGGCGGATCGGTTCGCAGACCCGCCAGGCGATCCGCGTGTTTCAGCGGCGCGAGAACCTGCCGGTGACCGGCGAGTTCGATGAGCGAACGGTGGATCGTCTGGATGTGGAGGGACCCGCCGTGGATCGATACACGGTCACCGCCGCCGATCTGGACCGGCTGAAGCCCGTGCCCTCGACCTGGCTGGGAAAATCCCAGCAGGACCGGCTCGATTACGAGACGATCCTCGAGCTGGTTTCCGAACGGGCGCACGCCCATCCCGATCTATTGCGCCAGCTCAATCCTGACGTGGATTGGGGCGCGATCAAGGCGGGCCATGCGATCGCGATGCCGCGCGTCCAGGACCCGCCGCTGGCCGCGCCCGCCTCCTGGGTTTCGATCCGGCTGGCCCAGCGCGTCCTCCAGGTCTATGACACGCGCAGCAACCTGGTGGCCCACTTTCCCTGCAGCATCGCCCTGCGCCTGGACAAGCGTCCGATCGGCGAGTTCCATGTCACCGGCGTCGTGCGCAGTCCGGATTACCTTTTCCATCCCGAGGTCTTTCCCGAATCCGCCGAGGGGCGCCGGCTCCAGCGCAAATTGCGGATCCCGCCTGGCCCGAACAACCCGGTGGGCGTGGTTTGGATCGGCCTGAGCCGTCCCGGCTACGGCATCCATGGCACGCCCCATCCGGAATCCGTCGGCCGGACCGAGTCGCACGGCTGCTTTCGCCTGGCGAACTGGAACGTCGATTACCTCGCGAAGATGGTCGCGCCCGGCACGCGAGTGCTCATCGAGCCGTAAGGGTCTGTGCAAAATCGGAAGTAATTTTTGCACAGACCCTAAGGGAATCGATCGACCGCCAGACATCGGCCAGGCGCCGCGGATGGACGAGGTGCGCCTCGGCGTCCTCGCCGGCATAGCCCCAGATGTGGAGATTCCCCACGTCCAATCGGGTTCGCAACGGATAGCGAGGATCGGCTGCCGCGGCGCAGGAGGCGTGCGCCACCGGCGCGCTCTTCACACCCAGCGCGTCCGCAAGCGCCGCCGCGCACTCGAAGGTGCTGGCGAAGGACTCGGTGGGGATCGCCGAATGTGTGAAGACGAACACCTTCTCGCCTCGCATGGCCGCTCGAGCAAACCATTCCCAGGATCGGATATGGTCAGGTTCAACCCGGCGCGTGCCGGATTTGTCCAGATCTTGCGCCAGCCCTCCATACAGCGAATCGGATAGCACAATCCGACGGATCTTCTCGCGGGCAGCCGGTTGCTGGACCAGCTCGCGCACGGCTCCGTACCCGGCGCTGAAGCTCGACACGTCGATCCACGCGATGGCGGGCCAATGGGCATCCCGTTTCTTCAGCTCCGATTCGATGCGGGCGATCAGCCGAGTCCAGGTCGCTGGATCTTCGAATGGCGCGCGATACCGGGATGAGCCCGCACCCAGGTAGATTGAAGCCAGCGGGAAGGTGTAACCAGCCCGGAGGTGTTCCCCGATCGCCAGCCAGTCGGCGGTGTGGAAATGAACGGCTAATCGGCCGTGGTTTCCGGGGGCGTCGCATCCGGTCGGCAACCACAAGATGACCGGCACGCCCGATTCCTCGAGGGCCAGCCGGTCGCCCGGCCAGGGGGCCTGGGGCGGCGCCACTTGTCTTGGCGACATCGCCGGCGGCTCGATTCCCGCCGCCGTGTTCGTCGCGAAGCTGGCCGCGTGGGCCGCACTGAGAACGAGGAACAGGAAACCCGCCAGCACGGCTGAAATCCACCCGTCTGCGAGCCCATGATGCCCGAGCGGATCACGTTCTCGAGGGAGTGTGCATCGGATTTCCATGGATCGAGCCGG
The DNA here is from genome assembly GCA_964458325.1 of uncultured Verrucomicrobiota bacterium. GTDB lineage: Bacteria > Verrucomicrobiota > Verrucomicrobiia > Limisphaerales > UBA1319 > JAGMXM01. Next base: position 2,491 of record CAYWIM010000018.1, read on the forward strand.
ATGGACGCGTCAAGCGGGGCCGCGGATCAGTTCGTGGCGGGCAGGATCTGGACGCAATCGGCGTGGACCAATCCGTCGGCGCCCTCGGTGGCCAGCACCAAGGCATGAGGCCCGCCCGCGGCGAACTCGAACACGCCGATCGAATGGAATCCGTAGGGATCCGTCGATTCCTGGCGCTGGTTGAGGCGGAGGGTGACGAGGGGATGTCCTATTCGTTCGAGGGTGCATGCCGTTCGAGTGGATCGATTCTCGTGGGTCTGCCATGCGACTCGCACCTCGTAACGTCCGGCCGCCGGCACCGCGAACTCGAAACGCGCCTCGGCATTCGGTCCAGCGCGATGGTAGCGATATCCGTCGCCGATATAGCGGGCCAGGCCTTCGCCGAAGGTCCAGTCGCCCTTCAGCCGCGCCTTGGTTTCGTCGATGACGATCCCGGGCAATGCGGATGCCTCGACGTATTCGGCCTTGCCAGGATTGCCGGCTGTTTTCGGGCCGAAAGGGGCCACCGGCGGGATGGCCGGATCGCGAGCGAGCGGGCCGTCGATTCGATCGCGCCTCATCGCGCCCGGCTGCTCGAGCAGCTCGGCCATCTGCGCCCAGTAGAGGGTGTATACCTGGCGGGGATCGACACCCTCCTTCACACAGACATAAGCGGCTTTGCCGACGACTTCTCCCATCATGCCGCCGGTGCGCATGACCCGGATCGTGCCCAGCGCCTCGTGGGTCACGCTGGCGCATCGGCCCGCCATGAAGAGGTTGGGCACATTCGTCGAATAAAAGCAGCGATACGGCACGGGATAACCGTTGAGCCGGTCCACGCCTGCCCCGAACTCCGCCCTCGAGATAAAGGGATTTTCCGGGAATTTCTTCGCGTATTGCTCTTTGGGGTAATGGAGGTCGATGCTCCAGGTGGTGGGCACGCAGCCGTCGGGGAACTCGCGGCGGCTGACGATGTCCTCCTGGCTCAACAGGACGTCGCCCACCAGCCGGCGCGACTCGCGCGGCCCTCCGAACGACGCGACCCATTTGAGCGTGGCGCGCGCGTATTTCTCCTTGTCCGCCCCCTGTTTGAGGGCGGAAAACGCGCCGTAAACCGCCCGCAAATTCCAGTCCCGGATCCGCTCGAGGTCGTCCATTGCATGCTGGTCGAACCCGGATTCCCAGAACCATTCGCCCTTGAAGAAGGGGCGTTCATCGAGGAGCGAGCGGCTCTTGGCCGGGTTGGGGAAATCGCCCGGTTCGAGCGCGAGCGCCCAGGGGGTTGGCGGCCAGGGGGGCGGGGTTTCTTCGTCCTGGATGTACCACATGTTGGACATCCCCATCCGGCCCCGGGGAGACATGTCGTACAGCGCGCCGACTAGATGCCCGACCACCGCATGCCCCGTGCAATCGCTGAAAAGCCGGCCCCGGAACCTTCGCTCTCGGCCGGATCGGACATCCAGGCCAATCACCGTCAGGATCCGATGCGTGGCGGGATCGAGCTCGACGCGGTGAACGTAATGTCCCAGGAAAAGGGAGAGATTCTTCTCGCGGCGGGCGATGGCCTCCTTTTTCGCGTCGCCGAACTGCTCGGCCACTCCGGGCGAATCCTGCGCGTGATCGCCGAACTCCTCGACGATCTCGCCGATGCGCGGGTATTTGCCGCGCATGGTGTTTCCTTGAGCCCAGACACGGACCTCGCTGCTCCCGTTGCCGCCGAGCACGAAACGGTCCTGGACCAGGGCCACCCGCAGGGACTGCCGCGCCGCGGAGATGGCGGCGGCCAGGCCCGCATAGCCTCCGCCCACCACCACCAGATCGTAATCGCCGGCGTCCTCGGGGCCGCTTTCGTTCCCGAGCCATTTGGGGCGGGCGCTGGCCAGTGCCTCGCCCTCCGGCGGGCGAAACGCCGGATCGTCGCTCAACAGGATCGCGTCGCATCGGCCGTCGAAGCCGGTCAGGTCGTGCAATGCCACCAGGGCCGGGCCGTCGTCCAAGCTCACCGTGCCGGCCTCCTGCCAATGCCAATCGGCGCCTTCGCTGCCGAGCGCGCGGGAAACCGATCGTCCGTTCACCCGCAGCTCGAATCGCCCAGGTGCGCCCGGAGCATTCCAATGGGCCACCCAATCCTTGGTGCGAACCCAAGCTCGATACGGGCCCGCCCGGGGAATCGAGACGGTCGTCCGTGCGTCAGCCACCGGCCGTCCCAGGCCATGGGCCAGCAGATACGGCGATCCCACCAGATGTACGAACTGGGTGTCCAAAGTCCACCCGCCCGGGTCGGTAAAGGACTCCGCCTCGATAAAAACAGGGTCCGCCGCCGCCAGTGTCGAGGCGGCCGCCATCGCCAGCGACATGAGGATGAAATTCGGTTTCATGGTTGAATCTTATATCGAACGGCGAAATTCGACAACGCCGGCATCGGGGGGGTGGCCTGCAGCAATGGGCAGGCTGCGCCCCCCGCGCGGCGGTCGATGAAACGTCACGCAGCACCGCGGTTGAAGTATTGTTGAATGATCCCGAGCACCTCGACCAACCGATCCACTTCCGACCGCTGGTTATAGAAATAAAAGCTCGCTCGGACGGTCGAGTCCAATCCCAGCTTCCGCATCAGAGGCTGGTTGCAGTGGTGTCCGCCGCGCAAGGCCAGGCCGTAATGGTCGGCCATGGTCACCACATCATGCGCATGGACGTCGCGCAGATGAAAGCTGACCAGGCCGGCCCGCCCGCGCAACGGGCCCAGGATCCGGATGCCGGGCAGGGTCGAGAGCCGCTCGAGCGCGTAAGCGCCCAGCGCCTGATCGTGCTCGAAGATCCGCCCGCGTCCCAGCCGATCGAGGTAATCCATGGCCGCATGCAGCCCGATCGCGCCCGCGATGTTCGGAGTGCCGGCCTCGAACATGTGGGGCGGTTCTTTCCACGTGCTTTCGCGGTAGGCCACGCTCAGGATCATCTCGCCGCCTCCCTGGTAGGGATCCATCTCCGCCCATCGCTCCGGTCTTCCGAACAACACGCCGATCCCGGTCGGCCCGCAGATCTTGTGCCCGGAAAACGCGAGAAAATCGCAGCCCAGCGATTGGACATCCACCGGCATGTGCCCGGCGCTTTGCGCGGCATCCACCAGGGTCGGAATCCCGCGCCGTCGAGCTTCGCGGCACAAGTCGGCAGCCGGGTTCACCGTCCCCAGGGTGTTGGACACGTGGGTGAAGGCGAACAGGCGGACGCTCGAGGACAGAGATGCATCGAGCTTGTCGAGATCGAGCAGCCCTTCGTCGCCGGTCACGGGGACGAACTCGAGCCGGGCGCCGGTCTGCCGGGCGACCATCTGCCACGGCACCAGGTTGCTGTGATGCTCCATCTCGGTCAGCAGGATCACGTCTCCGGCGCCCAGGCGCCGCCGTCCCCAGGCCTGCGCCACCAGGTTGATCCCCTCCGTGGTCCCTCGAGTGAACACGATATCCTCGGCCCGGCCGGCGTTGATGAATCGGGCGGCTCGCTCGCGAGCGCCCTCGTAGCCGGTGGTGGCCCGGTTGCTCAGCTCATGAATGCCGCGGTGGACGTTGCTGTTGTCGCGCTCGTAGTAGCGCTGCATGGCCTCGAGCACGACTCGGGGTTTCTGGCTGGTCGCGGCGTTGTCGAGGTAGACAAGCGGGTGTCCGTGGACCTGCTGATCGAGCGCGGGGAAATCGCCCCGGACGCTCTCGAGATCGAGATCCTGGTTCGCCGCGCTCGTGTTGCACAAGTTCGCTGTCATGCACGGGAAGGAATACACCCAGCTGGGCCGCCGCCGCTACATCAAACCCAGCTCCAGCCGCGCGGCATCGGTCAGCATCGCCTGGGTCCATGGCGGATCCCAGACGAGATCGACCTGGGTCTCCGTCACGCCGGGCAAGGCGCGAATGCGGCTCTCGACGTCGGCGCGCAGCACATCCGCCATGCTGCACCCGGGCGTGGTGAGCGTCATCTTGACTTCGACCCGGCGGCCGCCATCCGGCAGCGGTTTCAAAACGCAGCTGTAAATCAGGCCCAGATCCACGATGTTCACCGGGATCTCCGGATCATACACCTTCCGGATCTCGTCCCAGACGGCCTGCTCGGTCAGTTCGCCCGGATTCATTGGTGGCTCACTCGGTGGAGACAGGGGCGGCCGGCGCGTCATCGCCCAAGGCGTTCAGGACCGCCCGCCAGGGCAAGATCGCGCACTTGACCCGCGCCGGAAACTGGTGCACGCCCGCGAACGCGATCAGCTTTTGCGACATGTCCGGATCGACTTTGCCCGTGGTCACCATCCGCAGATACTCCTCGAACAGATGCCGGGCCTCGGCGCGCGTCTTGCCCTTGAGATTGGCGGTCATGAGGGATGCGGCGGCCTTCGAGATGGCGCAGCCCGATCCCTGGAACGTCACGTCCGCGATCCGATCCCCTTCCATCTTGATGTAGACCGTCACCTGGTCGCCGCACAGGGGATTGTTCCCCTCGATGATGCGGGTGGCGCCCTCGAGCTTGTGATAGTTCCGGGGGTTCCTGCTGTGATCCAGGATGACCTCCTGATAGAGATCGTCGAGATGGCTGCTCATGAAAGCTCCTTGGCGGCCGCGGGCGATCCGGTGGCCGGCGCTTCGAGGGACTCGAACCACGCCATCACCTCGCGGTCCAGCCGCTCGCGCCACGCCTCGACCGATACCCGATCGAGGATGTCTCCCGCAAATGCGTGCATCAACAGCCGCCGCGCGCCCGGCTCATCGAGCCCGCGCGCCCGGAGGAAAAAGAGGGCGTCGGCATCGAGCTGCCCCACCGTTGCGCCATGGGTGCACCGAACATCGTCCGCAAAGATCTCGAGCTGCGGCTTGGTGTGCACCATGGCGTCCTTGGAAAGGAGCAGGTTGCGGTTGGTCTGTTTGGCGTCGGTCTTCTGGGCGCCGGAGCGCACCATGATCTTGCCGTTGAAAACCCCCCGTGCCCGGCCATCGAGGATGCCGTGGTAATGCTGATGGCTTCCGCAATGGGCGGCGGCGTGATCGATGGTGGTGTGGTGATCCACAATCTGCTCGCCCATTCCCAAATAGAGCCCGTTGAACAAGGTCTCCCCGCCTTCCCCCTCCATCCGGGATCGGAAATCGTGGCGGGCCAGGCGCGCGCCTGCCGAAATCGAGTGGGACGTAAACCGCGCTCGAGGTCCCAGCCGGGCCTGGACCGACGCCACGTGGACCGCATCGATGCCTTCCGCCTGCCATCGGCCATGCTCGACGATCGCACCCTCGCCTGCCGCCAGTTCGGTCATCACATTGGTCACATACGCCCCGGCCCCGGCCGATTCATAGTGCTCGATGATCTTAATGCGGCTTCCGGGGCGGGCAATCCACAAATGGTGGAGGTGAAACGTCGCCTCGAGCCCGCGGCCGGTTGCCAGGTGGATCACATGAATGGGTTCAGGCACGTCCACGCCGGCGGCGACCTCGACCACGGCGCCGTCCTCGAAAAAGGCCATGTTGAGCGCGGCCAGCCCATGGTCGACAACCTCGGCGCAGCCGAACAGATGCGGTTCCAAGCCGGGTTCCGGCAGCCTCATCACCTCCGCCAAGGAGCGAATGCGCACGCCGTCCGGCAGCCCCTCGAGGCGGGACCATGCCGGCGCCATGAATCCGTCCACGAACACCAGCCGCAGGCTCGCCTCCGCGGCGGCCCGCGGCGGCAGGAGATCGGCTGGCAGCGGACCCTTGGCCGGCTCGAGCGCCGGCTGAAACGGCAGACGCTCGAGGGCCGCCGCGCTCGTGAAGCGCCACTCCTCCTGATCCGGCCGGGGCATCCCGTGCTCCTCGAACAGCGACCAGCCTCGGCGGCGCAGCGCAGCCAGCCACGGAGGGGCGGCCGCCGACTCCCGCCGCTGCAGCTCCTCGAAGGACGCGCGCCACGCGTTCAGATCGCCGTTTGTGCCGGGCATCGCGGTGGAAATCGCGGGTGTCATAGCCGGTTTCCAGGGTTCAGGATCGGGCCGGCGCGGCCGTTTCCTCGATCACCCAATCGTATCCCCGCTTCTCGAGCTCGAGGGCCAGGTCGCGCCCGCCCGATTTCACGATGCGCCCCGCCAGCAGGACGTGAACCACGTCGGGCACGATGTAGTCGAGCAGCCGCTGGTAGTGGGTGATCACCACCTGGGCGGCGTCCGGACGCCGCAGCCGGTTCACCCCGGCCGCCACAATCCGCAAGGCGTCGATGTCCAGCCCCGAGTCCGTCTCATCGAGGATCGCCAGGGCCGGCTCGAGGATCGCCATCTGGAAGACCTCGTGCCGCTTCTTCTCGCCCCCCGAAAAACCTTCGTTGACGGACCGGCTCAGGAACTTCTCGTCGAATTCGAGCAGCTTCATCCGATCCCGCGCCAGCGCCAGGAAATCCATGGCGTCGAGCGGCTCCTGTCCCCGGTGCTTGCGGATCGCGTTCAGAGCCGACTTCAGGAAGTAGGCCGTGTTGACACCCGGAATTTCGACCGGGTATTGAAAGGCAAGAAACACGCCGGCGCGCGCCCGCTCCTCGGGTTTCAATGCCAGGAGATCCATGCCCAGGAAGCGGACCTCGCCGCCGAGCACCTCGTATTCGGGGCGCCCGGCCAGCACTTGGGCCAGCGTGCTCTTGCCGCTCCCGTTGGGCCCCATGATGGCATGCACCTCCCCCGGCCGAACCGTTAGATCCAGACCTTGCAGGATCGTTTTGCCCTCGATTGCCACTGACAGGTTCTTGATCTCTAGCATAAAAGTCGCATGACGATGGTTGACTGCCCTCAGCCCACGCTGCCCTCGAGGCTCACCCCCAGCAGCTTCTGCGCCTCGACCGCAAACTCCATCGGCAGCTGCTTGAACACCTCCTTGCAGTAGCCGTTGACGATCATGTTCACCGCGTCCTGGGTCTCGATCCCGCGCTGGCTGCAGTAGAAAATCTGGTCCTCCCCGATCTTCGACGTCGATGCCTCATGCTCGATCTGAGCGGTCGGATTGCGGACCTCGATGTACGGAAACGTGTGCGCCCCGCACTGATCGCCAATCAGAAGGGAGTCGCACTGGGAGAAATTTCGGGCATGGGCCGCCGTCGGGGCGACTCGGACCAGGCCGCGGTAGCTGTTCTGGCCGTGCCCGGCCGAGATGCCTTTCGAGACGATGGTGCTGCGGGTGTTGGGGCCGATGTGGATCATCTTGGTGCCCGTGTCCGCCTGCTGGTAGTTGTTGGTCAGCGCCACGGAGTAGAACTCCCCGACGGATTCCTCGCCCAGCAGAACCACGCCGGGGTATTTCCATGTGATGGCCGATCCCGTCTCGACCTGCGTCCACGAGATCTTCGAGCGTCGTCCGCGGGCCAGGCCGCGCTTGGTGACGAAGTTGAAAATGCCCCCGCGCCCTTCGGCATCGCCCGGATACCAGTTCTGCACGGTCGAGTACTTGATCTCGGCGCCTTCGAGCGCCAGCAGCTCGACCACCGCCGCGTGCAGCTGGTTGGTGTCCCGGATCGGGGCCGTGCACCCCTCGAGATAGCTCACGTAGCTCCCCGGCTCCGCCACGATCAGCGTCCGCTCGAACTGGCCCGTCTCCGCCGCGTTGATCCGGAAATAGGTCGACAGCTCCATCGGGCACCGGACCCCCTTCGGGATGTAGCAGAACGATCCGTCGCTGAACACCGCCGAGTTCAGCGCCGCATAGAAATTGTCGGTGTAGGGCACCACTGTCCCCAGGTATTTGCGGACCAGGTCCGGATGCTCGCGCGCGGCTTCGGAGAAGGACCCGAACAGGACCCCCATCTCCCGAAGCTTCTCCTTGAACGTGGTGGCCACCGACACGCTGTCGAACACGGCGTCCACCGCGACCCCCGCCAGCCGCTCCTGCTCATGCAGCGGGATGCCCAGCTTCTGATACGTCCGCAGCAGCTCGGGATCGACTTCCGCCAGGCTCTTCGGCCGGCTCGCTGCCTGCTTGGGCGCCGAGTAGTAGACGATCTTCTGGAAATCCACTGGCGGATAGCGCAGGTTCGGCCACGTCGGCGGCTTCATGGTCAGCCAGTGCCGATAGGCCTTCAGCCGCCACTCGAGGAGAAAGTCCGGCTCGCCCTTCTTGTGCGAGATCCAGCGAACGATCTCCTCGCTCAGGCCCGCGGGCGCAGCATCCGCATCCAGGTCGGTGACGAAACCATACCGGTATTCGCTCTGGACCAATTGCTCGATCGTCTTGTTGCTGTCGCTCATAGGCCTCTCTTTCCTGCCCGTCCGGCCGCCGCTCGCGCCGTGGCCCGGCCCTTCCGCCCGCAGCCGGCGCAGCGCCCGCGCACGGACAGCTCGTGGTGCGTCGCCCGGAATCCCGCCGGCAGCACCACCGCCGGCCCCGATCCCGCCTTTCCATATTCCACATCAAAGACCCGGCCGCAAGCCTCGCAATAGAAATGGGCGTGCTCGAGCGGGTTGGCGCAGAACCGGGTGGCATCCCGGTCGATATGCACCTGGCGGACCAGGCCATGCCGCGCGAGGGCCTCGAGGCAGTTGTACACCGTCGCCATCGACACCCCCGACCACACCGTCCGGGCGCGCACGAACACCTCGTTGGCGGTCGGATGATCCGCATGACCCATCAGGATGTCCAGGACCTGGCGCCGCTGCGGCGTCATCCGGAGCCCCTCCGGGGCCCGCGGCGAGGCATCCGGCCTGGCAGGCGGCTGTCGATTTCGGGCTCGCGCCATGGCACAACATAGCCGGATTTTTCCCGGAGTCAAAACTTAGAATAATTCTAAGATCGAGGATGCCATCGGCGCACCCGCCCCAACGCGGATTGCTGTCCGGTCCAGACCTTAATCCAGCCGGGCGCGGTAGAAGCGCTGGTCGTCCGCGATGACCCCGTCATCCTCGACCGCCTCCGGGCTTTGGGTGAGCGGAATGCTTCGCAGATCCTGCCATCCGGCCGGATCGGTAAGAGACCGGCAATATTGGATGGTATAGGTGCGGCCGGTCCTTCCGCTGATCCGGAGGACGGGCCGGCCGTTGGCGATCTCAAGGTCCAGAACCGGCTCGAGAGGGGGCAGCACTCCGTGGACTTCGAGCGTGGCGGCGTCGCTGGTGGCCGACCCGTACGGGCTGGCGACCACGACCCAATAATTGCCCGCTTGCTCGGGCGCCACCGACGTCAGGACCAGCTCCAGCCCGCTCGCGCCCGCAATGACGTTGCCCGCGTGATACCATTCATAGCTCAACGGCGGATCGCCCGTTGCGCTGACGCTGAATCGGACCGTATCCCCGGCGTTCGCGGTGGCGCTTTGAGGATCGATGGCGATGGCTGGCGGCTGCGCCACGGCCACTGTGGCGGGCCCAGTGAGCACGGAACCGATCCCGTTGCTGACTCGGACCTGGTAAGCGCCGGCCTGGGCCGCGCTCGTGTTGGCCAGGATCAGGAACGAATTCGTGGCGCCCGGGATCTCGACACCATTGAACAGCCATTGATAATCGGGTCGCCGGAAATTGCCGGCGAGAACGCTCAGAACCAGCCGGTCTCCCACCCGGATGGTTTGGCTCGAGGAAGACGCCAGGATGGCGGGCGGGCTGTCGGCCACGAGGGCAAGGCAATTATTGCCCTTTGCGTCGATGGCCACCACGTTGGTTAGGTTGGCCGGATACTGACCGCCTGGGGTATAGCCCCACGAGACCACCGTTCCATCCTCCCTGAGCGCATAGCTAGACACTTGGCCTGCGGCAATCGCTATCACATTTGTGGCGGTGGACGGTGGCTCGCGCTGTTGATAATCGTTTCTTCCCCACGCCACCAAGCGGCCCTCCGCGGTCAAAGCCAGACCGTGAAAAGCGCCAGCCGCAATCGCAACCACATTCGTTGCGTTCGCCGGGATTGGGTCTCTCTGTCCGTAATCGTTGTCTCCCCATGCCGCCAAGGTTCCATCGCGTTTTCGGGCGAGAACGAAATGCTGGCCGGCGGCGATCTCCACGACGTCACGCAGACCCGATGGCACATTGGTCTGTCCTTTGTTATTGTAACCCCAAGCCTTGACCGTGCCGTCGGATTTCAGGGTGACATTGTAACAATAATTGGCGTCGATCGCGGTGACATCAAAGAGTTCCGCGGGCACATTGGTCTCGCCAAAACTGCTTGGGCCCCATCCAACGGCTCGCCCGTCGGCCCGCAAGGCCAGGCTGTGGAGCGTGCCGCCGGCGATGGCCACGATGTTGGACAATCCATTCGGCGGCGGCGCGTAGGGGGACTGGGTCCAGCCCGCGACGGTTCCATCGGCTTTGAGCGCGAGGTTGTGGCGGCCGCCGGCGGCAATCGCGACAGTGTTTGTCAGACCCGACGGAACCTTGTTTTCCTGATAGGAATTTTCGCCGTACGCCAGCACGCGTGTTTGCGTCCACATCCGCCGATACATCCCCAGGTAGGCCGGTTCGCTGGAAGTCATCCCGACCGCGTTGCTGGCCACCACCGAATAGAGGCCCATCTGGTCGGGCTGCACATTCGTCAGAACCAGGCTTGAATTTGTGGCGCTCGGAATCGGCTCTCCGTTGAACTGCCACTGGAGGGCGGGCCGCGGATTTCCATAGACCTCGGATGTTAGGATGGCGGTGCTTCCGACGGCTACCGTCTGGCTGGCGGGCGCCATCCGCAACTCGGGCGCCATCGGCAGGGCGTGCTCGAAGCACCCGATATCATAACCTGTCCCATACGGGCGCGGCGTGCCGACCAAATCGTCGATCCGATTGGGCAAGAGGAGACCGGCATCGACGGCCGCCGAATCGCTCGACAGTCGATAGTCTGGATCGGCCGGATCCAGCCAACCCGGATCGGCCACGAGGCTGCCCGCGTTTGGTACGTCGACCAGGACGTCGTCCCAATAGACCGTTCCGCTGCGATCGAATCCGGCGGCGCCCAGAACAAGGCGTTCGGCCACTGGGTGGTCCTCGAAGAAAGGCTCTCGCGAGGCGACCATCGTCTGGCCGACCAGCACGCTATACACACCCCGCTGGCAATCGACGTCGATCACCACCGCTTGTGCCTGGTCGCGGACCAGCGAGATGCCGGTGCTCACATAGCCTCCATTCCGTCCGAAAACCCATTGCCCATTCTCGACGCGCAACACGGCCAGAACTTTATCTCCTCCCTCGATTCGGACCCATGGCTCGGGGTGGTTGCCTCCGCTGGCAACGGTCAATGTGGTCCCGATCCAGTAGCGGTTCGTGGGTGCGAGGCCGTGGCGAAGCTGCGGGTCAAGGGCGTTGTCCTTGTCATCCAGGCGCAGCCGGTTGCTCTGGATCGTGAAGGTCCCCGATGCCAGATTCACGGCTTCCCAATTGTTGCTAACCAAACCATCCGCCCGGTTGAACCGATCGACAAAGGCCCCGCCACTCAGGGCCGGCGCCCATCCAAACAGACAGCCCCAGGTATTTGTGATCGGAACAGCGCTGGAAGTCTGAAGAAGACAATTGGTCAAATTTCCATAGACCTTGTCGATCGTCGTCTCCTCGATCGTGGTGTGGAGGCAATCTACCAAGCTGACCTGTCCGCGGAAAATCCAGCTGTTTTGAGCCGCGAGCGCCCCGTTGGTGCAAGTGGAGCCGAGGAACACGCACCGGTCCGCAACCAACGCAAACGGCTTCTCGAATTCAAGGACATAGAAGGCCAAAACATTTTGATCCATGTCGTCCCAACCATATCTGATGCCGTTGTTGATACAAATGCAGTTGCCCGAATGGTCATAAGAACGGTATGGCGCTTCATACGTGAATGGCTCGCCAGTCACCCAGCTCCTGTTGGGGTAGAGGACGCCCCCGACGACATAATATCCGGGCTGGACTGTCTGTTGAAGTGTCCAAACCCGGTCGCCGATAAAGCCGTTTTCCGCGTCAGACGTAATGGTGGCCATGTGGCCGCCCAGGCGGAAACACTCGTCCCGACCATTGTACCAACTCATCTTGGTGGTCGATGCAAAGTACGAATGGTTTTGAAAATCTCCCAGATAAGCATGGCTTGGCGCGTACGCCGCCAGTCCGGTCAAGGTGGCGTTACTGAAGCAGATCCGTTCGACGTAGGCGCAGTTGGAAAAGCTGCCGCTTAACACGCTGCTGGGCAGCCCGGGGCTCCTATCTGCCGCGATTCGTTCGGTTCCGGCGAACGAGCCGAGCAGTTGAACGCCGCTGACAAGGGTCAAGTTCTGGTTGATATAGGATCCGCTGGCCAGCCAGACCTGGCCGGTGAACGATCCGGCCGCATTCGCTCCGGCTTCGAGCGTCGAGAATGCCGTCGGCCAACTGAGCCCATCCTGCTGGCCGGTTGCATTTCTCGGATCCACCAGAACCGCCCGGGGATCGGCCAGCGTCACCACACGGCGCGCCTCGGCGGTCGCCGTGTCCATCGCCACCCTCAGCCGGTAGGTGAAAGTGCCTGTCGCACCCGGCCGCTGAAACTCTCCGAACACACCCTCGAGAACGGGCTGGCTGCCGCTGGCGATATCGGACCAATTGCCTGCTGGATTTTCGCCCGGCGCCACCTGGAGATACCACTGGAGCTGGTTGGTCAGACTGGAATAGGCCGTGCCACGAACCGTCACCATCGGATACGCGCCTAGCGGGCCGTCCGCGGGCGAATCCAGCTCTGCGATGGGGAAGCCGCTCGTGGTGAACGACCAGACCGGCGAGGCGTTAGTGCCCATCCCATTTCGGGCGATCACCTGCCAATGGTACTCGGTGGCGACGGCGAGGGGCGGGGGGACGGCGTATTGGCTGTCCGAGGCGGTCGCGGTGGGGGCCGATGGTCGAGCGGTGGTTGCCGGCCATAGGAATACCTCGTATACACCGGCGCTGGTCGAGTCGCTCCAATCGAGTGTCAAATCGACCGGCGCCTCCTTCGCTCCGGCGAGAGGATTCAAAGGGGCGAAGACGGACGGAGCAGCAAGCCGGTTGGTCAGCGCCCGCTCGCACGCCACCGATCCGATGGCGTTGGTGCAGGTCAACCGGAGCGTCACCGGCCCGTTCGGGATTTCGTAGTTGTGATTCCAATCGGCGATCGGGCCGTTATTGACCGTCTGGCGGCCGCTCGAGATGAGCGTCCACTGAGCGCCATCGCGCGAGTATTCGAGGCGCCACCCGAATCCGGGCTGAATGCCCGCATCGCCGGCGGATCCGACAATCGAAAGCCGTTTCGACTCCGCCAAGTCATATCCGTCCGGCGGGAAGGCCAGGTTGCAGGTGAACCAATCGACCACGTAATTCACGCTCACGGGGGCGGTCGTCCGGGTCAGGCTCAGGCGGTCGGTTGCGCGGGCGACGATTTGATAAAGACCCTCGAAATCGAGATCGAGCGAGACACCCCAGCTGCCATTCGTCCATCCCGAGACGGTCTCGAAAGTCCACCCGCCGTCGGTGCTCAACTCGATCTTTGCCACACCCGCCCCGGGGTCGAAATACTGGCCCTGGATCAGGATGGGCAAGGCCGCGAAATAGGCGCCTTCAGCCAATCCCTGAAGGCCGATCCAAGGCGGGCTGTTGTCGACAATCAACGGATTGGATGTGCCGGCTGGGGAAGGATTGCCGGCCGGGTCTGCGACTACGATCTCGATCCGGCCCAAGGCGGCTTCGGCCCACTGGCTGTTCGTCACTACGCCACCGATCGATCCGTTGGGCAAAATCGCCACCGAAATTCCGCTGTTCGTCAGCACGATTCCCGTTTCACCGATCAACCGCGCCGAGACGAGCACAGCGTTGCTTTCGCACTGGCCAGCGATTGCGATCGCATTGCCATTGCGCACAAAACCATCCTGATCGGCGGGCGCCGAAATCTGAACCACGGGCGCCGCGGGCGGCGTGGTGTCGATCTGGAACGTCGAATACGACAGCGACGTCACCCGGGCCGCCGTATCGCTCGCCACCAACCGCACCGTATACACGCCGTCCGCCCAGTTCGACATGTTCAAGCTGGCGAGCAAAATCCCGTTCGTGACCGCCGCTGGCGAATAGGTGTCGAGCTGCCAGCTGGTGTCGCCGATCGTTTCCGGCGTCCCGGCACCGTGGAAAATCCTGAAGGAAGAGCTGGCGGTCCCGCGCACTTCGAACGTGTCCCGCTGGTAGCTCCCTGGCGCCGGATTCGAGATGATCGCCACGGGCGCATTGGCCTTGAGCTGGATCGGGATTTCGGCTCCCGCCGAGTTCCCGGCCCGGTCTCGTATGGCGCAGCTAACCCGGTAATCGTTGGTTGCCACCTCGCCGGTGGTTGTCCAGAGAAACTCGAAAGCTCCGGGGGCGCCCGCGGGGGCCATCGCCTGGCCGTTGACCGGCGTTGCCATCGGCGCGCCATTGGTCCGGGTTATCGTGACGATCGCGGCCAGGTTGGCTTCCCCATTCCCATCGATGGCTCGAATGCGAATCGTCTGGCCGGGCGAATACACCCCGTCGTTATCGGTGGGGTATTGGCTGTTGGCGGAGGTCAACTGAATCACCGGCCCCTGGCTGTCGAGCGTGAGGACCAGATCCGGCCCAAAATCGTTCGCCCCGTTGTCGTCCCAATGGTTGGCCGCGTCTCCCAGTTTGGTTTCGACCAGGTAGTTGGTCGCATCCGGCTGGCCGGCGGTGTCCCAAAGGAAATAGTAGCTGCCAGGCGCGCCCGGGTCCTCGGTCATCGGTGCGTCAAAGATGGGTGGCGATATGGCCTGACTGCCCCGGGTGATGGTGATGCGTCCAGCCAATCCCGCCGTACGGTTGCGATCCTGGATCGTGATCCGGACCTGGGTCCCGGGCCGGTACACCTCGTCATGGTCGTTGGCATCGACCAGGTTGACCGAATCGCACGAGTCGATGATGGGCGGGACATTCATCAGGCTGATCCGCGTCAGCGTTTCCGCCGAATTCCCCGCTCGATCAGCCGCTCGCAGCCGCAACAGGTGGTTGCCGTTTCGCCCCGCGGTATCCCAGAGTGACAATAATGCATTCGCGATTGCGTTGGAGCCTGTCTGGATCCCGGTGAATGGACCCGCCGGTGTCCAATCCGAACCCGCCGCCGCGAAATCCAGGGTCCAGCTCAGGAGATTCAGGTCGCTGACATCTCCTCTGACCGGCACCATGCCCACGGCCACCGTCAGATCCTGCGGTTGCGTGATGGCAACCGCCGGTATGGTGAGGTCGAGGATCGTTCGGGTATCTCCGGAATCCGAAAAATCCGTTTCCCAAGACCCATCCGCAGTCCGGCCTTTCGAACGAAATCGGTAGCCATGCCCATCCTGGCCAGCAAAGAGTCCATTGGTTTGGGCCGTGTTGACCAGGGACGAAATGTCCGCCCATGCAGGCGCGGAGGCTTGCTCGTCGTAGACTTGGATCGTGTAGGCCGCAATTGGCGGATCCGGATAATCCGGCGACCATGATAACGCGATTGGACTCGTGCTGTGGAAGGACGGCAAAGCGTTGACCCGGCTGTGAGGTTTGTTGGCGGCCAGCTCGACGATCAGACGGAGCTGGCGAGTCGTTTCGCCTCTGAAATCCGGCGACCCCGTATTGTATTCGTATTGAGCGCTGGCACGAAGATCAACTGTGCCGCCACCAGTGACATCCTCGAGTCGCACGCTGTAATCGGGAGGCACGGCGTCGACCTGTGCCCAGCTGACCACCGCAGTTTTCTGTCCCAACGCCGCGCCTCTAGTCATGATATAAATATCCCATGCGGCACGGGTGGCGGTCCCAGCCGGCGCCAGCGGCGCCCGGATGTCTCGCGTGTAAAAGTCCGGATATACCGTCCAATCCATGTGGGGGACAAACATCGACACCGATGGAGCGGGCGCGGCCGGGGGTTCGGCGGCATCCAGCGAGTCATAGACGTCAACCGAAGCGGCGTTGACGCCGAAATAGTTGGGATGATCGTTGTAGCCCCCAACATCCACCTTGAGCTGGAGCTGCCACTCCGACACAGAAGCGGCTCCCACCACCGTGGCCGCTCCGAGGATCCAATGCATTAGTCCGCTGATCGAAAATGTGGTTTTCATGAATTATTCGGCTGCCAGGGTGGGAGTCAGCACGAGTTCGCACTCGCGTTCGGCCCGGACCCAATACCCCAGCCAGGGTTTCAGGATGCCCTCCGGCGCCGTTGCCATTCGCTGTCCGCCGTTTTCGTACCAGTAAAAATAGTTGCGCGCGATTTGCCGCTCATGCGCCTGTTGGATGCCAATGATCTCGACCGTGTCGCCGTTCCGATAACGGATGCGCGCCTCCTTCCATGCCAGCGGGAAATCGAACGGATTGCCTATCTGGTTCCAGCCCGATTCCAGAGGAATGATCTCGTCCTCGAGCAGCGACGGGCTCCGCCCCCGCACCGAGATCGTCTGCCCTTCCGGCAGCCAGAGCCAGTAGCCATCGCCTCCCTGGAGCCGAACCCGCTCCGGCTCCGATGCACTGTACGATTGATATCCGCCGTTCAGGAAATGATAGAGCTGAAGCGAGCTTGGGATCTGGCTGCCCAGCTCCTTGCCCGCATCCTGCTCATAAGGCCTGCACGGAACTGACGTGAAGTTCCATCCCGCGTTAAAAGTCCGTTGATGATGGTTCGGACGGCCCTCGAACAACAAGCGGTAGCGAGCCCCAAGACCGCCCGCGGCCTCCACCAGAATCCCGGCGGGCACAAACAGATTGCTGGTGGTCAACGGTAGATGCACTCGCCACCGGAACGTTTTTTCCTCTTGGGGCTCAAAGACGCCAACGAAAGGATCGACCGGATCGAGCTGGACATCCGCCTCGGTGATCAGCGTGACCGCCACTTGCTGGCCACTGGCGCCAGCACTGTGTTGCACTCGCGCCTGGATATCATAATCCCACTCCGCCGATGCTGCATGCTGCACTTCGACCGATTGGATGGAATAGACGCTTTCGCTCGGGATGTCGGCGGTCAGCGACAGGAATTCATTGGCGGTGGCCCACGCGATCCGATTCCTCTGTTTGACTTCCTCCACCCACCTGGATAGCTCGGCGCCGATCGACGGATCGCCAGAGCTCGCGAAATACATGCCGGCTGCCAAATCGAGCTGAGCCTGCCCATGGCTCGCGCGGCGGATATTCTCCCAAAACAATTCCAAGTAATTCTCCCGGTATTCAGGAATGGTCTGGATGGCCGTCGCATACCTCGACGCCACCTGAGAAATCGCCCTCGCCATCTCTTGATCGAAGATATCTTCGGCCCGGTCGATTCGTTCAAAGTCCGCCTGCATCGCCTCTCGATCGTCTGCCAGCAAGTGGGTTTTCAAGACACTTAACGCCTCGTCGTACAGCAGCGACTCCGGCATCGAAGTGGGGCTCGCCGAGCGAACGGTCGGAGGCGAGGGTGTCGAGCCAGGCTTGGCGAGCAATCCGGCGGCGTCGCAACCAGCTGACAAGATCATGTTCGGATCTGGAACATAGCTGGCCAGATGCATGGATTCGATCATCGTTTCCGTAAGCCGTGAGGTGTACCAAATCTTTGTGGCAATATTTCCTGCAAGCAAAGCGCCGTCGGCTAATCCTTTCACGAACTTCGATGCCACGCTTACATTCTCGACTACCAGAGTTGACACGTCCTGCCAGCCGTCGCGAATGGTGGCCCAATCCGGGGCGTATAAATCCGTCAGCGTGCTCTTGAGCGTCGCAATCGAAAATTCCCGGTCTCGAAGCGAACCGGAGAGACAGCGGAGGTTGTCACAATAGGTTGTGGTGGTTGGAGGATTTTGGCTGGCCAAGCCAGCCGCCAACCCGTCGATCATCGCTTGTGAGTGAGGCTTCAATCCATCCGGCCCCGGTCTCCATTGAGCCGCCGGGCGCGAATGAGGATAATCGCCTTTCGTGGCAAAAAACGCCGCGGAAAACTGGCGATTCTGGCGTCCGATCGCTTGGATATAGCCTTTCCACCGAGCTCGGCTCAATGGATCGCCCCATAACCCCATCGCCAAACTGGTTCCTATCTTGACAAGGGAGTAGTACGGAATGACCAATTCGGCCATGTTCGCGCTGATATCCGCCGAGAATGAAGCCCGCATATCCTCCAACTGCAGCATGTATTCCGAAGCCATGAACAATCGCCGGGCCATCCCTCGATCGCCACTGAACAAGGCCTCCAAACCGCTGGTGTCGTAACCGATGTTTTTTAGCATGTCCAAACGCTCCCTGGCCTCCGCTTCGATCGCCGCCGCTGAATCCTGGGGAAACGCAGATGTCATCGAGACATCCCCCGGTCCGTTAAAGACCTTTGTGATTACGCGCCCCTCTTCGGGAGAGGCGACGCTGTCCTCAAATCCCGTTGCCGGAGACCAACCCGCCACGATCGGCTTGATGTTCACCGTGGAAAAACCGTCGGTGATCACCGCCTCGTAAACGCCCACCTCGAACACTTCGAACCGGGCGGATTGACCCGCGGTCAGAACCCCGCTCGAGTCGATCCGGACGCCGTCCTTGAACAAATAGGCCTCCCGCAAGGAACCGCATCCGGTCGTGTCCGAGATGTCGAGAACGATGGTGGATTGAACCCGTTCAAATTTGAGGTGCACCGGATCCCCGCACGTTTTGCAGACCTGAAAGTCCTTTTCCCCCTTCAATTCCGTGGCTCGGAAATGGTAGTTCGCCGGCGTGAAATCCTGCCAAGCCTGATACCGGGCGTCCGGCAGTACCTGGCCCTTCTCATTCACCGGTCGAATTCGTAGGGTCACATAATCTGGCTCATAACTCGTGTAGGAATATGTTTCTTCTCCAACATCAAAGACACGATGCCAGTGGCGCACTCCGGCATATAGAATATAATCCCCTTCCTGATACCCCAAATGCTCCAGACACCATTCCGGACTGTCGCCTGGGCAACCTACATTCTCCCACCTCTCCACATACGTCGGGCGCGTGCCCACGTGCGTGACCAGATGGTGCGCTCCCGCTTCCCTCGTCAATGCACACAAGATCAGGGCCAGAAGTACAATGCTGCCCCGCCTCCGAAACACTTGGATAAAATTCATGGGAAAATCCTGCGCCGAGGAAGTGAAAAAGCTGACTTCCAAAGCACAGCAATGGCAATGAAGTTGGACTGCTCTTCAATATTTGGTGGCGCATTAGATCCGCTGGCTGAATCCCTGTCAACGCGGATTTGAATGCGCCGCTGGCATACGTTAGGCTGTGCTGTGCTGCATTCGCCTCGAATCGGCGGAGCTGCGAGATCGGCGCGGACCGGGCGTGACAATCGGCGCCGCACGGTGCAGAATCGCTGCCATGAAATCGAGAAACGTAGGATCCATTCTTCACGCTGGGCTGGCCTGCTTGACGCTGGCGGCGGCGTGCGTTTCGGCCGCGGATCGGTCGGTGTCGTCAGCATTGCCCGACGTCGCGGAGACCGCGGCGGCCATTATCGCGCCGGGGGCCAAGGTCGAGCTGCTGGGCGAGGGCTTCGAGTTTACCGAGGGGCCAGCCGCGGACCGCGAAGGCAACGTCTATTTCACCGATCAGCCGAACGACCGGATCATGAAATGGTCCGTGGACGGCCGGCTGTCGACGTTTCTAAAGCCATGCGGCCGGGCGAACGGATTGTATTTCGATGCCCAGGGCAACCTGCTTGCCTGCGCGGACGAGAAGAACCAGCTCTGGTCGATCGCACCGGATGGCCGGATCCGGGTCTTGATCGAGAGGTTCGAGGGCAAGTTCCTCAACGGCCCGAACGATCTCTGGGTGCATCCCAAAGGCGGGATCTATTTCACCGATCCGTTCTACCGCCGGAACTACTGGAAACGCGGCGACAAGGAGCAGGATGGCGAGCATGTGTACCTGTTCGACCCCGCCCGCTCGATGCTGGTTCGCGTGGCCACGGACCTGGTGCGGCCCAACGGGATCGTCGGCTCCGCTGACGGCCGGATCCTGTATGTGGCCGATATCGGGGCCGGCAAGACCTACCGATATGCGATCATCGAGGATGGCCGCCTGGCCGAAAAGACGCTGTTTGCGAACCTCGGTTCCGATGGCATGACTCTCGACACGGAGGGCAATCTCTATCTCACGGGCAAGGGGGTGTCGGTGTTCAGCTCGGCGGGCGAGAAGATCGCCCATATACCCATCAACGAAAGCTGGACTGCCAACGTCGTCTTCGGCGGCCGGGACCGAAAGACGCTCTTCATCACTGCCCGCGATTCTTTTTACGCCCTTCGGATGCGCGTTCGCGGTCTATAAGCGGCGATGCATTCGGTCGCGTTTCTCCAGGACCTGGCGGTCGTCATGATTGTCGCCGGGCTGGTGACGGTGGCGTTTCACCGTCTCCGGCAGCCGGTCGTGCTGGGCTACATCCTGGCGGGGGTGATCATCGGGCCGCACACGCCTCCGGCGGCCTTGATCCACGATCCGGCAACCATCGATACGCTGGCGGAGCTGGGGGTCATCCTGCTGATGTTCTCGCTGGGGCTCGAGTTCAGCCTCCGAAAACTGACCCGGGTGGGCGCGCCTGCCCTGGTCGCCGCGCTGCTGGAAATCCTGCTCCTGTTCGGGGCGGGCTACGAGATCGGCCGCTTCTTCGGCTGGCCAGCCCTGGACCGCGTCTTTCTCGGGGCGATGCTCTCGATGTCCTCGACGACCGTCATCATCAAGGTGCTGGGCGAAATGGGCAAGATGAAGGAGCACTTTGCCCAGTTGATCTTCGGCATCCTCGTGATCGAGGACATCCTCGGCATCGCCATGATCGCGCTGCTGTCCGGCATCGCCATGACGGGCGGCCTGAGCGTCGGCGACGTGGGGTTGACCTTGGGCAAGCTGAGCATCTTCCTGTCGGTCGCCCTGGTGGCGGGCCTGCTCCTGGTGCCGCGGCTGATCGGCTACGTGGCCCGGTTTCGCAGCAACGAAATGTTGATCGTGACCGTGCTCGCGCTCTGCTTCGGAGTCTCCTTGCTTGCGAAGAAGCTGGGCTACAGCGTCGCGCTGGGCGCGTTCGTGATCGGAGCGGTGATCGCGGAGGCGAGGGAGATCCGGCGCATCGAGACGCTGCTGGAGCCCGTGCGCGACATGTTCAGCGCGATCTTTTTCGTGGCGATCGGCCTCATGATCGATCCGGCGATGCTGCTGACCTACTGGCAGCCGGTTCTGGCGATCACGGTGGCGGTGGTGGCGGGAAAGGTGGTGAGCTGTTCCCTGGGTGCGTTCGTGGGCGGCAACGACGCGCGCACGTCCCTGCGAGTCGGGCTGGGTCTGGCGCAGATCGGCGAGTTCTCGTTCATCATCGCGTCGCTCGGAGTGACGCTCCAGGTCACCAGCGCCTTTCTCTATCCGATCGCGGTGGCGGTCTCCGCTGTCACGACTCTGCTGACGCCGTATCTGATCCGGAGCGCGGACAGCCTGGTGGGCGGTTGGGATCGCTTCGCCCCGAAACCGTTGCGGGATGGACTGGAAATCTACACGCGGTGGGTCGGCCGGTGGAGCGAACAGCGCCATTCGCGACTGGCCACGAGGCTGGCTTGGCGCTGGCTGGGCCAGATGGCGCTGAATGCCGCGCTGATCGCCGCGGTGTTTATCGGCGCCGCTTTCGTCGATCGCCGGCCCCCTCAATGGCTGAATCGGCTTGGGCTGAATGCGGAGAGCTACCAGGCTGCCCTCTGGCTGACAGGAATGGTGATTTCGATGCCGATGCTGATTGCCACCTTCCGAAAGCTGCAGGCGCTGGGCCTATTGATCGCGGAGACGGCGGTTCAACCTGCTGCAGCGCGCGAGAAGACCGCCGCCATTCGGGCGGTCGTGGCCCAGGTGGTTCCGATCACCGGGGCCATCGCACTGGGGCTGTTCGTCCTCGGGCTCAGCTCCGCGCTGCTGCCTTCCCCGAACGTATTCGCGGGGCTGCTGATCCTGCTGGCCATCATCGCTTGGATCCTGTGGCATTCGTTTGTCCGGGTCTACTCGAAGGCGCAGTTTGCCCTTGAGGAGACCTTTGCGCAGCCTCCGGTGCCGCCGCATGACAGCGCCTCAGGCGCCCTCCCTTCCATTCTGCGTCAGTCCGATCTGGAAACGGTCAACCTATCGGCCGACTCAGTTGCCGCAGGCCAGCTCATTCATGAGCTGCAGCTCCGGACTCGGACCGGCGCAAGCATTGTGGGCATCGTTCGCGGCGAGGCGAGCATCGTCAATCCAGGGGCCGACGAAGAACTGCTGGCAGGGGACCAGCTTCTGCTCCTGGGCACTCGAGCGCAGCTCGAATCCGCCAAGGCCGCATTGACCAGCCGGCCGAATACGAAATCCAACAACGGCGATCCAGCCTCCGAGTAAGTCTCGAGATGGGGCTGTGAAGGACGTTGGTTACGCCTGTGTCGCCGCGCGGATATTATCGCGCTTTGGAGGCAGGAGAACCTGTAACTGGCACGGGCGCAGATGGATTTACGACACGGGCTGGATCATCCGGTCGAGGATGTTCCGCGTGATTCGTTGGACGCGGGGGTCGGGGCCGTGGGGCGTGGTGTAGACGGAAGGCCGGACGTAGTTGGGCGGCTCGCTCAAGCCGTCGGTCCACCAGTAAGTCGAGGCGTTGAACACAAAATTGCCGCGCGGTCCGGGGTAAATCGTTGCGGTATAGACGCCGCCATTGGGTTTGCCGGGTGCGCTTTGAGTGGAGCCTGAGGCGATGACCTCGATCCCGGGGATGGGGGCTGGATCACCGTGCCATTCCCATCCGACCAGGCCGGGAATGCCTTCCCCGTGCGCCATGCCGGTCCCCGCGAACAGCCAGTGATCTGGGCGGACGCAAATCCAGTCGGCACCGCCCGAGAATGGTCCCAAATTGCGTGCGCCAACCAGCTCGCCGGAGCTGGGGCTCTGATGGGGCAGAGTCTCCATGCCCCGGATGGCCTTCGGGTCGCGCGGGCCGTAGAAATCGACTCGTTCGTATGTGCGGAGGCGGCCGCTGAAGTCGGGCTGGAATTCGATGCGTCCGCAACAGGTGTTGCCGGAGAGGAAAGCGACGTTGAGTCCGACGGCGATGGCCTGCTGAAGATTGCGGAACATCTCGATCGAGTAATACTCGTCATGGCCGACGGAGAGAAATCCGCGCGCGCGGAGCAACCCGGCGGGGTCGCCGTGGGTGTCGAGGTTAGAGATGTAGGTCACGTCGAACCCATGCTGCTCGATCCAGAAGGCGATGGGGAATTCCCAGAGGAAGAACTCGCCGGAGCCGGTCGAGAGGGGAGCATCGAGGATCTGGCAGTATTTGGCATAGGGGCGGTTGAAGCTGACGGCGACGTCCCGCCCCCAGTACCAGGGGGTGCGTCCGTCGTCGTAGAGCGCGAACTGGCTGGGCCAGCGATTATAGGCCTGCCAGGTGGTGTCGGAACACTGGAACAGGAAGTCCGCGGGGCGATCGTCGCGGACTATGAAGATGATGTAGCTTTGCCAGCCGTCGGGCCGGGTGGTGAGCTTGCCGACGTACACGCCGCTGAGCCAGTCGCGTGGGATCTCGATCGATGCGCACGGGGCCCACTGGCAATCGCGCAGGCGCCGCAAACCGACGGGGGGATCGGGCTGGGGCAGGCCCTGGAACGGGCCGAGCGTCCTCATGAGCCGGCCGCCGGTCCCGCCATAGAAGCCGAGCCGGTAGACATCGAGCGTGAAGGCGGAAGATGGCCGGGTGCTGACGTGGAAGGTGAGCGTCTGGCCGGCGCGCAGGCTTGTGTGCGAGCAATACCCTTCGATCCGCGGGCAGCGATACCGGGTTTCGGGATCGACGGCTGTCTTGGTTAAAAGCCAATCTCGCGTGCCAGGCAATTGGTTTTCCTTGAGAACGGCATCCGGGGAGCGACGGCTTGAATATCCGGACGATGCGCGCAGCGGGAGGGACGAGCAACCGCTCAACGCCGCGGCGCTTCCGGCGCCGAACACGCTTTGAATCCACTCACGGCGTGATAATGCGAGCGAGCGGAGGGGGGTGTGCATGGCCAATGGTTCAATCTTCGGGCAGGGGTTGGCCTTTGGTTTCGGGGGCCCAGATCAGCGCGACGATGCCGAGCACGTAGATCGAGCTCATGATGATGGCGGTGGTCCGGAACGGGATCACGGTCGTCAGGTAGCCGAACAAGGCAGGGGCAGGGGCGGTCAGGAAACGGACTGTATTATAACAGAAACCCACTCCGGTGCCGCGCAGGCGGGTGGGGAACAGCTCCGGGAAATAGATCGAGTATCCGGCGAACACGGACAGCGTGGCAAAGCCCATCATCGGAAGCATCCAGTAGGCGTCGGTGGCCGTCTTCAGTGAGTAGAACACGAATGCGACGACGATCCAGCAGAGGATGAAGGATCCGAGGAACGCGGTGCGGCGGCTGACGAACGAGGCGACGAAGGTGAAGACGATCATGCCGGTGAATGCGCCGACATCCTGGAGCGCGGTGCCCCAGGAGCGGACGAAATCGACGGTGGGCTGGGGGGCGCCTTTGAGGGCCTCGGAGATCAGCTCGGGCGAGAAGAAGCCGATGCCCCAGAGGCCGATCATGCCGGACACGCCCAGGCAGAGGCCGATGATGGAGTTATGGCGCCAGCGGGGGTCGCGGAAGAGATCGGCGAGCGAGCCAACGTTTCGTTTGGCGCCGGTGGCGGCGGCGGCCTTGGCCTGTTTCCAGGGCTCGGGCTCGCGGAGGATGAAGAGGATGGGGATGACCAGGATCGCGGGGATGATGCCGACGAAGAAGAGCAGGCGCCAGCCGGAGTAATCGCCGACCAGGTTGACGGCGCTGGGGGGGATCTGAGTGCTGATGATCGAGCCCATGATATTGCCGGTGGCGGACAGGGCTTGGAGCGAGCCCAGGGCGATGGCGCGCATCCGGCCGGGGACGCTTTCAGCGACCAGAGTGGTGGCGGCGCCGAACATGCCGCCCACACCCAGCCCGACCAGGAACCGGTAGGTCAGAAACTCGGTCGGGCTATGGGCGATGCCGGAGAGGCCGGTGAAGCAGGAGTAGACCATGAGCGTGGCGGCCATGGTTTTGACGCGTCCCCAGCGGTCGCTGAGCATGCCGAAGAAGATTCCGCCGACGGCCCAGCCGAGCATCATGCAGGCAGTGGCCCAGCCGCCGAGCGATTTAGCGTGAGTGGCGATGGACTGGAGGAGCGCGGGGTCGTTGGCGGCGGTGGCGGCGTGGATGCCGAGCAGCTCCTTGAGGGCGGGCTCGCGGGCCAGGATGAACAGCCGCTGGTCCATGCAGTCAAACAGCCAGCCGCACGAGGCGATAAGCACCACCAGCCAATGATAGAGAGTGACGCCGTCAAAGAGGCTCCCCTGGCCGGAGCCACCCGATGGATTGGATTGAGATGTTTGCACGGATTCCTATTGGCACATGTTAATTCACGGAACTGCCGACATAGTCCGGATCATGCATCGCCATGTCAAGCGCCTGGGCAGCGGAGGCAAAAATCGGCAGGCCGGATTGGGCTCGACGGCGGGGCGGGCATCGGCACAATGTGGGCTTCATGAAAGCACGCGTTATGAGCCTGGGGCTGGGGGTGTCCGTTCTGGCGGCCGTGTTGGCGGGCGCCGCGGAGCAGTACCGCACGCTGTCCGTGCGCGAGTATCGGGATCGAATGAAGGGGGGATGGATCGGCCAGATCGCCGGGGTGTCCTGGGGTGCGCCGACCGAGTTCAAGTGGAAGGATGAGATCATCCCCGAGGACAAGATGCCGCAGTGGCGGCCGGAGATGATCAACCATGCATTCGGGCAGGATGATCTGTATGTGGAGATGACGTTTCTCCGGACGCTCGAGGAATACGGTTTGGACGCCTCGATTCGGCAGGCGGGGATCGATTTTGCCAACAGCGGCTATCCGCTCTGGTGCGCGAACCGGGCGGGGCGGACCAACCTGCGCCGCGGCATCGCGCCTCCGGACTCGAGCCATCCGAAGTTCAACCGCTGTCCGAACGACATCGATTACCAGATCGAGGCGGACTACTCGGGGCTGGTCGCGCCTGGGCTGCCGCAAGCGGCGATCGATCTCGGTGAAAAATTCGGGCGTCTGATGAATTACGGGGACGGGATGTATGCGGGCCAATTCATGGGGGCGATGTATGCGGAGGCGTTTTTCGAGAGCGATCCGGTTCGAATGGTCGAGGCGGGTCTGCGGGCGATCCCGGCTGCGAGCCAGTATGCGGAGATGGTGCGCGATCTGCTGGCGTGGCACCGGGCGGATCCGAACGACTGGCAGAAGACGTGGGGGCTCTGCCAGCGCAAGTATCGGGAGAATCCGGAGTATCAGCGGGCGTCCAACGGCGGGATCGACTGCAAGATCAACGGGGCCTACGTGCTGCTGGGGCTGCTGTATGGGCATCGGGATCCGGATCGGACGATCGTGATCTCGTGCCGGGCGGGGCAGGATTCGGACTGCAATCCATCGAGCTCGGCGGGGGTGCTGTTCACGACCATGGGATTCTCGCGGCTGCCGGCGCGGTTCAACACGGGGCTCGACGAGGGGAAGGAGTTCAGCCACACGGCCTACAATTTTCCGCGGCTGATCGAGGTGTGCGAGAAGCTGGCGCGGAGCTACGTGATCCGGCACGGAGGCAGGGTGGAGTCGAGGGCGTCGGGCGAGGAGGTGTTTGTGATACCGGTGCGCGAGCCCAAGCCGAGCCGGCTGGAGCTGAGCTGGGCGCCGGGGCCGATCGCCGGCAGCCAGTTCACCCCGGAGGAGATGGCGCGAATCCGGTATGCGGCGACGCCGGCGGGCATGAAAGAAGCAGTCGAGCGATGGGCAGCCGGCTGGGAGATTGTGGATTGCGGCCAGGACATGGACCCGGGATTGCGTCCGGAATGGGGAGGGAAGAAGAACGTGCTTTGCACGCATCCGCTGGATCAGGAGACGGGCTGTGTGCTGCGGCGGTCGGTCGACGTTCCGGCGGGGCGAAAGACGGTGCTGCACTTGGTTGTGGGGCACGATCCGCAGGGCGATTTCGAGCTGCGGGTTCGCGCGGGGGGCCAGGAGCTGCTGCGGAAGCCGGTGAGCGCGGCGACCTGCACGGATGGCCACTGGCTGGCGGCGGAGGTCGACCTGACGGCGTATGCGGGCCGGACCATCCGGCTGGAGCTGGTGAACCAGGCCAGCGGCTGGTCCTACGAAGCCGCTTACTGGGCCGAAGCAAGCGTCCGGAGCGAGTAGGGGTTTCTCCTGGCTCATCTCGATCCCCCTCCTGGGATTGCATCAGGCCAGGATGGTGGTATTGGGGTGGGGCGGATGGACCAGTTTCGATATTTTATTGCGCTGCTGGTGGTGATGGTCGGGCCTACGATCCTGGTTTACTGGCTGGCCATACATGGATGGATTGGCTTCTGGCGCCGGCTCGGGATGGCCGCCACGCTGGGGGTGGTCTGGACGCTCATGCTGGTGTCGGCGGCAGGATTATTCCGCATCCGAGGCTGGCTGCTGTCAGTGGATTTCGGGACGCACGGTTTTCTGGCGATTGCGGGGCTGGTTTGTTTGGGGATCGCGGGCTGGCTGGGGTGGAAGCTTCGGCGGAACTTTGGGTTCCGTGTGATGGTCGGACTGCCGGAGCTTGCTCCGTCGAAATATCCGGCGCGTCTGGTTGCGGAGGGGATTCACGCCCGGGTGCGCCATCCGCGGTACGTTCAGCTTTTCGTGGCGCTGGCCGGGTGGTCCCTGCTGGCGAACCACGCTGCGAGCTACGCGGTCTGCGCGCTTTGGATACCGGGGGTGTGGCTCATGGCCCGGCTCGAGGAAAGGGAGCTGCGGGAACGATTCGGGCCCGCATACGAGGAGTATTGCCGGCGAGTGCCGGCATTCGTGCCGCGGCGTCCGGATCGATCCTGAACGCCGCGGGCGGTGATGGGCCGGCGAGCGGCCGTCTTCAGGCGTCGTAATAGAGGTGCATCTCGTACGGGTGCGGCCGCAGGCGGAGGGCATCATGCTCCTTGCGCTTGGCGCTGACCCACATCTCGAGGAAGTCGAGGGTGAAGACATCGCCTTTGAGGAGGAACTCGTGGTCCTTCTCGAGGCAATCGAGCGACTCGCCGAGGCTGGCGGGGACGCTGGGGACCTGTTTGAGCTCTTCGGGGGGGAGCTCGTAGATATTTTTGTCGAGGGGCTCGCCGGGATCGATCTTGTTGAGGACGCCGTCCAGGCCGGCCAGGAGGAGGGCGGAGAACGCGAGGTAGGGGTTGGCGGCCGGGTCGGGCGGGCGGTATTCGATCCGCTTGGCCTTGGGGTTTTCGCTGTAGGCGGGGATGCGGACGGCGGCGCTGCGGTTGCGCGAGCTGTAGGCGAGGTTGACGGGGGCTTCGTAACCGGGAACCAGGCGTTTGAAGCTATTGGTGGTGGGGCTGCAGATGGCGCACAATGCGCGCGCGTGTTTGAGGATGCCGCCAATGTAGTAGAGGGCCATCTGGCTCAGGCCCGCGTATTCGTTGCCGGCGAAGAGCGGCTTGTTCTTTTTCCAGAGGGACATGTGGGTGTGCATGCCGGAGCCGTTGTCTCCGAAGAGCGGTTTGGGCATGAACGTGGCGGTTTTCCCGTGCTTTTTGGCGACGTTGCGAACGATGTATTTGAAGACCATCATCTTGTCGGCCATCCGTACGAGGGTGTCGAAGCGGATATCGATCTCGACCTGGCCGGCGGTGGCGACCTCGTGGTGATGGCGTTCGACCTTGAGGCCGAGCTCGTCCATGACGAGGCACATTTCGGTGCGGAGATCCTGCTGGGTATCGGCGGGGGCGACGGGGAAATAGCCTTCCTTGTATCGGATCTTGTAGCCGAGGTTGGGCATTTCATCGCGGCCGGTGTTCCAGACGGCCTCCTCGGAATCGATCAGATAGGACGATCCATTGGAGCGGTTGTCGAACTGGATGTTATCGAACACGAAGAACTCGGCCTCGGGGCCGAACACGGCGGTATCGGCGAGGCCGGTGGCGAGGAGGTAGCGTTCGGCGCGCTGGGCGATGCCGCGGGGGTCGCGGATGTAGGCCTCCTTGGCGCCGGTCTCGGCGATGGTGCAGGTTAGAGAGAGCGTGGGGACGGCGCAGAAAGGATCGATGAAGGCCGTGGCCGGATCGGGCATGGCGAGCATATCGGAAGCCTCGATCGACTTCCAGCCGCGGATGGATGAACCGTCGAAGCCGAGCCCTTCGGCGAAGGCCTCCTCGGTCAATTCGCCGATGGGCAGGGTGAAGTGCTGCCAGGTTCCGAAGGTGTCGACGAACTTCAAGTCGACCATTTTCGCCCCGGATTTCAGGGCCGTTTCGATTGCATTTTTCGGTGTGCTCATTCGGTGATGGGTATGGGTTTTCGGTTGTTTCGTGGGGGCGGCGATCCGGCTGCCCCGGGTCGATTGCATTAGGGATTGCGATCAGCCGTGATACGCTTCCTCGCCATGCTCGGACAGGTCCAGGCCGATCGTCTCAACTTCCTCGGACGGGCGCAAGCCGATAGCGGCCTTGATGGCGAAGGCGATCGCGGCTGTGCCGGCTGCGGCCAAGAGGATGGTGAGGGCGATGGCCTTGAGCTGTTCGATCCAGAGGGTTTTGCCGAGGATGCTCTGGAGGTTGGAAGCGAGGTTGGGGTTGGCGTCGGCGGCAGCGAAGAACCCGGTCAGAAGGGCGCCGAGGGTGCCGCCGACTCCATGCACGCCGAACGTGTCGAGGGCGTCATCGTAGCCCAGCCATGCCTTGAGCCGGTAGCACGCCAGGAAGGGGATGAGGCCGGCGGCGATCCCGATGAAGATCGCGCTGGATGGGGGGACATATCCGGCGGCGGGGGTCACGACGACCAAGCCGGCAACGGCGCCTGAGCAAAAGCCCAGGACGCTGGGTTTGCCTTTGACGATCCATTCCGCGGCGGGCCAGACGAAGGATGCGACTGCGGTCGCCAGCGTTGTCGTGGTGAACGCGCCGGCGGCAATGCCATCGGCAGCGAGCGCGCTGCCGGCGTTGAAGCCGTACCAGCCCACCCACAGCATCCCGGTGCCGACCATGCAGAGCACCATGCTGTGGGGCGGCATCGGCTCCTTGGGATAACCGAGCCGTTTGCCCAGGATCAGACAGAGGATCAGAGCTGTCCAACCGGAGGACATGTGGACCACGGTGCCTCCGGCGAAATCGACGGCGCGGATCGAGGCGTGGGGGTTCCAGACGCCGTTCATGAGCCCGTCGATGCCCCAGACCATGTGCGCCAAGGGGAAGTAGACCAGGAACATCCAGAGCGTGACGAACGCGAGGACGGCGGAGAATTTCATGCGCTCGGCGATGGCGCCGATGATGAGCGCAGGCGTGATGATGGCGAACATGAGCTGATACATCGAAAAGACGTTCTGCGACACCCAATAGGAGTAGTTGATGTTCGGGGTGGAATCGACCCCGGCCAGGAACCGGAACGAAAGGCCGCCGAGGAAGGGGCTGCCGGCATCGAACACCAGGCTGTAGCCCGCGCAGTACCAGAGGATCGTGACCAAACCGGCGATCCCGAGGCATTGGCCCAGGACCGACAGCACATTCTTGCGCCGGACGAGCCCGCCGTAGAACATGGCCAGGCCGGGCAGCGTCATGAACAGGACCAGGGCTGAAGATGTCATGAGCCAAGCGTTGTGGCCGGGGCCGGCTCCGGGGACTCGAGAGGCGACCGTGGCATCGGGGGCGTCAGCGGCTCGAGCCGTGTTGTTGAGGTAGGCCTCGACGTCGGCCAGGCGTTGCTCGAGAGTCGGTTCCGCCCGGGGTGCGGTGGCCGCGGCATCGGCCGCGGGGCAGGGAGCGGCAGCCAGATGCAGTGCCATGACCGTCAACCAGAGCCAGGATCGGATCGTTTTCATAGGGTCTGCGCAAAAAACCATTCTGATTTTGCTAGAGGGGATTGGGCGAGCTGGCGAGTCGCGACGATCTCAGACAGCTTGATCTCCCTTCTCCTCGGTCCGGATCCGGATGGCCTCGATGATCGGGGAGATGAACACCTTGCCATCGCCGATCTTGCCGGTGCGGGCGGCCTTCACGATGGCCGCCACGGCGGGATCGACATCGCCATCGGCCAGGACCACCTCGATCTTGATCTTCGGGAGGAAATCGACCGTGTATTCGCTGCCGCGGTAGATCTCGGTGTGGCCTTTCTGGCGGCCGAATCCTTTGACTTCACTGACCGTCATGCCCTCCACGCCAACTTCCGCCAGCGCGTCCTTGACCTCTTCGAGCTTGAACGGCTTGATGATTGCTTCGATTTTTTTCATGGCACACGTGCGGTTCAGTCATCGTCCCACGTCGAACGGGGCAAGAGCAGCCCCTGTGCCAGGCAGCGCAACGGAATCGAGTATTATTGGAAGGAATTGGGCTGGAACAGGATGCTTTGATGAGATTTCAGCATCGGATCGGTTGAATGGCATCCAGCCAGGTGGCTTTTTTTAGCCAGTTGGTCAAAACGCGTCAGACATCCCCCGGCGGGCGTCAAGAGGTTCAACGATCGGGCGGCGTATGCTGGAGGCTATTGTGAGCGGCCGGTGCCATTGACCATTGGCATGCCCGCGATCTTGGCCTGCGAGGTTCAGGCCAAAGGCTAACAAAGCTTCAAGGCCGACGGCCGGCCAATCGCTCGACGAGGGCGGTGGTCGACCGGCCGGGGGTCAACGGGAGGATCACGATCCGTCCGCCTGCGGCTTCGACCGCGAGTCGCTCGTCAGCGTTGAGGGTCTCGGGCGTGTAATCGCCGCCTTTGACATAGAAATCGGGTTGAGCCAGCGACAAGAACCGCACAGCGGTCGGCTCTGGGAAGATGCAAACCGCATCGACGCATCCGAGCGCGGCCAGGACCAGGGCGCGGTCGGATTCGGGGTTGACGGGGCGGGACGGTCCTTTGAGTGCGCGAACGGAGGCGTCGCTGTTGAGTCCGACCAGCAGGGCGTCGCCGAGGTTGCGGGCGGATTCGAGGTATTGGACGTGGCCGGCATGGAGGATATCGAAGCATCCGTTGGTGACGACGAGCCGCGGATGGCCTTGGCGTTGCCGGGCCCGCCATGTGGGGAGGTCGTCCAGATTCAGGATTTTACCGGCGGCGCGATGCATGCGGGCTTGACGATGGCGGAAAATGGGGCGGAAGGCAATCCTTCCGAGGCGGGGGCGGTGGGATGTCCGGGGGGCCGGCTCGATGCGGGCGGGCCGGGCGTTGTGAAACGCTTGCGCCTGCCGGTCCGAGACGCGACAATCCGGAGTGCTGGGCGGGTGCCGGGCGGAGGGCGAGTCGGCGGAAGGCCAGGATTTTATGAACCATATGAAGCGCTGGGGGCGGAATGGATGGATGGGACTGCTGATGGGATTGGGAGCTGGGCTGGCGGTCGAGGCGGGGGACTGGCCGCAGTGGGGCGGGAACGATCCCGGGCGGAACATGCATGCGGAGGCGGCGGGTTTGCCGGACCGATTCGATCCGGGCCGGTTCAAGCCTGGCACGGACGACATCGACATGGCGACGACGCGGAACGTGAAGTGGGTGGCCAAGCTGGGATCGCAGAGCTACGGCAATGCGACCGTGTCGGGCGGGAAAGTGTTCGTGGGGACCAACAACGAGAATCCGCGCAACCCGCGCCACGAGGGCGACCGGAGCATCCTGCTGGCACTGGAGGAGGAGACGGGGCGGTTTCTGTGGCAGCTGGTGGTGCCGAAGCTGGCGGCGGGGCAGGTCAGCGATTGGGAGTATCTGGGACTGCTCTCCTCCCCGACGGTCGAGGGCAACCGGATCTACCTGGTCACGAGCCGCTGCGAGGTGATGTGCCTGGACACGGAGGGGATGGCCAACGGAAACGATGGACCGTTCCGGGACGAGGGCCAATATGCCGCCGGCCCGGGAGCGTCCCGGATCGAGCCGGGCTCGACCGATGCGGACATCATCTGGGTCTACGACATGCGGGACGAGCTGGGCGTGTTTCCGCACAACGCGTCCAACTGCTCGGTCCTGATTGTGGGGGATCGGGTTTATGCGTGCACGTCCAACGGCAACGACTGGACGATGGCGAACGTCCCGGCGCCGTTTTCGCCCAGCCTGATCGCGCTGGACAAGCGGACGGGCGAGCTGCGGGGCGAAGACGACGCGGGGATCGGGCCGCGGATCTTTCACGGCCAGTGGAGCTCGCCGTCGGCCGGGAAGGTCGATGGGCGGTGGCTGATCTTCTTCGGGGCCGGGGACGGCTACTGCTATGCGTTCGATGCCGAGCCGGTGGCGGGGGGCGGCTCCGGCCGGCTTCGGAAGGTGTGGTGGCACGACTGCAATCCGCCGGAATACCGGATTCGAGATGGGCAGCCGGTCGTGTATCCATCGCCGGAGGGACCGAGTGAAATCAACGCCACGCCGGTTTTTTATCGGAACCGGGTGTATGTGGCGACCGGGCAGGATCCGGAGCATGGCGAGGGGGTGGGCCGGCTGGCATGCATCGATGCCACCGGGTCGGGCGATGTGACAGCCTCGGGCACGGTCTGGTCCTATCAGGGGATCCAGCGGAGCCTGTCGACGGTGTCGATCGATCCGGCGACGGGGCTGCTGTTCGTGGCGGATTTTTCCGGCTTCGTGCACTGTCTGGACGCGGAGACGGGAGCGGTGCGCTGGCAGCACGACATGAAGGCGCACGTGTGGGGATCGACCCTGGTGGCGGACGGCAAGGTGTATGTGGGGGATGAGGACGGGGATTTCGCGGTGCTGGACGCGAAGGGGGAGAAGGGCATGCGAAGCGAGACCAATCTGGGCGCGCCGATCTACTCGACGCCGATCGCGGCCAACGGCGTGCTCTACGTCAGCACGCAGTCTCATCTGTATGCCATCGCCGCCGAGACCGGCGCGGGCAAGGGGCCATGACCTTGCCGATGGATTGACTTGGGTCAACGGGGCGGGGGCGGTCTTCGGAAATCGCACTTGAAACCGATTCTCAATTAACCTAGTGTGGCCTCCGTGAGGCAGAAGGGGCGGAAAGCAGGCGAGGGGCCGGCGGGCTGCATGCAGCCGGCGGCATGTCCGTTGAGCCAGGTCCAGGCGGGCACGTCGGTGCGGATCAAGCGATTGACGCTGCCGCCGGACGTGCTGCGGCGGCTGCGGGAGATCGGCTTTTGCGAGGAGCGGAAGATCCGCCTGTTGATGCGGCAGAACAGCGTGATCTGCGAGGTGTGCAACACGCGGTTTGGACTGAACCGCAAGCTGGCCGAGGCGATTTTGGTCGAGCCGCTGCCGGTGCCGGTGCGGGACCAGGCGGCATGAACGATGCCGGCAGCGCCCCAGCCATGGCGGAGGGCCGCCGCCGGGTTGCCGTGGCGCTGGCGGGGAATCCGAACACGGGCAAGACGACGGTATTCAACGCCCTGACGGGTTTGCGGGCCAAGGTGGGGAACTATCCCGGGGTGACGGTCGAGCGCAAGGAGGGGCGCTTGCGGGGGACGAGCGGGCGGACCGAGGTGACGGTGCTGGATCTGCCCGGCGCATACAGCTTGAGCCCGCGTTCGCAAGACGAGCGGATTGCGCGGGACGCGCTTCTGGGGCGGCTGGCCGGAGTGCCGGCGCCCGGGGTGGTGGTGGTGGTGGTGGACGCTTCGAATCTCCAGCGGCATCTCTATTTCGCGACCCAGGTGATCGAGCTGGGATACCCGACCGTCGTGGCGCTGAACATGATGGACGTGGCGGAGGCGCACGGGCATCGGATTGACGCCGGGCAGCTGGCGCGCGAGCTGGGGGTGGAGGTGGTGCCGCTTGTGGCCAGCGCGGGCCGGGGGATTCTGCAGCTGCGCTCGAGCATTCTGAGGCAGATCGATCAGCCCGCCATCGGCTCGTGGGCGCCGGTGTTGCTGGATCTGCCTGCCCCGTTTCGGGAGGAGACGGAACGGCTGGCAAGGGAGATGGGTCTTTCCGCGGCCGGCGAGCCGGGGCGGCGGGATATCCAGGCGTTCTGCCTGTTGATGGAAGGATCCGAGATCGATTCGGCGGCCCCAGGTGAGAAGGGAGGCGCGAGGGATGCCTTTGCGGAGGCGAGGCGGAGGCTCGAGGCTCGGGGGCTGGACTGGAGGGCGCTGCCGGTCGAGAGCCGCTACCGGCGGATCGGCGGGATCTGCGAGCGAGTGGTGACGGAGACAAGCCCGCCGCGGGAGACTCCGAGCGACCGGATCGACCGCTGGCTGACTCATCGGTATTGGGGAATCGCGCTGTTGGCCGTCGTGCTGGGGGTCATGTTCCAGGCCCTATTCGTGTTCGCGCATTGGCCCACGGAACTGCTGGACGGGTGGGTGGGAGGGGCGGGGACCTGGCTAACGCAGCGGATGCCCGCGGGCGATCTGCGGAGCCTTCTGGTGGACGGAGTTGTCGCTGGGGTGGGGGCGGTGGTGGTGTTCCTGCCGCAGATCTGCCTTTTGTTTCTGTTCATCGGGCTCTTGGAGGAGACGGGTTACATGGCCCGCGCCGCGTTCATCATGGACCGGTGGATGATGAAGCTGGGGCTGCACGGCCGGAGTTTTATTCCGCTGCTCGGCTCCTTCGCCTGCGCGATCCCGGGGATCATGGCGACCCGGACGATCGAGGGGTGGCGGGAAAAGCTGGCGGTGATTCTGGTGGCGCCCCTGATGAGCTGCTCGGCCCGGCTGCCGGTTTACACGCTGCTGATCGCGGCTTGTCTGCCCGAGCGGCGCTGGCTAGGCGCTGTGAGCCTTTCGGGGCTGACCTTGCTCGGGATGTATGGATTGGGCGTGGGGGCGGCGCTGTTCATGGCATGGCTGTTTCGGCGGACGATCCTACGGGGGGATCCGCCCCTGCTGGTGATGGAGCTGCCGCCCTACAAGCGGCCGGCACTGGGGATGGTCTTGCGGCACGTCGGGGAACGGGCCGGGATGTTCCTCCGGCAGGCAGGCACCCTTATTTTGGCGTTCAACATGGTGCTGTGGTTCCTGGCGACGTATCCGCGATCGGAGGAGCGGGCGGCGCACTATGCGGCCGCCCGCGCGCAAATGCAGAAGGAACGGCCCGGCGGGGACGCGTCCGGGCCGGATGCGCCGGGGTGGAGCGATCGATGGGCGGCGCTCGAGAGACAGGAGGCGGCGGAGCGGCTGGAGCAGAGCTTTGCAGGGCGGCTGGGGCGATGTCTGGAGCCGGTGATCGCGCCGCTGGGGATGGATTGGAAGATCGGGATCGGGATCGTATCGTCATTCGCGGCCCGCGAGCTGTTTGTGAGCACCATGTCGACGGTGTATCGGGTGGGCGCCGCCGCAGGTTCGGAGCCGGTCCGGCTGGCCGAGCATTTTCGCAACCAGCGGCAGCCGGACGGATCACCGGTCTACACCGCGCGGCGGGGATTGACGCTGATGGTGTTCTATGTGTTTGCGCTGCAATGTGCCAGCACGGTGGCCGTGGTGCGGCGGGAGACACATTCGTGGGGATGGCCGCTGTTCCAGTGGGCGTATATGGGGACGCTGGCCTGGGTTTTTGCCTGGATCACGTGGCACGGGACCCGCTGGCTGGGCTTGTCCTGATTGGATTTTGGGATGGACAAAAGGGGGTTGATCGGGTCTTTTCAAGACTTTACGCAGATGCGGATCGTTAAGGATCAATGAGAGCAATCCGATGAGCAACGAGAAGTCCAAGCTCACACAGAGCCGAGGGTTGGCGGAGCCAGTTGGGCGAGGGACTGGGCGTTCGGGGGGGGATGGGCCGAGCGTCTCGGGGCCCGTCGCAGTGCCGCCCTTCTTCCGGCCGATCGACTGGCTGACCATGGCCATCACGACGGCGGTGGTCTTTCTCGGGTATTGTCTGACGCTGGCGCCGGATCTGACCTTGCAGGATGCCGGCGAGCTGGCGGTGGGATCCTATTACGCGGGCGTGCCGCACCCGCCCGGCTATCCGGTGTGGACGATCCTGACCTGGCTGTTCACGGTGCTGCTGCCGTTTTCGAACATCTGCTGGCGGGTGGCGGTTTCATCGGCGGCGTTTGGGGCTCTGTCTGCGGGGCTGGTGGCGCTGATGGTGTCGCGAGGCGGCAGCATGATCATGGAGGGGATCGAGGCGCTGCAGCGGATCCCGCGGCGGCAGGAGAACGCGATCTGCCTGGTGAGCGGATTTGTGGGGGGCAACCTGCTGGCGTTCAACGGATTTTTCTGGAGCCAGTGCGTGATTGTGGAGGTGTATCCGCTGAGCGTGCTGTCGCTGATGGGGGTTCTGGTATGTCTGATGCGGTGGCTGTATGCGCCGCACCAGAAGCGGTATTTGTATTGGGGGGCGTTTCTGTTTGGCATCTGTTTCACGAATCACCAGACCCTGATCGTGGCGGCGATGGGGATCGAGGTGCTCATCCTGGCGGTCGAACCGCGCTACGGGCGGGACCTGTTTTGCGTCAACGCGCTCGTGTATGTCCTGGGATTGTGGGCGAAGAAGAAAGGATGGATGACCTCGTTCGACACCAACGCGATGCTGTTCGCCATCTTCAACGTCATCGGGGTGGCGTCGGCGGTGATCGCGGTGGTGACGACGGTGGCGACGCGCAAGACCCTGGAGGGCTGGCGTGCGGTGTTGCGGGACCTGCTGCTGTGCGGCGCGGGTGTCTATGTGGTGGCGCTGTTCATGATGGCCTCGACCGTGATCCCGCGACTGGAGGTCAAGTCCAACTATTATGCGCTGCTGCACGGGGCGGGAATCGCCTGTATTGCAGGCGCCATCTGGCTGGCGCGCAAGACGCTGCGGCCGGTCTCGGTGGGGATGCGGCGAGGTCTGTCCGTGGCGATCGGCTTGAGCGCGCTTTACCTGCTGCTGCTGCTGCTGACCGCCAGCGGGATCGAGCGCGAGGCGGCCGGCCAGTGGCTCAACCGGGGGAACGGCGGTTTCGTGTTTGCGCACCTGCTGGGGTTTGGCTCCCTGGCGGTGCTGATCGGGTTTGGGGTGCGGACGACCGGCTTGGCCTCGGAGATCAAGCTGCCGGCGATCATCGGAGCGATGTGGCTGTTGGGATCGAGCTTTTACTTTTTCATGCCCATCGCGTCGATGACCAATCCGCCGATGAACTGGGGGTATCCGCGGACGGTGGACGGCTTCGTGCACGCGCTGACGCGCGGGCAGTATGAGCGGACGAATCCGACCAACGATCCGGTCCGGTTTTTCGAGCAGCTCCGGATGTATTTCGAGGGGGCCAAGGAGGAGTTCAACCTGGTGTATCTGCTGATCGCGCTGGTGCCGCTGGTCTATTATTTCTTCCGTCGGATGGAGCGGATCGAGAAGGTGGGGCTGCTGTGGGTGAGCGGCATTTATGCGGGCGTGGTGCTGATCTCGATGCTGGTGAAGGGGTATGGATTGGCCTCCCTGTCCCTGACCACGCACATCGGGGTGGCGTGCGGGTACGTGCTGGTGCTGCTGCTGGCCATCCCGTTTTTCTACTTCTGCCATCCGCCCCATCGGGAGAAGGCATGGCTGGCGGGGCTGGTAAGCATCTACCTGTTTTTCGCCGTGCTGCTGTTGATTCTGCTGAATCCCAACACCGACAAGCAGAGCCGGGATCTGACCAAGGTATTTTTCACCGCGTCCTACGTGATGATCGCGATGTGGGTGGGATATGGGCTGGTGATGATTGGGGGGTATCTGGTTGCGGCCTACGAGCGGTATCGGTCGTTTGCGCTGTATGGGGCGGCGGTGGCGGCGGGCCTGGCCCTGTACTCGCTGGCGGACACCATGGCGCAGGTGTCGAATCCCATGAAGTTCTACACCGCGGTGTTCGGGCTGGCGCTGTCGCTGGGGGCGGTGGCCATGCTGTTTGTATCGCGGCAGAAGGTGCACTGGAGGGGGATGCTGGCGCTGTTCGCCCTGATGCCGGTCTACACGGTGCTGTCGCACTGGTGGGACAACGACCAGCGCGGGCACATGTTCGGCTTCTGGTTTGGGCATGACATGTTCACGCCGACGATCGCGGGGGCGGACGGCAAGCCGCTCTATCCGGAGATGGCCCGCGACGCCATCCTGTTCGGCGGGACCGATCCCGGCCGGTTTTGTCCGACCTACATGATTTTCTGCGAGAGCTTCATCCCGCCGTCCAAGCGCGCGGACCCGGCGTTTGACCGCCGGGACGTCTACATCATCACCCAGAACGCGCTAGCGGACGGCACGTACCTGAACTACATCCGGGCGCATTACAACCGCAGCACGCAGATCGATCCGCCTTTCTTCCAGGAGCTGTTCCGGAGCAAGCGGGATTTCGAGCGGAACACGACGAATTTTCTGGCGCGGGCGATGGTGCCGATGGACCGCATTTTCCTGGATCTAGGGAGCCGGGTTGAGGCGCGCCGCCGGGCCGAGGGGGTCTATCCGCCCAAGGAGATCCACACGCCCAATCTGGAGGAATCGCGGATATGTTTCGAGAGCTACGTCGAGGACGCGCGGAAGCGGCTGGAGAGCGGCCAGCTCGAGCCGGGCGAAGACGTGCGCATGGTGGGGGACCGCGTCCAGGTGTCGGGCCAGGTGTCGGTCATGCAAATCAACGGGCTGCTGACGAAGGTGATCTTCGATCAGAATCCCGGGCACGAGTTCTATGTCGAGGAGAGCTTTCCGCTCAAGTGGATGTATCCGCACCTGACGCCTTTCGGGATCATCATGAAGATCAACCGCGAGCCGCTGGCGGAGATCACGGAGGAGATGGTGCGGACCGATCACGAGTACTGGTCGCGCTATGCGGATCGGCTTTGCGGGAACTGGATCACCTACGACACGCCGGTGCGGGAGATCTGCGACTTCGTGCATCGCCTTTACCAGCGGGGCGATTTCCGGGACTACCGGGGCAGCGAGAAGTTCGCCCGGGACAGCGATGCCCAGAAGGCGTTTTCGAAGCTGCGCAGCGCGATCGGCGGCGTGTATGCCTGGAGGGTCAACAACGCCCGAACGGTCGAGGAGCAGCAACGGATGTTCAAGGAGGCAGATTTTGCGTTCCGGCAGGCGTTTGCGTTCTGCCCGTTCAGCCCGGAGGCGGTGTTTCGATACGTGAACCTGCTGGCGAGCGTCTCGCGCTGGGAGGATGCGCTGATGGTGGCGCGGACGTGCGTCGAGTTCGATCCGGAGAACAAGGGTGTGCGCGACCTGCTGGAGCAGCTGGATCGCTTTGCTCAGGGCCAGGCGATGCCGGCGCCGACACCGAACCAGATGGTCGAGCTGGCCCGGCAATACCAGAGCAATCCGGCCAATCTCCAGGCGGGGTTCGGCCTCGTCAACACCTATCTCCAGCAGCAGCAAACGAATGCCGCCATGGCTGTCCTGGACCAGATGATCCCGCTGCTGGAGAAGCAGTGGCAGTCCAATCGGGCGGATACGTCGCTGGGCATGCAGCTGGCCAACGCCTATGCGCAGCGGCAGCGGAGCGGGGATGCG
Organism: uncultured Verrucomicrobiota bacterium; assembly: GCA_964458325.1. Classification (GTDB taxonomy): domain Bacteria; phylum Verrucomicrobiota; class Verrucomicrobiia; order Limisphaerales; family UBA1319; genus JAGMXM01. Next base: position 42,755 of record CAYWIM010000018.1, read on the forward strand.
GGGGTCGTGCTGGATGCGATCATTGGGCAGGTCGAATCCGAGGTGCGGGCCCAGCCGAGCAACGCGGCTGTGGCGATGCAGCTGGTGTCGGTCTACCTGCAGCGGGGCAAGAACACGCAGGCGGTGGACGTGCTGGATCGGATCACGCAGCAGCCGGATGTCGATTCCAACGTCTTGCTCCAGGCGGCCATGACCTATGCCCAGCTGCAGCAGGTTGCCCGGCTTGAAAGCACCCTCCAGCGGCTCGTCCAGAAGATGCCCATCAGCCCGGAGGCGTGGTATGATCTGGCGGCCGTCCAGGCCGTCCAGGGCAAGACCAACGATGCGGCCCAGTCCCTGAACCGGTCGATCCAGTTGAGCAACCAGCGTTTGGCGGTGCAGCCCGGCGCCAAAGACCTGCGTGCGGTTGCCGGGCAAGACGGCCGGTTCCGGACGATCCATGATCGGCCCGAAATCCGCAAGCTGCTGCAGCTTTAGCCGTCGGCTCCATGGGCCCCGAGAGGCGGATTCGAGAAATGCGGTTGGAATGCTGAATTCCGGCGGAAACGAACCACACGATGATGAACAGGATGATGAATACACTTGGACGAATCCTCTTGGGTCTGGTTTTTCTAGCGGCAGGGGTTCTCAGCCCGCGGGGGCAGGAGAACGGCAGCCTGCCCGCGCCTCAAACCAGCGGCGGCAAACCGGTCATGCAGGCGCTGCAGGAACGGCGCTCGATTCGGGAGTTTAAACCGGATCTGCTGGCCGACCAGCAGATGTCGGATCTGTTATGGGCCGCGTTTGGCATGAATCGTCCGGAGATCGATCATCGGACGGCGCCCTCGGCGCAGAACACGCAGGACATCGACATCTACGTGGCGATGGCCGGAGGATGGTATCGCTACGAAGCCAAGCCGCATCGGCTCGTGCGAATGGGTTCCGCCGACTTGCGGCCGCTGACGAGCGGACAGGCCTTTGCGAAAGTGGCGCCCATCCAATTGATCTATGTATCGGATTACGGGCGGATGCCCAAGGTCAAGCCTGAGCTGCGGGATTTGTACGCGGGCGTGGACACGGGCTGCATCGTGCAGAACGTCTATCTCTATTGCGCCTCAGCCGGTCTGGCAACGGTCGTGCATGAATTGGACCGCTCGCCCCTGGCCCAGGCGATGAATCTGCGAGCCGATCAGCACATCGTCGTCGCCCAGGCCGTGGGCTGGCCCAAATAGCCGGTCGATCCCGCGATATCGCACGCCTCGATGCCCGCACTCGCACGGGCGGCGGCGCCGTCAGAGGATTCCTCGATGGACGCTGCGAAATGGATGCGGATGGGCGGGGGCCATCACGGTTCACGCCAATCCTGCCAGACGCCCCGCGCCGCGGCGCGCAGCTTCTCGAGCGTCCATTCGCTCTGGTCGGGAAGGGGAGCCGACGCGCCCTGGCAGGCAACCAGGAAGGTGAATGTGGCTTTTCCTCGAGCCGGCAAGGCTACGGAATAATCGACGGTTCCCCCGGCATACAGGCACTGATCCTCTTTGCCGCCGGCGTCCACGCGGCGGATGGCAACTCCGTTCAGCCGTCCGGCGATGACCTGGTCGAGATTCAAGCTGGCCGTGGGCGGGAACAACCAGATGACGTTCAATATCGGGTTTTGATCGGGCGCGCCGAGCTGGGGCAGCACGGCGACATCGAGCTTGCCATCGCCATTGGCATCGCGGGCGGGGAAGACCAAGGCGCCGGGACGGTGCTGTCCCCACCGCGCGATCGGATCGACCTCCTGGGGAGGGGCGCCTTCGACCCGGCATACCATGGGCCGTTGGCCGGACTGAGCCCAATGGCTTTCGCAGAAGCCGAGCACGACGGTGAGGCTGCTTTTCGGTTCGATCTTGAACGCATACAGGATGGGGACGCCGCCCATGCCGGCCCGGATGTTTTGGAAGGCCGGGTCGCAGTCGGCCGCGGGCCGCGCCCACCTCGGGTTCGAGACGGCATCATCGCTCCAGCCCCACTCGCGCGTGGCTTGAGATGCGCGCGTTCCGGCGGGAAGCGCGACCACGGTGCGCGCGCCCAGCGCAACGGTTCTTGCGCCGACGCGCACGTTGTCTGGCAGGCGCAGCGCCAGGCGCGCACGGGCGGGTGCTCCGCCGGTTTCCTCGATGTCCGCGGTGAGCACGTCGACACCCGCTGGCCAGATGGGCGATCGAAACGCGGTGAGCGTCAGCGCCAGGGGGCCATGCTGCGAGCGGGCCTGGGCGGCGGGGATAACGCCATCGAGGAGAATCGATGTCACGCTCGGTTTGGTGTTGGCGCCCGCGCCGGATTCCGACAGCGCAATTTGCAGTAGGCCCCAATCTTCCGCCAGGCGCCCCTGATCGTCCATTTCAGAGGGTGCGAACCCTGGCGAGGCGAAGCGAACCGCCGCCGTTGTCGAGATGCATGCCGCAAAGATCAACAGCAGGATAGCCGGATATTGGGCGGGTCCCGGAAGGGCGGAAGTGGGATGGATAGTCGGCATGGCGGTGGCTGGTTACGCGTCCAGTTTGGGGTGAGATTCGTAGCGGGGCGAGTGGACGACATTGATGCCGTAAAGCTGGCAGAATCCCTCGATGACCCGGCGGTGATCCCCCAGCGTCACGACCTGATGGAATCCCTGCACGTCCCGGCAGTCCTCGATATCGTCCATCTTGAGCTCGACGGACGTGCGGCAGCCGCCGGCAGGCGGGGTATCGACGTTGCTGACGACCGTGCCGGTATCGAGGATCAGCTCATTGGGATTGCGAAATCGGACCAGAGTGGCCTTTTCGCCCACCGGCCAAAGGACCTGGACAGCCACGCCCAGGGCGGACTCGGAGTGGCTGCGGAGAATGTAGGGGGACGGTTTTTGCGCGAACCCGTTGAGGCGCGTGCCCGAGGTGCAGTGCGAAACGATCAGCAGATTGCGGGCGGTTTCGGCGACCGGATCGTTCATGTAGCCGGGCCGATCGAGCAGATAGCTGGTCAGCATCATCGAGGTCGCTCCATGCAGGTCGGCTTCGCAGCCGGCGGTGATGCCCTGGTCCTGCAGCATCGTCCATGCGCCGCAGGGAGGGGTGGGGACGAGCCGGGCGCCCACCATGCCGAGGCAATCCATCGAAAGCGCGTTCGCCTGTTCGTCCGCGAGCAGGCGCTTGGCGGTCGTATAGGCGCGGACGCAATTGAGGCCATCCTCCTCGTTGGGCTCGACGATCTGGCGGGCGCCCCTCCGGAAATCGGCCGCCAGGTCGCGCACCTCTTCGTTGACGGGCATTTTCCCGAACAGCTCGTTGAACGTCTTGCGCGGCACGGCACGGACCTTGGTTCCGAGGCGTTCGAGGACGGTCTCGTTGCGCTGGTCGCCGCGAATCCACAAAATGCGGCTCTCCTCGAAGAGGCGCTTGGCGCGGATCATCCGCAGGCCGTTCTCGACCGCGGGCCAATGCAGGGTCGAGACGACGTGCACGCCCGGCTGGCGGGAGATGTTGTTCACGTGGCCCGTGAACGAAGTCCCGATGGGGGAGAAGACGATGAGCGGGACGCCTGCTTCCTTGCTCAGCCGGTTGGCCCACGGCCAGCATTGCATGTGCTGGAGGATCACCAGGAGGCCGTCCGGCTTGCGCGCCTTCACCCCGTCGAGCAGTGCCGTCAGCCCGGGTTCGTCCTCGACGGGTTTGGCCTCCTCGCGCAGCTCGATGCCGAGGCGCTGGCAGGATTCACGCAGCGACGAACGATACTCCTTTTGACGGGCATCGAGGTCGTAGGCGGTTCCGGGCCATCCCAGCCAGTAGGGGCGAGGCTGTTGCAGAATGGCGGCGTCCAAGCGGATTTTCGGTTTGGGACGCAGATTGGCGGGATCGACAAAATCGGGCGCCGGTTTGCTCGATTGGGCCCAGCTGCGGATCAGGCTGCCGCCAAAGGCTAAGCCGACGCTCGTCGACGAGAGGATCTGAAGACATTGCCGGCGTGAAATACAGCTATGACAATGGTGGGAGGTGTGCATATGCAGGATGGATTCAGGTTTTCACAGGGCCAATTCGGGCTCATGTATAGGGGGGAACAGGTTCGGATGCAAGCGCAGGATCGGAGGGCTGTTTCCGGCGCATCCCCGGCCCGGAATTCCTGAGGTTGACGATCCGGAATGCCTACACCGCGTAATGCCTGGCGACTTTGCGAACGGCCATAGCCACGGCACGGATGTAATCGTCGTCCATGGCCTCATTGAGTGGGAACCGCATGCAGGTTGAGATGATGGCCTCGGTTACAGGGAGCTTGACCTTCGCGTAATCCATGGCGGTCAGGCCGGCCTCCTTGATCGGCCAGCGGCCGGCGAAGAACGAGTGGTTGCGGAACATGGGCATTCCGTAGAGAGGCGTTGGGATGTAGCCGTTGGTGAACACGACGCCCTCTGCTGCCAGCGCCTTGACGAACTGGGGGCGGTCGCACCGCACTCGTTCCGGCACCAGCCGGCACATATAGGCCCAGTGAACACAGCGATCCTGCGGATCGACTTTCGGTGGAGCGATGGCCGCCACACCGGCCAGCTCGGCCGTCAGCAGCTCGCCGAGCCTCGATCGCTTCGCGGCGATATCCTCAAGGCGCGTGAGCTGCGCGGCGACGAATGCCGCCTGCAGCTCGGTCATGCGGTAGTTGCAGGCAATCACGTTGCTCGAGTCCGCCGGGTTGAGCCGGTTCGTCGCTTTATCGCCGTATTTGATCAGCAGGGGGCCCAGCCGCGCGTCGCTCGTCGAGACAACGCCGCCGTCCCCGCAAGCGATGTGCTTGGTGTCCTGGAGCGAGAAGCAGCAGATCTGGCCGACCGTGCCGACGGGTTTCCCCCGATACAGCGCGCCCCATGCCTGAGCGCAATCCTCGATCAAGATCAGCTTGTGCCTGTCCGCAATCTCTTTCAGCTCGGCCAGCCCGGACGGATTCCCGGAAAGATGGACGGCGATGATCGCCTTGGTCCGATGCGTGATCTTGCCCTCGACGTCTCGCGGATCGAGGCAATAGGTGTGGGGATCCAGCTCGGCGAACACCGGCACCGCGTTCTGGAAGATGACGCCGATGACCGTCCCGATGTCCGTGATGCTCGAGGTGATGACTTCGTCGCCCGGCCCGATGCCGGCTGCGCCCACGGCGATGTGGAGAGCGGCGCTCCCCGAGGAGCAGGGCTGGACGAACTTGTGTCCGTAGATCTTCTGGTATCGCTGCGTGAAAAGGGCCGTCTGCTTGTTTCGCCAATAATACAGCGATGGCTGCTGGATGGCTTCGGCGAGCTGGGCCAGCTCCGGCTCTCCCCAGCGCTTCGGCCTGGGCATGGCCTGCGGCACGGCTTTCTTGCCCCCATCGATGGCCAGCGTCGATGATCCCGGCTCCGGATCCGCCGCGGCCAATGGAAGCGCGGCAAGCGCGGTCGATGTGGCGGCAAGAAACTCGCGGCGCGAGACGTGTTCATGCGGATTCATAGCGGTCCATTACACGATTGGGGTTTCGCCGTCTATCCCGAATGCGTCCCTTTGTTTCCCCTTTCCCCCGCTCGTGCCTCGCGGGGGGAGGGAATTGCATCCGGCGGCTGTCTGAAACTGCAGGCGGCCACTGCGCGACGGTCACCGCCTCATCGCCTCGACTTTCTGGAGGATGGCGGGCTTGGCTTCCTCCATCATATCGCGCACGTCAGCGTAGCGAAGGGATCGCTGCTCGAAGGTCCGCTTCTGCAGGGCGCCGAGGAACCGGCCTTCGAACTCTTTGAAGTAGCTGCCGTAGATGTGATAGCTGTCGGCCATGTGGACGTAGCGCCCCAGGGCGACGGCGCCGCCGGTCAGTTCCCCGATTCGCGCCGCGATGCGCTGCTGAAGCTGGACCAGGGCGAAAATGTTCATGAACGCGGCCTTGTAGGCGTCGTTGGATCGGAATCGGACGTTCATGCTGAGGACCGGGTCGCCCTCCTCGACCAGAATCCGGCACCAGATGCTCTGCATGCAGGCGGGGTCGTAGCATGCATTGTCTTCCCAGACCTTCCAGGTGATGGCCTGCGCGCGGCGCGTGTGGGGCGCCTGGGCGAGCTTGCGGCACAGCATCTCGATCTGGTCCAATGGCTCCATCGTCGGGACCGCGTATTGAAAGAGCCGCTGATGATAGGTGTATTCCCAACGCGTGTCCTGAGGATCGCTCGGATCGCGAACCAGGTGATCCTTGATGCCGTCGCAGACCTCCATCACGTACTCCTGCAGCTCGATCGGTCCGCCCGGGAAATCCTTGTGGATCATCGGCTCCTTCAAAGGATCGGTGATCGTGACGATCATCGTGGCGTCCTTGCTGGGCGGGTCGTCGGGCTTGTCGTACTCGGTCTTGAGATCGCAGCCTTTTTGGTGGAGCTCGATCAGGGATAATTCCCAGGCCCGGGCGATGGTGTCAGCTTCGACGTGGAGAACAGGGATGCCTTTCATGGCGGGGGGTGTTATGGATGAGGTTGCGGCCAGCGTGGTTTCATGGTTCTTCGAGCGCGCAATATTTAGGCGGCCACGGACAGATTTGGCAATCCTTTTGACCGCAGACGGTGCGGCCCCGTCGCAATGTTGCACGCCCCACAAACGCGCGTTCGGCACTGCATCGTTATGAAGTCTGGATTTGACGGGCGGATATGCAAGCTCTATACATCGGCCGATGCCGGGAAAGAAGCGCGCACTGCAGGAAGCCGGGGATCCAAGCATGGAGGCAAACCAATGAATCGCCGATCTTTTGTCAAGAGCACGTTGATATCGTCCGCGAGTCTGGCGCTCGGTTTGGAGGTGGGAGCCGGTGGCGCGGATCCCTCGACCGATCGGTCTGCGGCCCCCTCCGGCGGTTTGCCCAGAGCGAGGATCGGCAAGCTCGAGCTCAGCCGGCTCATTCTGGGTGGCAACCTGCTGACCCACTACACCCACAGCCGAGACCTGAAATACGTCTACAACCTGGCCGCCCATTACAACACGGATGAGAAGATTATGGAGACGCTGGCCCTGGCTGAAAAGCACGGGATCAACACCGTCTCGATGCACAATCCGCCGCTGCCGATGTCCGTCCTCCGGCGCTATCGCAAGGAGCGGGGCGGCAGGATCCAATGGATTATTTGCCCGACTGCCCAGATCGATCCCGACCTCGAATTCTATCGCCGGGATGTGGAGGATCTGATCCAGGACGGCTGCGAGGCGGTCTATGTCTGGGGCGTGCACACCGACGGCATGGTGCCCAAGGGGAAGGTGGATCTGGTGGCCAAGGCGGTCCAATTGATCAAGTCGTATGGCGTGCCGGCAGGAGTCGGGGCGCATGCGCTGGATTCGATCAAGGCATGCGAGCAGCACGGCGTGAAAGCCGATTTCTATATCAAGACCTTCCACCACCACCGGTATCCCACCGGACCCAAGCCCGACGAAATCAAGGGGCCTTACAGCGAATACCCCGGCTACTGGTGCGCCGAGCCCGAGGCAACCGCCGCATACATGAAAACGGTTCAAAAACCGTGGATTGGCTTCAAGGTGATGGCGGCTGGCGCCATTCCGCCCAAGGACGCCTTCGCCTATGCCTTTGCCAACGGCGCCGACTGCATTCTGGCGGGCATGTTCGACTTCGAGATTGCCGAGGACGTCGAGACAGCCAAGGGCGTCCTGGCAGGGATCAAAGATCGTGCCAGGCCATGGCGAGCTTGATCAGAATCATGGCCGTTCGGCAATCGGCCGCCTTGCGGATCCTGACGGCAGCAGGGGCGCTTGCGCTCTGCATGATTGCCTGCCGGTCGCTGGCCAAGCCCCCTCGATGGCCGTTCTTCGCCTTGTGCATGGACACGCACGATGCCAAGAAACGATCGCTTTCGGAACAGGCCGGTTTGTTGAAAGAACTGGGATACGATGGCGCGGGTCATCTATGGCTGGACCAAGTACCCGAACGTCTTCGAACCCTGGATGCCGCCGGTCTGGATCTGTTCCAAATCTACATTCGTGTCGATATCGCGCCGGGCGCCAAGCAGGCCTATGATCCGAGACTGAAAGAAACGTTGCCGATGCTCCAGGGCCGCCACACGATGCTGGCGGTGCTGTGCTCCGGGGGACGTCCTTCCGACTCTGCCTTGGATCCGCGCGCGGTCGAGATCCTGCGCGAGATGGCCGGCCTGGCCGGGGCTTCCGGGATCACGGTGGTCCTCTATCCTCACGCGAACGACTGGCTGGAGCGTCTGAGCGATGCGGTGCGGGTGGCGGAGAAGATCGACCGCCCGAACGTCGGCGTGATGTTCAATCTCTGTCACTGGATGAAAGTCGAAGAGGAACAAAATCTGGCGTCGCAGCTCCGTTCCGCCATGTCACTCATGCGGGCGGTGACCATCAATGGCTCGGATCACGCCGCGGACATCCGGGCCGGCAAGGGCCGGTGGATCGTTCCGCTCGACACGGGGGAATTCGATCAGCTCCATTTGATCGAGACACTCGAAGAGCTGGGATACCGCGGTCCGATCGGCCTTCAATGCTACGGCATCCCTGGCGATGCTCGCGAGCATCTGGCCCGATCGATGGACGCATGGCGCCGCTTAGCGAGGCGTTGAAGTCCACAAATCGTCGTTGAAGCCCGATGTCCGGGAACGGGGGATGGCCTCGTCGGTCTGAGGTAGCGCCTCGCTAAGAAGCAGTAGCGAGGCGCGCGCCGAAGCGGACCGAAATCCGCGCCCCGGGTTGGAGCGCCGACATTCATGTCGGCTCATGGACCGATTGGCCTGTGCCTCCAATCGCCTTGTCCCCGCGATGGAACCCAGTTGGAGGCGCCGATTGAATGCATGAGAGTTTATAGTTTATAGTACTATTGACTGACCCCACTGAGGACTGTCTGGGCATTACAAACAGAGCCCTGTTTTTGGAATCGGCATTGGCGTATCAATGGATCGTCCAAAGAGCTCGCTGCTATGTTCGAAAAATATTCAGGTGACGAAACTTTCGCCCTGATTGTCGGGATCCTTGTGGGGCTTGGAGCATGGATGCGCTGGTATTGCGCGCTGGCGGCCGTGGGACGAAAGGTGCGGTCGCGCGGATGGCGGCGGCCGCTGGCGCTGGTGCCGCTGGTTTGCGCGCTGCTCCTTTACTTCGTGCTGGCGCGCTGGTCCGCCGAGGACGTTCGAACTGATCCGGCGTATCTGTTGTTTTACATGGTGATCGGCATCGCGTGGCTGGGGTTGTTCCGGTTGCCGCTGCCTCTGTTGGGCCTGAGCGTCCGCGACGATGTGCTCGAACGGGGCAACGACGCCGCGGTATGGGCGATCAGCGGGGCGTTGATCGGCGGGATGTGCTGTTTCGCGGGCGCCAATGTGGGCAATGGTCCCGGGTGGTGGGTAGTGCTTTTTTCGGGCCTGTTGTCCACCGCTGCGCTGCTGTTGTTGTGGTGGGCGGTGCACTTGGGATCACGCCTGATCGAGAAGATCACGGTGGACCGCGATTGCGGCGCCGGGGTGCGGGCCGCGGGATTCCTCGTCGGCGCCGGTCTCATGCTCGGCCGAGCGGCGGCGGGCGACTGGGTATCGGCAGCCGCCACGATGGCGGATTTCGGTCGGATGGCATGGCCGGCGGCGGTGTTGGCGGGGGCGGTGGTGATGATCGAGCGTTCGTGCGCGCCCGAGTTCCGCAATGGGTTGCCGGCTCTGGTAATGTCGGGCGGTTTGCCGGCGCTGGTATACGTCGGGGCGGGGATCGTGGTGATGTGGGCGTGGTGACAATGAACGGCGACATTCCATGGCGGGCGGTTCGCTCGCTGGCGCCCGATTGCCACCGCGAGTTGCGCCGCCGCGCGATCTTCGAGTGCTGCAAATGGGATCCACAAATCGAGGATGTGGATACGCTCGCGCCGGTGGCGGTGGTTCTGAAACAATCGGCATGGCATGAGCTGGCGTCGCTGGCGGAGGCGCTGGCGGCGGAGACCGTGATGCTGGAGGAGGCGCTGGCAAGACGCCCGGATCTGCATCGGGACTTGGGGCTTTCGCGCCCGATTCGGAAAGCGCTGATCGAGGAAATCAAGGATCGACAATCGAGGAATGGCGATGAAAGCTGCCCGCCCGTGCGGGTGATGCGGTTTGATTTCCATCCGACCGCCGATGGATGGCGTGTTTCCGAGGTCAACAGCGATGTGCCCGGAGGATACAATGAAGCCGCCGGTTGGAGCGCGCTTGTCGCCAAACATGTTCCGGAGGGGATGCTGGCAGCGGATCCGGCGTGGCTGCTCGTGCAAAGGATTCGAGACAGGCTGCCGCCCGGCGGCACGGTGGCGATGGTGCATGCCACGGCTTACACCGACGATCGCCAGGTGATGACGTATCTCGCCCGCCGGCTGCAGCGGGAGGGATATCGCGCTGTGTTGGTTGCTCCGGACCATATCCGTTGGCAGGAAGGGCGCGCGTTCATCCAGACCGACTGGTGGACCGGCCCCGCGGATTTTGTGTTTCGTTTTTACCCGGCGGAGTGGCTTCCAAGCCTGGGCCGGCGCGTCCAGTGGCGGCATTATTTTGGTGCGGCGCGCACTCCCCTGTGCAATCGGGCCACCGCCTTGCTGACCCAAAGCAAACGATGGCCGCTGGTGTTGGAGGATCTGGGGATCCAGGCCCCCGCCTGGGAGCGGTTGCTCCCGGAAACCCGGGATCCGCGCGAAGTCGATTCGGGGTTCGACTCGGACTGGGTGCTGAAACCGGCCCTGGGGCGCGTCGGCGAACTGGTCGGGATCGCCGGCGTTACCGCCGCGAGGGATTGGGAGGCAATCCGGCGGTGTGTTCGCTGGGGCGCGCGGCATTGGGTGGCACAGAAGCGGTTCACCCCGCTGTCGGTGAGTGTGGACGGCCAGCCCTGGCATATCTGTGTGGGTGTCTATGTCATCGACGGCCAAGCCGCGGGAATTTACGGGCGAGTCGCGGCTCGGCCGCTCATCGATCACGCGGCCCGCGATGCGGCCGTGCTGGTCGAGCGGCCTTTGCCCGTCGTGGATGCATCCGCGAAATCGTAAAGCCATGAATGCGTCGGAACTGTTTGATCTTTGGGCGCCGCCATCCGCGGTTTGGTCGAGCTGGGCCAAGCCGGTTCTCTTTGCCGAGCTGGGCACGGCGCCCGCGCTCGATCTCCATGTGGAACCGCTGCCTGCGATGGACCTGCGCGCCGATCAGCCGACGGCCGTCGTGGTGGACCTCCCGTCCGCGGAGGCGGTCAAGGCGGGCCTTGCCCTGGCGGAACATGGATTCCGGCCGGTGCCGTTGTTCAATGGCGCGCGGGGTCCGCAAGCGCTGAGCACCGGATCCGTCGCGCTCGTCGACAACGATCCCATCCTGGCATGGTTGTCGGCTGGCGCACAGGTCCTGGCCCGATGCACTCTGGCCAACGATGCCCCGCCAGCCTTTCTCCTGGATTCGCGGCGACAACCGCCCGCGACCGATGCATCGCCCGGCCGGTTCGATAATCGTTGGATGGTGTTCCCCCAGGATTTTCCTTCGGCGAATTATCTTCGCTCCCAGCGGATCATCCGCGCATTGCTGATTCAGTCCGACGCGCGGTGTCAGCCGCCGGAAGATCTTGCCCACGTCCTGCGTCGGTGGCAGGAGGCCGGGCTGCCGCTGTTCGTGGCGGGCTGGGGAACGGCTGCGACGCCCCAGCCGCTCGCGGTGAATCGCCCGAAGCGCTTCCGTTCGATGTGGCATGTTGTGCTGGCGGTGATGGGTCTGCGCCGAAACAGCGCCGGCGGATTCGGATCGATTGTGCCTATGCTGCCCAGCGGAGGGTGACACGGAGAGGGCTGGCAAGCCGGAAGCGGGCGCCTTCCTCCCAGCCGATCGCCTGAAGCGCTCCATAGAAATGGGTGGATTCAGCCTCTCCTCCGGCATGGTGTACCTCTTCCTCTTTTCGGGCTTTTCACGGATTCTGTGAGCCAGGCGCGGGAAACGGATGTCCGATCGAGCAAAAAAGTTGAAAAGAACGAAAAACGGAATGGTCTGAGGCGCGCCTCGCTAGAATTTCACCGTCGTCAGGCTGAGATCGGCGTCCCTGTCTTTGGAGATAAACAGGATATTTCCGTTTGCATCCGCGCCAATGCTTTGTCCTCCGTAGACGCGGCCGACCCACGGGCCGTGGCACATCTCTCCAACCAGATCGGTTCCGATGACAGGGCGCCCGATCGTTCTCGCCGCGTTTTGGACGGTCTCCTTCAGCTTCATCCCATGCTCCGGCCATTTGGTTTCTGCCGCGGCCCATCCATACGGAATCAAAACGAAATCGGGCTTCATATCCCGCATCTCGATGAGCAACGGCTTTTCGAAAGAATCCGCGCAGATCATGACTCCGATCTTGCCGATCTTGGTGGCCGCAGCAGCCACGCCCTTGCCCGGCGTGTATGGAGGCTCCATCAATTCCGGCAGAACATTGTTCTTGCGATGCTTGAGAAGGATCTTCCCGTCGTCATCGATCAGCATCGCCGCGCCGTAGAGCTTGTCTCCCTCTTTCTCGTCGATCCCTATGTGGATATGAATGCAGTGCCTTTTTGCGAACTCGCAAAGCGCGTCGGAATCCTGGCCGGGAATGGGACAGGCACGCAGATGGGCTTCGGGATTTTGCCAGCCGAAGATGCAGGATTCCGGGAAAGCGACGAGATCGGCGTTGAGGGCTTTTGCCTGCCGGACCGCGTTTTCGATTCTCACCAGGTTTCCGGACCGGTCGCCATCCAGACAGAAGATCTGGGCGGATGCGATGGTCACCTCCTTGGCCTGTCCGCACGCATTCGTTTTCATCGGTGAACCTACAGTAAGCGTGGAAATTCAGAATGGGAATCATGTTCTGAGGGCCAAACCGGGCGGGGGTGCAGGACAATATTGGAGGGTAAGGGTCTGTGCAAAAAATAATTCCGATTTTGGGGGCCTTGGGCGGGCTGGCTGTGTTGCTCCTCGCTCACAGACCGCACGGGTATGCTCGCTCGTCGCGCCTTGCCAG
>CAYWIM010000019.1:0-48661 GCA_964458325.1 uncultured Verrucomicrobiota bacterium
ACGACGGCGCGCCCACGGCCAGTTCCCTGGATGAAGCCGGCTACATTTTCAACCGGGGCGCCTGTCGCACTCCATGAAAATCCTGCATGCGCTTCTGCTGCTGCCCGTTGTGGCCTATGCCCAAGGAACAACCACCTGGACCCGCTGGGAGCATGCGCTCTCGAGCACTGGTTCTTACACCAATCCATATGCGGACGTGACGGTATTGGTGACCTATACGGGTCCTGGCGGGCAGGCTTTCAGGAGCCATGGCTTCTGGGATGGCGATCGCACCTGGAAAATCCGTTGCGCGTTTCCATCGCCCGGCGCCTGGCGGTGGCAGACCGAATGCTCGAACCCTGGCGACTCGGGTTTGCACCACCGCGCTGGCGAGGTGGCGGTGGCCGCCCATCGGGCGTCGTCCAACCGCCGGTCACCAAAGTCTCTCCATCCTTGACCCGCGCCTTCATCGGTGCCAGGAGCATTCGGGAAGGCATCGCCGCCAGGTCTCCTTCCCAGGCGGGCTTGACGCGCTCTGCCATCTGCGTCGATGGGGTGTGGCGCGAGCGGTTGATCTGTCCCCGCAGTCGCAGCAGTTCCAGATGTTCCCTCCGCAGGCGCTCGAGTTCGTCGAAGTCGAGTTTGAGGCGGGACAACCGTTCGTTTTCGGCTTGGAGGCCGGCCACCGAGGCGACCTCCTGCCGCAATGTGCGGTTTTCTTCGCGCAATTGCCTGAGGGCGGAGTGCTGCAGGGTCAGCGGCGCCACGACCAACAAGGCGGTCGCTGTGATCAGAGCCAGTTTCGTTTTCATCATCGGTAAGGGTCTGTGCAAAAAAAGTTGATTCGACCCCATTGCTTTCAGCCGACGCCGCGGGGCATGGTTTCCGCATTGTGGGAAGCGGTCCAGCTGTGCGATAATCAGCTCGATGACCGCGAATACCCTGTGGATCATGGCAATCGGCCTGGGCACGACCGCCATGGGCGGGGCGCCCGATTACCCGCTCCAGCCCGTCCCGTTCACCGCCGTCAAAGTCGATGAAGGCTTCTGGCATGCACGGTTCGAAACCAACCGCCAGCGGACGGTGTGGTACGATTTCCAGAAATGCGAGGAGACGGGCCGGATCGATAACTTCGCGAAAGCAGCCCGGCGGATGAGCGGCCCGCATCGGGGGGATCCCTTCGACGATTCGGACGTGTTCAAGGTGATCGAGGGCGCGGCCTACACGCTGGCCCTGGGCCCGGATCCGAAACTCCAAGCCTACACCGAGAGGCTGATCGACACCATCGCGGCGGCGCAGGAGCCCGACGGCTATCTCTACACGGCGCGCACGATTCACCCCGACAATCCGCCGGGCCGAGCCAGCAAAGCCCGCTGGCTCAACGAGCGCGGCGCGCTCGGCAAGGGCGACAGCCACGAGCTCTATAACGCCGGGCACATGTACGAGGCGGCGGTGGCCTGGTTCCAGGCGACCGGCCAGCGCACGCTCCTCGATGTGGCCATCCGGCACGCCGACCTGGTCGCCGCCGTCTGGGGGCCGGCTCCCGACCAGCTCAAAATCCCCTCCGGACACCAGGAAATCGAGATCGGCCTGATCAAGCTCTATCGAGCCACCGGCAACCGGAAATACCTCGACCTGTCGAAGTTCCTGCTCGATTGCCGCGGCCGGCGCTTCGATGATCCCAAGGCCGCCCACAACCCCAATCCCTACTACGCGGATCACATCCCCGTGACCGAGCAAGCCGAAGCCGTCGGCCACGCCGTGCGATCCGTCTACATGTATTCCGCCATGGCCGATGTCGCCGCGCTCACCGAGGATCCGGATTACCGGAGGGCCGTCGACCGGCTCTGGGAGAATGTCGTGGGCAAGAAGCTGCACCTCACCGGCGGCGTCGGCGCATCCCCGAAAGGAGAGGCATTCGGCAGCAATTACGATCTGCCCAATGCTTCGGCATATAACGAAACCTGCGCGGCCATCGCCCATGCTCTCTGGAACCACCGGATGTTCCTGCTCCACGGCGACGGCAAGTACATCGACGTTCTCGAGCGCGTCCTTTACAACGGCTTCCTTTCCGGCGTGGGAATGAGCGGCGACCGGTTCTTCTACCCCAACCCGCTCGAAACAGACGGCACCGCAAAGTTCAATCATGGAAGCAACGAGCGCGCCCCCTGGTTCAACTGCTCCTGCTGCCCGGTCAATGACGTCCGGTTCATCCCGTCCATCGCAGGTTTTATTTATGCGTCGCGCGAGCGCAACCTGTATGTGAACCTGTATGTCGCCGGCTCAGCCCGGTGCGACGTCGCCGGCGGGACGGTCGCCGTCCGCCAGAAAACGCGATATCCGTGGGACGGGAAAGTGCTTTTGACCCTGGCGGACGTTCGCGGGGCGGGCCGGTTCACCATAAAGCTGCGCATCCCAGGCTGGGCACGCCATCAGCCCGTTCCCGGCGACTTGTATCGATACGCCGATTCCCAGCCGACGGGGAACCGGTTGCGGGTCAATGGCAGCGACATCCGCTTCGAGGTCGAGAACGGCTACGCGAGCATCACCCGGGAGTGGAAGGCCGGGGACACGCTCGCGCTCGATCTGCCCATGCCCGTCCGCCGGGTCGTGTCCCATCCGAACGTCCAAGCCAACGCGAATCGTTTTGCCATCGAACGCGGACCCCTGGTGTACTGCGCCGAGGGAGCCGATAACCAGGGCAAAGTCCTCGACAAGATCTTCCCCGGACCCGTTCGTCTCGAGGCCGAGGAGCGCCCGGACCTGCTGGGCGGCATCGTGACGGTCAAAGCGACGGGCGAACCCGAAGGCGTCTCGTTGACCTGCATCCCCTATTTTGCCTGGTGCCACCGCGGGCCCAACGAAATGCGCGTCTGGTTACCCACGCGACCGGAAAACCCATAGGCATGATGAAGAGAACGATCCTGCCTTTCATTCTTCAAGCGCCGGCTTGAGCTTTCAGGCTGCTACCGTAATAAGGATCTATGCAAAAATTCCTTCCGATTTTGCTGCTGGGTTGCGGATTGACTTCGATGGCGGGAGCTGGTGTCCCGGATCTGCCGGAATACCGCGTCCGCGATGGGCTGCCGAACTTCTTTCAGAAACTCGAACGGAAGGGCGAGGTCCGGATCGCCTATCTGGGGGGCAGCATCACCGCCCAGCCGGGCTGGCGGCCCAAGACTCTGGCCTGGTTCCAAAAGCTGGTCCCGGAAGCGCGCGTGACCGAAATCAACGCCGCCATCGGCGGCACGGGCTCCGACCTCGGCGTCTTCCGGCTCCAGCACGATGTCCTTCGCCACCATCCCGATCTGCTGTTCGTCGAGTTCGCGGTCAACGATGGCGGGGCGCCGCCAGCCCAAATCCACCGCTGCATGGAAGGCATTGTCCGCCAATCCTGGCGCGCGAATCCAGAGACCGACATCTGCTACGTCTATACCATCGCCGGCAACATGCTCGAAACGCTCCAGGCCGGTTCGCTGCCGCGCTCCGTCGCCGCCATGGAACAGCTCGCCGACCACTATGGCATCCCCAGCATCAACTTCGGCGTCGAGGTCGCTCGGATGGAGCAGGCCGGCAGGCTCGTGTTCCAAGGAACGCTGCCGAAGACCGATGCGGAAAAGGCGGCGCTGGCTGGCAAGATCGTGTTCTCACCGGATGCCGTGCATCCATTCACGGAAACCGGGCACGAGATCTACCTGCAGGTGGCGACGCGGGCATTCGAGGCGATGCGATCCCGCAAAGCTTCCGGTCCACATCTCATCCAAGGGCCGTTCTCGGCCGACCACCTCGAGGCGGCAAAGCTGGTGCCGCTCAGCAGGGTTAATCTGAGCGCCCGCTGGGAGCGGCTGCCCGAGACCAACCGGCTGGTGAAGAGCTTCGGCAACCGCCTGCCGGAGCTCTGGCGCGCGAGCCAGGCCGGCGATGCCATCGAATTCCGGTTCCGCGGAACCACGGCTGGCATCTACGATCTCGTCGGACCCGACTGCGGCCAGGTCGCGGTGCGCATCGATGACCAACCGCCCGTCACCCGGCCGCGCTTCGATGCCTATTGCACTTACCATCGGCTGGCGTCGTTTTTCGCGGCCAAGGACCTGCCCGAAGGCGTCCACCGCGTACGAATCGAGATCCACCCCGATCAGCCCGACAAGGCGAAGATCCTGGCCCTGCGCAGCGAGAAAATCGACGATCCCAAGCGATTCGACGACCGCGCCTGGTACGCGGGCGCCGTCATGCTCGTCGGAGATCTGGTCGAGTCGCAAGGCACTGGCGCCAAACGTTAGACCCTTTTTCTTTTGCGAGGCGCCTGGATCATGAGCGATTCAATGGTGTCACACGCTTTCTGCAGCGCCGCTGCACTGCCGGTTCTCTTCAGCGCCCGGTGATGGCTGTCCGGATCGCTCTCCCATGTGGTGATCCATGCGCTGCCGTTCCAATCCATCGTCGGGGTGCCCTGATCGATAATGCTCCAGACGTCACCGGCTCCCCGGAGCGCGAACAGAACGGTGGACTGATCCGCGGTATGGTGTTTCCAGTGCAAGTTGAAGCGGGAGTTCCTGATGGCGACCTCGTATGCTCTGCGAACGGGGTTTTCACTCGGTTGATGCTCCAAAGCCGCGCCCGCGGCGCCGGCCGTTGCTTCAATGCCAAGGTAGGTCGCCCGCGTCGGCCAGTGATGCACCACGTAGGCGCCTGCCCGCGCCGCAACGGGGACTTGATTGTGCCGCCCGGCCAGGTTCATGTGCGGTTCGCCACTGGGATTCCATCGCCCGCCCATGACAAACAACTCCCGTATCTTGCGTTGAATCAACCGCGCCCCTGCCGGATCTTCGTGCAGCCGCCGCAAGTTCATGAGCCACCCCACCGAGATCACGATGACGCTGCTGTCCTCCTGTCTCGCCAGGATGTCTTTGTAGAGCTCGACGGCGTCCGGCGCGTCATCGCGGGAGATCACGTCCTTGGGATAAGCGCTGTCCAGCGCGATGGCCCGGGCATATTCGGGCTGTCCGCCAAAGGTGCAAGAATAGGCGTCATCCAGTGGGTATTTTCCGATGGGAATATCCGGACGACCATACCAGGTATTGATGGCATCAATGACTCCGGGGCCATACGGGTCTGAGGTGTTGTGCATGACCGCCAGGATCTCGCACTCCCCGTTGTCCGCCATCGCGTGCAGCGTCGCCAGCGCCCCGGCATCATCCACGTCGGATTCCATGTCGGTTTCAAAGATCACCTTCGGCGGGCTTTGCCCGGCCGCCACGAGCGAAAAGAGCATTCCCGCCGCCGTTATCTGAAGTCCGATTCGATGCAGATGGTTCCAGAACATCTCGCTCAGTTTGATTTGGCCGCCACGGGATAAAGTCAAGTCGTGAACTCCATAAACCAGCAACATCATTATTGGTGTTTCAGTGATTCTGCGCATCGTCCCTCGCCCTCGGCGGGAGGCTTCAACCTGGAAAAAGGCGCGTTTTCTGGAAAACAGACGGCGGTTTTGGACCTTGAAGATTGGTGGAGCCGAGGGGGCTCGAACCCCTGACCCCCACAATGCCATTGTGGTGCTCTACCAACTGAGCTACGACCCCAATCCAATATGGGCGGCAGTCTAGAAGAGGAAGGGAGATTGTCAAGCGCGCCGTACGTCATAAGTGGACAGCACATTCACATGGTCATTTCAGCGTTGACATGGACCCCATCGTTTGCTTAGGTTTGATAATCGACTCAATCAGCCATTTCGATAGCGACCGCAGCTCCTATTTCGCTGGATTCGTGTGGACATTCTGGCCGTCTACCCGATGGGAGATTGTCTCGTCGCCAACCACCCGGCTCACTCCCTGAATTTCCCCCATGAAAGTTTCTTGTTTTGGATTGGTGTTGGCGGTGTGCGCGAGTGTCGCCGGCCGCTTGGTTGTCGAGGCGCGGGGCGGCGATTCGACCGACCAGACCGGACCAACGCGCACACAAGTCATCGCGATGCAGGCTGGCTGGAACGCGGTGTTCCTTGAGGTCCATCCGCTCGACGGGGATCCGACGACGGTGTTCGGTTCGCTTCCGGTCGATATCGTCGCCTCGTATTTCGAGCGATCGACAGTCGCCCAATTCGTGGTGAATCCCGATGCGGACTTGTACCGGCGCGCCGGTTGGGGGGTGTGGTATGCGGCGGAGCGGCCCGATGCCTTTTTGAGGACGCTGCATGGGGTGCATGGTGAGCAGGCCTATTTGATCCACGCCCGAAGTGCATTCACGTGGCGGGTCACGGGGCTGGTCACCGCTCCCGAGGTCCAGTGGCAGGCGGACGCCTTTAACTTGGTGGGTTTCTCGGTCGACGCGCAGGCGGCTCCTACTTTTGCCCAGTTCTTCGCTGGCTCGAACGCCCACAGCCACAACCGCCTTTACCGGCTGACCGACGGGATTTGGCGTCGGGTCCTGGATCCCGACGCGGAAGCGATGCGGTCTGGGGAGGCGTTTTGGATTTATTGTGCGGGAGCTTCTCGATATCAGGGTCCGTTAGAGGTCAAGACCACGACCCGCCGGGGGGTGGTGCTGGGGAGCGCCGCCGACACCGTGATCTTGCGGAATCGATGCAATCACCCGGTTACTCCCACCGTGGCACACGTCGTCGCCGGCCTGAATCCGGTGCCGCTGTCGCTGGTCGTTCAGGCCTATGGCGACGATTTTGGACAGTGGCGGTCAGTGGCGGTTCCGCAAACGGAAGCATCCTGGGTGCAAGCGTTGCCCCCGCTCGAGGCCGGACAGGCTATTCAAGTCCCGCTCGAGGCCAGGCGTCAGGCAATGCAGGCGGCCGTGCATCGCTCGTTGCTCAGGATCACGACCGACCTCGGGACGGAGGTGTGGGTGCCCGTTCTCGCTATCCGCGAAGATTTGGAGGGAAAATGAGCTTGTTCGTTGTTTTCGCTGAACCTGTAGGGGTGCGGGTGTCGCGTCCAGATGTTGGGCCGCAGGGAGCTGCGCGTGCGATGCCCTCCCGCCCGGCACGGTGGCATGGCGTTCGGGCATCCTTTGGCAGGAGCAAGAAAGCGAGGCTTGCCTTGGCGCCGGGATCCGAATCAGGCCATGCGGAACCAACCTTCCGCAACGCGCGGAGACGTTGGACTGTCCTGTCGGCTGCCGCTGGCTATCGCGGTCGCGTGAGCGCTTGGCTGGCGGTTGCCGGATTATGCTTGGCGGTGTCGATCGAGGCATCGGACCCTTGCCGCGGGCTGTGGGTAGGTCAGGTCACGTTGAACTACGTCAACGAAGTCACAGTGCCGCTGGACGAGAACAACGTTCCCATCGCCCCCGATCCTGCACTGCCGACACCGACCCACGACCAGGCGAACTTGCGCCTGATCCTGCATGTCAGCGGAGGTGGGCAGGTCAGCCTCCTCAAGGACGTGGCGGTCCTGAACCGGGCCTCCTCGACGGAAGGATCGGCTGAGTCGTCGGCGTCGGATCTGCAGTTGCAGACCGAGAGCGACGTTGCGTTGGTCACGGACCCGCGTTTGTACGGCGAGTTCTCGCCCCAGCCCGCGCAGCGATATGCCAGTGCCGTCTTTGATTTCGGCGACAGCAAAGCGACGCAGGCGGTTGAGGATGTGTTGAACCGCGCAGCCGAGGAAGCGGCCGCCTCGGTCGCCAATTCGACGAGGGACTTTTCGAGTGCGACGGGCAAGAGCGAAGCCCAAGCGGCGGCCAAGACCGCGGCAGAAGCGGCCACGGGACCGATCGTCGATCATGCCGATGTCGCCCAGACTTTCTTTGAGTTCCTGGATTCCATAAATCGGGCCCGGGTCGATCAAATCGCTCTGAGCTCGACCGAGGCCAGCCTCGCCCGAACGGAGGCGGAACAACGGAGAGATCAGTCGTTCTATCATGACACACGGCCGGTGGACATGGTGGACGCAATGACCGCAGCGGTGGAGGCCCTGGCTCCCGGTGCAGACGATGTCGTCAAGAAGAAGACCGCGCAGACCCTGGCTGCGGCCTACGCAGATCTGGCGAATGATTACCACCGCTTTTTGGCGGGCAAGCTCTTCGGAGACATGATCGATGCGGCCGCCAAGGGAGCGGCGGCCGCGGCCGTGGTTGCCGGCGCCAGCGAGTCGAGCATCCGGGCCGCGGTGCTGGCGGATGGAACCGTCAACGACGCCAAGACAGAAGCCCTGCGCATCCAGGTGTCCGCTTATGACGACAGCCGCGCGATGGACGCGGTCAACCAGGTGCTCGAGGCGGTCATCGCCACCGCGGTGGCGGCGTTGCCGGCCGTGGCCGCCGACCAGGACGCGCTCGCCACGGCAGCGGCGGCGGCCGGCCGAACGGAGCTGGCGGACAAGGTGGCCCAGTTTCCGGTGAGCGCGGTGGGGCCAACCAGCGACTACACGACTTTCGTGCGATCGGCCCGGTATGCTGCCAGCTCCGGCGCCGCCGCGGAGGCGGCGGCCGCCGCCGCCGTAGCGGAACGCAGCCAGAACACGCTCTGGACGGCCGACTCTTTGAAGAAAGTGGCCAGGCTCGCCGCTGCGGAGGCCCTCTCGAGCGCGCTGGCTGAAGCCGCACTGGCCATGCGTCACGAGCTGCCGCTTGAAGGCCATTTCGGCCCCGGCTTGGGCGACGCACGCCTGCGCTGGGAGATTCAGGCCAGCGGCGGAACCCCGTTGAGCCCCGACGCCGCCTTGAAAGGGACCATCTACCTGCCGGCCAACCACCCCACCAACCCCTTCCGCCACCGCCGCAACCCGGAGCACACGGTGGGGCTCGATATCACCCGGAGCGTTCGTCTTGATTTCGACGGCAGCCCGACGGATGCGCTGCCCCGCGCTGGCTACGGCGTCGACCGCATCACGGGAGTCTACCGGGAGGAAGTCTTCGGTCTCCACAAGAAGCTCGGCCCCCAACAGGATACCGGCCTGATCGTGGAGGGCCGGTTCGTGCTGAATCGTGTCAGCCTGATCGACACGTTAAACGCCCACTGATTGCCTGCCATGAGAGAACTTGCCTGCGTCCGCTTTGGGTCACCCCGGTGTCGTCTCAGGTCGTGGGTGACGGGAGGATTGTTCGCTGGGCTTTTGGGCCTCGCGCATGCGGGGGAACTCCCGCGCTTCAAAGTCACGATTGACGGCGATGTCAACGTGCCTCGAATCCAGGTCTGGAACGAATCGCGAACGGCCCGGATCACCCATTTCGAGATGACCATCGGAGACACGAGCAGGAACTTCGACTCGGCGACCGATTTCACGCCGCCGGCGGGAGGGGCCATCCTGCGGCGCGAACCGGATGATGGCAACGGGGGTACCCGCAGCGATCGGGTGCTGCTCGAGATCTCCGACTTCGACCCGGGCGAGTCGTTCACCCTCTATGTGGACGTCGATCCCGACAGTGAAAATGGCAGCCTGGATTACCGCACCGTTTTCTTCAACAACGGCAGCCGGGACAACATGGTGTTCATGGCTACGACCGAAGAGAGCGAGACCTCAGCCCTCGTGATTCCGGAAACGCCGGCGGGCGCTCCGAGTGCCGCCTCGTACACGTTTGTCACGGCCCCCAAGGACCGCTCGTTGACCGTCAAGTCGGTGAGCGAAGCGGGTGGGGACGACTACGTCAACAAGATCACAGTCAAGGTGAATGGCGCCCTTGTGCAGGAGAATCTTGGCTTCGACAGCATCGACGTTTACGACGGCGACACGATCGAGATCACGGCGCCCGCCGAGGTCTTCCGCGACATTTACGGAGACGACATCACCGACAGTGTGGCCAACGACCCGGGCCTGATCAGCGATCAGGCCGAAGAACGATTCACCGCCTTGGGAATCTCAGTCAATGACGTCCCACAGACAGGCAATCCCACCTTCTTCCGCTTCGACATCGACCAGGATACCGTGATCGTGATCCAGTGGCGTCACGAGTATGCCTTGAGCGTCGAGCACGACTTCAGCCAGACCGAGAGCAGCGAGCGGGATGAAGCCGATCGCCCCTGGGCGGGCCCGCTGAGCTCGGCGGCCGAGGGGAATCCAAACCCATCGGCCCAGAAAAACTGGGTCCGACGAGGGGATCTCCTGATGAATCAGATCGACGGCCAAGTGCTCGATTTCAGTCGTGCCGGCCTGGATGTGCGGTATGTGCCCACCGGCTATTGGGCCGGGGGGCCGCCCAACAAGCAGACCGATACCACCACCGACGCGCATACGCGCGCGGGGTATTTCGTCGAGAGCGATTTCCTCGACCCGGAAGGGCTGGTCACCAAACTGCAGCTCAATAGCGATCCCGCCACGTTCCTCTGGGCTGAGTTGAGCGCCTCCGCCCGCGCGTCGTTGACGAGCGAGACGACCACCACCGAGCAGCGGCGCGCCCTGCTGCGCGAGCAGCTCGACACCTTCCTCGACGCGGCGGAGTGGGCGGACACCAACCGGTTTCCCGCCGACTCCTGGTCCGAGCGCACGAAGGCGCTGTACGCTCAACTGGCCGGCGAGCAGGTCCCGGACCCCCGCCTCGTGCGTCTGTTCCGATTCCTTCTCGAAGATTTCTACCCCGCAGAGATTTCAAACAACCGGCTCAGCGAGGTGTTTCGTCCCTTCACGGTGGCCCAGTCTCCGGCGGCCCGCCAGCAGGGGGATCAGTTCACCATGTATGGCCCGGGCCGCATACGCTATGTCTGGCAGCTTCAGTTCGGCGTGCGCGTCAACGCCGACGACGCGTCGCGGACGGCGCTCCCGCGAGTCTTTCGGTTGACCGACCCGGGCGCCGATCCGACGGTCGAGGAAGCATTTGTGGGAGAAGGCAGCTTCTGGTTTGACCCCGGGGCGACTGTGCTGGTGGCGGCTCCGGCGCTCGAGAATAGCGCTGACCCCTCAAGCCTTTCACTCAAGGGGTGGTTCAACGGGGACGGATTCTACTTCAGCTCGCGGGGCGATCTCGATACGACGACCGGGCAGCTTACCACCGGAGGACCCGTTGTCCGGAATGACAGCCCGGTGGCCGAGTGGATCCCCGCGTATGAGCATGCGAGCGAAAACAAGACTTACCGGGCCCTCAAGATCCCTCAGCTCGGCCGCGCGGCCCGAGTGCTTTGGCAATACGACCGCCAGGCGCTCAATGTCCAGGTTGCAATCGGCCAATTCGTGTTTCAGGATGACCCGGCCCGCGCCGCGCTGTTCACCACCCCACCGGCGCTCATCGAACAGCTGCAGGTCACCGGAAAGATGAAGCAAGTCGCGCTCGCCGACATGGCGGTATGGGATCCGGTAGCCACTCGGCTGTTCCCCGTGGTGCCCGGCAAGTTCAAGGCTCAGTGGCGGCCCAACCCGGATGCCGCTGACACGATCGACGTCGTTGTGACCGCGGTCTATCCAGATCCAGCCCACTATCCCCACATTGCGGGCACGCCGGGCGTCGCGCTGGACCCGGATCCAGCGGACAACTTCATTTTCAAGGCGGTGAAGTACACAGAGAACAGCGCCGTCGTGGATGCTGACAAACGGTTCACCGCCGACAGCGCGGGCAAGACCGTCCTCCTGTTTTCCGAAATCCAACGTGTGGGACGCGGCCAGCCTCGCGAGTTCCTTCAGGTCCGCGTTGTCTCGACGGAGCTCTACAGCGACAATCCGGCGCCGGAACAACATCCCCTGGTCGGCGAGAAGATCACCGATCCGCTGGATCGCGCCAACCTCGGCACGGGATACATCCTGTTCGCCGGGGCACGCTACAACCCGTTCATCTACGATGCCACCCGGCTCGAGGGTCTGGCGGCGAAGGACATCTACGACATGGCAGCCCTGCTGGACACGGGCGACAAGGTCGTCACCCACCCGGAAAACCTTCCCGGTCCGATCATCCCGGTGAACATCCATCCGGGTGCAGCGGACGATCAGCGGTTGGTGGTTGTCTGGTACGATGATCCGGCGGAGAACGATCTCCTGTTGTGGCCTTACAAGGCTGGGCGCTACGTGCCGCAGTGGGCCCCCGAGATCGACCTGCCGCGGATTGTGATCGCCAGCCAGTTCGGCAGTGAGAGTGTCGATACCCTTGGTCAAAACCAGGTGGTCGTCGAGGCGTTCGGCGACTACGAGCAGGAGTCCACGTACAACCCGTCCCGGCTCCAGGATGTCCGCATCTATCAGCAACCCGACGCCGACAGCGCGGGCTACAACCCGAACGAGGAGCACGCCCTGCTGGCGCCTTCGCTCCGGTTTGCCGACGTCTCGCCTCGGCCGCCGGCCGTCTATGCGCTGCGCGACAACGACCTCAACCGCTACGAGCCAACCTCGCTGACAGAACAGAACCAAGATGCTGCCACTTACACATCCCACCCCCGGGTGCTGGTCCAGTTCTTTGACAAGGCAGTGAATGAGTGTCGGATGCGGGTATATCGCGTGGTGAAGGAGGATACCCAGATTGGCCAGCCGGATTATCGCTTTGCCGCTCCCAACAGGCTGGTGTCCTCGACCCTGCCGACGGAGTTGCGGAACCAACCGCACGTCACGATGGAAGCCGGCGAACCCGTGATCCCGTTTTATCCCCTTGGCGTGGCGATCGGCGCCACGCCCCCGCCAGAGATATTCGGTTCGAACCTGCTCGGCCAAGCGACGTACTGGGAGGATCACCGAGGATCCAGCTGGGCTGTGTCCGGCGGCAGTAACGCCTGGTTTACCGTTTCCTTCTATTACCCGCTGGCGCCCGACTTCTGGTGGCCTCCCGGCAAGCCCGGCTCCTTGTTCGATAACCAGGGGCAGCAGACAGCGATCGAACCTCAGGCGGGCGACTCGATCTCGTTCCTGCCAGCCGAGGTAGGGTCTTTGCTCGCCGCACCGACGAACTCCGTGGTGAGCGACGACGTGGTCACCGCCAATCGCCCCACGAGAATCCTCTACCAGAGCGAGTGGCCCGATATTGCTCCCGTGTTGAAGTCGGGAGAAACGCTCACGTTCCAGGGAGGCGAACACCGCGCCGACCGGCCGTTCACGACCGTCGTCGGCTCCGACGGTGAGCTCGATCAGGTCGAGACCCCTGGTCTGCCGGGCATTGTCGCCTTTGCATGCGCGGAGGTGGTGTTCGATTCCCTCAATCCGCAGCAGGACGTCAGCCTCTGGCCCTCGAACTGGACGGCCCGGGTCGCACAGACCCTCGAAAAGCGCTCGGTTCCCCTCACGCTTTCCGAATTCCCGCCTGAACTGCAGCCCGCGACGAAGCGCACCCGTTTGAGCCAGGGGAAGTACATCCTGACCGAGTTGCCCGCATCGCTCCAGAATCGGGTTCGGTTTGATCCGCAACTGGGCAAGCTCGAGGTCTTCGGCCTCCTCAACGACAAAGACATCGGCGATTCCACGCTGACCGCCTCGCCGCCCGCCGTTTACATCCTCGAGCCGAACATCCTGACCGAAACCGATGAGGCGGCCCTGCTGGATCTGGTCGAAGACGCGGCCGAACCGGGCAAGACGCGGTGGCAGACGGCCGTGACGGAATTGGCCAAGCTGTCGCGCAATCCCTCGTTGATCGATCGTGACAGTGATCTCCCGGACGATCCGCTGGAGAGCGGATACCGCGAGGCGCTCGAGGCGTTCTGGACCGACTATTACACCGAGGTGGGCAACACGCCGCTCAACCAGACCGCGCCCCTCCCGGTCGCCATCGATGACATCGACGCGGCGTATCTGGTCGGATTGGAGCCGCAGACGGTGCGAGACGCCAACGACAACATCGTGACCATCGAAGACCCCGCGGTGGAGGGTCTCCAGCGAGTCGTGGCCGATCCGCAGCGGCCCGTGCCGCTCCGCGCGTTCGGACCGGGCCTGGCCCTGATCCCCAACTCCTCGTTCCTCGACCCCGATGCAGGCTACCCCGACGTCAGCTGGGTCACCGTGGCGGAGAACAACGATCCGAGCCTGGGCGGTTCCCCCATCACCCTGCACGTGGTCAAGGTCGATCGCCGGGAGCGCTATCGCGGGGCCATCAAGACCGTCGTCTCCGACAACGTGTTCGATGAGAATCTGGTGTTGCGGCACACCGGCGATTTTGGCGCCAAAGCCAGCGACCTTTGCTTCGAGTGGTGGTACCGCCCCGACGATGGTCAGCTCGATGTCCCGCCGCCGGACCTGATCCTGGGCGGCCAGGCCAACCCCTGGAAGCTCTTTCCCGATCCGACCGGCCAGCGCGGTCTGGGACGATATGAGGTCACCCTCAAGGGGAACCCGAATGCCCCGGAGGCGCTGCTCGCCGACACCTGGTGGTTTGTGCGCTATCGGCACGCGAACGATGATGTGCAGGGCACCAACTGGAACGGCCCTCAAGATGACGGCGCCACGGGAGTCAATTACACCTGGGCCGGCGCCGGCAACTCCGATCCTTTCCACGATTACGACCGCGACGGCATCATGGACTATCGCGCCCAACTGGCCCAAGGCTGGGTCAAACGCGTGCTCGACGCGGTGAATCCCTACGAGGCGCGCATCCGGGATTTCGAAGGGGAGAAACCCTCGACACAGGTCAGCATGATTGCCCAATTCGGTCCCCGCTACGAGGGGCCGGTCGCGCTCAATCCTGACAAGGACGTCATCGAGAACGTGGGCCTTATCGAATTGTACGAGACCATCCTCAAACGCGGTCGCGACTTGAGTATCGACCTTTCGCGGCCGGTTTCGACCCCGGCGATCGCGAATGCGCTCCAACTGGCCTCGACGCGGATTTCGGACTTCTACACGATCCTGGGCAACGAGGCCTATGTGGACGCGCTTGACCCGACGATCGGGATCGGAAGCGACATCGTCGAGCCAGGCGATCTCACCCCGGCGGTGTTCTCGTTCCAGAACCAAGTCGCGTCCTTGATCGAGGAAGAGCTGGCTCTGCTGCGCGGCGTAGACGACTACTTCGCCCGCCCGGTCTACAATCGCCTGTTCTGGAACTTCACCAAGAGCGAAGGCGAAGCCGCTTACGCCGTGAACTACAACGTGACCGATGTGAACCTCGACGGTTTTATCGACGAAGATGACGCGATGATGCTGTATCCGCAGGGGCACGGCGATGCCTGGGGCTATTACCTCACCGCACTCCGAAACCAGTACGATCTCCTCCAGCATCCCTTCTTCAACTGGGTGTCCCGGTCGGAGTTCTATAACCTCCAGGATATCGTCATCAAGGTCGATTTCCTCGACGAGCGGAAGTTTGCCCAGACCGCGGCCGCCAAGGCCCAGGTGGGGGCGGAGATTGTCAACCTCACGTATCGCGAGAAGTATGTGGAAGACCCCACCGCTCAATGGCAAGGCTACACCGACAGCAACCCCGACCGCGCCTGGGGAGTGCAGGAGTGGGCCCGCCGCGCCGCCCAGGGCGCTTACTTCGATTGGATCACCGCCAACGCCCTGTTGCCATCCCAGCATCCCAACGCCACGCTCGAAGGCATCCAGAAGGTCGACCGCAAGTCGAATGCCGACCTCGCCGTCATCTCGGCGAATCTCAACGCCGTCCAGAATGCATTTGACCAGGCCAACAAAGGGCAAAACCCGCTGGGCCTCCCCGGCAACGTTGTGCCTTTCGACATCAATCCCATCCTGGTCGAAGATCTCTCGATCTACGGGCGCACCCATTTCGAGCAGGTGTATGATCGGGCGGTCAAGGCGATCGCGAATGCGCTGACGATCTGGGACTATGCCAACGAATCACGCAACGCGCTGCGCCAGGTGGCCAATAGCGAGGCCGAGTTTCGCAACGAGGCCTACCAGGAAGATCTCTCTCACCGGAACACGTTGATTGGGATCTTCGGCCGGCCTTACGAAGGGACGATCGGCTCCGGCCGGGTCTATCCGGCTGGCTACGACGGGCCCGACCTCCTCCTCTTCATGTACGTCGACGTCCGCGAAGTCAACGACCAGACCGTGCCCGGTCCGGCCACGAGTTTTGCCACATTCGACGCGAGCGGGAATCTAACGAGCGGCGACCTCTACACCGCTTTCGTGGAAGGCGCCGGGCGGGGCGGGATGTTCGGCTCGCAAGTGGGACGCCAGAACCTATTCAAAGTGCAGGATGTGAGCGCGGATTGGCGGAGCCTGTTCCTGCCAACATTCGCCCCGGACTCGACCGGTGTGATCGGCGGGATGGCGCGGGACAGGTATTACGCGGTCAACTACACCGACCTCGAGAGCCCCAAGGTGCCGCTCGACAACCTGATCGAGCGGATGCCGATCACCGCCGCCGGTTACACCTTCCAGGCCCCGCGCGATTGGGGCAAACGCCTGGCCCAGGGCGAGCTCCAGGGCCTGATCAACCAGATGCTCCAGCAGGAAGCCGCCATCGCCAGCGCCGTCGGGGCCTGGGACGCGCTCCAGGGCGAGATCGTGCGGCTGTTCCGCCTCACCAATGCCAAGCTCGACATGGAGGCCAACATCCGGCTCAAGAACGAGATCTACTCGCGCTTGAAGCTGGCGGTCAACGACACCATCAAGGGACTCGAAGGCGCGATCGAACTGGCGACGGCAGTCCGGGAAACCACGAGCAAGTTCTTCTATGCCACGGGCGAGGCCATTCCCACCGATTTGCCCATCGTCGGCCTCGCGGTTTCCCCCGGCGACGCCCTCGCACCGGGGCGGTCGGGCATCAAGGTGGTCGAGGCGACGACCTTTACCGGCCTCAAGGCCGCCGAGGGAGTCCTGAAGATCAGCAAGGTCATTGCGGAGATCGGTCTGGATATCGCGGACAACGAACTCGAACTGTGGGAGAAGCGCGAAGCCGATAGCCAGAGCGTCAAGGAAGCGCTGGTCGAAATCGAGAACAAGCTCGGGGATGAACCCATCAAGCGGATCGAGATTTTTAAGGAGATCGAGACCCTGCGCGATCTTTCGGAGCAGTATCGCGCCAAGGTCGATGAAGGAACTCGGATGATTGACGAACGCGTCGCATTCAACAAACGCGTCGCCGCTCAAACCCAGCGGGCCCGCTATCAGGACATGACCTTCCGCGTGTCACGCAACCACGCCCTGCAGTCGTATCGCGCCGCGTTTGACCTGGCGGCGCGTTACGCCTATCTCGCCGCCAAGGCTTACGACTACGAGACCAATTTCGATCCCGACGACCCGGCCTCCCCTCGCGCGATGTTCGAGGAAATCGTGCGCGCCCGCACCCTGGGCGCCTTCGCGGAAGGGGAGCCGCCCGAGGCGCTGCCGAACAAGGGCGGCTTGGGCGCCGCGCTCGCCACTCTGCGCGCCAACTACAACGTGCGGAAGAGCCAAATGGGCATCAACAATCCCCAGATCGAGACGGGCAAGACGTCGCTGCGGACTGAGTGCTTCCGGATCTTGCCGGCGGGCAGCACCCAACCCGCAGCCGGCGACTCGAACAGCCAGTTCCCCGAGCCAGGTCAGGATTCCGACGCTCTGTGGCAACGCCTCCTGGCCAACGCGCGCGTCGAGGATCTCTGGCAGGTGCCCGAGTTCCGCTACTACTGCCGGCCGTTCGCCGCCGAAACCGATGAGGCGGGGCAGCATGTCGCTGAGCCTGGTTTGGTGCTGCGCTTTGGCACTCGCGTGATCGCGGGCCAGAATTTCTTCGGCAAGCCGCTCAGCGGCGGGGATCACGCTTACGATCCCAGCCAGTACGCCATTAAGATCCGGTCGGTCGGCGTCTGGTTCTCCGACTATCTCAGCCAGGACATCCTCAACGATCTGCCGGCTACCCCGCGCGTTTACCTGATCCCGCTGGGCGCGGATGTCATGAGCATCCCCTATAGCGACGACCCGGAAAAAGTGCGCGTCTGGAAGGTCCTCGATTCGCGCATTCCGGTGCCGCTGGCCGCCACAACCGCCCAGCTGGACTACGTCGATTACGTCCCGGTGTTGGATAGCCTGAACGGCCGACTCGGTGAGCCGCGCAAGTTCTCGACCTTCCGCGCCTATCATGATGGCGGCAGCGAGGTGAACACGGATGAGCTGGTGTCGGACAGCCGGCTGATCGGTCGATCCGTCTGGAACACCGAGTGGATTCTGATCATCCCGGGGCATCTGTTGAATGCCGACCCCAACACGGGCTTGGACCGCTTCATCCAACAGGTGAGCGACATCAAGCTGATCTTCCAAACCTACGGATACTCCGGAGGCTAATTATCCTTATCTGATGAGCCGACCTATGAGAAGCTTCATCGTTGCCTTGCGTGGTTCCTGCCGGGCGCCGACCGTCCTGGCGGCTGCCGCCCTCGCGCTCGGACTCGCTGTCCCCAGTCAGACCCGCGCGATCCCCGAGCCCAGCACCGTGTTCTATGGCCAGATCTGGGGGATCGCTGCCGAACGGCCCTTCCTCCTGACTGCAGGCACGATCGAGTGGACCATCCGCCTCGCGGACGGCTCCGAGCTCAATTTGAAAACCCCTCTCTGGCCTCTCCACGATGGGGAGTACTCTTATCGCCTCAACGTCCCTCACACTGCTCTGGCTCTCGGTGAGTCGCGCCTGGCTGCCACACTGCCCCTGGCCCCCGTCGACGAGACCCTCACTCATGCCCGCATCCTCGTGGACGGGCAACCGGCTCGCATTCTCGGTCCGGCCGGGACCACATTCGACGCGGCCCAAGCCCGGCGCGCCGCAACCTACCGCCTCGACCTCGAGGTGCCGCTCCAACCCGCGGACGCCAACGGGAACGGGCTGCCCGATTGGTGGGAGGAACGCTATCAAGTGACAACCGCCGTGAACGCCGATCCCGACGGGGACGGATTCTCGAATCTGCAGGAGTACCGGAACGGTTTCGATCCGAACCGAGATAATCGCCAGCCGAGCCTCGAGGCCGGCCCATACCGGGCTTATGCCGAAGGCATGACGGGAATCCCGCTGCGTTGCCTCGATGCCGATTCCTCGCCTCAGAACCTCGTCTACAGCCTGATCTCCGTGCCGTCTTCAGGCCGGCTGAGCCTGCGCAACGAACGCGCCGACACGACCGCGCCCGACCTGCTCCTGGAACCCGGCGCGGAGTTTACGCAGAAGGATGTTCAGGACGGGCGCATCGTCTATGTGCACCAAGGAGCGAACCCGGGCACGGTTTCCTTTGAGGTCTCTGTCCGCGACGAAGCCCCCCACCACCAGGCCGCCCAGGGCACGGTGCAGTTGACCTTCTGCCAGCCTGGCAGCCTCCAGAGCCTCGGTGGTTCGGAGGCGGAACAGGTCGCCGCCGCCGCGCGCGGAGACGCCATCCCCGGCTTGGATCCGATCGAGGCGCAACGGGTGCGCAACCAGGTTTTGACTCAAGCGGCGGGCTATGTGCTCTGGGATGAAGCCGGTTTCGCTGACAGCCTCGAGATGGGCGCCCCCAGCTCACGGTTCACCGCCGCTGATTATCAGTCAGACTACGTCTCGAAATTCGGGCGCGATCGGGGGCATGTGCTCATGGGTGGTCGCCGAGATGACCGGCTGACGGGCAGTATGGAAAACGACATTCTGATGGGCGGGCCCGGGGCCGACACGCTGGCGGGAGGCAGCGGGGCTGACCGGTTCCTGTTCTGTGCCGCCAGCGACGGGCACGACACCATTGTGGACTTCGGCGTCGCGGAGAACGACGTGATCGATCTGTCGAGCGCGCTGCTGGGGATCTCGACCGACCTCAGACACTACCTCTGCGTCCGTTCCGATGGCGGCCGCGCAATCCTGGGGATTGATGCGGATGGCAGCGGGGCTGACTACACGGACCTGACGATTACCTTGGCCGGACTTTCCGCCGCCGACGTCGACCTGCACGACTGGGTGGACGCAGGCCGCCTGGTCTGTGGCGCGCTTCGCCTGCCGCCGCGAATCTCGATCGCCGCCACCAAGCCGCTCGCCAGCGAGAACGACCTCGCACCCGGTGAATTCGCTCTGCGACGCACCGGCCCAACGGACAAGGAACTGCGGATCACCGTTGCGGTGACTGGATCGGCCCTCAACGGCATTGACTTCGCCGCGGTCGCGAACACGGTCGCATTTGCCCCGGGCCAGCGCGAGGCTCAACTCATCGTGACCCCCTTCGCGGACAGCCTCGCCGAACCCTCGGAGACGGTCGAAGTGACGGTCGTCGCCAGCGCCGGCTACGAAGTCGCGGACAACAGCCGCGCTACGCTCACGGTGGAGGATCTTAAGCCGGTCCTTTCCGTCGAGAGCCTCGATGCCCTGGCAGTTCAATCCCCGCTGCGGCCCGGTGCTTTCCTGGTGTCGCGGCGGGACCTGCTCGAAGGGAGCGTGGTCGTGCGTCTCGAGTTCAGCGGCTCCGCGGGCAACTGGATTGATTACGCCGGCTTGCCCCGGTATTTAACACTCGCCTCGCGTCAGGCGAGTGCCGTGATCGAGATTATGCCCCTCCCGAGTGCCGCCCTGGGAATCAACGGCAAATCGGTCGACCTCACGATTGTTCCCGACGCGACGTATCGCTTGGGCCAGATGGCCAAGGCGCGAGTGACGCTCATCCCGGAGGAAACGAGTTTTGCCGCATGGCGAGCGCGCTGGTTCCCCGGCGAACAGGGCGACCTCGCCGCCTTCGCGGAGCAGGATCCGCTCCATCGCGGCGTCCCCGCCCTGGTCCGGTATGCTTACGGGCTGGATCCCGCCAGCCCCGATGCCACCCGCCTGCCGAAGGCGGTCGTCCGTGGCGGCCATCTGACCCTGGACGCTTGGCGCCGGCCTGGCCTGACGGACATCGAGTACATTGTGGATGTTTCGTCTGACCTTAGCCATTGGGATTCCTCGCCAGCCAGCGTGCAGGCCGTGGTGGCGCCGGGTCAGGGGGACGACCCTAGCGCGGTCTGCTATCGCGCGACGTCGTCCGTCGAGCAGGCGCCTATCCTCTTCATGCGGCTCAAAGTCGCCTACCGACGATGAACGGGCGCGAGCCATCCACGGTGCGGTCCGGTGGGCAGGAACAGCATCCTGCCGTCCGGCGGACCAGGGTCACCCCTGCCCCCGCGGCGCCTGCGACGGGGTGGTTTCCGTCGCCTTGGTGCCTGGTCGCGCCACTGATCCTGGCTTCGCTGATTGGCTGCAAGAAAGCCGAGCGATCGCCGGTGCTGGCGAGCGTCGGGGAGCATCAGATCCGCATGGACGACTTCCGAAAAGAGGTCGACCGGCGTCAGGCTCTCCGGCAGCCACTCCCGGATCGCGAGGC
This sequence comes from uncultured Verrucomicrobiota bacterium, assembly GCA_964458325.1. Classification (GTDB taxonomy): domain Bacteria; phylum Verrucomicrobiota; class Verrucomicrobiia; order Limisphaerales; family UBA1319; genus JAGMXM01. The sequence goes on from CAYWIM010000019.1 coordinate 21,065, forward strand.
GCTGCTCGAGGAGATGATCACGCACCAAGCCCTCCTGCAGCGCGCCCGCCAGGCGGGTCTCGATCAAGATCCGGCCGTGCAGCGGGAAATCCAATTCCTGCTGATCAGCCGGTTCCGGGAGCGCCACCTGGCAACGCGCCTCGAAGCGGTGACGGTCGCGCCGGAGGAGGTCAAGGCGGCGTACGACCAAGATCTGGCTCGCTACACCCAGCCGGCCCAAGTCAGGCTTGCACTGCTCTTCCTGAAGAAGGACCGCTTGATGAGCGAGGCCAAAACGAAGGAGTTGCGGGCACGTATGACCGAGGCGCGCGAGCAGGCGATCGCGCAGCCGGCCTCTGGCGGGCGGGGGCCCGCCGCTCAAGGATTCGGCGCTCTTGCCATCCGGTATTCCGATGACCCGGCCAGTCGTTATCGGGGCGGGGACATTGGTTGGATGGAGCCTGACCACCCGAAACAGCGCTGGCCCGGAGTGGTGATTGAGGCCGGCCTCGCGCTTGAACCCGGCCAGGTCAGCGATGTGATCGAGACGGAGGATGGCCTCTACCTGGCGATGAAGACCGATGCTCGTCCCAGCCGGGTCACACCGATCGAAGAGGTCAGGGCGGCCCTTCACCAATCGTTGCTCGCACGCAAGCGACGCGCCCTCGAGGCGACCTTTCGGCAGGAAGCGGCTCAGCAGGCTGGCGTGCGTATCCACCGGGACGCGCTGGCATCTGTCACGATGCCCGTGGCGGTCGCGACGCTCGCTCAAGGCCAAGAGACCAACCCTCCCGCCCTGCCGGCGGCAGACGACGCAAGAGACAGGAACTGACCGGCTCCGGCCGGCCTGATGGGAACCAGCTATGCAACCAGCCAAGAGATTTCAAAGCCGTCGAAGGAAGGCGGCCGTTCAGTGCGCGGCCTTCGTCTTGACCTTGCTTCTGACGATGCCAGCGGCTTTGGCGGCCAACGCGCCACCGAGTTTCACCAAGGGCGCCGACCAGACGGTGAACGAGGATGCGGGGGCGCAGACGGTGACCGATTGGGCCACCTCAATCAACCCGGGCGAGGGCGAGTCGAGCCAAACCGTGACGTTCCGGATAGAGGACGACAACGCGACGCTGTTCAGCGCGCGGCCGGCGATTGCCGCCAATGGCACATTGACGTACACACCGGCCGACAATGCAAACGGGACGGCCACCGTGACGGTCGAGTTGATGGATGACGGCGGCACCGACAACGGCGGTGATGACACCAGTGACCCGCAGACCTTCACGATCATCGTGAACGCGGTAAACGACCCGCCGAGTTTTACTAAAGGCGCCGACCAGACAGTGACCGAGGATGCGGGGGCGAAGACAGTGACCGGTTGGGCCACTTCAATCAACCCAGGCCCTGGCGAGTCGAGTCAAACCGTGCAGTTCTTGGTGACCGACGACAACCCAGCGCTGTTTAGTGCGCGGCCGGCGATTGCTTCCGACGGCACCTTGACCTACACGCCGGCCAACAATGCGAGCGGGGCGGCCACGGTGACGGTCGAGTTGAAGGACGACGGTGGCACTGCCAACGGCGGCGATGACACGAGCGACCCGCAGACCTTCTCGATCACCGTCAGCACCGTGAACGACCCCCCGCAGGTCACTTTTGGCTCTCCCGCTCCCAGCGGCATCACCGATAAGCAGACCAGCGAACCGTTCAAGAAGATCGACCTCGCGGACAACGACGATGGCGAACAGCTTTCCGTGACCATCAAGTTCCCCGACGGCGTCGGGAGTTTTCCGGTCAGCACCGGTTTCTCGAAGGCCGTTTCCGGGACTAATGTGATCTACACCCTCACGGCACGATCCGTTGCGGATGCCAAGAGTTATGTCAAAGCGCTCGTCTTCACGCCCGTCCAGAATCGCATCCCCCTGGGCGAGACGGAAACGACCACTTTCACTGTAACCGCCACCGACCAAAGCAACGCCACCGGTTCGGCCACAGTCTCGCTGGCGGTCTCCCCGGTGAACGACGCGCCTCGCATCGTCGGCTCCCTGCCCGCGTCAATCAACGATAACGCCGTCGCCTCGATCTTCTCCGCCGTGACGGTCGAAGACGACGACAAGGTGCGGGTGAGCGGGAACGTCGTCAGCCAACAGGTGACCGTCAATGTCACCTGGAGCACCGACACGGGCACAGGCACCATGCTGGTGCCCTCGAGCACCACTCTCCCGATCAACGGCACGCCTTCCGCGGCGACGACCAAGCTTCAAGGCATCCAGTTCCAGCCTGTCGCTAACCGCCGACCGGTGGGGCAGACCGAGTCCTTCGCCCTGACGCTCACCGTGACGGACGCGGCCGGTCTCAGCGCCGCCCAGAATGGCGAGCGCACCTTCAGCATCGCCTCGGTCAACGATGCGCCGACGCTGAGCGTCTCAGCGAGTCCTGCGTCGTTCAAGGACACCCAGACCGTCACGCCGTTCCGCGCGACGATCACCGATCCGGACGTGGGCGAGAGCTTCACGCTGACGCTGCAACCGGTGAGCGATCCGGGTTTCACCTATGGCGTCCTCGAGCCCGCCTCCCCCAGCTTCAGCGGAGACGCCGCGGCCGTGCAGAATGCTCTGCGTGGTGTCGGGTACCGTCCCACACCCAACAAGGCCAACAACACGGCAGTCACCTTCCAGGTCACCGTGGCGGACGCCCAGAGCGCCACGGCGACCGGCACGATCACGCTCACGATCCAGAGCGTGAACGACCCGCCCAACGTCACGGGCGTCACCACCGAGATCCTCCGCACCACGGATGATCCCAACCAACCCCCCGTCCTGCCTTTTCGCTCCGTCTCGGTGACCGACCCTGACCAGGGCGACCAGCTCAAGGTGGCGCTCACCCTCGATGATCCCCAGATGGGGACGCTGTCACAGACGACGTTGAACGGGACGAGCGCGCAGGTGACCGCACAAGTTCGAGCCATCACGTTCCGCCCAGCTCAAAGGCCCGACCGCGTCCTCAATGCGACCAGGACAGTCACGCTAACCATCACTGTCGTGGATAGCGGCCACGTTAGCCGATCCAACAGCGGAACGCGTATCGCGATCACTTCGGTCAACGGCGCTCCCCTCATCTCGGGCATCCCGGAAAACGAACTCCAGCCGGTCTTGTTGAACCCCGCCCCACCCGTCGTGCCCTTCGCGGGCGTGTCCGTTGATGACGACGATCGCGTGGCGATCACGGTCACAGTCTCGCTTGACGACAAGGACAAGGGCGCCTTCGATCCGGCCCACTTGGGCGGGTTCGTCCAGCAAAGCGGCACCGGGACCTATCGCTTCACGGGCATGCCGGCCGAAGCGACTCTGGCCTTGGCTGGTTTGCAGTTTGTGGTGAACCCTGATCACCTCTTTCCGCCGAACAGCCCCGGCGGAACGGCCTTCCGGATCGAGGCGGTTGACTCGGTCCTGAACACCGCGCGCAAGACCCTCTCGATCCTGCTGCAGGAGGCGCCGCGCAACCTGCTGGTCACGCGCACCGAAGACGATGAAAACCCCGGCTCCCTTCGCGATGCCCTCCGCCAGGCCGGCAACAACGATGTCATCACTTTTGCCCTCCCGAGCTACCCTGCGCTGATCCGCCTCAAGCAAGAGCTGGGACCTTTACTGCTCGCACGGAATCTCACTTTCAAAGGCCCTGGCGCTGACCTGCTGGTCATCAGCGGAGACTCCGATGGCAATCGCCAGCCGGATACCCAGTTGTTCCAGGTCCGGGCCGCTGTGGTGATCGAGGGCTTGACGCTTAGCCATGGACGCAACCGCCTGCCCAGCGGGGCAGACACCTCAGGCGGAGCGATCTATGTGGGCCTTTCGGGTCAGCTCACGATGCGCGCCTGCGCCGTCACGGAATCCACCTCGAGCCAGTGGGGTGGGGCCATTGATGTCGATCAAGGCGCTTTGGCAGTCGAGAATTGCCTGATCCGCGGCAATTCGACCGACGTCGCCCAAGGTCTGGGCGGAGGGGCGATCTCCCTCTACACGGACCAGCCGTGCTCTTTCGTCAACACCACCTTCTCGGGGAATCGCCAGCAGTCGCTCAACGGCTTCGGTGGCGGTGCCTTGTATGTCGAGAACCTCACCCCGAGCTCCGAACTCCCCGTCCAGGTCGCGCACTGCACCTTTGCCGAGAACGTGGATGCCGCCGGCCGGGGCAGCTCGATTCACGCGAATGTCTTCGGCACCATGGTCCGGGTCCAGAATTGCATCTTTGCCGATGCCCGTGGGAAGAACCTCGGGGTCGAAGGTGCCGGTCGAATCCTCTCCCTCTCAGGCAACGTCTCCGATGACACCACCCGGGTGGTGCTCACGCAAGGTGGTCAGCCCAAGGAGATCTTCCTCCTCGAGGCGACCCAGGGAGATCTGACCCAGACCAATCCGCTGCTGGTCCTGCCGCTGGATACGCGCATCCTCCCCACCGCGGCGTATCGCCTCCAGCCAACGAGCCCGGCCCGGGGGCTGGCGGTTTATCCCAGCGCAACCACGGACCAGCGCGGAGCGCTCCGCGGCGACGGCGATCCCGACGCGGGCGCGCTCGAGGCCGAGGCATCCGCCCGCATCGTCATCAATGAAATCCATTTCGATCCGAATCCGAGCCCGCCTGTGGGCGAACCGGCTTGCGACTATGTCGAGCTGTGCGTGCCGCGGGATTCCGTGCCCGTTGACCTGGGGGGCTTCAGCCTGTGGGTCGGCAGCGGCCAACGACATCTCTTCCCCGCCAACACCCTCATTCAGCCAGGACGTGGCATCATCGTCGCCGACTGCTCCTTCAGCGCCGGAACAGTCCAATACCCGACGCCCGTCCAGACGCCCTCAGTGACCGTGGCGATCTCCCGCTACGAAGCGGCCTCGAATCCGGCCCAGGTGGTCGTTGTGTCGCCCGACCACGGCTTGGCAACCGGTGAGCGAATCGAGATCCAGGGCGCCCCACTGTCCGCCTTCAATGGCGAGCAGGTCATCACGCGGCTCGGACAAGACAAGTTCTCTTTCGCCGTCCCGTACCGGCACGCGATCACCGACTATGCCTCCTACAACAGCGGCGCCGCTGTCAAAGTGACCTCTGCCGGGCACGGCCTGGCGACTTTAGACCGGGTGACGATCGCGGACACGATCGCGGACTACAACGGCGAGCACAGCGTCACCAGGATCGATGGCGACACGTTCTCCATTTCGATCGCCTTCACCACCAACCCAACCGAGAAAGGGAGCTGGACCCCGGCGGCCAGCGGCGATCAGGGCGCCTGGATCGCTCGCCTCAACCTCGAGCGGCGCGGGCGAATCCGCCTGTTCGACGCCGGCGATCGTCTCGTCTCGAACGTGGCTTACGTGGGCGAGTTCATCGATCCGACCGGCGTGCTCACGCCGGCGATCCTGGCCCACAGCTCGATCTCATTGACACCCGATTTGGTCGGCTTCGCTCTGCTGCCCCATTGCATCCTTGGCGCCAATCTGCCCGGATTTGTTCGGTTCACCGACGGCTTGCTTGATCCAAGCGGAGAAACCACCTCGCCGGGCTTCGATACCCACGGCACGGCGTTCGGTTCGCCCAACGCCAAGCCGACGGCTGGCCCTGATGTGTGGTTTGTGGATGAGGACCTGCCCGCCGACATCCCGGTGCTTGCCAACGACGCCGATGCCGATGGCTCCGACCAACTCGTGCTGGTGGACGTCAGTGCCGCCTCGAAGCCTGACACGGGCGCCGAAAGTTCGGTCCAGACACTCGCCCAAGCCAAGGTCCAGGTGTATCCAGTCACCACCCCCTTGCGCGGGCTGGGTTTGACCTACGACCCCCGTGTGTCCCAGGACCTGCAAGCGCTGCCCGCAGGAGTGGAGGCCGTCGAGGTCTTCTACTACGAGATTGTCGATATCGGCGCCGGCCCGGTCCGGCAATACAAGCCCGCTTCGCCACCGCAAGCCAATCGGACGGTCGTTGTCTCCCCGGGACACCGGCTGGCGAGCGGCACCTCGATCATCCTCTCTGGCGCCATGTCGGATGGCAGTGGGATCTCGCCCTACAACGGCATCTTTGCGATCGAGTCCGTCAACGATGATGAGTTTATGATCCCGGTTGAGTTCGCGGATGATCCAATCGTCAAAGGAGGCTGGATCACCCGCGACCCGCGCCAGACCGACTCCCGGGCCGAAGGCGAGGTCACGGTCACAGTCATCGGCGCCAATGACCCGCCCGCTCCCGTTCAAGATCTCGTGACCACGGACGAAGAAGGCATCGTTCGGATCATGGGTGATCCTGATCTCGCCGGCACTACCTGGGCGTTCGACACCGATAACGAATACCCCGCGAAGCCGATCATCTCCGCTGTCAGCCTTCTGCCAAATGATGACGATCCGGACAGTGACGACGGGCCCGCCTCCCTGACGCTGGTGGGCATCGTGGGCGGGGTCCAGCCCATCCTGGACTATGCGCCGGGCGCCACCGCCGGCAACCTGAAGGTCCACTCGCCCAACCATCACTTGGCCGACGGGACCGTGATCCTGATCTCCGGGTACGGTGGCTATCGATCCTACAACGGCTTTCATCGTATCGCCTTGCTCGGAGATCCCGACTGGTTCTCGATTCCGGTGGCGTATGTGGACAATGCGGACGCCAAAGGGGAGTGGGCCATACTCAACGATGTCAATCGCCTCACGACGGTGACCGCCTTCGGAGCCGCCGTCCGCCTCGACCTCCGCACCGACCGCATCGAGACCAGCATTGTTTACAACCCTCGCACGTCCGCCTACTTGAATGGCCTGGCTTTGGGCGAGAGCGCCGATGACTCGTTCTATTACGCAGTGCAAGACCGTCACAGTGCGGTCAGTCTTGCGCGCGTGACCGTGCGCGTGGCGGGCGTGAATGATCCCCCCGTCCCAAATCCTGATCCAGCCTCTCTCTCACAGCTCGATTCCCTCGCCGGCCCGCAGGGCCTTTCGCTCCAAGAGCTGATCGCCCAATTGGAGATCCTCTACTCGCTGCCTGCCGCAGCCGGATCCGGCGCAGGGGCCCAAACCTGGGTTCAGTTCACTCCCTCTGATTCGACCGAACTCCCGGTCCAGCTGCTCCTGACTGGCCTCTGGGCCACCGATGCTGCCACCGCCATCACCATCGCCGCCGACGATCTCCAGGGCAACGATTCCGATGTGGACCGCACCGACACATGGAGCGTTCAGTCCGTGGTCAGCCCGAGCCGAGGCGGCGCCCGAATCACCCGCAGTCCCGACGGCACAACCCTAACTTATGATCCGGCTGACTCGGTCCGGCTCCGCCAACTCGCTCGCGAAGAGCTGTATCTGGACTCTTTCACAGTGACGGTGACCGATGGTCAAGGCGGCAATGTGGATTCGCTGGCAGTCGTTTTAGTGAGCGGCCTGAACGAAACACCTGTGGCCCTGGTTGACACGGCGGCAACCTCGGAAGACAGCGTCTTGGCGCTCGCGCCACCGGATCGGACTGTCCTCGACAACGACACCGACGACGATATCGACGGTTTCGAGCCGGACAATGTTCTCCGCCTCGTTCCCCTCACCGGAGCTCTCAGTACGCCGGGAGGAGCCTCAGTCACTACGGCGGGATCGAGCCTTACCTACGACCCGACCACGTCCCCCATTCTCGACGCACTGGTCGAGGGGGCCGCATACGCTGACACTTTCACTTACACCGTGATGGACGGCAGTTTCCTCTTTGCGAACGACGACTTTTTCCGGACAGCGGCCGACAGCGCTGAGGTCGAGCTCGAGGTCCTGAGCAATGACCGGAACCTGACCCGCACCGGCCACGCTGTGCAGGCCTATCGCGCCGCCGCCGACCCGGCTCGCACACTTGTTGTGGCTCCCGCTCACGGGTTGGTGACGGGCGCAGCAGTGGCGATTGCCGAATGCGCCACCGCCGGCCTTTATAACCAAGTCCATCATGTGACGGCGCTGGACGCCGACACGTTCTCGATTCCCGTCCCCTTCGTGGACGATCCGGCACAGAAGGGCCTCTGGGGCCCACTGATCATTACGAAAGTGACCTCGGCCAGCAGCGGAGGGACGATCGAGATCAACCACACCGGCAGCGCCCTGGTTTACCGCCCGCAAGTCAATTTTGTCGGCGACGAGACCTTTGCCTACACGATCGGCGATGGTCAGGGCGGAGCCGACAGCGGCACCGTTACCGTCCGTGTCACGGTCGATCACCTCAACGGAAACCTCCAGGCCAATCCAGACAACTTCAGCGTCGCCAAGGGACAGTCGCCGAGCCTCGATGTTCTCGCCAACGACGGTGTCGTGCCCAATGCGAGCCAGAACCTGACCATCACTCGCGTCTTCGACACGCCATCCGACGATGTTGTCGAACTCCTGAACGGATCGATTGTGTACCGCCAGAAAGCCAGCGAGCAGCCCCCGTACACGCGCACCTTCTGGTACGCAATCTCCGGCGGCGGCCCCGCCGGGGCTGTCGCCCAAGTCATCGTCCAGGTGGTGGACCGCCAAAACTCCCTCCCGATCCGCAACGACGCCTTCAGCGTGGCTGTTGGCAGCGCCAATAACCCGCTCGATGTCCTGGCTAACGACAACTTGCTGCCCGGTTCAACCGCCGACCTGACGATATTGAGCTTCAACGACCCGCCCCATGGTCAGGTGACGCGCGGCGCGACCGATGCTCAGTTGCTCTACACTCCTGACTCCGGTTTCAGTGGCACCGATGCCTTCACTTACGTGGCGGCGGACGGCAAGGGGGGAACGGGTGAGGCCGCTGTCACCGTCACCGTTGGTCGGCTGATGGCCACGCACGATTTCTTCGCCGTGCCGCTCGACCGCGCGGGAGACACCAGTGACGACGCCCGCACCTCGACGCTGGACGTGCTGGCCAATGACGGCCTGCTGCCGCCCGACGGCGCGGTCCTGAGCATCGTTCCCTTCACTCCCCCGACCATCACCAGCACCCTGGGTGAGCTGAGTGTCGCCGGCGACGGGCACAGCCTGGTGTTCAACCCTGCTCCCGGACAGCTTGGAGAAATGACCTACACCTACACTGTGCAGGACGGTTCGGGCCATGAGGCTTCGGCCGAGGTGACCATCGCGGTTTTCGCGGCCGGCGCCAAAGCCAGCCCGGACTTCTTTACGGTCCATGCCGATAGCAGCGCCAACCCGCTGCCGGTGCTCCTGAACGATGCGTTCGTGCCGGCTCCTGGCCGAATGCTCACCGTGGTCGAAGTCGGCGCCGGGCTCGGAGGCCCCAATCACGGCGGAACCGTCGTGGTCCAGTCGGACGCTCTATTCTACACCCCGGCCCCAGGCTACGTGGGGGAGGAGACCTTTACCTATACGATGACCGACTCGCGGTCCACCGACACGGCCAGGGTCGTCGTCCAAGTGAGTCCCGGGACGCTCGATGCCAACAGCGACGCCTTTACCGTCTTTTACGAGTCGTCCGGCACAGCCGAAACCGGACGCGAGTTCTCGTTACCTGTGCTGGCTAACGACGGTGTGATACCGGATCGGGGGCAGTTCCTCCGTATCACCGGCGTGGGTATCGATGACACGAATGCTGAAAATGCGCCGGACAAGCAGGGTCAGGTCCGAATCAGCGCCGACGGCTTGAGTCTGCTCTACGCGCCGATGGATCAGGACTTCCCTTACACGGAACGGTTTACTTACGAAATCTCGGACGGCACCAGCCGCCGGGCCGAGGGAAAGGTCGAGATCCTGGTCCAACAGCGTGCCAACGTAAAAGACCTCGAGACCCACGACGATTTCTTCAGTGTGGCGCGGGACAGCGCAGCCAACGTCCTCGCTGTGCTCCGCAATGACGGCGTCAAGCCAGCCTCGGCCGACGGTTGGCTCATCACGAGCGTGGACCGGCCTGCTTTTGAAGGCGCGGCGGTCATCAGTGGCAGCACCATTTTGTACACGCCCCAACCCGGCTTCGTGGGCACGTCGACGTTCCATTACCAAGTCTCCGACCGCCTCGGGGGTACTGGCTCAGCCACCATCACGGTCAAGGTGGGCGACCACCCGCTGTCTCCCGACCTCTTGACGGCCCGTTCGGGGAGCGCGGACAATGTCCTCGACGTCCTCGCCAACGACGCTCTGCGCCCCGAGACGGCCGCCGCCTACCGTCTTCTGGACGCGGGTGGCACCGATCAGGGCGGCGCCGTTTCGGTCCGCAACGGACGCGTGCTCTACACACCCGATGAGGACTACACCGGCAGTTACCCGTACACGGAACGATTCGAATATCGTGTGGCCGATGATTCAGAAGGCGCGACCTCGGGTCAGGGGGCGGTTGTTGTCCACCGCGACGGATCGGACCGGGCCAGCGCCGAGCTTCGTGTAACCGTCAACGGCGTCAACGATCCTCCCGTCATCACCGGCACGTCCGATCAATACGCGATCACGGACAAGGACCACGTCAATCCGTTCGCGGGTGTGACGATTTCGGAGGTGGATGCCTTCGGAGACCAGCCGTTGTATGTCGAGGTCATCATCGACAATCCTGAGAAAGGCACTCTGGACACTCGAAATACCGGCTTCACGCAGACGGCCCCCGGCACCTATGCTTTCGCCGGCTGCACCGCCGCGTCCGCCACGGCTGCTCTGCACAATCTGGTGTTCTGGCCCACCGAGAATCGAATCACAGTTCCTACCACCGAGGTGGCTCGTTTCACCCTCAAGGTCGACGATGGCTATGTCGCCGTTCCGGTGACCGACACCGTCACGGCCGTGGCCGTCACGGCCGTCAACGACGCGCCCGTCATCCAGGGCACCGTCGCGGGCTTGACGGTCTATCACCAGCTCACCATCCGGCCCTTCGCGGGTGTCCTGGTGACCGAGGTGGACGATCTGACTCTGCAGCCCCTGCGCATTACCGTGACCGTGAGCGACCCCTCGCACGGCTATTTCACCAACCTGGGAGGCTTCGTTCCCGTCGGTTTGAGCGATTACGTGCTCGAGCCCACAACCGGCGCCGACGGCACGCTGGCGTTGCGCGGACTGGTCTTTGTGCCAACCACCAACGGGCGTGTCGAATTCGAGTCCTCCGAGACCACGCAATTCACCATCACGGTCGATGACCACTTCCAAACGCCGCCGGTCAGTGACAACCAAACCACGGTCATCGCAATGCACGGGCTGATCCAGAAGCTCATGGCCAGCGATGGCTCCCACGCGGACGAGTTTGGCTTCGCCGTCTCGGCCAACCGCGATCTGGTGGCAGCAGGCGCGCCTTTCGATGATCCGATCGCCAGCCAATCCGGCTCCGTCTACCTCTACGCGCGGCAATTCGGGAATCCCGAGTCGTGGATTCAGATCCAGAAAATCGTTCCTACCGATGCAGCCAAAGAAGACCATTTCGGTTACTCCGTCGCCCTCGAGGGAAGCACGCTGGCCGCAGGCGCACGCAAGGACGTCCATAACGGCATCAAGACGGGATCCGTCTATGTCTTCGAGCGCGATCAGGGTGGTGCGGGGGCCTGGGGCCAGGCGCAAAAGCTCGCCCCGTCCAATGGCACCACCGACAACGAGTTCGGCCGGGCCATCGCCTTGAGTGGCGATTTCCTCGCTGTCGGCGCACCCCGTCCCACGCGCTTGAGCAAGCGGTCCGGATCCGTGTATCTCTTCGCTCGCAACCCAGCCCCTGGCCCCGCGTGGATTCTGGTCCGAGAGATCGTCCCGGCGGACGGTCTGGCCGGGGATTACTTCGGCTGGGCCGTCTCCTTGTCTGGTAACGACCTCCTCGTCGGCGCGCCGAGCGCCAACGCCCCAGCAACGGGTTCCGGCGCCGTGTACGTCTTCTCTCGTCATGAGGGTGGCGAGAACAAATGGGGTCAGGTGCAAAAGCTGACGGGAGCCGACACGGCCGCGGGTGATGGATTCGGCAGCGCCGTGGCGTTGCAGGGCAACTGGCTCGCCGCCGGCGCCCCTTATGACGCTGACTTCGGCGACCGCTCCGGCTCGGCCTATCTCTTCTCCCGCACGGGGACGGGCGCCACGCCTTGGCTCCAGGCCAAAAAAATCCAGGCGATCGATCCCGCGAAATACGACGAGTTCGGCTTCGCCGTCAGCCTCGACGATGGGCTTCTGCTGGTTGGCGCGCGGCTCGATGACGACTCGGGCTTGAGATCTGGTTCCGCCTATCTCTTTGGCCAGAATCGAGATGGCGCCGACGCCTGGGGTTTGGTCGAGAAGCTGGCGCCTCCGATGCTCGACAAGTATTACGAGTTCGGCTACTCGGTCAGCATCCGGGATCACACGATCGCGATCGGCGCCCGTTACGATAGCGAGACCGGAAAGCGCTTCGGCGCATGTTACATTTACCGCGTCAAGTTCAACAACGCGCCCTTGCTCGCCACGCCCATCCCCGATCAGTGGGCGGTCGTCAACCAGAGCTTCACCTATGCCTTGGCGCCGGGGAGCTTTGGCGATCCGGACGTCGGTGACGTGCTCACCCTGGCCGCGCTAGATCCAGGCAACCCGCCTGCGAACTGGTTGACCTTCAACGCGGCCGCTGCGACGTTCAGCGGAACACCCTCCGCCGTCGCCGCTCACACCATCATCGTAAACGCCACGGACGACGACGGCGCGGTAGCAAGCGACAGCTTCCAGATAAGCGTTCTGAGCTCGGCACCGAGCGGGCTGGCGGTGGTTCAAGCGGCAGGCCTCCCGCTCGACGTCCCGGCCCTCCTGGATTACCCCACTTTGCTCCTGCACAAAGGCCCATCCAGTCTCTGGGTTGACCTCACCTTCCGCCGGCGGATCGACGATCCCCAACTGGCTTACTGGATCGAGAGGTCAAGCGACCTGATGACCTGGACCTCGGTCAGCGCCGACATCATTGGCCAGCAGGCGGTCGCTGTGAACGATCGCTACGAGTGGGTAACAGTCCGGGTTCGCACACAGCCTGCGGTCGACTCGATCTCGTTTTTCCGCGTTGCGGTGTGCCCATGATCGAAGTCAGGATGTTCCAATTCGCGAATGAGAGGATTCACGGATTCCCGATAGGCCCGATGATGCCGAGGTAGCGGCCCATCCAGTAGGGGAGGAGGAATTCGTCGCCGGCCAGCTCCTGATGTCCGCCGGATCCGCCGTCGAGCACGAGCGGATTGCCGTTCCATCGCATGACGGGGCGTTCATCGGGCGGCAGCCATTGCGCGGATTGCTGGCCGCGGAAATTGGGCGCCAGCCGGTCGATGTCCGACCGATGCGAGTTGGCGACAGCCCAGTCGATCAGCTCCAGCGGGTATTGCCGCAACGTCTCGAGGGCGCCTTCGAGATCGAACTCGGCGGCCCCGGTGGATGCATAGACGAAATTCCAGAGCGGGTTGCGCTCGATGCGTTCGATGTCCCAATGGTCGCGGATGGCGGCGGCGTAGCGGGCGCGGAGCTCGTCGGTGAACGCGAACCGATGGAGAACCCAGTAGGTGACAAAGGCCAGGAGATCGTCCGAATGGTTCCATTCGTCGCCCATCCCGATCCCGCGGAACAGGACGGGGGTGAACTGGATCCCGCGCATCGGGAGGGCGATGTTGTCGAGGTACCCGTGCCGATCGAGGAGATCGAATGCCTTCTGCCGGTATTTCGGGTTGCCCGTGAAATGCTCGGCGAGCTCGAGGCTGGCGACGATCTCGGAGCTGTTGAGCCGCCGGTCGAACACGGCGGGCGGGTAGTGGTTGACATACTCGGGGTTCCACCGCCCCCAGAGCGTCGGCTCTCCATCGACGTCAACCAGGTAGAGATCGTGCCGGAGGATGTGGTCGATGATGCGAGTGTAGAACCGGACGATGCGCGCCTTTTCGGACGGAGTGCGGGCAGCGGTTTCGTAAAGCACGGCGCAGCCGAAGGTGTGGGCGGCGATCTCGTCGCTGCTGGTGTGGGATTTCCAATCCCACTGGCCGTCGCCGACGGGGTGCCACCGCTCGGGATCGGCGGTGGCGAAGCCGGCGCGCTCGAAGCTGCGAGCCGGGAATCCTTCGATCGTGTGGATCGACTCGAGGCGCTCGATCGCGGCGAATGTATCCCAGGCGTGGCGATGGGCGGACTCGTCGCGTGTGGCGGCATATCGGAACGCCTGGCTGGCCATGTAATAAGCGCTCCAGGTGCCGTCGTTGTCGGTATCGATCATCCGGGCAGACGCCGGATCGCCCGGGCGCTCGAGCCGCAGCTCGGCGCAGAAGCCGTATCGGATATGGCGCTGGCGGATCTTGTCCTGGTAATGGGCGGCCTTCTCCTCGAGCGTGAGCGGCCGGAATGCAATGGCGCCCAGGCCAGCACCGGTCAGCACCATCACCGTGCCGTCCGGATGAAAGCCCAGATCGACCACCGAATCATCGGGAAGCCAGCGCCTCGAGGCGTAGTAATCGATTGCGCCATCCAGCCGCTGACGGAAAACGCCCCGGGTCGTGCCTGCCCAGAGGCCGTTGTCGCTGGGCGCCAGGCAGGTGATATGCACGGCGGGCAGACGGGTCTGGCGCGGAGCGAGCTGGCGTCCGGTGACCGGATCGAGCGGGTAATAGCCATTGCGGGTTCCGGCCAGAAGCGCGTTCGGGCTCGAGGCGATGGCCGTGAGATCCTGGCCGAGGTGGAAGGTTGACAGGCTGCGGCCATCGGTCTCGAGGATCTGCGTGTCCGTGAGCACCCACCAGCCAGCGGCGGCGGGGATGACCTGCCGGATGGGCGCGGGCGCGCGCAGAAGGGCTGGCGAGCTGCCGTCCCCGGGGATGATGCCGAGATCGAGCTCGTTCCAGACCGCGCATGCATTCGAGGAGTGCCGGGCGGCGCGTTTCCATCGGGAAGCCGGCAGGCGGATCAGGTCAAGGCCGGCCCGGCCATTGCTCAGGAACCTGTCTTCGAGCAGGTAAAACACCTCACCGTCATGGACGGCCAGATCGAGTATGGGGATGGAAGACAGGGGCCGGAAGCTGTGGTCCATGGCCAGCGTTTGGCCAAATAACCGCGCCACACCGCGATCGGTGAGCACGTAGACAATGCCATCGCCGCTGATGGCCAGGCGGAGGTAGCGGGCGCCCTCCAACTCGGAGGCATGCTCGAACCGGACGGCGGTTTCCTGGAGGAAAGGCTCCTCTCCCTGCCCTCTCCCACCGCGGTCCGCGGACGAGAGGATGGCCGAAGGCCGGGAGAGGGGGACGTTCACGGGAACGGCTGCGAAGAGGGAAACGGCGGCCAGGCTGGCGAGAGCCAGCACGGCCCGCCAGGGCTGGAAGGGAACGCTCGAGCGGATCGCGCCGCGATCTGCGGCGGCGCAGGCTGGCCTGACACGGCGTTGTGAACTTGCGGCGTTCCGCACAGAGGCGAGTCTCATACAAAGCGGTGGCGATACCGATAATACATGCGGCCCAACACTCGCATTTGGACGGTGAGTCCGTAGAGCAAGATGAAATTGAACAGGAGACCGGGCAGAAAAGGAACGGGGATTTGCGGGATGATCCATTCGCAGCCATAGCGCAGGCCGTACATCGAAAGAAAAAAGAAGCTGGCGACCAGGTAAGGCCCGGGCACCCGGAAAACCCAAGAGACGATGGCGACTGGATTCAATCCAGCCAGGCTGTCCGTGAGCGCGACGGCCAGAAAGCCCATGGGCAGAAGAAGCATGCCGATCCCGGCGACCGTCCAGCCGGCGATGGCATAATCGTGGCGGATGAGGACGACGCCGGGTCCGAGGAAGAGGATGTGGAGGACAAGGAACTGGAGGAACGGGCCGCCGAGGTCCCCCCAGAAATCGGTGATTTCGGGCCAGCCGGGCAGCGTGTCGTCCCCGTTGCTCGAGACCGCAATCACGCTCTTCATATAGGCGAACAGGAAGCCGAAATTGAAGATGGCCAGGATCAAGAGGGCCAGCAGCCCCAGCAGGGAGGCATAGGAGGCCAGATACCCGGCGGCGTCGATCAAGCTCAGGAACAGGGCCCCGCTGAACAGGAAGACCGCACCCTGTTTTTGCAGCGGGTACGCAAAGGATCCAGCGACGTCCTGCCAGAAGGAGCCGTGGGCGGTGGCAGGTGGCAGAGCGGATGGCCGGGTCCGATGGCAAACCGACTGGCAACGGCGGCAGGTCGGATGGATCGAGTGACCCGCCCGGGGAGGCTCGACGCATGCCCCGCACAGCTCGTATCCGCATCGCGGGCAGATCCAGTCGGCGATTTCACCCGGGTGGAACTCGCACATGCCCGGTGCAGACGACGCCAGATCGAGAGGCGCGGCAATGGGCGGAGGCAGCGGGATCTGGGTGGGAGCGGGGGCTCGAGGCGCCGATTCATCCAGAAGGAACAGGCAGTCCACGGAGCCCAGCCGCAAGCGTTGTCCATGCTCGATCCGTGCGTCCTGGATCGGCAGACCGTCGAGAAACGTCCCGTTGGACGAATTCATGTCGCGCACTTTGCAGCCGGTGGGTTCGATCGAGATTTCGCAGTGATAGCGCGAGACGGAAGGATCGGCGATGGCCAGATCGTTGTCCGCATTTCGGCCGATGCGGCTGATGCCCGTCGCCAGGCCGATCTCGCGCGCAGCAGACGATGCCGGCCCGATGACAAGCCGCGGATTCATAAGCGTCGATGGCAGCCACCCGCTTGGATCGAAAGGATCGACCGGCTCCTGGCCATGCGAATCCAGCCGATCTAGGCGGTGACGGCCAAGCCCTTGCGCCGGAGGTATTCCTTGACCTCGCGGATGCGGAGCGTGCGGAAATGGAACACGGAGGCAGCCAGGAGGATTTGGGCTTTGCCCTCGGTGGCGGCCTGGTAGAAGTGCTCGAGCGTGCCTGCGCCGCCGGAGGCGACCACGGGCAGGCGAACCGCCTCGGCGATCGCGCGGGTGAATGCGATGTCGTAGCCGGCACGGGTGCCGTCGCCATCCATGCTGGTGGGCAGGAGGATGCCGGCCCCGAGCTGCTCGCATGCGCGCGCCCAGGCCACGGCATCTTTTCCGGCCGGCCGAGTCCCGCCAGCCACCACGACCTCGAAGCCGGAAGCCATCGCCGCATTGGAGCGTCCATCGATGGCCACCGTGATCCGATCGGACCCGAAACGCTCGGCGGCTTCGCGGACCAGATCGGGGCGCTGCACGGCCGCGCTGTTCATCGAGACCTTGCGCGCGCCCGCATCGAGAACGGCCTGGATGTCCTCGATCGATCCGATGCCGCCGCCGACCGTCAACGGAATGCGGATGGCGGCAGCCACGCTGCGGACCCACTCGATCCGCGTCTTGCGGTTCTCGACCGTGGCGGCGATATCGAGCATCGCCAGCTCGTCGGCGCCCTCCTCCTGGTAGAACTTGGCATGCTCGACCGGGTTGCCGGCCTGGCGGAGATCGGTGAAATGGATGCCTTTGACCACGCGGCCGTCCTTCATGTCGAGGCACGGCATGATTGCGATGGGTGTCATGGGATCGATGGGTTGTGTCCAGTCATGCTGACGCGGCTGAGGATCATACCGAATCGGCCGGGCAGGGCAAGAGCGACGAATTCCAGATTTTCTTTGCGCCGTCTGCCGCAGGCCGTTACAGTCTTTATAGCGTTGTCCGATGGTGTAATGGTAGCACACAGCCCTTTGGAGGCTATAGTCTTGGTTCGAATCCAAGTCGGACAGCCAATCGCGCCCGCCAATCCTGGCATGAGTCTCCCGGAACTTACCGAGTCGTTCCTGGCCAAAGTCGCCGGATGGGAAGCCATGAAACGGGCTCGCAGCCTGGCTGCGGCGGGCCGTGTCGAGGAATCGCGATGGGATCCGCCAACGCTCGAAGGCCGCGTCCACGACGGACCTGCGACTTACCGAGCCGGGCTCGTCATCCGCAGCAGCGTCGACATCGACAACCTCTGCCCCTGCCGCGACTCGAGGCGCTGGGGGACAATCTGCGCGCACTCGGTTGCGATCGGGCTTCATTTTCTCGAGCGCGCCTCCGCAGGCGAATCGTCGGCGGATGCAGGAACGTCTGGCGCGGCAACCCGATCGATCCCCCCATCGCCACCCCGCTCCCCTGCTCCACTATCCGATCATCCGAGCGGCCTCCCTGCCGCTGCCCCGCCCGGCCGCCGGCTGGCTCGCGCCGCGAACCCTGCAGCCGGGGCGCCCCTTCAAATCCATGTGGTCTTGCCCCCCAGCCTCGAATCGGCACTCGCGCGAGGCCGAATCACGCTCGGCATCGAAGGGGAAAGCTCTGCCAGCCGGAAGCTGCTGGATGCCTGGGTCTCCTCGGTGCCCTATTCTCTGGCCGACCACGACCTCCTCCTGCTGGACGCCCTGGAAAAGCTGGCCGGAGGCAGCACCCCCGGCCTTCTGCAGCTCGGCCTCGAGCAGCTCGCCGCGCTCTTGCCCTCTTTGATCGATCACCCGCGCATCACCATCGCCCGACGAACACCCGTCCGCGTTCTGGCCGAGCCCGCTCGAGTCGGGCTGACCGCACAATTGCGGCCGGACGGCGCCATCGATCTGAGCCTGCCTGCAGCCGCCGGATCCCTGATCCCGGGCGATCGTTCATGGCTTTTTTCCGAGGCTGCTTTCCAGCCGTTCGACGGGTCTTGCCTGGCCGCCCGCCCCCCGGGCAGCCGCTGGCAAATCCCGCGCGCCGATGTGCCCCGCTGGCTCCAGCATGAATGGCCCCGCTGGCTCGCCAGCGGCCAGGTGGCCGCCAATTTCACGCTCAACGATTTCGAGCTGATCGACGCCCCCCCGCGGTTCGAGCTGAGACTGCGCGGGGGGCTGACGGAGCTCGAAGCCACACTTTCCGTCCTGTATGGCACGCATCGACGAACCATGGGCGGCATACCCAAAGCCGCCGATGCCTGGCTGCCCGATCCGGATGCCTCGATGCGATACTTCGCGTGCGATCCGGCAGCTGAATCCGCTGCGCTCGGCCGCCTCCTTCGCGCCGGATTCAGCCCTCCCGATGCCCAGGGGCGCCTCCACCTCGCCGGCCAGGATTCGGTGTTCGATTTCCTCGCCCGGGAATATCCGCGCCTCGAGCGCGAATGGATCGTATCGATGGAGGAGCGCCTCGAGCAATCCGTTCATCAGCACTGCGAGCGCGTCGAGCCCCAAATCGAGTTCGCTGGCAGCGGCTCGAACTGGCTGGACCTGCGGATCGAATTCAAAGGGGATGGCGGCGGCCGCCTCACACCTTCGGAGGTCCAAAGCCTGCTGTTGTCCGGACGCGGCCACCGGCGCCGGGCCGGGTCCGACAAAGTCCAGCTGCTGGACACTGCCGCATTGGAGGAGTGGAACGAGTTTCTGCGCGATGCCGGCCCTCAGCAACAGGCGGGGGCTTACCGGCTCGATCACCGCCAGGCCGGCTACCTCGACGCCACCCTCCAACACCTGTTCCCCGGCCAATCCATCCCGAGCCCGCTCCCGCAATCTCCGGCGCCTCCGCCATTGGCCTGGCCCGAACCTCTCGACAGCATCCTGCGACCCTATCAGCGACAGGGCATCGAGTGGCTGCTGCGCCTGTGGCGCGACCGCTTCAGCGGCCTGCTGGCCGATGAGATGGGTCTGGGAAAAACGGTTCAGGCCCTCGCCCTCATCCAGTTGATCCATCAGGCGCGCCCGCCGGAGGATCGCCGTCCATTCCTGGTGGTCTGCCCCTCGAGCCTGGTCGAGAACTGGCAGCGCGAAGCAGGCCGGTTCACCCCCGATCTCGAGGTCCTCGCCATCGAGGGCCCCCGCCGCATCGAGCGCCTCGACCGCGCGCCCGCTGCCGATCTCCTGGTCACCAGCTACGCATTGCTCCGGATCGACCAACCGCTTTACTCGAGCCGCGAGTTCGCCGCCGTGATCCTCGACGAAGCCCAGCAAATCAAGAATCGCCAGACCCAGATCGCTCGAGCCGCCAAATCGCTCCGCGCGCCGTATCGGCTCGTCCTCACCGGCACCCCGCTCGAGAACTCGGTCGCCGATCTCTGGTCGATCTTCGATTTCCTCATGCCGGGCTACCTGGGATCCGCCCGCGAGTTCAAGGAGCGATACGAGATCCCGATCCTCCAGCAGCGCGACGAAAAGGCCCAGGCCCGATTGTCGCGGCGATTGCGCCCTTTCATCCTGCGCCGGACCAAGCGCGCCGTCACCCCCGAGCTCCCCCCTCGAATCGAGCAGGTGCTCACGTGCGCGCTGACGCCCGCCCAGGCCGGCATCTACCGCCAGCTGCTCGAGGCCGCCCGCGGCGAGATCTTCGGCGCGGTCCAATCCCGCGGCTTGGCTCGAAGCCGAGTCATCATGCTCAACGCCCTGCTCCGCCTGCGCCAGGTCTGCTGCGATCCACGCCTGCTGAATCCCGAGACGCCCGACCCCGAGGCCGAATCCGCCAAGCTCGATCTGTTCGCCCAGCGGCTCGATGAATCCATCGGCGGCGGCCACCGCGTCCTTGTGTTCAGCCAGTTTGTCCAGATGCTCGCCCTGATCCGCCAGCGGCTCGATGCGGACCGCATTCCGTTCTGCTACCTCGATGGCCAGACCCGGCATCGGCTCGAAGAGGTGGACCGCTTCCAGAACAATCCGGCGATCCCTGTGTTCCTCATCAGCCTCAGGGCCGGCGGGCTTGGGCTCAATCTCACCGGCGCCGACACGGTGATCCATTACGATCCCTGGTGGAATCCCGCCGTCGAGGACCAGGCCGCCGATCGCGCCCACCGCATCGGCCAGCAGCGCGTCGTCAATATCTATAAGCTCATCGTCCGCGACACGATCGAGGAAAAGGTCCTCGAACTCCAGAGGCGCAAACGCCATGTCTACGACGCCACATTGGGATCGGAAGCCGGCCTGGGCCCGGCGCTCGACTGGGATGACATCCAGCAACTCCTCGCCTGACCCGGCCCCGATGAAACCCGATGCTTCCACCGATGTCCTGGCGCTGCTGCGGCAGTTCGAATGCCGCACGGTCACCTTCGTCCCCGCCGACGGACCCGCGCCCATCGTCTGGCGGCGGGCGCGCGGCTGCCGCGTGTGGGATCTCGAGGGCCGTTCGTATCTGGACCTGACGGCGGCTTTTGGCGTGGCCGCAGCCGGCCATGCCAATCCGCGGGTTGTGGCCGCCGCTCATCGCCAGATGCGCACGCTGCTGCATGCCATGGGCGACGTCCACCCCCATGCGCTCAAGGCCCGCCTCGCGCGCGAGCTGAGCCGGATCACGTTCGAACGCTGGTCCGCACCCGAGCCAGCCAGGCGGACCAGGCACAATCGACAGCCTCCGCCTCCGCACCTCGGCGGCTACGGCGGATCGCTCCAAGGCAAAACCTTGTTCGGCAACTCGGGTTTCGAAGCCGTCGAAGCCGCCCTGAAAACCGCCATGATGGCCACCGGCCGGCGAGGTGTGCTGGCCTTTGCCGGCGGCTACCACGGCCTCGGCTACGGCGCGCTGAATGTCACCCATCGCGACCTGTTCCGAAGACCGTTCCTGCCTCAGCTGGGCGGCTTTGGCGTCTTCCTGCCCTATCCCGGCCGAGGCGAGGATCTCGAGCGGATCGAGACCCTCGCCCGCCGCGCGTTCCGGCGCCGCGAGATCGGCGCTGTTCTTGTCGAGCCTGTCCAGGGCCGCGGCGGCATCCATGTCCCACCCCTCGAGTTCCTTCCGCTCCTTCGCGATCTGGCCACCCGCCATGGCGCATTGTTGATCCTGGACGAAGTATACACCGGTTTCGGCCGGACGGGCCGATGGTTCGCCGCCGAGCATTCCGGGGTGATCCCTGACCTGGTTTGCCTGGGAAAAGCGATGACCGGCGGATTTCCGCTCTCCGCCTGCGTGGGTCGCGCCGATCTCATGGACGCCGCATGGCCGCCGTCCGAAGGCGAGGCCATTCATACGAGCACCTTTCTCGGCCACCCGGTCGGCTGTGCGATGGCCCTGGCCCAGATCCGCGAGATCCGCGCCCGTGATCTGGTGTCCCGAAGCCGGCGGCAGGGCCGCTTCCTCCTCGATGCGCTCGAGCAGATCCCCCCTCCGGAATGCCTGCGGCTCGAAGCGCGCGGCGTCGGCCTCATGGCCGGCCTCGAACTGCGCCGTGCCGACGGATCGCCCGCCACACCCGAGACGCTCCGGTTGATCCAGCAGACGCTCGAATCAGGTTACATCCTCTTGCCCGAAGGAGCCGGCTCGAATGTGATCAGCTGGACTCCTCCGCTCACCATCACCCGGCGTCAGCTGGCCGATTCCGTGGCTGCCCTGGCCGCCTTCCTGCCACGGATTCATCGAACCCGGCTTTGACTTCCCATGACCTTGGGCGAAATCAAACGGATCCTCCGGTCCACCCCGATCCCGCTCACGCGATCGCTCGGTCAGAACTTCCTCCACGACGGCAATCAGCTCCGGCGCATGGTTGCCGCCGCTCAGCTGTCTGCAGGCGACCGCGTCCTCGAGATTGGCCCTGGGCTCGGACCGCTCACCGAGCTGCTGATCTCCGAGGCAGGCCATGTCTTGGCCCTCGAGAAGGACATCCGTCTCCACCGTCTGCTGGCCGAGCGCTTCGCACGCGTGCCCAGCCTGGTCCTCCAACATGTCGACGCCCTCGAATGGCTCAAGGAACATCCCCAGGACTGGACCGGATGGAAGATCGTCGCCAACCTGCCGTTCTCCGTCGCCTCCCCGTTGCTCGTCCAGTTCGCCCTCAGCCCACAGCCCCCTGACCGCCTCGTCGTCACGCTCCAATGGGAGGTGCTCCAGCGCCTGCTCGCCGCCGCCGGCCAGCCCGATTACGGCCTGCTCACGCTGCTCCTCCAGATGCGATTCCACCCCGCCGCCTTTTTCAAAATTCCTGCCTCCTGCTTTTTCCCGCCCCCGCGGGTTGACTCGGGCTGTGTCACCCTGCAGCTTCGCAGCCCCCCTCTGGTCGCGACCGATCTCATCCCGCTCTTTGTGCGGATCGTCCGGCGCGCCTTCTCCCAACGCCGAAAGACCGCCCTCAAGTTGCTCCGCGCCGATTGGCCCGAGAATCGCCTCGCCTCTCTCTTCGGCCAGATCGGACTCCACCCCCGGATCCGCGCCGAGGAAATCTCCTTGCCAGACTTCATCCGTCTCACCGAAATGCTGGCCAGCCCATGAACGACGAACTCTTCGACGTGGTCAACGACCGCAACGAGGTCATCGGATGCCTCCCGCGAGCCGAGGTCCACCGCCGCGGTCTCAAGCACCGGTCCGCCCACCTCCTCCTCTTCAACTCCCGAGGCGGCCTGTTCCTCCAGCAGCGCTCCTTCCGCAAAGACACTTACCCGGGCGCTTGGGACTCCTCCGCCGCCGGCCACCTCAGCGCGGGCGAATCCTACGACGATGCCGTCCGCCGCGAGACACACGAGGAGCTCGGGATCGTTCTGGACCCCGCCCCTGAACCGTTGTTCACCCTCGAAGCCAGCCCTGAAACCGGTCACGAGTTCATCTGGGTTTACCGCGCCACGCACGATGGGCCAGTCCTTCTCCATCCCCTCGAGCTGACCGGCGGCGGATGGTTCCATCCGGACCATGTCAATCGCTGGACCGCCGATCGGCCCGACGACTTTGCCCGCAGCTTTTGCCGGATCTGGCAGAAGTATCTCGCACGGCCAAGATCTTAGGGTCTGCGCAAAATGTTCTTCCGATTTTGGAATTCATTTTTGCACAGACGCTTACCCGGCCACCGGCCGGCATCGGCCAGACCCTTCTAATCAAGATCGCTACAAGCTAGCAACAAAATGCTTGCTAAATCTGGGGGCGTGTCGATGATGCGCGCGCTGGTCACCCGCCAGCGCAGATGGTCGCATCCATCCATAGGACTTCCGCATGATCTTTTCCAGGCTGTTTCGTTCTTTGTGGTCCACAACTCTGGCCGGCGCCTTATGGTTCGGCGCTCATGCCTTGGAAGCAGCCGAACCGCCCGCTGCGATCGAGACCGCCACTCTGCCCGAACCAGGCTTTGCCGGCTCGATCGCGATCGACAGCTTCCGGATCCAGGCCAGCCGTGATCTGGATCCGGCTGCCGCGGCAAGCCCAGCCGCCTACCGCGTGCGCGCCGCGGGCCCCAACGATTCCTGGGATGACAGCGACGACACGGCTTATGCCGTCGTGCCCGCCCTGGTCGATGCTCGAACAGTCCAGTTGACCCTTCCAGTCAACCCTCTTCAGCCAGGCAAATGCCGCTTCGAAACGACGCCTCTCTTGCTCGACGATCTGGGCCGGACCGTCGCCCCTTTTTCGCGCGAGTTCGCCATTGTCCACCCCCCCGCCGGCCGGATCGAAAACACCGAGAACGATTCCCTGCCCGGCGCGACGGTCCTGCCATCCATCGAAACTCCAGCCGGCAGCGGATTCATGACCGGGATGGGGCAAGGCAGCTTTGCGCTCGCAAGCGACGTCGATTACTGGCGGTTCGACGCCGAGGCGGGCGACCAGATCACCCTGTATCTGGAGGCTGATTCCCCCGCAAATCCGCGCCTGAGCCTTCGCAATTCCAGCGGCCAGGAAATCAACTCGGGCGAAGGCCCATTGGGCACATTCAACCAGATCCAGCTTCATCTCATCCCCGCTTCCGGCTTCTATTACGTGATGGTCCACGCCGAGGCCGCCCCGGCGCAGTACCGGCTGCGTCTGGATCGGTCCAAACAATGGCCGCTCGAGCGCGAGAGCAACGACGCCCAGTCGGCGCCCAACAATCTGAGCTGGTCCATTTCGCCCGGGGCTCTCCACGGACGAATTGCGGGCGCCCTCCCGGCCCAGGATCCTTATGGAGATTGCTATCGCCTGGGGATTCTCAATGCGGGCAACACGATCCGCGTCGCCCCTCTTTTCCCGTCGCCCAGCACCGTGGACACCAACACCCTCACAATGTCCATCGAAAGCGCCGCGGACGGCAACCCACTGGTCTCGCAGACGGGCGGGCAGCTGAATCATGTCACGGCAGCCGATGGCGTCTTCTTCCTGCGGATCAGCACGGCTGCCCCGAATCTGAACCTTCGCGCTCAATACTTGATCGAGATCGAGGTGGTCGATGGCATGCCGCCCCGGGTGATTTCCGACAGTTTGCCGCCATCCCAAAGCTCGTCCGCCACTCTCGTGGATCGCTTGACCATCGTGTGGAACGAGGCGGTGGCTTCCACCATCAATGCTCTGAACCAACCGCCCTGGACTTACGGCGGCCACGCCTACGCCCTAACTCCGAACAGCACGAACTGGCCCTCCGCCGAATCTTACGCCGTTTCGCTCGATGGCCATCTCATCACATTGAACGATCCCGCCGAGAACGACTGGGCAAGACGAACCTTTGGCCCCCATGCCCCGGTGTGGATCGGTCTCAATGACGCAGCCCAGGAAGGCGTATTCGCCTGGACCAGCGGCGACCCTCTGTCGTTTGTCCACTGGAACACCGGCGAGCCGACCAATTCAGACGAGGAAGATGCGGTCATCATTGCGCCCTCCGGCTTCTGGAGCGATGTCTCCGGCAAGGAATCGCTGGTGGGAGTGCTCGAGGTTTCCGGCGCCGATCAAGACCAGGACGGATGGCCCAATCCAGTCGATCCTTTCCCCGCCGATCCGCTGAATGCCGTCCAGCTCATCAGCATCGGTCCCGATCTTACCCCCGAAACCGCCGACGATGCCCGCTATCGCCTCGTCCTTAATCCTTATTCCGGCGGGACTCAGCTCGATTTCCGCATCGCCGATGGACCTCTGCAGCCGGGCGATTACCGATTCTCCGTCAGCCAATCGGTCCGCGATCGCGTCGGAAATGTCATTGCCAGCAATTTTGCCCGGTTTTTCTCGATCACAAATATTCCAAATTATGTGCTCGAAAACCGGGATAACGATGTCCCCGAAGGCGCCACTCCTCTCGATGCTTTTCTGCAAGCCGAGGATCCGGCCGCCAGCGGGCTGCGAACCGGGGTGGGACGAGGCAACTTGAGCAGCACGGCCGACGTGGATTACTGGAGCTTTGCCGCCGAGACAGGAGACCGTCTGAGCGTGGTCCTGTCCAACCAGGGCGGAGGTTACTCGAGTTATGGGTGGTTTTGGCAGGTCATCGTCCGCGATTCCCAGGGCAACCAGTTGGCCGGCTTCACCAGCGACGGCTCCGGTCAAACCGCACCCGTTGTCCTTCCCGCACCCGGCATCTACACCGTCGCCGTCAGCCACACGTTCGATCACATCGGCGAATACCAGGTCCGCGTCACCCTGGCCCGCCCGCCCCTCCAGCTCGAGACCGAGGACAACGCGCACCCCGGCATCGCCAACGACCTGGCCTGGACCTCGAACGCCGGACACCAACGCGCCGCCGTCGTGGGATTCCTCTGGGCCAGCGACACTGATTTCCACCGGCTGGGCAATCTGGCCGAGCAGACCGCCATCACGGTGAGCCTGACCCGGCCCGCCACCAGCGATCTCGAGGGTGTCCTGACCCTCTATCGCAACGGCGAACCCGTCGCTACCAACACGCCCAGCGATCCCCATCTGGATTACACGGTCCCAGCCGGCGCCAGCGGGATGTATTCGGTTGCCGTGACCGGCGGCAACGGTACCGGCGGATTATGGGCGCAGTATCTGCTCGCAATCGACTTTGCCGACACGTCGCCCTTGGCGGTGGTTTCGGTCAGCCTGCCCTCGGAGGGATCGACCTCGGCCGGCATCCTGGATCGGCTGACGATCGTCTTCACCAAGGATCTCCAGATCGAGTCGGCCAACAGCGCCGCCAACTACGACTTGCGCGCCTGGGGCGCCGATGGCCAGTGGGATACGGCCGATGACGATGTCTATCCGATTGTCTGCACCGGCTACAGCGGGGGTGTCAGCGCGAGTTATCTGGTGCAAGGGGCGCCGTTGCAGCCCGGAACCTATCGGTTCCGGGTTAAGGCGGGCTTGAAAGACAAGTGGGGCACGCCCATGGCCGGGGATTACGAGCGTCGATTTGGGGTAGTGAACGCGACGGGGCATGTGCTCGAGAATCGGGCCAATGACACGGCAGAGACGGCCACGTCATTGGCAGGACCGCTCGGCGCCGAGGATCCGGCGGGCAGCGGGCTGCGCACCGGGGTGGGACGGGGCAACTTGAGCAGTACGGCCGACGTGGATTACTGGAGCTTTGCCGCCGAGACAGGAGACCGTCTGAGCGTAGTCCTGGCTAACGAAGGCGGAGGCTACCCGCAATATGGCGCCTACTGGCAACTGAACGTCCGCGATTCCCAGGGCAACCAGTTGGCCGGCTTCACCAGCGACGGCTCGGGCCAAACCACCCCCGTTGTCCTTCCCGCGCCCGGCATCTACACCGTCGCGGTGAGCCACACGTTCGATCAGATCGACGAATACCAGTTCCGCGTCACCCTGGCCCGCCCGCCCCTCCAGCTCGAGACCGAGGACAACGCGCACCCCGGCATCGCCAACGACCTGGCCTGGACCTCGAACGCCGGACACCAACGCGCCGCCGTCGTGGGATTCCTCTGGGCCAGCGACACTGATTTCCACCGGCTGGGCAATCTGGCCGACCAGACCGCCATCACGCTGAGCCTGACCCAGCCCGCCACCAGCGATCTCGAGGGTGTCCTGATCCTCTATCGCTCGAATGAACCGGTCGCCACCAACACGCCTTCCGACACCCACCTCCACTACACAATCCCTGCCGGCGCCGGCGGCCTGTATTCGGTGGCCGTCACTGCCAGCAATGGCA
>CAYWIM010000019.1:48761-55063 GCA_964458325.1 uncultured Verrucomicrobiota bacterium
TTGTCCTTCCCGCACCCGGCATCTACACCGTCGCCGTCAGCCACACGTTCGATCAGATCGACGAATACCAGGTCCGCGTCACCCTGGCCCGCCCGCCCCTCCAGATCGAGACCGAGGACAACGGAAGCCTTGGATCGGCATCGCCTGTCGAACTGGCAATCAGCGGCGACCGGCGGATTGCCAGCGTGGCTGGCGCACTGTGGACCCGCGTTGACCTGGACTACCACCGGTTGTTAGCCCTCACCAACGGCTCGACCGTGTTTCTCAGCATCCGCGCATCGCAATCCAGCCACGGCCCGCCCATCGTGGGCCTCTATGACGCCGTCAATGGCTATCAAATCGAGGCCGAAAGCGGACGCCCGTTCGACGGCGTCGCCGAAGTGCGCATCACTCAGGACGGCGACTATTTCGCCCTCGTCCGCGCGGCCACCGCAATGGGCAGCGCGTGGGAACCGTATGTGCTGGACGTGCAAGTCGTGCCCACCGGCACCGTGGACTTCCCCAATCTGCAGGTGGCGGCAATCTCCGCGCCGATGGGAACGGATTACCATAGCGGCCAGACCGTGTCGTTCTCGTTCACCGTCCGGAATGCGGGCTCGCATCCGACGCCAGCCGGGCCATGGATGGACCGGGTTGTTGTTTCGACCAACGAAGTCTACGGAGACGCAGATGATCTGACACTCGGCCAGTTCGAACACTCTGGGATCCTCGAACCGGGTCAAGGCTATACCGTCGACGCTCAAGCCAATCTGCCGGAGGGCCTCAGCGGCGCGTGCTTCCTGATCGCCCACGCCGATTACGGCAATCGAATCGCCGAGTTTGTCATGGAAGGCGATAATGACTTGATCTCGACGAATGCCTTCGTCGTCCAGTTGGCCAGCTACCCCGATCTCGTCATCGAGGACCTCCACCCAACTCCGATCCCCGGAAGCGCCTCGCTCAATGTCTCCTGGACCTTGGCCAACCGCGGCAATCGCGAGGCTTCGAGCGGGTTCCGACAGCGCATTCAAATCCGCAACTTGAACACCGGGATACAGACCACCAATGTCGAACTGGCGGTCGAGACCTCGCTGCTCCCGGGATCCACACTGCCCGGGATCATCCAATGCCCCCTAGACACCGCGGGGCGTTATCGCGTCGTGGTCATTGCCGATTCCGCTGATCAGATCTACGAGTTCCAGGCAGGCGGACACGCGGCGGCTGAACAGAACAACACCGCCGAGTCGGATTTCGATGCGGCGCTGGATTTGGTTGTGACCGACTTGAGAATCGAGCCCGCCTCCGGTCTGCAATCGGGCGCATCGATCGCGATTCTCTGGAGCGATCGCAACACGGGGACTCTGCCGATCCGCGGCGCGTGGCAGGATCATCTGGTCGTCTCGAACGTCAGCATCGGCGAGACGCTCTTGGATGCCCGAATCCCCTGGGACACGGCTGCGGCCGGAGAGATCCCACCCGGCGGCGCCAGCGCTCGACAGCACTCCTTCCGATTGCCCGACGGCCAGCGCGGCAGAGGCGTTTTGCGGGTGTTCGTGCAAGGCGATGTGGACAACCAACTTTTTGAATATGATCCGTCCAGGGATGCCAAGCAGAACAACGCCGCCACGATCAGTGCAACGTCCGTCCTGGGCCCTTACCCGGATTTGAACGTTGGCTCGATTCAGGCCCCGTCCACCGTCATCCTCGGACAAGGCACGGCCATCTCCTGGATCGTCACGAACCAGGGCACGGCCATCGCGACTGCGCCGTGGACCGAAACGATCTGTCTGGCCGCGGACGCAACCGGCGCCCAGCGACAGGAACTGGTCTCGATAATCCACTCGAATTCGTTGGCCATCGGCGGCTGGCTGGCGCGGACTCAAACGGTCCTCCTGCCCGCCGGAGTCTATGATGAGCGCTTTCTGGCGGTCGAGATCGACAGCCGCGCCGAGGTGTTCGAGCTCGACGAGACCAACAACACCAAGGTCGCCGAGCAGGGAACGCGGCTGCTGGCCGCCGACCTCGTGGTCGAATCCTTCACCGCCCCCTCGACCGCTCAGTTCGGTCAGTCGATCCCTCTGACCTGGGTGGTGAAGAACGCGGGATCGGCAGCCGCCATCGCAACGTGGCGAGACCAGATCTGGTTCTCGACATCCGGCGCTCTCGACGCCGCCCGATTCCTGCAGGATGCCCCCGCCACCGGGGTTTCGCCGCTGGCCCCTGGAGCCCGCTACACCAATACCGCCATCGTCGCCATTCCCCTCGAAACCAATCCGAGCGCCGGCGACTGTTTCCTCTGGTTGAAGACCGATGCCCAGGGACAACAGCCGGAGATGGATGAGGCGAACAACGCACGCTCGAGCGCGGCGCTCGCGCTGCGGTTGCCCCCACTGCCGGATCTGGCCATTACGGCTCTGCTTGCTCCTTCCTATGCCCGGCCTGGCCAGATCGTCGAGCTGTCGTGGATCACAACCAACCAGGGCGCCGCCGCAGCCTCGAGTCCGTGGACTGAAACCGTGCGGATGGCCGTCGATCCCCTCAGCGGCACCGCCCAATCGCTCCTCTCGATCACCATCACCAACCCCCTTGCCCCCGGCGAATTCCTCGTCCAAACCCAGCGCGTCTCCGTGCCCGCGACAGCGCCCGCCAAGGAGTTCTACCTCACCGTTACGACCGACGCCGCGGACGCGTGGATCGAGGCGGTCGAAACCAACAACCTCGCCTCGCCAACGAACACGACCCGAATTGCCAGCATTCTCACGCTGCAGGTCCCCGCCCGGCAGATCGCCGAGAACGCGTTGGACCCGATCCTCCGTGCCACGGTCACCCATAATGGAGATCCAACGAATTCCGTGCTCGTGGCGATCACGAACAGCGATCCCAGCGAGCTGACCATGCCGGATCAAGTCACGATTCCAGCCGGCCAAAACTCGGCTGCATTCGACATGCGGGTTGTTGCGGACGGCATTGTAGATGGCCCCCAAACGGTCTTGGTCCGAGTCGATGCGGAAGCCTATGCCGGAGACAACACATCGATTGCGGTGATCGACACCGACGTCCGCCGGCTATCGCTCGCTTTCCAAAAGCCGCAGATCCGCGAAGGCGAAGCCATCACGGTCACCATCCGCCGGGACGAGGCATCCGCTCTGCCGCTCGAAGTGAAGATCGGGACCTATTACCCGGCCCAATTGGCGGTGCCTCAAAAAGCGACCATCCCGGCCAACGAAACGTCGGTGACTTTTGTCCTCGAAGCCACCGAAGACGACCTGCTCGAAGCCGCCACTTCTTACGATGTGATTGCCACGGCCTTCGGCCACGCCCAGGCCTCGGCGCCCATTGTCATCGAAGACAACGACTGGCCCGAGGTCCGCATCGAGATCGCGCCGCTGGCCATCGCCGAGGACGCGGGGGCGCAGATGGGCATCGCCTCCGTCACGCGCAACGTCGCCAGCAACCGGCAGATGGTCTTCGAACTCGAAAGCAGCGATCCGGACGCCTTGTGGGTTCCCGACCGCCTGGCCATTCCAGCCGGCGCCACCCGGTTGGGCTTCCCCATCCTGCCCATCGACGACGATGTCGTCACCGGCACGCGGCTTGTCACCGTCCGCGCCTTTGTCATGGACTCGGCTGCTGCTGTGCGGTTGTTCGAGGCCATCCCGGACACCATCGAGATCGCCGAAAACGATAGGCCCGCTTTTCGGATCGTGCTCGAACGAAGCCTGGTGGCAGAAGGCCTGAGCCCGGCCACAACCGGCACGCTCTCGCTGAACACCGCCACCAACCAGGCCGTCCTCGTCACGCTGCTTTCGAGCGATACCACCGAGGCAGCCGTGCCCCCAACAGTCCTGCTGCCCGCCAACCAGGAATCCGTCGCTTTCGAGGTCCACACCTTGCAGGATGGGATGGTGGACGGGAACCAGACGGTTCACCTAACGGCATCGGCGACCGGCATTCAGCCGGCATCCGCCACGCTGGTCGTGTCCGACCGCGACCTTCCGGACCTGGTGATCCGCCATCTCACCTTCCCAACCAATGCCTTGACCGAGACACCAATCTCGATCGCCTATTCCCTCGCGAATCAGGGTCTGGCGCCCGCTTCCGGCGCCTGGATCCAAAAGGTTTATCTCTCCACCGATCCCATCCTCGACAGTCAGGATTCTCTCCTCGATCAGCAGGTCTGCTCCAACACCATACCCGTGAGCCAACAGATCGAACGGACGATCACGCCTCGATTGCCGAGCCTCCCTGGCGATTATTGGATCATTGCCGTTGCCGATGACAGCAACAGTCTCGATGAAACGATCGAGGAGAACAACACCACCATCGGCAGCGTCCCGATTCGCATCGAGCCCGCCTATACGGCCACGGTCGAGACCTCGATCTCTCAAGCCGCCGGCGGCACGCCGATCCCCGTCCAAGGCCGCGCCGTCAGACCCACGGGCGAGCCCGCCCCATTTGTGCTCGTGTACATCCAAGTCCAGGTCAATGGCACCGTGCGAACCCTCGAGGCCACCACCGATGCCGATGGCCGGTTCACCGCCATCTTCACCCCGCCTCCCGGTGAAGCCGGAAGTTACTCGATCGGCGCCATGCACCCCGGAATGGCTGCGGCGCCTGTCCAGGACGAGTTCGTCCTGCTGGGCATGCGGATCAGCCCCGCCGATGCCTTTCACGAAATCAACGCCCTCGAGACGGCGACCGGCACGCTCGAGCTGGCCAACTCGAGCGAGATCCCGATCACGGGCCTGACGGCTACTATCCAAGCCGCCAGCGGCCTCAGCGCGCAGGTCGATGTCGCGCCCCGCCTCGAGGGCTCGAGCACAACCCTGGTTCGCTACACCGTTCAATCCCTGCTCGACGAAAGCGCGCTCCGATCCATCGTCATTCAAATCGCCAGCGCCGAGGGCATCACGGCCGAGGCCTCGGTCACGCTCTCCCTGCGGCCGTTACGCCCCCAGATCCGGGTCTTCCCCGATTCGCTCGAGGGCGGCATGCTTCGAGGCCAATCCGCGATCTATCGGATGGAGATCGCCAACATCGGCGGCGCCGCCACCGGCCCGCTCCGTGTCGTGCTGCCGGATCTGACCTGGATGCACGTCGTCTCCGCCAACCCGCTGCCCTCGCTCGAACCGGGCCAGACGCACCCGATCGAGCTTCAGCTCGCGCCCGACGAGGATCTCGCTCTGGGCGAATACTCCGGCGCCCTGGCCGTCTCGGGCACGGCCGTGGGCGTCTCGGTCCCGTACGCTTTCCGCAACGTCTCGACCGCCATCGGCGACCTCCGACTGACGATCGAGGATGAACGCGCTTATTACGGGCAGAATCTCACGAATGTTGCCGGCGCAACCATCATCCTGACCGATCCCTACACCGGCGCCGTCGTCATCACCGGCCAGTCCGATGCCAGCGGCCAGTTCGTCGTCCGCGGCCTGCGCGAAGGCGCTTATAGCCTCGAGGTTTCTTCTCCCAAACACGACATGGCCTCGGGCTCGATCGAGATCCGGCCGGGCACATGGACCGAACAGCGCGTCTTCCTGCGCAGCCAGCTCGTGCGCTACACCTGGACCGTCGAGGAGATCGAGATCGAGGACCGCACCCGGATCGTTTTGGACACGACCTATGAGACGGCCGTGCCCGTGCCCGTGGTGACGGTCGAGCCGCCGTTCATCGACCTGACTCAGGTCCAGGGCAACGTCCACCAGGTCGTCCTCAAAATCACCAATCATGGTCTGATCGCCGCGCAAAACATGACCGTCGATTTTCCCGATCATCCCCGCTGGATCCTGACTCCCTTGATCACCAACGTGGGGACACTGCCCGCCAAAACCACTATCGAAGTGCCGCTGATCTGCGTCCGAAAGCCCGCGGGGGCGATGGCCGCCCAAGCTGGGGGCCGAATCCAGGCCGCCGGCGCCGTCTCCGAGGCCGCCTCCGCGGCGGGCACGATCGGCTGGTCGGTCCTCTGCGGCACCGCGCTGATCCCTTACAACCTGTTCATGCACATGGTCGAGCTCCTCGATGTGGATGTCACCTGGGTTGAGCCTCCCAAAATCCAGGAGTGGACCGAACCGCGCGTGCCTCGAATCGGCCGGCGGACGCTCGAGCAACTGCTCGAAGACGCCTACTACCGCGCGGATATCTTCTCGACCTTCTCCCAGCCGTCCCTGCCCACTCTGAACCTCGGACGCATCTGCCAGTGTGATCCCAAGAAGTTCAAGCCCGCGTGCTTGGGCGGCCAGCTGGGCCTGAAATTCGATTTCGAAAGCGTCGTCAACCGCATGGTGGAAGCCAAGCTGCAGGGTGTTGACTTCATTGCCATCAAC
>CAYWIM010000020.1:0-54876 GCA_964458325.1 uncultured Verrucomicrobiota bacterium
GGCAGCTGCGGACGAGGACGTCCGCGGTCCGGAAGATTGGGAGCGGCCACTCCGTAGGCGCCGCGTGGATGGCTGCAGGCCTGGAGATCCGGAATGGACTCGGCCTTCGATCGCAGCCTACAGCGGCGGATCGAGAGTGAGGATGAACTGGTTTTGCGGATCGGTCTTGTAGGTTCCGTGGAGGGGGGAATAGGCCTTGACGTGGACCGTTCGCCCGTCGGGCAGGAACTCGAGCAGCCGCAGCACCGCCTCGCCCCCCATGGTCTGCATCTGATAGTTGACGAGCATCTGGTGGACGATGTGGCCGGCATCGTTCGGCGTCGAGAGCCGGCCCAGGCCGTCATGGAGCACGTGGCCGCTGATCACCATCGTGAAGCTCGGGTGGATCCGGACCAGCTTTTGCCAGAGCTCCTCGCCGTCGTTGGCGCCGTCGGGATCGGAGGCGGTCGCGTAGGAGTGCGGATTCCAGATCTGCGCGGATCCTTTCCTGGCCCAGTCGTAGCGCGTGTTATCATCGTAAATAAACGCGTGCGTGATCAGAATGACGCGGCGGGCCGGATATTGACCGACAACCGCGTTGGCCCACTCGACGACGGAATTGCGCGGCCCGAACTCGAGGGCGAGCACGAGCCAGTCCGCGCCCCCGGCGGAGAAGAGGTGATAGCTGTTGTCGAGCCGGCCCGGCTCTTTGACGCCGCCGAACGTGGGCCAGGATACGCAGCTGGATACAGGGAAGAAATCGTTGAAGAACGTGGTGCGATTGGCGGTGCCGCCGTTGGGGCCGTAGTCATGGTTCCCGGGGGCGATGGCATACGGCACCAAGCCGTCGAGGAAGGCAAAGGCATCGCGCGCCACCCTCCATTGGTTGGTCAGGTTATTGTTCGTCACATCGCCCAGGTGGAGAACGTATTGGATGTTGTGGCGCTGGCGGTTCTGGGCAATCCATCGGGTCTGGTCCTTGAACAGATCGGGATAAGACATCGCATACACCTGAGTATCCGGCAGCACCGCCAGGGTCCACGATCCGGGCACGAACGGGAGCGCGTCCTGGGGCCGGGAGGGTTGAGCCAGGCGGCAGAAAGCGCGGGAGGCGGGCAGAGCCGAGGTGATGGTGGTGGAGGCTTGCGTCTGGACCAGCGTGGTCCAGGGGCCCGCGGGATCCGCCGCCACCTCGAGGCTGTAGCGCGCGCCAGTGTTGTTGGAGACAAGCAGCATCCCGAGGTTTCCATCGACTCGGAGGCTTTCGATGCGAAAGACATCGGGAGCCTTCGGATGGGTGCCATTTTGGAATTCCTGCTGATTGGTCCGGCCGTCGCGATCGGGGTCTTCGCCGGGAAGGGCGGCCAGGTCGCCGAACCAGCCCATCTCCCATTCATCCGTGAGGCCATCGCCGTCGCTGTCATGGGTGAACGTTGCCGTCAGCGAGTAGGGCTGGGTCATCTCGAGGGTCAGCGTCGGTGTGGTGGCGAGGGAATCGCCCCGCCAGCCCGCAAAGGCATAGCCGGGCGCGGGCAGCGCGGTGACCGTGACCCTCGATCCTTCGGGGAACCACTCGCCTGGCGGGGCTGCCGCCGTTCCGCCGGCCTGGCTGGCCACGCTCAGACGGTGCTCCGTCCGCCATTGCCAGTGGATGCGGGAAAAGGACTCGAGGGTGAACGTGACGTTCGAGCCGGCGCCGCTGGCCGGCACCGAGCCTGACCCGCTCCAGCCGCTCGGAAACTGCCGGGTGCGCTCCCCGAGGATCGGGTCGCCCGCCGACGCTGTAATCCGCGCGCCTGCCGCGTAGCCAGTCATGCCTTTGGGCGGATCCGGGCTGCCACAGGGCGAGGAGACATAAAGCGGCGTGCCGTCGTGCACTGCGACCGAGTCGAACTCCGTCATCGCCATCGCCCAGCTGAACAGCCCGATCCGGCCTGCGTCCACGGTCGTGCCAGCCACAGTGAACGGGCCATAGTCGTATGCCGCGGCAACACCGTCCGGGTCCGACACAACGTGCACTTCGAGGATCTGGCCGCGGATGGCGGCCACCAGATCGTAGGGCGTCTCCGCCACGGGATCGTATTGGACTCGATTCTCGCGATAGATCTCCGTGTAAACGCCCTGGACACATTTCTGAATGGACAGCCCCCTCGGCGGCCCAATCGACGAGCTCTGCGAGCGCAGGGCGATCCGATAGAAATTCGTCGGATTCGCATACCGCAACAGGATCCCATGGGCGTCGTCGTCATGGGGGAGGATGCGCGCGCGGGCCGCGTAATCGGTCCAGCGGGATTCGCCGGCGACCAGCGTCGGCCCGGTGAAGTCGACCTGGCCGGAGGCGTCATTGCCGGCGTAGCAATCGCTGTTTTCGACCAGCGCGCCCGAGGGGCCGGCCGGGCCCACGCAGAGCGACCAGAGGGGCTGGAGATTGCCGCTGCCGAGAGCCGAGCTGCCGCTGGCGCGCGGCGGGACCACTGGAGTCCAGTGGTCCAGGGCATTGGGATTGCCCGCCAGCGGCGCCGGGCTGAGGCTGAGATTGCCGATCCGAAAGCCCAGCGGGCCGGCTCCGCCGCTCATGCCCCACGTGAAGATCCCGACGCGGCCCGCGGGGGAGGCGGGCAACGGCTGGCTGGTGACGAGGCGATAGGTCGTGGGCGCGCCCGAGGGATTGTCCACCACCGTCAACGTGAGGCGGGCCGAGGTATCCGTCGAGATCGTGACATCGAACGGGCGGCCGGCGGTGTTGACGAAGGTCTGCGTGTAACCTTTCGTGCCTGCGCCGTGAAGGACGGACGTCACGCCATTGGCCTTGCGGTCGACGCTCCAGCCGGTCCACGGGAATCCCGACGCGCGCGATTGCCGGGCGAAGGTGACGCGATAGAAATTGTCCTCGTCGGTGAAGCCGAAGATCAGGCCGAAGCCATCGTCGTCGCCGGCAGTGAGCCGGGCGCTGAAGGTGAAGTTGACCGCGGTGGGCGCGTCGTTGACGAGCATGGGCGCGATGGCGTTTGGCGAGTAGCTGGCGCTGTCGGTGTAGATGTTGCTCTGCTCGACGAAGGCGCCGCTGACGATGTCGTATTGCCATCGGAGCGGGCCATCGAGGTAAGCGCCCTCCGGCTGGACCGCCGTCCAGCCGGGGATGCCGCGATCGAAGCCGTCCTCGAACAGGAGGTCTGCGACGGCGCGGGAGGGAGGCCGCAGCGCGAGGGCGGAGCCGACGAGCAGCAGGATCAGGCGCGACCTCGAGAGGAAGAGATCACGGGGGGAGCGCAAGGTTGGGCTGGATGTCATGTGAGAAATCCGGGCGAGGATGCCCGCCCCGGAGAAGGCTCGAGGCCGGCTCTCAGCCAAGGGTGTGATCAAGGGGCTGAACAATGAGCGGCGGCATTCTCCCGGCGCCAGAGGCGCATTGTTCCAATGTCCGCTCATCATTCGTCCCAGTCCGGATATTGCTTGGGTGGCTTGCCGTGGGACTCGATCACCTTCGAACTGCGAATCGACGCATCCGGAGCCTGGATCCGGTCCAGCCGGACGAGAAACCGCCAGGCATCGCCAAAGTCGAAACAGAATTTCATGGTTTGGCCTTTCTCGAGCCCGGTGTTGCCGATTGAGATCTGGTCGGCCCAAGGCCCTTCCTCGCAGCATGGATGGTTATAGCATCGGGCTTTGCCGAGCCGATCCCGGTAGCGGAACTCGTAGAGGTGGTCGTCGTCATCGAACTGGAAGGCGCGGAGAATGGCTTGGGCAAGATGATGCAAGGAGAGATCTCCGGGCGCGACGATGCGGAACCAGGCGCTGGAATCGAAGTAGCGCGGATCGAGACAGACCTTGAAGACGCAGAGTCCCTTGCCGAGAGAGGGCGCAGCCGGTGCATACACCTTCTGCCAGTCCGGAAAATGCTTCTGAAAAGCAGGCTGCAAAGATCCGAAACCGGCCTCCTCGTCCTGTTCGATAAAGCAGAGATCAACAGAGTCCTCGATCTCGAAGAATGCGATGAGCGTCCCAGCCACAGCTTCGCCCCATGGGGTGCGCCGTCCCCGACGCATGAGCCAGCCTCGGTCCTTCTGGGTTCGGCCTTCGAGCGGCCAAGGCTCGACATCGATCAGGCCGAACCGGAGCTGCAGCTGGACGTTCCAGGTGGGAAATCCCCCCCGGTAATCGTACTTGTGCCATAATTCGTCGAAAGTTTTCCATCGACCCGATGGCAGCCCGGCGAGGAACGCGAGGTTTCTCCCGAGCTGTTGACAATCGCGTTGCCGAGTCGATCCCAGCACGCTGTCCTCGGCTAAGAGCAGCCATGCCTCGATCAGCGCGAAGTACTGCTCGGTGGGATTCAGCGCAGTCCATGCCGCCAGCGCGGGTTCGTGGATGGACAGCCGGTCATGCCCGACATGCACCATGTCCATGACTCGCAAGAGCACGTATGGACCGGCGATGTTGGGAAAATCCCTGAGCAAAGGGCGGCTCAGAGCGATGTCGATCGGTTGGCTCAGCTGGCGGTTGAGATCCGGCAGCACAGAGGATGGCAAATTGCCTTGGTTGCTCTGGCTGCGAATTCCCCCGACACCGATGAACTCGATCAGCTTCTGGATATCGGCGCAGATGGTTCCCGGTCCGCTCGCCGAAATCTGTTGCTCGGTCAGGAACCGCTCGAACTGTGCGACGGTCGCCATCAGTTTTTTCTTGGACATATTTATTGCCTCTGGCTCGACCATGGGTGTCGGCCTGATTCCGCCATGCTGCCGCCGTTGGTATGCGGCCAGGATCACCCTTGTGAGCAGGATTCGCAATTCGATTTTGCTGCCGGAGGGGCTCTGGCTCGGATCCGAGGCGGGGCTCGCGGGTCTAAACCGTCAAGAACCTCGCAAACCGGCTCTTGATGTAGCCGAGGATCCAATCCCGCTCCTCGATGCCTATGTCGGTGAATACTTGCGCGAGGAAATTCTGGCCGAATCGATCACCCGAAACCTGCCCGCATTTCAGCGCTTCCTCGAGGTTGCCTCGCTGGCGAACGGCCAGGTGGTCAATTTCTCGAACATCGCCCGCGAAGTGGGCCTGTCGATACCCAGTATCCGCGGCTACTTTGAGACATGGAAATCCGGGCCCACGCCAGCTATCGGCGAAACCGGTATCCGATCGCCTATTGGCGGACGTCGTCGGGCTTCGAGGTGGATTTCGTCTTGGCTGACGGCGCCGTGGCCATCGAGGTGAAATCCACCGAGAATCCGACCAGCGATCACCTCAGGGGTCTTCGCGCCTGGCGGGACGAACAGAAATCGAAGCGGCTGATTCTGGTCAGCCGCGCTCCTCGCATGCGCAAGACCAAAGACGGCATCGAAATCATGCCCTGGCACTCCTTTCTCCGGCAGCTTTGGGATGATGAATATCCGCTCGATTGAGACGCTGGGGTTACCGTTGCCCGTAAGGTTTGGTTCCGACGCCGGAGGTCATCCAGCTCTCGTGGAGGGCCTCCGAGGTCCGCCGCCCGGCCACCCATTCGGCATGGCCGTCCACGAATCCCCAGTTCCAGCCTTTCTCGGTGTGGTTGTTGATCGGGTCCGGCGAGTTGTTGGCGTCGTCGGCCACGGAGGAGAGGTCGTCGTCGGCGTCCAGAACGATCACGATCTTAGTGGGGGCGAACGCGGTCGTCTGGGGACTTTTCCGGACGTTATGGCGGTCGCCGCGCTCGAAGAAGCCGAAGAACTCGTAGCTGTGGCCGCCTTTGTTGTGGGTGCGGTCGCCGTGAGCGGTTGTTTCGAGGTCGAGGAGCTTGCCGTTGCGGTCCTTGACGTTTTCGCGGACGACGTTGCGAGTGCTAGGGCAGACGAAGGTCTTGGGGGTGGGCAGGTAGCGGGGATAGAACGAGAGCGGGGCCTCGTCGCTGCCGATCGAGGCGGTGTTGTAATAATAGCCGGGATAATCCTCGCTGTAGAGATAGGCCGCGAACATGATCTGGCGGGTGTTGTTTTGGCAGCCGATGCGCCGGGACCGTTCCGCGGCCTTGGACAAGGCCGGCAGGAGCATGCTGGCGAGGATCGCGATGATCGCGATCACCACCAGCAGCTCGATCAGGGTGAAGCCACGCCGGTTCATAGCGATCTGGATCTACCGCCGCAGCCGGAAGAACTCCGCCCCGGCGCCTGTGCCAATCGGCGTCGACCACTGAGCGCCGGTCTGGCCGGTCGCGGCGTCCGACCACGAGCCGGGCAGCAGGGTGGGCGAGCGCTCCACCGCATAGGCGCCCCCGCCGGGATTCTCGATCTCGAGATGGAGCGTGGCGCCCTCGATCCAGACCCGGGTGATCTTGAGATCCCCGGCGGGCTCTCGATCGGGCAGGCTGTAGGCTCGGGCGTAGAGGAAATGCGCGTCCGTCTCGCCCCAGCAAGCCAGGCCGAACCGGTTGGTGGCAACGCCTGACGCGCCCGCCCAGCTCCAGGTCTGGACGATGGCGGGGTCATCGAGCGGCCGCGTGGTGAGCGTGCATTGGCCGTTGTTGTTGGCGAACGTGATGCCGAATGGGCTGCCGACCTGGTAGATGAAGTTGGTGTCGCCCAGGAACACATCGGACCAGGCGCCATCGACCTTGCGGCTGACGTTCACGCCCTGGGGGACGCGGCCGTTGGCGGTGGGCTCGCCGACAAACAGGACGCGCGAGTAATTGTTGGTGTCCTGGTAATCGTAAACGAATCCGATCCCGTCATTGTCGAAGGGGTGGAACCCGATCTCGAGGCAGTAATCGGGGGTTGCGAGGGCAGGGGATAGCAAGGCCGTCCCCTCGGCATCCGCCCGCGGCTGCACGGAGCTGCCGGTGGCCGGCGTGCCATAGTCGGACGTCTGCAGGATGGTGCCGTGCGCGGTGACCGCCCAGGAAGAGGCGGGGGCGGCGTCGCCGGGCGGGTTCACCCAGCCGGCCGGGAGCTGGGCTGCCAGCGGAACGGCCTCCCAATCCTCGCGGAACACCTCCTGGCTGGCGACCTTGACGACCACGTCTTCGATGAGCACGCCAGCATCGACCGGGTTGGTCGCTGTGGCGGTGGCGCCTCCTTGCTGGCCCCAGAGGCCGACCCCGACGCGGCCGTACGCATGATCGGGATCCCAGAATGGGAGAATGTGCTCGTTGCCGATCTCCCAATCGTTCAAGGCTGCGCTCCAGCCGACAACCCGGACTTCGAAGTCCGGGCCAGTCGCGGTCACCGTCATGCGGATCCGCTTGTACCAGCCGACGTCGGTCGGGTCGGTTGCGATCGATGGATCAGCCGTCAGCTGGCTGAACATGCCGTCCGTCTGTTTCTGGACGCTCACGCCGAACGGGGCGCGCCAGGCGGCGTTGTTGTTATCGCCGCAAATGGTGACGCGATACCAGTTCAGCTCGTCCCGGTAGCGGAAGTAAAGGCAGTTGCCGTCGTTGTCGCCGACGCTGAAGGTGGCTTCGGCGGTGAAGTTGGTCCAATCGGGATTCCAGATGTTGGTTCGGATGACGATGCGCGGGCCTTCGAAGCTGACGTTATCGACGGCATTGGTCCCGAAATAGTTGGTATCATTGGCGTCGCGGTAATCGTTGCTGTTTTCCCACACCCCGCGGAAGCCGCCGCCGAAGTCCCTGACGATCAGCTGACCGGGCAGGATCGGGTCGCGCTGGACGTTCAACCACCGGGAATCGAGACCGTCGGAGACGATCAGCGCCTCGGCAAAGTTCGGATCGGTGCCGTTCTGGTATTCGACGAGATTGCTTTTGCCATCGTGGTCGGCGTCGTCGCCGGGCAGTGCGGTCAGGTTGGTGAAGTTGGACTGCTCCCACGAGTCGGGCAAGCCATCGTTGTCGGTGTCGGCCTCGAAACGGGCGGCCAGCGTGTAGGGACGGTTCATCGTGAGATCGAGGGTGGGGACAGAGGACGCGAAATCTCCAGACCAGCCGGCAAAGAGGAATCCGGCGCTCGGGGTTGCGGTGACCACGATGTTCGTCCCTTCAGGCAGCCATTCGGCGGCGGGAGCGCTGAGAGTGCCTCCGGGGCCCGCCGTGGCGGCCAGGCGCAATTCGGTGCGCCAGTCCCAGACAATCGACGAGATGTTGTTGATGGTGAAGGTCACTTGCGGCTCCGTCCCGCTGGGCGGCACGGATCCGGCGCCCGTCCAGCCGGTCGAGATCCGGCGCACGCCGGGATACTGTTCGAACGGGCTCGGCACGGATGCGGTCACCGAAGAGCCGGCAGGGTAGCCGTACAGGCCCACGGCCGGCTCGGGATTGCCATAGAGGGACGTGATCTGAAGCGGCAGGCCGTCGATGCCATAGACCCGCACGAAATCGGTTTCGAGGCGGGACATGGCCCAACTGAACACGCCGATCTTGCCGGTGGCGAGCGTGGCGCCGGTGAAGTCGAATGGACCGTAGGAATAGATTTGGGCGGCGCCGAGCGGGTTGGCGACGACCTGGACTTGGAGCCGGTCGCCCACCATCGCGGCCGTGATGTCGTAAGGCACATTGGAAGGGGGTGCGAATTGAGGCGTGGTTTCGTAAAAGACCTCTTCCCACACACCGCCCACCACTTTCTGAACGGACAGGCCGCGGCGAATGCCCGAGCCTGAGCTCTGAGCCCGGAGGGCGATCCGATAAAAGTTGAGCGGGTCCTGGTATCGCAGGACGATGCCGTGGCCGTCGTCGTCGGCGGGAATGAGGCGGGCGGTGTAAACGTAGTTGGACCAGGAAGCATCCCCGGCCACCACCGTTGCCGC
Source organism: uncultured Verrucomicrobiota bacterium (assembly GCA_964458325.1). Taxonomy (GTDB): domain Bacteria; phylum Verrucomicrobiota; class Verrucomicrobiia; order Limisphaerales; family UBA1319; genus JAGMXM01. The sequence continues at coordinate 8,710 of CAYWIM010000020.1, forward strand.
GGGAAAGTCCACCTGGCCGTCCGTCGTGTTGCCGCCGAGGGCATCGCTGTTTTCGTGGAGGGTTCCCCATTGTCCGTTTAGCCCCAGAGCGAGCGACCAGATGGGGATGCCGCTGTTGGCGCCCGCGGGATCGTATCCGGCGCCGTTGGCGCGGAGAGTGACGAGCGGCGTCCAATCGGTCAGCGCGTTCGGATTGCCCGCCAGCCTGACGGGTTCGAGTGTCGGATTCAGAATGCGAAATCCGCGCACCGACGTGCCGCTCATGCCCCAGGTCATGAGGCCGACCCGGCCCTGAGCCGAGCCGGGCAGCGGCTGCGCCTGGACCAGCGGGTATTCGATGGGCGCATTGTCGGGATCGTCGACGACCGTCAGCGTGAGGAGATTGGCGCTGCTCACGGTGATCGTGACATCGAACGGTATATACTGGCGGTTGACAAAGGAGGGGATGTGCGAGGGCGTCCCGTCGCCAAACAGCGGCGCCGCCACGCCATTGACCTTCCGGTCCACGTTCCATCCGTTCCAGGGGAAGCCCACGGCGGTCCGCACCTGCCGCGTGAACGTCACCCGGTAGAAATTAGTCGGGTCCTGATAGCCGAAGATCAGGCCAAAGGCGTCGTCGTCTCCGGCGATCAGGCGCGCCTTGAAGGTGAGCGCCGGGCCGGTAACGGCATCGTTGATCAGCATCACGGCCGTCGCGCTCGGCGCCACGGTCGCAGCGTCGGTGTAAATGTTGCTCTGCTCGATGAACGCGCCGGTGACGATGTCGTATTGCCACCGCATGGGGCCGTCGATGTAACTGCCCGCGGGCTGGACGGCCGTCCATCCCGGGATCCCCCGGTCGAAATTGTCCTCGAACAGCAGGATGGCCGGGCCGCCGAATGCCGCCGCGGAGGTCAGGGCCGCCAGCAGACATGCGCGAAACAATCGGGCGATGGAGTTGCGTGTGCTCATGGTGGATGGGTTGTTCAGTGCGTTATGGATTCAAGCCATGGCCTGACGGGAAACGGGCTCATTCCATGCTTCGTATCCGGTTTCTGGATATAGTCAGCGAACGAATGCCGAGATCTCGATTACGGTGCCTGGGCAGAAAAATAGGACAAATCCGCAGCAAAAATCCAGGAAAAAACGCGCTCGAAACGGCGCTGGCAGCCAGGCCGGCATTGGAAGAGCTGCGGCCCGAGGCGGTTTCGCTCGTGACAAGAGGGGTGGGGATGGGTCTAATGAACGATATTCATGCCCGTGGAAATGGCCGAGAGCGAGCGCAAAGCGGAGGGGACAGAGCGGGTCCCGATTCGGCTGGAGCCGCCGGAGCTGGGCCGGATGTACGAGGACCACTCCCGGTACGTGTATTATTTGGCCTTGCGGTTTTTGGGGAACGCCGAGCAGGCGGAGGATGTGACGCACGATGTGTTTCTGAAGGCCTATCGTCATCTGGGCCAGTTTCGGGGGCAATCGACGTTGCGGACGTGGCTGTATCGGATCACCATCAACAGCTGCCAGAACTTGCGTCAGAGGTGGGCGAGCCGGAACGTGCTGAGCAACGCGGACGAGAGCGTGTGGGCGGGTGCGGCGGCGAACGGGCCGTCGCCGCTGCGGGTGCTGGAGATGAAGGAGCTGGGCGAGCGGATACAGCGGGCGCTGGAGCAGCTGCCGGAGGAGTATCGGCTTCCGCTGCTGCTGCTGGCGGACGCGGAGATGAGCTATGAGGCGATCGCCCGGCTGACGGACCAGAGCGCCGATGCGGTGCGGGGCAAGCTGTATCGGGCGCGGAAGGCGTTTGCGGCCGCATTTGCCCAGACGGCATGAACGAGGATATGGACAAGGCGCCGAAGGCGGCTCCGCTTCGCCACCGGCTCTCGGGCCGCGAGGCGCAGGCGCAACAGGGCATCGAGCAGTCCGCCGCGGCGGCTGGCCGCGAGTTTGGATCCGTCGAGGAGCTGCTGCGGGAGGATGCGCGGGGTGTCGCGCCGCCGGAGCGGGTTGCGGAACGGCTGCAGGCGAGCGTTCGGGAGGAGGAGCCGCGGCGGCGCCCCTGGTGGCGGCGGTGGAGGTTTTGGGGCTGAGAGGCAGGGCCCGCTGGCTGGCGCTCGAGCGGAGATCCGGTGAATGAACGCGATATGGACAGAGATCGAGACCCTGATCCGCGCGAGGTATTCGCTGCTGTATCTGGTCACGAGCGAAGAGGCGCGAGCGATGGAAGGGCTGCGGGAGGTGGCCAGCCGGCGGCGCAAGAAGCTCTATGAATGGAGCGTGACGACGGGATTGGCGCCGGCGGGGACATCGATCCAGTCGGCGGCGCAGCGGCAGTCGCCGACGCGCGAGCCGCTGGCGGCGCTGGATCAGGTGATCGACCTGGTCGAGCCCGCGATCTTCGCGTTCAAGGATCTGCATCCGTTTCTGACGCGGGCGCATGCGCCGGTGGTTCGGCGGCTGAAGGAGATCACCCTGCAGCTCAAGCACAGCTACAAGACGGCGGTGCTGATTTCGCCCGTGCTGGAGATCCCGGTCGAGCTCGAGAAGGAGGCGATGGTGCTGAGCCTGCCGCTGCCGGACCGGGATGAGCTCGAGGAGCTGCTGGTGCGGATCGAGCGGGAGGTGGGCGAGACGCGGTCGGCCGAGATGAGGCTGGGGGCGGAGGAGAGGGAGCGCCTGTTGCAGGCGGCTCGCGGCCTGACCTTGGGGGAGGCCGAGAACGTGCTGGCGAAGGTGCTGGTGAAACACGAGGAGCTGGGATCGGGCAGCATTCGGGAGGTCCTGGCCGAGAAGCAGCAGATCATCCGGAAAAACGGTTTGCTCGAGTACTGCCCTCCGGAGGAAACCCTCGCGGAGGTGGGGGGGCTGAAGGCGTTGAAGGAGTGGTTCCGGAAGCGCCGGGCGGCCTTTGGCCGGGATGCGCAGGCGTTCGGGCTGCCGGCGCCCCGGGGGGTGCTGCTGCTCGGGGTGCAAGGATGCGGCAAGAGCCTCTGCGCAAAAGCGGTGGCGAGCTTTTGGGAACTGCCGCTGCTCCGGTTCGACATGGGGCGGATGTTCGGCAGCCTCGTGGGATCGTCGGAGGAGAACGTCCGGCGGGCGATCGCTGTGGCGGAGTCGGTGGCGCCGGCCGTCTTGTGGGTGGATGAAATCGACAAGGCCCTGACGGGCGTCCAGGGATCGAGCTGGACGGATGCGGGGACCACGGCCCGGGTGTTCGGGACCTTTCTGACCTGGCTGTCGGAGAAGAGCGCGCCGGTCTTCGTGATTTGCACGGCCAACGATCTATCGCTGCTGCCGCCCGAGCTGCTGAGAAAGGGGCGGCTGGACGAGATCTTCTTTGTGGATCTGCCGTCGGCGCAGGAGCGGGAGGAGATCTTCCGGATCCACCTGGCGCGGCGGGGGAGGGATCCGGGCGGGTATCGGATCGCGGATCTGGCGGCGGCCTCGACCGAATACAGCGGCGCCGAGATCGAGCAGGCGGTGATCAGCGCCTTGTATGACGCGTATGACGCGCGGCGGGAGCTGACGAGCGAGGATGTGCTCGAGGCGATGCGGCAGACCGTGTGTCTGGCGCGGACGATGGATGAGCCGATCGGCCGCTTGCGGGAGTGGGCTCGGGGCAGGGCCCGCCACGCCAGCGGGGATCGGGGTTGTGCGGGCGGGCCGGGTCGGGCATGTTAAGCCTATGAGCCGTTTCCGTCATTTGGAATTCGACGCGGAGTCCGGCCAGGAGCCAGGGGCATCGGATCGGGTGTCGGACGAGGCGGGCTGTCTGCGAGCGGCGCAGGAGGCATGGGAGGAGGGCGGGTTCGAGCCGGCGTTGAGGGCGTATGCGAAGGCGCTCGAGTTCAATCCGCGGAATCCGTCGGCGTGGACCGGTCAGGTGCGGATGCTGATCGAGCTGGGAGAATACCACGAGGCCAAGGTGTGGGCGGGGGAGGCGCTCGAGCGTTTTCCGCGGGAGCCGGAGCTGCTGGCGGCGAAGGCGACCGCGCTGGCGCGGTTGGGGGAGAAGGACGAGGCGCTGGCTTTTTCGGATGCCTCGCTCGAGGAAGGCGGGGCGACGCCGTATGTGTGGCTGGCGCGGGGGGACGTGCTGCTGGCCCGGCGGGAGAGGCGGGCGGAGTACTGCTTCGAGCGCGCGTTTTCCCTGGGGGGCGGCAGCTGGGTGATCCACTGGCTGGCCTCGCGGATCTACTACTTTTATCGGCAGTTCGCGCTGGCGCTCAAGCGGGCGCGGCAGGCGCTGGCGCTGGACGACACGCGCGGCGTGGTCTGGCTGCAAACGGGGCTGTGCCAGCGGGCGCTGGGATTGGCGGATCCGGCGCGGGCGTCCCTCGAGCAGGCCCTGCAGCTGAATCCGCGAAACGAAGAGGCGCGGCGCGCGCTGCGCGATTTCACCGCCCCCGGCTGGGGGCAACGATTGCTGGGCTGGTGGCGCCAGCTCTCCGCCTCATGATCACCCCCTGGCTGGATCGCTGGCTGAGGACGGCCGTCGAGATGGGCGCATCGGATCTGCACCTGATCGCGGGCGTGCCGCCGGCGTATCGGGTCAACGGCGAGATCCTGCTCGAGGACGGCGATGCGCTGACGGCGGAGCAGATCCGGCGGACGGTCGAGGAGCTGCTCAACGAGGATCAGCGGCAGACATTCGAGCGGGAGTGGGAGCTGTGCATCTCCCTGTGCCACCCGGAGGCCGGGCGGGTGCGGTTGACGCTCTATCGCCGGAGCGGCTCCCCGGAGGTGAGCTGCCGTTTTTGCGGGCGGCGGATCGGGAGCCGGGAGGATCTGGGGCTGCCCGCCAAGCTGGACGAGCTGGCATCCCGCCCCCACGGGCTGGTGATCATCACAGGGCCGGCCGGGGCGGGCAAGACGACAACGCTGAACTACCTGGTGGATCGGATCAACAGCGAGCGTCGGTGCAAGGTGGTGACCATCGAGGATCCCATCGAGTTTGTCCACGAGAACAAGCGGGCGATCGTGGTGCAGCAGGAGCTGCTCACGGACACCCACTCGTTCAACCGGGCCCTGCACCATGTGTTGCGCCAGGATCCGGACGTCATTGTCGTCGGGGAGGTGCGGGATTACGAGGCGATGTCGACGATGCTGGCGGGGGCGGAGACGGGGCATTTGGTGCTGGCGACGCTCCATTCGCCGAGCGTGGTGCATGCGCTGGAGCGGATCATCGGCGTCTTCGAGGGCAATGCGCAACGCCAGGTGATTCTGCAATTATCCAACTGCCTGCAGGGCGTGGTGGCGCAGGATCTGGTTCCATCGATCGACCGTTCGCGGCGGGTGCTGGCGTTCGAGGTGCTGGTGACCAACAGCGCGGTGCGCAAGATCATCCGGGAAAACGCCCTGCACCAGCTCGAGACCTGCATGCAGACCGGCGGAAAGGAAGGGATGATGTTGATGGATGCCTGTCTGCACGACCTCTATTGCCGCTGCGCGATCAGCTATGACACGGCGTTGAGCCGGGCCCGAAACCCGGACCGGATCACCAAGCGCAACGCATGAAAGGATACCTCAGCCGATGGGAGAATCTGCTGGCGCTGGCCCTGCTGGGGGGGCTGGGGCTGGGGTGGGCGGTGCGGGCGCTGCGGCGGAGCGAGGATCCGGCCCGGCTGGCGTGCCGCTGGGTCCTGAGCGGGGCTCTGCTGGCGGGGATTGTCCTGGTGGGGATACCGCTGGCGCTGGCGATGCCGTTGGGCGGGGTGCCGGTGTTGGCGGCCTTCGGCATCGTCCTGGGGGCGATATGGGCGCCGAGCTTTGCGGAGATGCTGGTGCGTCCGCTGGTGAATGCGTGGACCGGCGGGATGGCCGACGGGCAATCGAAGCCGCTCTATTCGGTGGTGGAGGCGAGGCTCAAGGCGGGGCGATACCAGGAGGCGGTGGCCGTCCTGCAAAGCGAGCTGGGCCGGTTTCCCGGCGATTACGAGGGTTTGATGATGCTGGCGGAAATCCAGGCCGAGAGACTGAACGATCTCGAAGGCGCCGGCCAGACGATTGAAGAACTGCTTCGGCAACCGGGCCGCGCGCCGGCGAACATGGCGGCAGCGTTGACCCGGCTGGCGGACTGGCGGATCAAGGGGCGGCGGGATCTCGAGGGGGCGCGCGCCGCGCTAGAGCGGATCGTCGAGATGTTTCCAGCAACGGAGGAAGGGTATTGGGCGCGGCAGCGGCTGGCCAAGCTGCCCTCCGGAGAGGGCCCGGACCCGGAAGGCCCGAGGGCCCCGGTGCCCCTGACCCGAGGCGTGGAGAACCTCGGGTTGCAGGATGAACCGCCGGCAAGATCCGCGCCCGTCGATGATCCGGACACCCGGGCAGCTCGATGGATCAGTCGGCTCGAGGAATGTCCCCACGATGACGAGGTCCGGGAACGGCTGGCGGTGGCCTATGCGGACGACTATCGGCGACTGGATTTGGCCCGCCAGCAGTTGGAGCAACTGGCCGAGCAGCCCGGCGCGCCCGCGTGCCGGGTGATTCGCTGGCTCAACCTGCTGGCTGACCTGCAGATTCGGGGAGCCAAGGAAGAGGAAGCGTGGCAGACCTTGGAACGGATTTGCGCTCGCTATCCGGGGACGCCGGCGGCCGAGCTGGCCCGGAAACGGCAGCGTCAGCTCCCCCTGGAGATGCGCGCCCAGCATTCGAGTGGCACCGTGCCGCTCGGGCAATACGAAGAGCGCCTGGGGCTCAGAACAGGGTGGCGATCAGGGCCGGAGCCAACACCTCCCCCTCGTCCAACGGACAACCCGTGAAAGGCGGCGGGTCAGCGGGAGCGATGCCCCGGAGGCGCCCGCTTATTTCTGGGTCAGCCGCAGCGCGATTTGCTTGTCCATCTCGCTGGCCAGGGCGATGTCGCCGCCGCCCCCCTTGGTGCGAGCCTGGACAAGGACTCGGGTCACGCGAGGATCGGCCTGCTCGACCTTGACCCAGACAGTCGAGGTGTCGACTTTGGCTTCGAGAGTTTTGGTGACCGTGTTTTCGCCGTAGAGCGAGCCGTTGAATTGGAGGACTTCCCTCGCGGCGGAGAAGACCTGCTCGGCGGGACGCTCATACCGGCTTTCGATGGTGTCGCGCTGGAGAGGCCACGCCGTCTTGGTTCGGCCGTCGACCGTGCTGACGCAACCGGTCAGGCAGAAAGCCAGGGAGACCGCCGCAAGCATGAGGAAAAATGTGCCTTTCATCGGAGGCATGCAACCAAATCCTGCGCGGTCGTCAAGTCCGAATGCATGCGTTCCGGCGTGAATGGGTCGAATTACTGGATTGACATGAGACATGAGATTCCATACATTTTGAGCTGCTGGATGGATTTTGGTTCGGGTAGCGGTACGTTTCTTCAGCGGGGTTCCCCACCCCCACCTCCTTGGCGTCTGCTACCCGAATCACTCTTACAGCTTACACGGATGGCATCAGGAGTCATTTCCCATGGGGCATGGCAGTCGACCTTGGCACAAGGGGCTTCACTGGCTGGCCGAATCCAGGTTTTGGCATTATAGTTGCTTAAACACTGGTGTGGAAAGCCATCAGCCGCTATTTCGGATGGATCCTGGCGATTGCGGAAGCGCATGGTTCGTCCAGGATGACCGGCTGTTGACAATGGCATTTTAGTATATAACTAGCTAGCTACAAATAATTTAGGCATAAAGATCCGAAATCGGTCAGGTTGTTTGAGCGCAAATGGAGTGGACATTGGCGCAAGACTGGTGAATTTCACGCAAACTTGACAAGAATGGAACAAAAGCATGAGGATGCAGCAATTGAGCTGAGCGGACGTTGGATAAGCAACGTTCCAGGGGTTGGCATTGATGGATCATGCAAGATCGTCTTCAACCACAAAGATTTGAGTTAAAGTATATTATAAGCGAATCGAAGGCGCTCGCTGTCAGGGACTTTGTGCGCAGCTACCTCCAGATCGACGAATACGGCGAAATGATGCCCGATCTGAGCTACCACATCCACAGCATCTATCTCGATTCGGACAGCCTGCAGTTGTATCAGGACACGATCAACGGGAACCGGAACCGGTTCAAATTGCGGATGCGGTATTATGACGAGGAGCTGAGCTCGCCCGTTTTTTTCGAAATCAAGCGGCGGAAGAACAACTGCATATTGAAGCAGCGGGGCGCGATTCGCGGGGAATGGAAGCGCGAGGCGGTGCCGTGGTTGTTGGCGGGGCATTTTCCGGATGAGGCCCATCTGCTTTCGACGGAGCCGAAGCACATGGTGGCCATCCAGCGGTTTATTTTGCTGATGAACCAGCTGCGAGCGTCCCCGCGGGCCCATGTGCATTATCGGCGAGAGGCATGGATCAGCCGGGGGGACAATTCGATTCGAGTGACGATGGATCGTCAGGTGGCATGCGCGCCGGAGTTCACCCCCACCCTCGGGGTATCGACGGAGAAAGTGCCGCCTGTATTTGGAAACAAGGTGGTATTGGAGCTGAAGTTTACGGACCGTTTTCCGGTTTGGTTTCAGGTCATGGTCGAATCCCTGGGGCTGCTGCAAACCAGCGCGGCGAAGTATGCCGACGGAATCTACCTGCTGGGGGCGGGGCGTTTTTCGGAGAGATGGACGCCGGTGAATGGGCAGGGGCAGGCGCGGCGACGGCGGCCGGCGTGGGATGCGGCGGATCGGAGGCGCCGCGAGCTGGTGACGGAGGATGCGTCGTGATTGACTGGCTGCTGCGTGGCGACATGGTCGCGGCGCCGGTGAACACGCCGGCGGCGGTGATGGGATTGCTGCTGGCCTTTGTGTGCGGGCAGACGATCGCCTGGGTCTACATGTTCACGCACTCGGGGTTGTCCTACTCGAGGGCTTTTGTGAACTCCCTGGTGGTGATCCCGATCATCGTGGCGCTGGTCATGATGGTGTTGACCAACAACCTGGTGACGGCCTTCGGGATGATGGCGGTGTTCGCGATCGTCCGGTTCCGGAACATCCTGAGGGACACGCTGGACACGTCGTTTGTGCTGGCGAGCATCGTGTTGGGGCTCTCCTGCGGGACGCAGCGGTTTGGGACGGCGGTGGTCGGATGCATCATGCTGGGCCTGGTGCTGCTGTATGTGTGGTACACGGGCTTCGGGAGCCGCCACCGATACGACATCATCGTGAACCTCCACTGGGCGCGGTCGCTGGCGGAATTGAAGGATCTGAGACACCTTCTGCATCGGCACAGCCGGAAGGCGATCTGTGCCAGCCAGCGGTCCGGGCATGATTTCGAGGGGACGGATCTATCGTATCGGCTGCTGATGCGGGATCCGGAGCGATTGGACGATCTGCTCGAGGAGCTGCGCGGATTGCGGGGGGTGTCGCGCGTCACGGGCCTCCAGGCAGAGGATGAATCGGAGCTCTAACGCATGGACTCTCTACCTCCCATTCCCACGCCCGCCGGCCAGCGGTGGAAGGAGATCCGCTACCACGTTCTGCCTATTGTCGTGTTCGGCCTGGCCGTGAGCGCGGTGACGATGCTGTGGCGGGATTACGTGAGCCCGCCGGGAATCGTGGGCCAGGTGGAGCCAACGATGGCCCAGGTCGTGAGCCCGGACACGGGGGTGTTGACCAATTTGCAGGTGTCGCTTCACGCGCCAGTCCGGGCGGGGCAGCTGGTGGCGGAGGTCGACATCAACGCCCGGTATCGACAGGACCTGGCAAGGGATCAGCTGCAAATCATGCAGATGGAGATGGATCCGGTCCTGAACCGGCAGCGGAGCATGATGGATTACCAGCGGCTGAAGATGGATTTGATGGCGCAGGAGGTGGACCTGGCAACGGCGCGGATCAACCTCGAGCGGGCGCGCAACGACTGGCAGCGGAAGCACGATCTGCATGCGGCGCAGCTGATCACCGAGGATGAGTATGATCTGGTGACCAAGGTGAAGGAGGCCGCCTCGGCGGAAGTCGAGGAGCGGGCTCGGCTCGTGTCGGACCTGCAGGTGACGCTCGAGCGGATGCGCCCGCTGGGGGAGGTGAGGACCAACGAAGCGGCCATGGACATGCAGGAATACGTGAAATCAGTCCGGAGCCGCCGGCTGCAGACGGCCGGGGTCGAGCTGGATCGGATCCCCTTGCGGGCGCCGATCGACGGGGTGGTGACCTCGATTTTGCGCCGGAGCGGCGAGACCATCGTCGCAGGCGAACCGATCCTCACGATCTGCGCCACGAACGCGGATCGGATCGTGAGCTACCTGCGCCATCCGCTGCCGGCACACCTGGAGGCGGGCATGCCGGTCGAGGTGCGCTCCCGGACCACGAGGCCGATGGCGTTTCGATCGATCGTGCAGCGGGTGGGGGCGCAGCTGGAGATGGTATCCCTGGCGTTGATGACGCCTGGCCTGACGGTGGAATACGGCCTGCCCATCTGGGTGGAAGTCCCCGCCGAGAGCGGGCTTCGCCCGGGCGAGATGGTCTATCTCGAGCTGGCTCGCGCAGCCCACTAGGCCGGACCGGATATGCGAGCCTGGAGAATCAAGCGGTGGGCGGCTGGGATCGTGGCGGCGGGATCGGCGCTCTGCATCGGAGCGGAAGCCAATGGGCCCGCCACTCGGACCATCACGCTTTCGGAGTGCTTCGAGCTCGCCCTCCGGCACAATCTCCAAGTCCAGATCGAGAGGTATTCGCCCGAACTGGCGCGCTACAATCTCGGTCTGGCCTACGGCGCCTACGATCCCGCCTTCGAGGTTGGCTTGGTCCATGATTACCTGGATCAGCCCGAGCGATTCGACCCGAAGAAGGCGACCCCCGACATGGCCTACCGGCAGACCGGGGATCTGCTCGCTTCGGGCCTGGTGGGCCAGCTCCCGTTCGGGATGTCGTATTCCTTGGACCTGGGCAGCGACTGGCTGGACGCACGAAACCCGCAGCGCCAGCAGGATTATGCGGAGACGGCCGTGCGCGCGGGGCTGACCGTGAGGCAGCCGCTGTTGCGGAACTTCCGGATCGACTCGGCCGCGCAGCGGATTCTGGTCAGCCGGAAAAACCTCAAGATATCGGAGCTGTCGTTGCGCTGGCAGGTGATGAACACGGTGATGGCGGTGGAGGTGGCCTATTACGATTTGATTCAGGCGGCGGAGACGGTGAGACTGCAGGAGAAGGCGATCGATTTGGCGCGGACCTTCGCGCGGGAGATGGGGCAGCGGGCGCAAGCGGGGACGGCGCTGGCATTGGATCGGCAGCAGGCCGAGATGCAGGTCGAGCAGAGGCAGGCCGATCTGGCCGTTGCGCAGGAGGCGTTAGGCACACGGCAGAACGTGTTGAAGAACCTGCTGACGGACGATTTCGCCAGCTGGGTGGCCGTGGATCTCGAGCCAGCCGACCCGCTCCCTCTCGGCCCGGCGCCGGTGGATCTATCGGCCAGCTGGCAGTCGGCCATGTCCGACCGTCCCGACCTGATGCAGTCTGGTCTGGAACTGGAGAAGCAGGACATTGTGCTGCGGTATCACCGGAACCAGCTCTATCCGAGCCTGGATCTGGTGGCCAGCCTTGGGGTGGCGGGGGTCCGGGACACATTTGGAGATGCCTTCGAGGACATGCAGAATGCGGAGCATCCGTATTATTCGTATGGGATCGTGTTTAGCGTGCCTTTGGGCAATCGAACGGCACGGAATCAATACCGCGCGAGCCAGGGGCTTCGTAAACAGAGCCTGTTGCGCCACAAAGAACTCGAGCAGAACATCCAGGTGCGGGTGGACAGCGAACTGCGTATCGCTCGGCTGGCGTGGCGACGGGTGCAGTCGGCGCGGCAGGCCCGCCAATATGCCGAGGCGGCTTGGGAGGCTGAGCAGGAGCGGGTGCGGCGGGGCTTATCCATCACGTATTACGTGTTGGAGAGCCAGCAGAAATTGACGGAAACACGAGTGGCGGAGGTGGGTGCATTGGCCGATTACAACAAGGCATTGGCGAGGCTGAGCCTGGAGGACGCGACGATTTTGGGGCGCCATCGTTTGGATTTGGAGGTCAAGTAAGCAGGGATTGACAGGGGCTTGCCTGCGGGAGAGAGGGGCGCGTAAAAACTTTGCAGAAACCCTTTGACACAGCCGAGGGGAATCCGTAGTGTGATCGTCCGGTTTGCATTATTTGATCGGGTGAGGATTGAAGCCGACACTCTTGGTTTTCAAGAGAGGAGCCAAGGGCGGGCGGTTGTCTGTTGTTTGAGAAGGGTGATCGAGGCGAAAGATTACGGCGACGCCCATGTAGCTCAGTCGGTAGAGCGCGTCCTTGGTAAGGACGAGGTCATCAGTTCAACCCTGATCATGGGCTCCAGGTTTTTGGACGGAACAATCTAAAAAAACAACGAGCAGGAATCGCAATGGCAAAAGAAGCGTTTCAAAGGACGAAGCCGCATGTAAATGTGGGGACGATCGGTCACATTGACCATGGGAAGTCGACGCTGACAGCGGCGATCGTGAAGGTGCAGTCGGCGAGGAACATGGCCAAGGCCATCTCCTACAGCGATATCACCAAGGGCGGCACCGTGCGGGACGAGACCAAGACGGTGACCATCGCCGTATCCCATGTCGAGTACGAGAGCGAGCAGCGGCATTATGCGCACATCGACTGCCCCGGCCACGCCGACTACATCAAGAACATGATCACGGGCGCGGCGCAGATGGATGGCGCCATTCTCGTGGTGGATGCGGCGGAGGGGCCGATGCCGCAGACCCGGGAGCACATTCTGCTGGCCCGGCAGGTGGGGGTTCCGGCCATCGTGGTCTATCTGAACAAGGTGGACCTGGTGGACGATCCGGATCTGCTCGAGCTGGTGGACATGGAGCTTCGGGATCTGCTCACCAAGTATAATTTTCCAGGCGACAAGACTCCGATCGTGAGGGGCAGCGCGAAGGAGGCGCTGGCGGGCACGCCAAACGGGATCAAGTCGATCGACGAGCTGCTCAAGGCGGTGGACGCCAACGTGCCGCTGCCGATGCGGGAGATGGACAAGCCGTTTCTGATGAGCATCGAGGATGTGTTCAACATCGAGGGTCGGGGCACGGTGGTGACGGGCCGAGTCGAGCGGGGCGAGCTCAACCGCATGCAGGAAGTCGAGATCGTCGGGCTCAAGGAGACCCGCAAGACCGTGGCGACGGACATCGAGATGTTCCGGAAGATCCTGGACAAGGCGACCGCGGGGGACAACGTGGGAGTGCTGCTGCGCGGGACGAAGAAGGAGGAAGTCGAGCGGGGCATGGTGTTGGCCAAGCCCGGATCGATCACCCCTCACACCAAGTTCAAGGCCGAGGTCTATGTGCTCTCGAAGGAAGAAGGCGGCCGGCACACCCCGTTCTTCAACAAGTATCGTCCGCAGTTTTATTTCCGGACGACCGACGTGACGGGGAACGTCACCCTGCCGGAGGGGGTGGAGATGGTGATGCCGGGCGACAACGTGTCGGTGGATGTGGACTTGATCGCTCCGGTGGCGATGGAGCGGACGCAGCGGTTCGCGATTCGCGAGGGGGGTCGGACCATTGGGGCGGGGCGCATATCCGATATCGTGGAATAGTCGAAGGCGGCCAGGCTTGCCCGCGGTGGGCTGGCCGGTCAGGGCGGTAGCTCAATTGGTAGAGTAGCGGTCTCCAAAACCGTCGGTTGGGGGTTCGAGTCCCTCCCGCCCTGCCAGGCAGAATCATGGGATCGGAGGGGTGGCAGAGTGGTTGATTGCGGCGGTCTTGAAAACCGCTAAGGGGATCACCCTTCGGGGGTTCGAATCCCCCCCCCTCCGCCAGAAGGCGACAAGTGAACAAAGAAATCGTTTCGCTGTTGGTGTGGATCGTGGTGCTGGGCGTGGCCTTCGGCTACGCGTGGTATGCGGGGCATCTGAAGCGCCTGGCGGTTTTCGTGGCGGAAACCCGGGAAGAGCTGCGCAAGTGCACATGGCCGACCCGGCAGGAGCTGAAGGGCTCGACCATCGTGATTGTGATCACCATCGCGCTGGTGGGATTGTTCACCATGGGGGTGGATTTTTTCATCACTTTAGCCGTGCGATCGATCATGTAGAACGGGGCAGGACGGAGCGACACATGAAAAGCCAGTGGTTTGTCCTGCACACTTTGGCCGGGCAGGAACAGAAGGTCAAAGAAAGCATCGAGAAGCGCCTCCGAGCCGAGGAGATGGAGGGGTATATCGAGGAGGTGCTGGTCCCGATGGAGCGGGTGGCCGAGGTGCGCAACGGCAAGAAGACCGTCACCACCCGGAAGCTGTATCCGGGCTATGTGTTTATCCAGATGCAGCTGCTGGACGAGAACCAGCGGGTGATCGAGAAGCCGTGGTATTTCATCCGGGACACGCAAGGGATCATTGGCTTCGTGGGGGGAGAGCGTCCGGCGCCGGCGGCGCCGGAGGAGATCGAGCTGATCAAGGCCCAGATATCCGAGTCGGAGGAGCACGAGAAGCCGAAGGTGAATTTCGAGGTGGGCGAGACGGTCAAGATCAACGACGGCCCGTTCTTGAATTTCAGCGGGGTGATCGAGGAGATCGAGCCCGAGCGCGGCAAGCTGAAAGTGACGGTGAACATATTCGGCCGGAACACGCCGGTGGAGCTGGAGTACTGGCAGGTCGAAAAAGCATAGCACAGGTTTTATGGCGAAGAAGGTTGTTGGACAGATCAAACTGCAGATACCGGCGGGGCAGGCGAATCCGGCGCCGCCGGTGGGTCCCGCGCTGGGCCAGCACGGGGTGAACATTATGGCCTTCTGCAAGGATTTCAATGCGGCCACTCGGGATCAGGCCGGCATGATCATCCCGGTCGTGATCAAGGTCTACCAGGACAAGTCCTTCACCTACATCACCAAGTCCCCGCCGGCGGCGGTCCTGCTCAAGAAGGCGGCCGGGATCGCCACCGGCTCGAAGGTCCCTAACAAAGAGAAGGTCGGCAAGGTGACGCGCAAGCAGATTCTCGACATCGTCAAGCTCAAGGCCAAGGATCTGAACGCCACGAACGAGGAGATGGCGATTCGGATCGTGGCCGGCACAGCCCGGAGCATGGGCCTGGACGTCGTCGATTAACCCCAACCGCGGGAGAGCTTCGGCTCGTTGGCACCGCAACCCTACCATGCCCAGCAAACGTTATAAGAAAGCGCTCACGCTCGTGGATCCGAGCAAGCAGTATCCGTTGAAGACCGCCGTGGAGATCCTGAGCAAGTTCCCGCGGGCCAAGTTCAACGAGACGGTGGATTTGGCATTTCACCTCGGGGTGGATCCCCGCCAGTCGGACCAGATGGTGCGCGGGACGGTGGCCCTGCCGCACGGCACGGGCAGGACGGTCCGCGTCCTGGTGTTCGCGAAGGAGGGGCCCGCCGCCGAGGCAGCCCGGCAGGCCGGCGCCGAGCATGTCGGTTTCGACGAGCTGATCAAGAAATGCACCGAGGGATGGACCGACTTCGACGTGGCCATCGCCACGCCCGAGGCGATGAGCGAGGTGCGCAAGCTGGGCAAGGTGTTGGGCCCCCGCGGCCTGATGCCCAATCCCAAGACCGGCACGGTGACCGAGGACACCGCCAAGGCGATCAAGGAGGTCAAGGCCGGCCGGGTCGAGTTCAAGGTGGACAAAGGCGCCAATGTGCAGGTCCCAGTGGGCAAGGTGGGTTTCACGTCCGATCAGATTTTAGAGAATGCCCAATCCGTGATTCGAGCGGTCGTCAAGGCTCGACCGGCCAGCGTGCGGGGTGTTTTCATCCGGAGCTGCACGGTGTCGGCCACGATGAGCCCGCCGGTTCGGGTGGATGTGCGGGAATTCTTGGCTGCGGCCTGACGGCCCCTAGCGAATGGAGAGGATATGCGCGCCGAAAAACAACTGATAGCCAGCGAGTATTTAAACCGGCTGAAGAGCTCGCCTTTCTTCATCCTCGCGGATTATCGCGGGATGAAGGTGCCCCATTTCAACGAGCTGCGCCGGAGGCTGGCGAAGGCCGGGGCGGAGATTCATGTCATCAAGAACGCGATGTTCGACCGGGCGGTTCGCGAGGCGGGATTGCCCGGCCTGGGAGAGGCATTGACGGGCCAATTGGCCGCCATCACCGGGCGGCAGGACATCGCCGCGGCGGCCAAGGTCCTGAAGACATTCCGGGCCGAATTTGAGCGTCCGACCATCCAGTTCGGCTATTTGGACGCGCAGCGATTGGAGGCGGCGGAGCTGGTTCAGCTGGCCGATTTGCCGCCGCTGGAGACGCTGCGGGCGCAGCTGATGGGGCTGTTGAACACGCCAGCGACGCGGCTGGTCCAAGTCTTGCGGGCGCCGGGGCAGCAGGTCGCGCGGGTATTGCAGGCCCGAGCGGACAAGGTCGGATGAAGATAGATTTCGGTTCCGGGCATCGCCCGAGGAGCTGGAAACAACACAATGACTGAACCGTCGGCTGGCCGGGTGCCGGCTTAATTCATCCGCGAGAGCGGGTGGCGACGCCAACGAAGGTGCATATGGCTGAGCTAGAAACGATTGTTGAGCAACTGAGCAAACTGACCGTGATCGAGGCTGCGGAGCTGGTGAAGAAGCTCGAGACGGCATGGGGAGTCTCCGCGGCGGCGCCGGTGGCGGTGGCGGCGGTGGCGGGCCCGGCCGCGGCAGCGCCCGAGGCGGAGGTGAAAACCACTTTTGACGTGATCCTGGCGTCCGCGCCCGCGGACAAGAAAATCGCCGTGATCAAGGCGGTCCGCGAGATCAAGGCGGGGCTGGGTCTGGCCGAGGCCAAGAAGATGGTGGAAGAGGCGCCCAAGCCGATCCTGGAAGGCGCCAACAAAGCGGATGCCGAGGCAGCCAAGAAGAAGCTCGAGGATGCCGGAGCGAAGGTCGAGCTCAAGTAAGAGTCAATGTCGCATCGGGCGCGGGGCGGGGAAATCCGCCGCGCCCGGTTTTTCCGAAGGCAACTCCCGCCGGCCGGGCATGAGGGTCAAAGGGCGCGGCGGGGAGCGGCCATGGCAAGCCCGGGCGGAGTCCAGGCGCAGGGCGGGACTCCGGGCGGGCAGCGTATTTGGGGAGTCGTCAATCGTCGCCGGGCAGTGAATCTCCGGCAGCAACCGCGGACAAGAACATGCCAGCACGCGCATCGGAACGGATCAATTTTGGCAAGATCAAAGAAGTTCTGGCCCCGCCGAACCTGATCGAGCTGCAGATCAACTCCTATCGGGAGTTTTTGCAGTCGGATGCGCCGCCCTCGCGGCGGAAGAACGCCGGCCTGCAGGCGGTGTTCACCGAGGTGTTTCCGATCGAGAGCTACGACGGGAAGGTGGTGCTGGACTTTCACAGCTACGAGATTGGGGAGCCCAAGAGCGAATGGCTCGAGTGTTTGCGGGAGGGATTGACCTACGGTGCGCCGCTGCACGTGACGTTCCAGCTCAAGGACGAGACGGGGACCAAAGAGGAGAAGGTGTTCATGGGGGAGCTGCCGCTCATGACGCCCCAGGGGACGTTTGTCATCAACGGGGCCGAGCGGGTGATCGTCAGCCAGCTCCATCGCTCGCCCGGCTTGGCCTTCGAGGCCACGCAGCATCCCAACGGCAAGATTCTGCATTCGTTCCGGATCATCCCCGACCGGGGCTCATGGTATGAGGCCCAGTTCGACACCAGCGATCTGCTCTACGTGTACCTGGACCGCAAGAAGCGGCGGCGGAAGTTTCTGACGACAACGTTCTTCCGTGCGCTTGGTTCCAGCTCGGACGCGGACATCCTCAAGCTCTTTTACGAGATCGAGGAGATGACGATCAAGCAGGCGGAGTCGCTGGAGAACCTGCAGAACAAGGTCCTGATCGAGGATGCGGTGGATCCGAGCAAGAACATGCCAGTGGCGCGGGCCTTCGAGCCGCTGTCGAAGGTGGCGCTGCGGCAGATCGCCGAGCTGGGCATCACGCGGATCCGCCTGGTCGACACGGCATCCGACGACGGGATCGTCATCAAGTGTCTGAAGAAGGATCCGACGAAGAACGAGGAGGAGGCGCTCAAGGACATCTACCGCCGGCTCCGGCCGGGGGATCCGCCGACGGCGGCCAACGCGCGGGCGTTGATCAAGCGGCTCTTCTTCGATCCCAAGAGGTATGATCTGGGGCGGGTGGGGCGATACAAGATCAACCAGAAGCTCGGGCTGAAGATCCACGAAACCACCCGCGTGCTGACCAAGGAAGACCTGGTGGCGGCGACGAAATACCTGCTGCGGCTCAAGAAAGGGGAGGGGAGCCTCGACGACATCGACCACCTGGGAAGCCGCCGGGTGCGAACCGTGGGGGAGCTGCTGGCCAACCAATGCCGCGTGGGCCTGGCCCGCACCGAGCGGCTGGTCAAGGAACGGATGACGCTGTTCGACCAGGGATTGGACTCGATGACGCCGCAGAAGCTCATCAATCCAAAGGCGTTGTCGGCGGTCATCCGGGACTTCTTCGGCCGGAGCCAGCTTTCGCAGTTCATGGATCAGATCAATCCGTTGGCGGAGCTGACGCACAAGCGGCGGCTATCCGCTCTGGGGCCGGGCGGGCTGTCGCGCGATCGGGCCGGATTCGAGGTGCGGGACGTCCACCCGTCGCACTACGGGCGGATCTGCCCGATCGAGACCCCCGAAGGGCCGAACATCGGGCTCATCGCGTCCCTGGCCACCTTTGCGCGGGTGAACGATTTCGGGTTCATCGAGACCCCCTATCGGAAAGTCGAGAAGGGCAAGGTCACGCAGCAGATCGAGTATCTGACGGCGGATCGCGAGGAGCCTTTTATGATCGCGCAGGCCAACGCGCCGATCGACGACAAGGGGCGGTTCCTGACAGAGCGCGTGCCCTGCCGGTTCAAGGGCGACTTCGTGGACGTGGAGCCCGCCCGCGTCGATTACATGGACGTGTCGCCCAAGCAGCTGGTGTCGGTGGCCGCGGGTTTGATCCCGTTCCTGGAGCATGACGACGCGAACCGGGCGCTGATGGGTTCGAACATGCAGCGCCAGGCGGTCCCGCTGCTGGTGACGGAGCCGCCTCTCGTGGCGACAGGGCTGGAGGATCGGGTGGCGCGGGATTCGTGCGCGGTCATCGCGGCGCAGGAAGCCGGCAAGGTGGCCTCCGTCTCGGCCGACCGCATCATCGTCACCGCCGACGGCAAGATGCCCGAGTCGCGCCGCAAGCTCAAGACGGATCCGGACCACGGGCTGTATATCTATCCGGTCCGGAAGTTCATGCGGTCCAACGCGGCCACATGCATCAACCAGAAAGTGCTGGTCGGGCGCGGCGACGGGGTGAAAAAAGGGCAGATCATCGCCGACGGGCCCTGCACGAGCGGGGGCGAGCTGGCTCTGGGGCGCAACGTGCTGGTGGCCTTCATGCCGTGGAACGGCTACAACTTCGAGGACGCGATCCTGATCAGCGAGCGGATCGTCAAGGATGACGTCTTCACCTCGATTCACGTCGATGAGTTCGAGGTGGGGGCGCGGGACACGAAGCTGGGGCCGGAGGAGATCACGCGGGACATCCCCAACGTGGGGGAGGAGGCGCTGGCGAATCTGGGCCCGGACGGTGTGATCCGGGTCGGGGCGGAGGTCAAGCCGGGCGACATCCTGGTGGGGAAGATCACGCCCAAGAGCGAGACGGAACTGGCGCCGGAGGAGCGCCTGCTCCGGGCGATCTTCGGGGAGAAGGCTGCCGATGTGAAGGATACCTCGCTGAAGGTGCCTTCGGGGACTTACGGAATCGTCATGGACGTCAAGGTCTCCGCCAAGCGGGAGAGCGAGCGCAGAGAGAGAGAGGTCGAGGACACGAAAAAGCCGGCCAAGCAGGTGCTGGACGAGTTCAAGGCGAAGACCGAGGAGTTGCGCGAGCAGCTGACGGAGGCGCTGAGCAACATTCTCCTGGGCGAGAAGATCCCGCTGGACGTGGTCAACTCGGAGACGGGGGAGATCATCATTCCGGCCAACCGGAAGATCACCAAGACGCTGCTGCGCAAGCTGGCGGGTGTCTACGACCGGATCGAGATCGATCCGTCGCCGATTCGCAACAAGATCAACGAGATCATCGGGGCGTACAAGAAGAAATTCGACGATCTGCAGATGCAGCATGACGAGGAGCTGGACCGGATCGAGGCGGGGGATGACGTGGATCCGGGGATCATCAAGTCGGTCAAGGTCTACATCGCCTCCAAGCGGAAGCTCTCGGTGGGAGACAAGATGGCGGGCCGCCATGGCAACAAAGGGGTGGTGGCGAAGATCGTGCCGGAGCAGGACATGCCGTTCCTGGCGGACGGGACTCCGGTGGACATCGTGTTGAACCCGCTGGGCGTGCCTTCGCGCATGAACGTGGGGCAGGTGCTCGAGACGCATCTGGGATGGGCGGCGCGGCTGCTGGGGCTGCGCATATCCACCCCGGTGTTCGACGGCATCAAGGAGAAGGACATCCGGCAGTACTTGAAGGAGGCGATGGAGGCGCAGAAGAAGCGGGGCGAGCAGCCGCTGGTGGGCGAGCACGGGAAGACGCGCCTGTATGACGGCCGGACGGGGGACCCCTTCGATCAGGAAGTGGTGGTGGGATTCATTTACATGATGAAGCTCGGGCACCTGGTGGCGGACAAGATCCATGCCCGAGCGGTGGGCCCGTATTCGCTGGTGACGCAGCAGCCGTTAGGCGGCAAAGCGCAGTATGGCGGCCAGCGCTTCGGGGAGATGGAGGTGTGGGCGATGGAGGCCTACGGAGCGGCCTACACCCTGCAGGAGCTGCTCACGGTCAAGTCCGACGACGTGCAGGGGCGCACCCGGATTTACGAGAGCATCGTGAAAGGAGATAATGCGTTGGAGGCCGGAGTGCCGGAGTCGTTCAACGTGCTGGTCAAGGAGATGCAATCTCTGGGCTTGGACGTCAAAGTGAGCTACACGAACCCGTTCGACCAGCCATCAACGCCGTCGGCTCTGGCCGCCCTGTAAGGGCTGGCTGCACGATGGGGATGAACCGCTTGCCGTTATGATCAGCACCAAAGAAAACGCGCGCGAGATGCTCGGCCTGGACAAGGTCAACCAGGTCGATTACGTCGGGATTTCCGTGGCTTCGCCCGAGGCGATCCGCTCCTGGTCCAAAGGGGAGGTCAAGAATCCGGAGACGATCAACTACCGGACCTTCAAGCCGGAGAAAGGCGGGTTGTTTTGCGAGCGCATCTTCGGCCCCGTCAAGGACTGGGAGTGCTCCTGCGGGAAATACAAGCGGATCAAGCACCGGGGGGTGGTCTGCGACCGATGCGGCGTCGAGGTGACTCTGTCGCGGGTGCGGCGCGAGCGGATGGGCCACATCGAGCTGGCAGTGCCGGTGTCGCACATCTGGTTCTTCAAGTGCATGCCCTCGAGGATCGGCCTGATCCTGGACATGACGGCGCGGGACCTCGAGCGGGTGATTTACTACGAGGACTACATGGTCATCGATCCGGGATCCACCCCGCTCAAGCCGCATCAGCTGCTGAGCGAGCACGACTTCCGGTCGGCGCGCGAGACCTATGGAGCGGACGGATTCGTGGCCAAGATGGGGGCCGAGGCGGTGCGAGACGCCCTGAGCCGGGTCGATCTGCAGGCGCAGATCACGCAGCTGCAGGCGGCGATGACGGAGACCAAGAGCAAGCAGATCCGCAAGAAGCTCGCCAAGCGAATCAAGATCCTGCAGGGTTTCCTCCTGTCCAAGAGCCGGCCCGAATGGATGATCCAGGTGGTGCTGCCGGTGATCCCGCCGGATCTGCGGCCGCTGGTGCCGCTCGAGGGAGGACGATTTGCCACATCGGACCTGAACGACCTTTATCGCCGGGTCATCAACCGCAACAACCGGCTCAAGAATCTGCTCCAGCTCAAGACGCCCGAGGTGATCATCCGCAACGAGAAGCGGATGCTGCAGGAGGCGGTGGACGCCCTGCTGGACAATGGCCGGCACGGCCGGGCGGTCACCGGCGCCGGCAACCGCCCGCTCAAGTCCCTCAGCGACATGCTCAAGGGCAAGAGCGGCCGGTTCCGTCAGAACCTCCTGGGCAAGCGCGTCGACTACTCGGGCCGGTCCGTGATCGTGATCGGGCCCGAGCTCAAGCTGCATCAGTGTGGTTTGCCCAAGAAGATGGCGCTGGTGCTGTTCGAGCCGTTCATCATCCGGCGGCTCAAGGAGCTGGGCTATGTCCACACCGTGCGGTCGGCCAAGAAGATGATCGAGCGGCAGTCGACCGAGGTCTGGGACGTGCTCGAGGAGGTGACCAAGGGGCATCCGGTCATGCTGAACCGGGCGCCGACGCTGCATCGGCTGTCGATCCAGGCCTTCGAGCCGGTCCTGATCGAGGGCGAGGCGATCCGGATTCATCCCCTGGTCTGCACCGCGTATAACGCGGATTTCGACGGCGACCAGATGGCGGTGCACGTGCCGCTGTCGGTCGAGGCGCAAATGGAGGCCCGGCTGCTGATGATGGCGGCGCTGAACATCTTCAGCCCATCGAGCGGGCGGCCGATCATGACGCCGACCCAGGACATCACGCTGGGCTGCTACTATCTGACGGCGAATCCGCGCGAGCAGGCCGGCGGGAGCAAGCGGCGGCTCAAGCTGTTCGGATCCAAGAGCGAGGTGATTTTCGCCCAGATGGACGGCGCAGTGCGGACGCACGAGCGCATCCAAATGGCCAATCCGGATCTCGGTCGCAAGACGGTCTACGGGGACGCGCGGAGCCGGGCGATCGAGACGACGGTCGGACGGGTGATCTTCAGCGAGATCTGGCCGCCGGAGCTGGGGTTTCCGAACAAGCAGATGGGCAAGGGGCAGCTGGGGGATCTGATCTGGAACTGCTACAAGCTTTGCGGCCACGAGCGGACGGTGCAGGCGCTGGACAAGCTCAAGGAGATGGGATTCAGCGAGGCGACCCGGGCCGGGGTCTCGATCGGGATCGACGACATGATCATCCCGCGCGAGAAGGGTTCCGAGATCGAGTCGGCCCAGAAGCTGATCAACGAGGTCGAAAAGCAATACCGCAAGGGCATCATCACCCCCGGCGAGCGCTACAACAAGGTGGTCGACATCTGGACCAACTGCACCGACCAGATCTCCAACGTGATGCTGCGCACCCTCGAGCAGAACCAGGGCAAAGCCGAGTACAACCCGCTGTGGCTGATGGTCGATTCCGGGGCCCGGGGCAACCGGCAGCAGGTGCGGCAGCTCGCGGGGGTTCGCGGCCTGATGGCCAAGCCTTCCGGCGATATCATCGAGAAGCCGATTCTCTCCAATTTCCGCGAGGGCCTGACCGTGCTCGAGTATTTCATCTCGACGCACGGGGCGCGGAAGGGGCTGGCGGACACGGCGCTCAAGACGGCGGATTCGGGCTACATGACGCGCAAGCTGGTGGATGTGGCCCAGGACGTGATCGTGCAGGAGGATGATTGTGGCACGTCCAACGGCGTCTGGGTGCAGGCGATCTTCGAAGGCGAGGACGAAGTGGTCAAGCTGAGCGAGCGGATCGTCGGGCGCTTCTCGTGCGACGACGTCATGCATCCGCGGGACGCGGGCGTGAGCCTGGTGAAGGCGAACGAGTTCATCGATGAGACGAAGTCCAGGATCGTCGAGGACGCCGGCGTCGAGCGCGTCAAGATCCGGTCCGTGCTGACGTGCGAGTGCAAGCACGGCGTCTGCATCAACTGCTACGGGCGGAACCTGGCGACCGGCGAGCTGGTCAAGCTCGGGGAGGCGGTCGGGATCATCGCCGCGCAATCAATCGGCGAGCCGGGCACGCAGCTGACCATGCGGACCTTCCACATCGGCGGCACGGCGTCCCAGGTGTTCAAGCAGCCGCAGATCAAGGCCAAGCAGGATGGCATCGTCCATTACAACGACCTGCGCCTGGTCCAGCTGGAGGACGGCAACCATATCGTCCTGAACAAGAACGGATCCGTCTCTTTGGTGGGCGACGACGGGCGCGAGCTGGAGACCCACACCGTGGTGATCGGAGCGGTGATTTCGGCGCCGAATGGCAGCCGCGTCAAGCGCGGCGATACCTTCGTGCAGTGGGATCCATACAATGTGCCGATCCTGTCCGAAAAGGCGGGGGTGGTGCAGTTCCAGGACATCATCGAGGGGGTCACGATGAAGCAGGAGGTGGACGAGACGACCGGCCAGGAGGCGATGGTGGTCATCGAACACAAGGAGGACCTGCATCCGCAGATCCTGCTGCTCAGCGACCGGAAGGAAGTCCAGGCCAGCTATGCGATCCCGTCCGGGGCGCACATTGTGGTCGACGAGGGGCAGCGGATCGTGGCGGGGACGCTGATGGCGAAGACGCCGCGGAAGACCTCCAAGACGAAGGACATCACCGGCGGTCTGCCCCGGGTGGCAGAGCTGTTCGAGGCCCGGCGGCCCAAGGACGCCGCCGAGATATCGAAGATCGACGGGATGGTGGATTTCGGGCCGACCGTGCGCGGCCGGCGCTGCATCCTGATCAAGGACCCGAAGACGGGTGTCGAGGAGGAGCACCTGGTGCCGATTGGCAAGCACGTCATTGTTTTCAAGGGCGATTTTGTCAAGAAAGGGCAGCAGCTGACCGAGGGGCCGGTGGTGCCGCATGAGATTCTGGACGTGTGCGGCCCGCAGGAGCTGCAGGAGCACCTGGTCAACGAGGTGCAGGAGGTTTACCGGCTGCAGGGGGTGACGATCAACGACAAGCACATCGAGATCATCGTGCGGCAGATGCTGCGCAAGGTGCGGATCACCGAGCCAGGGGATACGAGCTTCCTGTGGGGCGAGCAGGTGGACAAGATCCTGTTCGAGAACGAGAACCAGCGGGTGGAGCAGATGGGGGGCAAGCCGGCGGAGGCGCAGCCGGTGCTGCTGGGGATCACGAAGGCCTCGCTCGAGACGGAGAGCTTCCTGAGCGCGGCGTCGTTCCAGGACACCACGCGGGTGCTGACGGATGCGGCCACCATGGGCCGAATCGACCGGCTGCGCGGGTTCAAGGAAAACGTCATCATGGGCCACATCATCCCGGCGGGCACGGGATTTCATCTGCATCGGCGGCTGCGGTTGAAGCCGCTGGTGGAGCTGCCGCCGGAGAACGAGGTGGCGGAGGCGATGGATCTGAGCCGGCTGGCGCAAGGAGACGAGCCGGAGACCGCGCCGCCGAGCTAAAAAAATCGAAATAGTAGTTGCACCGAAAAATGCCTTTGGTATGATCCGCACTCCATTTCCCGTGGAAACGGGAGAGGGTGCGCACGAATAAGAGCAACGGAATGCCAACGATCAATCAACTTGTCCGAAAGGGACGCCGCAAGCTGCGGTTCAAGTCCAAGGCGCCGGCCCTGGAAGGGTCGCCGTTTCGCCGGGGAGTCTGTTTGCAGGTGATGACGCGCACGCCCAAGAAGCCGAACTCCGCGATGCGGAAGGTGGCGAAGGTCCGGCTGTCGAACGGGCACGAAGTGATCGCCTACATTCCGGACGAGGGGCACAGCCTGCAGGAGCACTCGATCGTCATGGTGCGCGGCGGGCGTGTGAAAGACCTGCCGGGCGTTCGATATCACATTGTTCGCGGCACGCTCGATGCCACCGGAGTCGAGAAACGCCGCGTCAGCCGCTCGAAATATGGCGTGAAGCGGCCGAAAACCACCAAGCCCGCCGCCAGCTAATTTTTCCTATGTCGCGTCGTCGTCGAGCAGTCAAGCGTCCTCTGCCGGAGGATGCCAAGTATCATAGCGCGCTGATCACCCGGTTGGTGAACACGGTGATGCAGTGGGGACAGAAGAGCATGGCGCAGCGGATCGTGTATGGCGCCTTGGACTCGATCGCCGCCAAGACGCCGGGGGCGGATCCTCTGGAAGTGTTTCAGCGGGCGGTCGACAACGCGAAGCCGCGGCTCGAGGTGAAGGCGCGGCGGGTCGGCGGCGCCACCTATCAGGTGCCGCTCGAAGTCACCGCCGAACGCCAGTTGTCGCTGGCGATCCGATGGCTGGTGAAACTGGCGGACTCGCGCAAAGGGATGCCCATGCGCGAGGCGCTGGCGGCGGAGATCCTGGAGGCCTCGCAGGGTCACGGCAATGCCATCCGAAAGAGGGATGAGGTCCATAAGATGGCCCAGGCGAACAAGGCGTTCGCCCATTTCCGCTGGTAGAATTTCAACTGAGCAGCGCCCCGCGGCCGAAGTCGAGCGGGGCGCGTTTTTGTCCCGCTGCATGGAAATGGTGCTTGACCAAAAAGAAAACGCGAACGGGAGCTGCCGCTCCTATCCGATGGAGTGTGTGCGCAACATCGGCATCGCTGCGCACATCGACGCGGGCAAGACCACCACCACCGAGCGGATCCTGTTTTACACGGGGCTGATCCATCGGATGGGGGATGTGGATGACGGGAACACGGTGACCGACTGGATGGAGCAGGAGCGGGAGCGGGGGATCACGATCACCTCGGCCGCCATCACGTGCCACTGGACCCAGCGCGAGGAGCCGCTGGCCAAGCTGTTTGCGGGCGTGCCGCATCGGATCAACATCATCGACACGCCGGGCCACGTGGATTTCACGGCCGAGGTCGAGCGTTCGATGCGGGTGCTGGACGGCGCGGTGGCAGTTTTTTGCGGGGTGGCGGGGGTGCAGCCGCAGTCGGAGACCGTCTGGCGGCAAGCCACCAAATACAACGTCCCGCGCATTGCCTTTGTCAACAAGATGGACCGGGTGGGAGCCAATTTTGCCAACGCGGTGGCCGAGATGCGGCGGAAGCTGGGCGCGTATGCGTATCCAGTGGTGCTGCCGATCGGGGCAG
Source organism: uncultured Verrucomicrobiota bacterium (assembly GCA_964458325.1). GTDB lineage: Bacteria > Verrucomicrobiota > Verrucomicrobiia > Limisphaerales > UBA1319 > JAGMXM01. Next base: position 35,368 of record CAYWIM010000020.1, read on the forward strand.
AGGACCGGTTTGCGGGGATCATCGACCTGGTCAACATGCGGGCCATCCAGTACGACCCGAGCGACGAGATGGGGGTGCGCTACGAGGTGGCCGAAGTGCCGGCCGAGCTGGCCGCGGAGGCCCGGCACGCTCGGGAGGAGCTGGTCCATGCGGTGGCGGACAAGGACGACGAAGTGGCTGAGCTGGTGATCGAGGACCGGCCGGTCGAGGCGGGGGTGCTCAAGCGGGCCATCCGCCGGCTGACCTGCCGGATCGAGCTGGTGCCGGTGCTGTGCGGCTCGGCGTTTCGCAAGCGGGGCGTGCAGCCGCTGGTGGACGCCATTGTGGATTACCTGCCGTCGCCGCTCGATGTTCCGTCGGCCATGGGCCAGGATCCGGCCGACCCCAGCCGCTCCGTCGAGGTGCCGGCCGTCGAGGACGCGCCGTTCTGCTCGCTGGCGTTCAAGCTCTGGAGCGATCCCTTCGTGGGCAAGCTGGTGTTCTTCCGGGTGTATCGAGGCCGGCTCAACAAGGGCGATTTCATCTTTAACCCGCGGACGAAGCGGCGGGAGCGAGTCAGCCGGGTGCTGATGATCCATGCCGACAAGAGGATCGACGTGGACAGCGTCCAGGCAGGGGACATCGCCGCGCTGGTGGGGCTGCGCAACATCACCACGGGCGACACCCTGTGCGACGAGGACACCCCGGTCCTCCTCGAGCCGCCCACGTTCCCGGAGCCGGTGATCTCGATGGCGGTCGAGCCCAAGACGCATCTGGACCAGCAGCGGCTGAGCGTCGGCATGCAGCGCCTGGCGGAAGAGGATCCCACGTTCCGGTGCTTCACCCACGAGGAGACCGGCCAGATGATCATCGCGGGGATGGGCGAGCTGCACCTCGAGATCATCCGCGACCGGCTGTTTCGGGAGTTCAAGGTCGAGGCGCACGCCGGGGCGCCCCAGATCGCGTATCGGGAGACCGTGACGCAGCCGGCGGATGGGGAGGGGAAGTTCATCCGGCAGACGGGGGGGCGCGGGCAATACGGCCACGTCTGCCTGCGGATCGAGCCCAACGGGCGCGGGCAGGGGCTGGTGATCGAGAACAAGATCGTGGGGGGATCGATCCCGAAGGAGTACATACCGGCGGCGATCGACGGCGTCAACGAGGCATTGGCGGGCGGCGTGCTGGCAGGATATTCGATGGTGGATGTCAAGGTGCAAATTCTGGACGGATCCTACCACGAAGTGGACTCGAGCGAGCTGGCGTTCAAGATGGCGGGGATCTTCGCGTTCAAGGATGCGGTGCGGCGGGCGCAGGCGGTGCTTCTGGAGCCGATCATGAAGGTGGAGGTGTCGACGCCTGGCGAGTATCAGGGGGATTTGCTGGGCGACTTGAGCCGGCGGCGAGCCCGGGTGCACGGGATCGAGATGCGGGGCCAGGCGGTCGTGCTCAACGCCGACGTGCCGCTGTCGGAGCTGTTCGGGTACGCCACGGCGATCCGGTCCTTGTCCAAGGGCCGGGCGGCGTATTCGATGGAGCCCGCGTATTTCGAGCCGGTGCCGGCGAGCGTCCTGGCGAAGGTCCTGGATCAATCCGGAGGCGAGGCCCGATAGGATGGATGGGGAAACAAAAACATCACGGATGAGATTATGGCTGGACAACGCATAAGGATTCGATTAAAGGCTTTCGACCATCGGGTCATTGACCAGTCGGCGCACGAGATTGTGGAGACCGTGAAGCGGACCGGCGCCCAAGTGGCGGGCCCGATACCGTTGCCTACCCGCCTCGAGCGGTTTACCGTTCAGCGTTCGCCTCATGCGGACAAGAAGTCGCAGGAGACATTCGAGCAGCGGACGCACAAGCGGCTGATCGACATCCTCGATCCCACGGCCAAGACGGTGGACGAATTGAAGAAGCTCAACCTGCCGGCGGGGGTTGACATCACCATTAAGATCTGAACCTATGATCGGTTTGCTGGGCAAAAAAATGGGCCAGACCCGCGTGTTTGACGCGGCGGGCAACGTAGTGCCGGTGACCGTCGTGCAAGCGGGTCCGAACCGCGTCATCCAGTGCAAGACGGTCGAGCGGGACGGCTACCGCGCGGTGCAGCTCGGGTTTGAGGACCAGAAGGAGCATCGGCTCACGCGGGCCGTGCGGGGCCACCTGGCCAAGCACCGTTCCAGCCCGGTCAAGCGGGTGCGCGAGTTCCGCGATTTCTCGATCGAGGTCAAGCCGGGAGACGTGGTGGGGGTGACCGTCTTTCGCCCCGGGGACTTCGTGGATGCGATCGGGATCACCAAGGGGCGGGGGTTCGAGGGCGTGGTGAAGCGGCATCATTTTCGCGGGGGCGACCTCACGCACGGGGCGAAGGGCTGGCACCGCCGTTCGGGTGCGATCGGCAACCGCCTGTTCCCGGGCACGGTCATGCGCGGCATGAAGATGCCCGGGCACATGGGCCAGGTGCGGCGCACGGTCCAGAACCTTCAGGTGGTGCAGGTGCGGGAGGCCGAGCAGGTGCTGCTGATCCGGGGCGCCATTCCGGGGGCCAAGGGCGACTACGTCATCATCCGGGAAGCCAAGAAGGGGTTCCGGGTTGCTGCGCCGGAAACGAAATAATTTGGATCAACATGAAGCTGACCATTCGAAACGGGCAGGGCCAGCCGCAGGGCGAACGAGAGGTTCGTTTTGCGGTGATCGAGGATGGGCGCGGGACCCAGGCGGTGCATCAGACGGTCGTGGCCCACATGGCCGCGCAGCGGAGCGGCACGGCCTGCACCAAGACCATGGGCGATGTGGCGGGGACGGGCAAGAAACCGTGGCGCCAGAAGGGCACCGGCCGCGCGCGGGCGGGCTCGTTCGCCTCGCCGCTCTGGAGGGGAGGCGGAGTTGTATTCGGGCCGAAGCCCCGCGACTATCGCCAGCGGCTCTCGCGATCGACCCGGCAGCTGGCCTTGCGCAAGGCCCTGAGCGCACGCTTGAAGGAATCGGCCGTCATCCTGGTGGATGATCTCAAGCTGGAGACGCCCAAGACCAAGGGGTTCGCGGGGTTTCTGAAGTCGTTCGAGGCGGCGAAAAAGGCGTTGATCGTAGTGAAGTCGATCGATCCGAACCTGCGGCTGGCGGCGCGCAATCTGTCCGATGTGGAAGTGACGACGGGAGACGATTTGAACACGTATCAGGTATTGCGTTACAACAAGCTGATCTTCACCCAAAGCGCCTGGGATCGGGTGGAACAGCGGCTGACGAAGGAATAGGGGCCATGAATTCGTTCGATATCATCAAGACCGTGCGGCTGACCGAGAAGGGGACGATTCAGGCCGAGAAGGGCAACGCCTACACGGTGGTGGCCGATCGCCGGGCCACCAAGCTGCAGATCCGCCGCGCAGTGCAGGAGCTGTTCAAGGTCAAGGTCCTGCGGGTCAACACGATGCATGTGGGCGGCAAGGCCCGACGCAAGAACACCAAGCACGCCGGGTTCACCTCGGACTGGAAAAAGGCGATCGTGACCTTGAAGGCCGGCGACAAGATCAGCCTGACGTGAAAAGGGATTGAGCTATGCCAGTCAAGACGTTTCGTCCATTAACTCCCTCGACGCGCTACATGACGGTGGCGTCGTTCGATGAGATCACAAAGACCCGTCCGGAGAAGCGGTTGGTCGCGACTCGGAAGCGGACCGGCGGCCGGAATTGTTATGGCCGGGTCACGGCGCGGGGCATCGGCGGCGGGCACAAGCAGAAGGTCCGCCTGGTGGATTTCCGGCGCGAGCGCCATGGGATGCCAGCGAAGGTGGTGGCCATCGAATATGATCCGATCCGGACATCGCGTCTGGCGCTGGTGCAATACGGGGATGGGGAGAAGCGGTACATACTGGCTCCCGACGGATTGAAGCCAGGGATGACGGTGGTGAGCGGGCCGAAGGCGGCCGCCGAGCCGGGGAACTGCCTGCCGCTGCGGTCGATTCCGGTGGGGATGCCGATTCACAACCTCGAGATGAAGCCGGGGCGCGGGGGCCAGATGGTTCGGGCGGCGGGCGGGTCGGCGAGCCTGATGTCGCGCGATCAGGGGTATGCCGTGGTTCGGCTGCCCTCCGGGGAGATTCGGAAGCTGAACGAGGAGTGCTACGCGACGGTCGGCCAAGTGGGCAACGCGGAGCACGAGAAAGTGATGTTGGGCAAGGCGGGCCGAGGGCGGCATCGCGCGATGCGGCCGTTGTCGCGCGGCGTGGCGAAGAACCCGGTGGACCACCCGATGGGGGGCGGAGCGGGCAAGACCTCCGGCGGAGGCCATCCGGTGACGCCTTGGGGAGTCATCACCAAGGGGTTGAAGACCCGAAAGCGGAAAAAATACTCGAACCGTTTCATCGTCACGCGGCGGAACGGGCGTCCAATGAAACTGAAGTAAGCCTATGGGACGATCGATTAAAAAGGGTCCGTTCGTCGACCCCAGCCTGATGGAGAAGATCCTGAAGCTGAATGCGTCGAACACGAAGAAACCCATCAAGACATGGTCGCGGCGGTCGATGATCACCCCGGCGTTCGTGGGCCACACGTTCAACGTGCACAACGGCAAGAATTTTCTGCCGGTTTTCATTACTGAAAATATGGTGGGCCACCGGCTGGGCGAGTTTGCATTGACGCGGACGTTCAAGAAGCACGGCGCCCACACGGCGAAGGCGGAAGCCAAATAGGATCCTTATGGAAGTCCAAGCGATCACGCGGAACGTGCGGATGTCGGCCCAGAAGATGCGGGAGGTCACGCGGCAGATTCAGGGGCTGCCGGCGCTGGCGGCCCAGGCGGCCCTGAAGGTGGTCCCGCGCAAGTCGGCTTTTTGGGTGGCCAAGACGCTCAAGTCGGCCCTGGCCAACGCCGAGAACAACCGGGATTTGAAGCCCGAGAGTCTGCGGGTGAAAGAGGCGGTCGCGGGAACGGGGGCGACCCTGAAGCGGTTCACTCCAAAGGCGCGCGGATCGGCGGGGCCGATCCGGAAGCGGACCTGTCACATCAAGATCGTGCTTTCAGACCAGGCATAGCCATGGGACAAAAAACCAATCCAATCGGGTTTCGGATCGTTGTCAACAAGGACTGGCGCTCGCGCTGGTTCTCCGAGAAGAAGGATTTTGGGCCGCTGGTCGTCGAGGACTGGCAGATCCGGGAGATCCTGAAGAAGAAGCTCGAATCGGCCTCGGTCCCGAAGATCCAGATCGAGCGGGCGGCCAACCGGTGCCGCATCACCATTTTCACCGCGCGTCCCGGCGTGGTGATCGGGCGCAAAGGGGCGGAGATCGACCGGCTGAAGGAAGATCTGGGGCGGATGACCGGCAAGGAGATTTATGTGGACATTCAGGAGGTGAAGTCGCCGGAAACGGATGCCCAGCTGGTGGCGGAGAATGTCGCGATGCAGCTGGAGCGGCGCATCTCCTTCCGGCGCGCGATGAAGAAGGCGGTGCAGCTCGCGATGGATCTGGGCGCGCAGGGGATCAAGATCCGGTGCGCGGGCCGGCTGGGCGGTGCGGAGCTGGCCCGAACCGAAATGTACCATCAGGGGCGGGTGCCGCTGCACACGCTGCGAGCGCAGATCGACTACGGTTTTGCCGAGGCGCGAACGGTCTATGGCAAGATCGGGGTCAAGTGCTGGGTCTGCCGGGGAGAGAGCACCCAGGAGAAGAAGCCAGCGGCGGCGGCGCCAGGCGCGGGCGGGGTGGTCATGGCGAAGTAGCCACGGGATGGAGGACCGGATATGCCGTTGATGCCAGAACGAGTCAAGTATCGGAAACAACAGCGGGGCAACCGATCGGGGATCGCTTCGCGGGGGCAGACCGTCGCCTTTGGCGAGTATGGTCTGCAGGCCCTGGAGCGGTGCTGGATGGACACCAAGCAGATCGAGGCGGCCCGGACGGCCCTCAGCCGGTTCATGCAGCGCCGCGGCAAGCTTTGGATCCGGATTTTCCCCGACAAGTCGTTCACGAAAAAGCCGCTCGAGACCCGCATGGGCAAGGGCAAGGGGCCGGTCGAGTCCTGGGTGGCCGTGATTCGCCCAGCCAACGTGCTGTTCGAGGTGGACGGCGTGACGGAGGTGGTGGCGCGGGAGGCATTCCGCCTGGCGGCGAGCAAGCTGCCGATCCGGACCCGGTTCATCTCACGGCATCGGGCGATGGTTTAATCGTAGGGGCTCATGAAAATCACGGAACTGAAGGATCTGACTTTGACGGAGCTGCTGGCGCGGAGCCGCGATTTGCGGCAGGAGCTGTTCAACCTGCGTTTGCAGCAGGCGAGCAGCCAACTGGAGAAGCCGGCCAAGCTGCGCACCCTGCGGCGCGACATCGCGCGGGTGGAGACCTTAATCAGCCAGCGGCGGCGCCAGGCCGCGATTGCCTAGCTATGACGACCAGCGCGACCATTCAGCGGGCCCAGCGCAAACAGCGCGAGGGCGAGGTGATTGCCAACCGGATGACCAAGACCATCGTGGTGCGGGTGGAGCGGCGGTATCCGCATCCGAAGTTCCGCAAGGTGGTGACCGCCTACGGGAAGCTCTACGTGCACGACGAGAAAGGGGCGGCCCATGTGGGCGACCGGGTTCGCATTGAAGAGACCCGTCCCGTGTCCAAGACCAAGCGGTGGCGGCTGGTCGAGGTCATCGGCCGGCGCATCGAGCCGGCGGCGGCTTAGCCAGGGGAGAACGATATGCTGCAAATACGATCCATCTTGGATGTGGCCGACAACACCGGGGCGCGCCGCGCGGCGGCCATCGGTGTGCTCGGCCGGAACCAGCGGTATGCCCGGATCGGAGACGTGATCAAGGCGCATATCAAGGAGGCCTCGCCGGACGGGACTGTCAAGAAAGGAGAGGTCGTCAACGCTGTGGTGGTCCGAACGCGGCAGCCCATTCACCGCCGGGACGGATCGATCCTGCGGTTCGACTCGAACGCGATCGTGATCATCGATAAGGAGAATAATCCGGTGGGGACCCGCATTTTTGGGCCCGTGGCGCGGGAGCTCCGGGATTTGAAGTTCATCAAGATCGTCTCTTTGGCTCCGGAGGTGTTATAGGCTTATGCCCAAGTTCCATGTCAAGCGCGGCGACGAGGTGGTGGTGATCAGCGGCACCGAGCGAGGCAAGCGCGGCAAGGTGCTGCATGTCCTCCGCGACAAGCAGCGCGTAATCGTCGAAGGGGTGAAGATGATCAAGAAGCACCTCCGCAAGAGCCAGGAGCATCCCCAGGGGAAGATCGCCACGCGGGAGGGGACGATCCACCTGTCCAACGTCATGCTGGCCAGCCGGCACGAGGCGCGCGCCGCGCGCCGGTCGGCCTCGGCGGCGCCCGCTCAGTCCTGACCGTTCTCAATATGAAAGCGCGACTTTATCGCAAGTATGTCGAATCGGTGCGCCCGGCGCTGATGGAGAAGTGGAAGTATCGGAATCCCCATGAGGTGCCGCGGTTGGAGAAGATCGTGATCAACATGGGAGTGAGCGCCTCGCTGGAGAAGACGGCGATCGATGACGCGGTGCGGGATCTCGGGACCATTACGGGGCGGAAGCCGGTGTTGAACCGCTCGCGCAAGAGCATCGCCAATTTCAAGCTGCGTCGAGGTCAGGTGATCGGGTGCCACGTGACCTTGCGGCGGGATGTGATGTACGAATTTCTGGATCGCCTGGTGGCGGCCGCGCTGCCGCGGATCCGCGATTTTCGCGGGGTGTCGCCGCGCTCGTTCGATGGGCGGGGGAACTACACCCTGGGGGTGGCGGAGCAGACCATCTTCCCCGAGATCGACATGGACAAGGTCAAGCGGGTGCAGGGCATGGACATCACGATCGCCACGACCGCCCGGACGAATCAGGAGGCCCACGATCTCCTGAAGCTGCTGGGCATGCCCATCGCGGAAGGACGTTGATTATGGCCAATAAATCCTGGATCGAGCGAGAGAAGAAAAAGCGCACGCTGGCGAAAAAATACGCGGCGCTGAGGGCGGAGCTTAAAGCCAAGCACGACTATGCCGCGCTGGCGAAGCTGCCGCGGAACTCCAGCCCGGTGCGGCAGGTCAACCGGTGTCGAATCAGCGGCCGCCGGCACGCGTATCTGCGCAAGTTCAACATATCGCGGATCATGTTTCGCGAGCTGGCGATGTCGGGGATGCTGCCGGGGGTGACCAAAGCGAGTTGGTAAGCTTATGACCGATCCCATTGCCGATCTATTGACGCGGATTCGCAACGCCAGCAAGGCGCTGTTGCCGGAAACCGAGTGTCCCCATTCACGGCTGAAGGAGGGCGTGGCCCGGATCCTCAAGCAGGAGGGCTACATCGCCGATTGCGCCGTGGAAGGGGCCAAGGCCAAAAAGCTCAAGCTCAAGCTCAAATACCAGGGGCGCAAGGGCGTGATCGAGGGGATTCGCCGGATCAGCACGCCGGGCTTGCGGCGATACGTGGGCGCCCGGGAGATCCCCCGGGTGCTAGGGGGGATGGGCATCGCCATTCTCTCGACTCCGCGGGGGATCATGACCGGGACCGAGGCCGCCCGGAACAATTTGGGCGGGGAAGTGCTCTGTTTTGTCTGGTAGAGGAACGAATCATGTCACGCATTGGCCGTTTACCCATTCCGGTTCCGCCGAAGGTCAAGGTCGCCATTGACGGGCGGCAGGTGCAGGTCCAAGGCCCCAAGGGCCATCTGAGCTGGGAGCTGCCTCCCGAGACCGCCGTCGCGCTCGAAGGCGCCAGCTTGACCGTCACCCGCAAGGGGGACTCATCCCAGGCGAAGGCGATGCACGGCCTGAGCCGGGCGCTCCTGCGCAACATGGTCGATGGAGTGGCCCAGGGTTTTTCCAGGAAGCTCGAAATCCACGGCGTGGGCTTCAAGGCGGCGGTGGATGGCAAGCAGGTTCAACTCATCCTGGGCTATTCGCATCCGATTCGCTACCCCATTCCCGACCAGATCAAGGTGGTGGTCGAGGAGAATACGAAGATCACGATCGAGGGGCCGGACAAGCGGGTGGTGGGGCAGGTGGCCGCAGATCTGCGCGGGTTCTATCCGCCGGAGCCATACAAGGGCAAGGGCATCCGCTACGCGGGCGAGCGGATCGTGCGGAAGGAAGGCAAGACCGTTCAGCAATAACCGGGCCCATTCCGAGGGCGCCCCCGGGAGCAATCAGAACCATGAGAATCGAAGACAAACGCCGGCTGTTGAAACTGCGGCGATACCGGATTCGACGGAAGGTCCAGGGGACCGCGCAGCGGCCGCGGATGGCCGTGCGGTTCACGAACCAGAACATCTACGTGCAGTTCATCGACGATGCGGCGGGAGTGACCCTGGCGTCGGCCTCGACGCGGAGAGGGAAAGCGGCGGCCGAGACCGAGCGCTGGACGGCCAACGTCAAGGGGGCCAAGGCGCTGGGCGCGCTGGCGGCCGAGGCGGCCAAAAGCAAAGGGATCAGCGAGGTCGTGTTCGACCGGAGCGGGGCGCCCTACCATGGCAAGGTCCGCGCTCTCGGGGAGGCGGCGCGCGAAGCCGGATTGAAGTTCTAATCTATCCATCAGGAGAAATATTGTGGCGACGGATATCAAAAGCAACACGGGCGGGGGTCGGTTCCGCGGTGGCGGACGCGGTCCGCGCCGCGGGCGCGGGGCGTCGGACGGCGCGGATGGCGGCTTGGGCGGCAAAGGGGAGGTCGAGCTGTCCGAGAAAGTGATTTTCATCAATCGCTCCGCCAAGGTGGTCAAGGGTGGCAGGCGATTCAGCTTCAGCGCCCTGGTCGTCGCGGGAGACCGCAACGGGCGGGTGGGATTGGGTTTGGGCAAGGCGGGCGAGGTGGCCGATGCCATCCGCAAAGGCGGCGAGATCGCCAAGCACCGCATGGCCCGCGTCGCGCTCCAGGACAAGACCATCCCGCACGAGATCTGCTGCAACTATGGCGGGGCGCGGGTCCTGCTGCGGCCCGCATCGCCCGGCACCGGCATCATCGCCGGGAAAACCGTCCGAGCCGTGGCCGAGTCGGCGGGGATCAAGGATCTTCTGAGCAAATCGCTTGGGTCGAACAACGCGGCGAACGTCGCCAAGGCAACGCTGACGGCCCTGGGCCGGCTGCGATTGCGGGCCGACATCTTCCGATCCCGCGGTTTGCCTGTGCCAGGGCCAGGGGCGGGCGCGAGCGCAAGCCCGGAAACCACAACACCCGAGAAAGCCATTTGACATTATGCGCCTTCACGATCTGAAACCGAGGCCGGGATCGAAGCATCCGACGAAACGGCTGGGACAGGGCGAATCCAGCGGACACGGCAAGACCAGCGGCCGGGGAGGCAAGGGCCAGACTGCACGGTCCGGCTCCTCCATCCGAATTGGGTTCGAAGGCGGGCAGATGCCGCTGATCCGGCGGATCCCGAAGCGGGGCTTCAACCACGCCCGCTTCAAGACCGTCTATGTGCCGGTCAATCTGGAGGCTTTGAATGCGTTCGAAGACGGGGCTGTGGTCGACGAGGCCCTGCTGCGGAAGCGGGGCTTGGCTAACGGCCGGGCGGACGGGGTCAAGATCCTGGGCGGGGGCGAGCTGAGCAAGAAGTTGACAGTGAAGGCGCAGGCGTTCAGCGCCACGGCGCGCGCCGCCATCGAGAAGGCGGGCGGCACGTGCGAGGTGGCGGGCGGGGCGGCCTCTTCCGGAGGTTCTCCCTCATGATTCGTGAATCGAAGAGCGCCAGCGAACCAAGACGGCGGGGCATGCCCGCGGCGGTTTGACACCAACGGATAGAATCCCATGCTTGCGAGCATAGCCAACACCTTTGCGAACTGCTTCAAGATTCCGGAGCTCAAATCGCGCATCCTATTCACCCTGCTCTTGCTGGCCATCTGCCGGCTGGCGGCTATTGTGCCCATTCCGGGCCTGGATGGGAGCGCGCTGCGGGAGTTCTTCGAGCAGCAGGCCAGCAAGTCGGGATCCTCGCTGTTGGGGATGTACAGCCTGTTCACGGGCGGGGCGATGGAGCGATGCGCGATTGCGGCCCTGGGGATCATGCCGTATATCAGCGCGACGATCATCCTGCAATTGCTGACGGCTGTGGTGCCGTCGCTGAGCAAGATGGCGCGGGAGGAAGGCGGGCGCCCCAAGATCATCCAGTACGGCCGGTATCTGACGGTGGTGCTTTGCCTGGGGCAGGGGTTGGTGATGGCGATCGGCTGGGAGAATCCCGAGAAGCTGTTTGGCGGGAGCTTCGAGCGCAAGCTGGTGCTGATCGAGCCCATCTGGTGGTATCGGCTGCAGACCACTTTGATCCTGACCACCGGCACCATGTTGCTGATGTGGCTGGGCGAGCAGATCACGGAGCGGGGGATCGGAAACGGGGTCTCGCTCGTGATCACCATCGGCATTCTGGCTCGGTTGCCCCAGGCAGTTCAGGCGCTGCGCGACATGTTCCTGCAGGATACCAAGTTCAACGTCTTCCACGGCATCACCCTGATGATCCTTCTGGTGGTGGTGGTGGCTGGAGTCATCGCGGTGACGCAGGCCCAGCGCAAGATCCCAGTCCAATACGCCGCGCGCACGGTCGGCCGGAGATCCTATCCCGGGATGAGCTCCTACATGCCCCTGCGGGTCAATTACTCGGGCGTCATGCCCATCATTTTCGCCCAGGCGATCCTCATGTTCCCGGACAAGATCCTCACCGTGCTCGGCCAGAAATACGATCTGCCGCTCTTTCTGGGCATCGCCGGGCGGTTTCGCGAGGGGGATCCGTTCTACCTGATCCTGTACGGGGCCATGATCCTGTTTTTCTCCTATTTCTGGGTGGCGACGCAGTTCAACGAGCTGCAGATCTCGGACGATTTGAAGAAGCATGGCGGGTATATACCGGGGGTGCGGCCGGGGCAGGCGACCAGCGCGTTCTTGCACCACGCCATGAGCCGGATCACGCTGGCGGGCGCGATCTTTCTGACCGTGATCGCCGTCATCCCGATCCTGATGAACTCCTCGATGCAGGTTCCGTATTACGTCGCCTCGTTTTTCGGCGGCACAAGCATCCTGATTCTGGTGGGCGTGCTGCTGGACACCATGCGACAGGTCGAGACGTTCCTGCTCATGCGGCACTACGACGGATTCTTGAAGAAAGGCCGGCTCCGGGGCCGGTTCTAAGATGGCGGATGGACCGTATGCATCGGAGTTGTAGGGTCGTTCGGATTGTGTTATGCTGCATTTTACCGGCAAGCGGCGCGGGATCGGTGATGGTGCTGGTAAATAGGCCATGATCATTCTCAAAAACGGTCGCGAGATCGACGCGATGCGCGCCGCCGGCGCAGTGGCGGCGGCGGTGTTGCACGACGTGGCGGCTGCCGTCGTTCCGGGGATCACCACCCGAGCGATTGACGAGTTCGCGGCGGCGCGGATCAAGAACTACGGGGCGCGGAGCGCATTTCTGAATTACCAGGGCTATCCGTGCCACATGTGCATATCCGTGAACGAAGAGGTGGTGCACGGGATCGCGGGAGACCGGCGGCTCGAGTACGGAGATATCGCGAGCCTGGATGTCGGCGTGGTCTACCACGAGTTCATCGGCGATACGGCCTGCACGGTTCCGGTGGGCGGGTGCGATCTGCGAGCTCAGCGCCTGATCGACGTGACCGAACAGGCGCTGCACGAGGGCATCGCCCAGGCCGTGGCTGGGAACCGGGTGGCGGATATCTCGCGCGCGGTTCAGACCTTTGTCGAAGGGAATGGGTTCAGCGTCGTGCGCGAGTTTGTGGGGCACGGGGTCGGGCGATCGATGCACGAGGCGCCTCAGGTGCCTAACTATGTCGATGGCAAGCCATCGCCCCGGCTGCGGGCGGGCATGACCATCGCCATCGAGCCGATGGTCAACGCGGGCGGGCCCGCCGTCAAGATTCTGAGCGACCGATGGACGGTGGTGACCCAGGATCGGCAGGCGTCCGCCCATTTCGAGCATACGGTTTTGGTCACTGACGGGGAGCCGGAGATTTTGACATGCAGCGCGAAGATGCTTTCCGGGCATCCGCAACGGTGATCGAGGCGATGCCACGAGGCCGGTTTCGGGTGGAGCTGGCCAACGGGCACCGGTTGGTCGCGCGCGGGCAGCGGGCGGCCGCGCAGACCGGCTGGATGCCGGGCAGCCGGGTCGTGGTCCGGCTGTCGCCCTGCGACCTGTCGCGGGGGCGGATTGAAACGGCGGCAGAGGAACGGGAACTATGAAAGTGCGAGCGTCAGTTCGAAGATTGTGCGAGCATTGCAAAGTGATCAAGCGCAAGGGTGTGATCCGGGTGATCTGCACCAACGCGCGCCATAAACAGCGTCAAGGCTGAAGCTGGAGAATCGATTATGCCTCGAATTTTAGGCGTGGATATTCCCGGGGAGAAACGCATCGACGTTTCCCTGCGGTACGTGTATGGCATTGGCCCATCCAATGCAAAGGTCATCCTGCAGCGGGCGAACATCGACCCGTCCGTTCGGGCCAAGGAGCTGACCGAGCAGCAACTGTCGCAGATTGTGCACTCGATCCAGGAGGGGAAATATGTGATCGAGGGCGATCTCCGCCGCGAGATCGGCATGAACCTCAAACGGCTGCAGTCGATCAAGTGCTACCGCGGAATCCGCCACATGCGTGGGCTGCCCGTGCGCGGCCAGCGGACATCGACCAATGCCCGGACGCGGAAGGGGCCGCGCAAGACCGTCGGCGTCCAACGCAATCCCAACGCGAAGACCGGTATCCATTAATCACCATTATGTCTGAGGAATCCAAATCCAAGAAGTCCGCGGAAGCGGCCAAGGCGGAACCCAAGGCCGAACCCAAGGCGGCGGGCGCGCCCGCGGAAGGGGGAAAGGCGCCGGCCGAAGGGCGTCCCCCAAAGGCTGGCAAGAAGGCGGCTCCTGCTGAAGGCGGGGAAGGCGGCGCCGCCGGCGCGGCGGGTGGAGGCAAGGCGGCGGGCGGCAAGGCCGCTCCGGCGGCGGCTCCGGCGGTTCCGGCAGCCCCGGCGGGACCGCTGACGGCGGCGGATCTGCTCGCCGACGAGAACGCGACCAAGAAGATCGTCAAGGCGAAGGGGGCGAAAAACATACCGGTGGGCATCGCCAACGTGCTGGCCACCTTCAACAACACGACCGTGACCATCACGGACATGCAAGGACACGTGCTGGCGTGGTCGAGCGCCGGCCGGGTGGGGTTCAAGGGATCGCGGAAAAGCACGGCCTTTGCGGCACAGCAGGTGGCGCAGGATGCCGCGCGCCAAGCCATGTCCCACGGGATGCGTGAGGTCGAGGTGCGCGTCAAAGGGCCGGGATCCGGACGCGAGGCTGCCATTCGCGCCTTGCAAGCGATCGGCCTCGAGCTTTCCGCCATCAAAGATGTAACGCCGGTGCCGCACAACGGGTGCCGTCCGCGCAAGAAACGGCGCGTGTAATCACTGGACTGAATCGATTAGAAAGATATGGCTCGTTATACAGGACCTCGCACCCGGATCAGCCGGCGATTTGGGCTAGCGATATTTGGACCTTCGAAGTACCTGGACCGGAGGAATTATGGGCCGGGGGTGCATGGGCCGAAGTCCCGGCGCAAGGCAAGCGACTACGCTCTGGGCCTGATCGAGAAGCAGAAGCTGCGCTATTATTACGGCCTCATGGAGCGCCAGTTTCGAAACGTGTTCGAGCGCGCGCTCAAGAAGCGCGGGGTGACCGGGGAAACGATGCTCCAAATCCTCGAGACCCGCTTGGACAGCATGGTTTACCACTGCGGCTTTGGCGTGACCCGGGCTGGCGCCCGGCAGTTGGTCGCCCATGGCCACGTCCGCGTCAACGGGCGCAAAGTCTCGATCCCATCCTACTCCCTGAAGGTCAACGATGTGGTCGAGGTTCGCAACTCGGCGGTGTCGCGGCAGCTGGCCACTCGCAACCTCGAGCTGTCCACAAGCCGGCCGACGCCGGATTGGGTCGCCCTGCAGAAGGATGCCTTTCGGGGGACGCTGGTGCGGGTGCCGTCGAGGGACGAAATCCAGCCCGTTGCCAACGAACAGGCCGTGGTCGAGTTTTATTCCCGCTAACCCCCCGGCGCCCCCCGGGGGTGTCCGGTAGCAATTATATGGATGCCGGGCGGGCGGGAATCCAGTCCGGGCATCAGGTTAAAATTGCTGAACCAGAAGGTCACATATGCCAATTCGATTGGGTCGTTTTGAAATGCCGAAGCGCTTGATTCGCGAGGACGCCTCGGCTTCGTCGACTTATGCGAAGTACATCGCGGAGCCATTCGAGACGGGCTACGGGCACACGGTCGGCAACTCGCTGCGCCGAGTGCTCTTGTCTTCCCTCGAAGGCGCCGCCATCACATCCGTGCGGATCGAGGGGGCGATGCATGAGTTTGCCACGATCGATGGCGTGGTGGAGGATGTCACCGAGATCGTGCTCAATCTCAAGAAGGTCCTGTTCCGCGTCCACAACACGCGCGATCCTCAACGGCTGATGCTCTCGGCCCACAAGGAAGGAGCCGTTCTGGCCGAAGATATCCAGCTGAACCAGAACACCGAGCTGGTCAATCCCAAGCAGGTCATCTGCACGCTCGACCGCAAGCGCAAGCTCGAGATGGAGCTCGAGGTGAAGGTGGGACGCGGCTTTTGCCCCGGCGACGAGAACAAGAAGCCGGACCAGCCGATCGGCGTGATCCCCATCGACTCGCTCTTTTCGCCAGTGACCCGCGTCCGCTACGCGGTGGAGGCGGCGCGGGTGGGGCAGCGGACGGACTATGACCGGCTCATCATCGAGGTATGGACCGACAAGCGGATCACGCCAGACGAGGCGCTCGTGCAGGCCTCGGCGATTCTGCAGCATCACCTGGACGTGTTCGTTGGCTACGACAAGAACCTGGTCGAGTTCGAGGAGGTCAAGGAGAAGCAGGACGACGAGAAGGTCAAGATGAAGAAGCTTCTCAACATGAGCGTGAACGAGATCGAGCTCAGCGTCCGGGCCGCCAACTGTCTCAACAATGCCAACATCACGACCGTGGGACAGCTGGCCATGAAGAGCGAGGCGGAGATGTTGAAGTACAGGAATTTCGGCAAGAAATCGCTGAACGAGATCAAGGATAAACTGACGACGTTGGGGCTGTCCTTGGGCATGAAGTTCGAACCAGAACTGCTGGATCTGCCCAAGGAAGAGTCTAAAACGCTTCGCTAAACCGACTTTGCCATGCGCCACCTAAAACACACAGCCAAGCTGGGGCGGACGACGTCCCATCGCAACGCCATGCTGGCGAATCTGGTGTGCAGTCTGATCAAGCACCGCCGTATCACGACCACCCTCGCCAAGGCCAAGGCCGCCCGCCCCGTCGCCGAGAAGCTGGTGACCTTGGGCAAGCGGGGCACGCTCTCGGATCGCCGATTGGCTGCCGCGCGGTTGCGGCAGCAGCCGCGCTCGTTCTTCGGCCGATCCAAGGAGCGCACGGCCTGGCGCAAGCAGAATGACGTGGTCCGCATTCTTTTCGAGGAGATCGCGCCGACCTTCAAGGAGCGGCGCGGGGGCTACACGCGCATCGTGAAGCTGGCGGTACGACGGGGCGACGCCTCCTCGATGGCCATCCTCGAATGGGTCGATTCCACCGTCCGTCCGACTGTCTCCGGCAAGCCAGTCCCGGGCGCCTCCGCGGCCACTGAAGCGCCTCGCGCCACACCGCCGGCTGAGCCGCCCAAGCCGGGCGAGACCGCATCCTGATCTCCGCCGGCTTGGCGGATCAGCCGGGAGGCAGCGGGGAGGGATGGGCCAGTGAATTGCCCGAGGCAGGACGCCTGTTGCGGGAGTCTGTCTCCAGCAGCTTTTGATGGAGCGAATCGTCCCAATCCTCGGTGAGGAAACGGTAGATCCAGTTTTGGTGGAGGCGAAGGTTCCGATACGCCTCGGGGAGGTCGAGCACCATGGTGATGCGGCGATTGGGGCAGTTGAGCTCGCCCACATCGTGGGTCGCGACCGGCTGGAATCCCATGACACGGGTATGGAACTGGTAGGGGCTGTGGGCTTCGCCCTCGAAGATGTCGGTGATGTAATGCGTGTAGCCCCGGCCGACCGTTTCCTTGCTGGCCGCGCGCATGAGGCCGGCGACGACCAGAATGAACTTCCGATACGGGGGCAGCACGGCGAACCGGCCAATTTCGGCGATGCGATGGCTCCGAATGAACGCCTCCACATCGAGGCCGTTGACAAGCTGTTTGAATCCGTATTCCCGATAGAGTTCCAAGGGCGGATCGTAGAGCACCCGTAGCACACCCACCGGCTTCCGGGAATCATAGACGGCGAACCAGGAAACGGCGGGATTGACAAGGTCCTCCAGCGGAAACAACTTGGCTTCGTCGTTGACCCAGTGTTTTTCCGCCAGATAGGTGTCGCGCAGGACCTGCATGGCATCAGCCCGCTCGGCCTCGGTCCGGACCGGAATGACCCGAACGCGGTCTTTAAGAGTCGTCATGTTGATGGGGCGATGAAGGGGACCAGGATTTTCCGGACAGGCCGGCCAGCTCCCCCATGATGCGCGCATGCCAGTCCCGGACCTCATCCATGGAAGGCCGAGGCACAGCTGCGCGAGGCGATATCGGCGGGCCAATGCGCACCGTCATCCGGGCCAAATCCGGTATGGGCCGATCCGGCGGATGATGAAGGAACCGGATTCCGGCGGGAACCACGGGGATGCCGGTGGTTACCGAAAGCCGGGCAGTCCCCAGGTGCCCCCGCAGCAGGCGCTGCGGGTCGCGGTTGACGGTGCCCTCGGGGAACACGCCCACCGAAGCGCCTTGAGCCAGCTTGATCTGCGCCCGCTTGAAGGCGGGCACGGGATCCTGAAACCGCGCTTTCAGAACATTGAGGAATCTTGGCCGGGCCGGCTTTTGCACCAGCGTGATCACTTCCGCGTGCCGCAGCACGAACGCCAGCCCCGGGATCAGCTGAAAGTTCCAGTCCGACAGAAAATGGATTCGCCGGCCCTCGCGGGCATAGATCATGTACACCGGCACCAGGACGGCCTCGAGACGCTGGTTGTGGTTCAGCGCGAGTATGAAAGGATCCCGCCCCGGAGCGATATGCTCGGCGCCTTCGACATCTTCCAGAAAGCCGCGGAACAGCCGCAGGATGGCGCGCAGCGCAAATCGAGCGGGCCAGTCGTGACCAAGGCCGGGCAGCGGGCGGGTGCGAATTTCGCGGCAGGAAAGGCCCGGAGCCCAGCGCCGCCGTCCGCCAGGATCGGCCGGTGCCTCATTCCACTCGCACACTGGATCTTGCGCCATCATGCTTCGGAGCCAAACCCCGCTCCCACACGATCTCCGGAGGCGCCCGGAGGCTGCACTCACCGGTGGATCGATCGCTCGAGAACCAGCCGGAAGCCGGTTCCGCGTTCGGTCTGGCTATCACGCCGCGCTTTTCATATTCGATTGCCGGAACCGGAACAAGCCTTTTATGGTGTGGAAACGCGACACCCGCCCCGCTCCATTGCTGTTTCGTCGCGGCGAAGGGGGGTGTGTCAGATGTATTCGACGGTGGCGGGCGGTTTCGGGGTTAGATCGTAGAGACAGCGATTGACGCCGGGAATTTCGGTCATCCGCCGTGTGATGCGATGGAGCGTTTCCCAAGGCAATTCCCGCACCGTGGCCTGGCGGGCGTCCTTGCTGTCGATGCAGCGGACCACGATGATCTGGCCGAACTCTCGCCGGCCGTCGCGGATCCCCGTGGCGCAATCGTTGAGGAGGACCGCCAGATACTGGAATGCGCCAGTGCCGGCGAGCTCCTCCTCGACGATGGCGGTCGCAGCCCGCACGGTTGCAAGGCGGGCCTCGGTGACCTCGCCGACAATCCGGGTGGCCAGGGCCGGGCCCGGAAACGGAATCCGGCGGGTGATCTCATCGGGCAAGCCCAGGAGCCGCGCCACCTCGCGCACGCCGTCCTTGCGAAGCGTCTCGAGGGGCTCGATCACCCGGTAGCCGTAGGCATCCTGGGTGTTGATGCCGAGCTGGGAAAGAATGTTGTGCTGGCGCTTGATGCCGGCGACCGTCTCCTCGATGTCCGTCAAAATCGTGCCATGAAAGAGGAACTTGGCCCCGGATTTTCGGACCGCGGCGCCGAAGACATCCCGGTAAAAAGTGTCGGTGATAGCCTGGCGCTTCTGCTCGGGATCCGTCAGGCCCCGCAGCGCGCCGAGGAATGCCTGGCGGGCGTCCCACAGGTCGATCGGGATCCCGAGCTCGGCGAAAATTTTAACGATCCGTTGGGGCTCCCCTTCGCGCATCAGGGCGTTGTCCACGAAGACGGTCTTCAATTGGGCGCCGAGGGCCCGGTGGGCCAGAACCGTGACCACCGAACTGTCCACCCCGCCGCTGAGGGCGTTGATGGCGATGGCCGAGCCCACTTCCTTGCGGATGGCCGCGATTTGATCCTCGATGAACTGGTGATAATTCATAGTGGTTGGCGCTGATTTTTCGCCAGCCTAACAATCGTCCGATCCGATGGCAAGCGGGCAGCGCGAAAAGGATTGCCGCGGCGATGGCCCCGGCACGGGTCGCCTGAGGTGGCGGTCGCGTTCGAGCG
>CAYWIM010000021.1:0-54181 GCA_964458325.1 uncultured Verrucomicrobiota bacterium
GCCGCTCGAGATGGCAACCGCCGAGTTCGTCGCAAAGCTACCCGCGCTCCAGCTCCACGACCCGGTCAATCGGTTCGTTCCCCCCAGCGTACCGCCAGCCCATTCGACGCCCGACATGCCTGCGTCGCCGTCCAACACGACATCTCCGCCCGTCGCCGTGATCCGGCCGTTTCCGGAAAACCCCGATCCGCTCAATCCCGTGTATCCACCATCGAACGCCAGCTCCGTCGCTGTCGAAAGCTCGAATGTTCCCCAGCCTTGTCCGCCATAGCCGATCCGCAACTTCCCGCTCTCGATTTCGACGGCGCCATCGTTGTCGAACGTCGTGTTGGAGAACAAGAACGACCCGCTATACATCGTTTTGCGGAAGGTTCCCTCGTTATGGAAGATGGACCGAGGCCCCGCCGGCGTTGTCAGGCCGCCGTAGCTCCGCACATCGAACACCGCCCCCGGCAGATTGTCGATCCGCGAGGCCTCTGTCAGATTGATCGTGCCCGAACCCTCGACGATCACCGTCCCGGCATTAGCCAATGCGCCATAGGCATACTTGTTGGACGATCCCGTGATCCGGACCAGGCTGCCGCTCGAGATGGCAACCGCCGAGTCCGCCGCCAGCGATCCCATGCTCCAGGTCAGTTGGCCGACCAAGGTATTCGCCCCTGCAAGCGTCCCGCCTGCCAGCGCATACACTCCATTGGACCGCACCTCGCACGTGCCTTGCAGGGTGAGGATGTTCCCGTTGTGATTGAAGGTTTGTGTCCCCGGGGCGCCGCCGATGGTCAGACCCGCAATGGCAGCGTTGGTGTTGAGCCGAACGGTGTACGTCCCTTCGGCGGTGATCTCGGCGATATCGTCCGGACCGGGCACTTGGTTTGGACGCCAATTCGCCGCCACGCTCCACGATCCGCCAGCCGTGTTGGTCCAGAGGATGACTGCTCCCGGGCTCGACACCACGAAACCGAAGAGGAACGCGATCAGGCTGCGCATAAAATGGATTGGATTCCGCTCAATCAATAGACTTGCTGGGGAATTACTGTCAATCTGTTCCTCCCTGCCCCTCCGCTCGTGCCTCGCGGGGGGAGGGGGAATCACGGCGGAGGCGTACGCGAAGGAGCGCCGACACTCTTGTCGGCCGACGCTTGCATACCCTTGATGGCGTAACGGCAGCTTTCAAGCTGCGATTGTGAGCGCATCGTTGAGTCAACGTGTTCTGAAAACAGAGGATTGCGGTTTGGCAATCGAAAGCAGGCTGCAAGCTCTTCCCAAAAGGTGGCAGAGAGCTGCCGCGCTCCGAATCTTCCGGACCGCGGACGTCCTCGTCCGCAGCAGCCGTCAGCCATTCGCTTTCCCTCAACCACCGGCCGCCGCGCGCCAATCCGTTCGCGCTGCGGGCCAGGAGGCCCGCGCTCCGAATCTTTCGGACCGCGGACGTCCTCGTCCGCAGCTGCCGTCAACCATTCGCTTTCCATGAACCTTTCCGCTCTCCCGGGCCTTGGCGCCCGCTCCCCCCCGCTCGTGCCTCGCGGGGGGAGGGGAAGCGTGGCCGGCTTACTGGAGACAAATCGCAAACGGCTTACCGGAGATAAGGCGGTGTGCCGGCGAACTGGTTCACCCGGCAACTGAGAGTCTTCTCCCCTCCGCGGCAGTGGAGAGGAGGGGGGGAGAGGCGGGCGAGCATTAGATGCACTTTGATTCCGGGCTGAAACGATCGATTTTTGACAATATTGGCGGATATTATGACAATTTAGGCAAAGCTGTCCTGGGCCGCACCCGTTACACTGTCCTCACCCTAAAGCAACGAGTATGACCAGGATGAACCATACACCAGTACTGGGCGATCCCACGGTCGAGGGGGCTTTCTTTGATCTCTGAACTGCATGAACATCGTTGTCTTGCTGAAAATGGTGCCGGATACCGTGGAGGAACTGAACGTGGCGGCGGACGGGCGATCGCTTGATGCCGAGTTCCTCCGATACAAGCTCGGTGATCCGGATGAACACGCGATCGAACAGGCCCTGCTTCTCAAGGAAAAGCACGGAGGCACGGTAACGCTCGTGGCATTGGACGCTCCGGAGGTGGACGACGTCCTGTTCACTGCGCTGGCCAAAGGGGCGGACCGGGCCATCAAGCTCACGGGGGCGGAATCGCCGCCGGGGACGCCGGTGCTGGCGCGGGCCGTAGCCGCTTGCGTCCGAGGGGTTTGGAATCCATTGCCGGCGGACACATTGATCCTCTGCGGCTCCTATGCGATCGACGATCTCGAGGGCGAGCTGGCCCCATGGCTGGCTGAGGCCTTTCAGATCCCGCTGGCCATGGTCGTGGCCGGCGTCCAGATCGAAGGCGGTAGCAGGAAGGCTGTCGTCACCCGCGAATTCTTTGGCGGCTTGCGCGGCGAGTTCGAGCTCGATCTCCCTGCCATCCTCGGGATTCAGTCTGCGGAGAAACCGCCGCGATATGTCCCCATCGCCAAGGTGCGCGCGGCGATGAAATCGGCGCGGATCGATTCGCAGGCGGCGGAGCTTCCCCAGCCAGCGGCCGCCCTCGAGCTCAGCCGCATGGCCAAGCCGGAGGCCGCGGGCCGCGCGCGAATGCTCGAAGGCGGTCCCGACGAGGTGGCGGGTCAGATCGTCGAAGTGTTGGCCCAACAAAGCCTGATTTAAGGAGCGAACCATGGCAAATCCCATACTGGTCCTGGCGGAACACCTTCGCGGCAGCTTTACGGAGGTCACATTCGAAATGCTGGGCGCGGCTCGCGCGCTGGCTCAATCCATGGGCGGGGCGCCGGTTCAGGCCCTCCTGGCCGGGTCGGGCGTCGAGTCCCTGGCGGCGCAATTGGGCGCGGCCGATGCGGTCCTTCTGGTGGACAGGCCGGACCTGGCCAATCCATCGTCGGAGCAGGTCAGTCTGGTGGCCGAGCAGGTGGCGGGCAAAATGGGCGCGGGGCTGATATTCGTGGCTGGGACAAACGTGTCCACCGGCATCGGCACGCTGCTGGCCGCGCGCGCGAAGCTGCCCCTGGTGAATTTTTGCCGCGAGATCAAAGTGGCCGATGGCCGGCCCACCTTCGTCAGCCAGCTCTTTGGAGGTAAGATACTCGCAGAGGTTCGCATGCCGGGTGACCGAGGGGTGGTCAGCCTGTATCCGGGCGCATTTCGGGCTGAGGCGGGCCGCGCGGACAAGGCGGCGCCGGTCGAGAGATGCGATCTGCCGGCGGCGCCCGCCAAGGTCCGGTTCCGGCGGTTCGTCGAGCCGGAGACGGGCGATGTGGACATCACCAAGGAAGACGTGCTGGTGGCGGTGGGGCGGGGGATCCAGAGCCAGGACAACCTGGCGCTGGCCGAGGAGCTCGCCCAGGTCCTCAAGGGCGCCGTCTGCGCCTCCCGTCCGGTCATCGACCAGGGCTGGCTGCCGCTGAGCCGGCAAGTGGGCAAATCGGGGATGAGCGTCAAGCCGCGGCTTTACATCGCCCTGGGAATCAGCGGAGCGCCCGAGCACTGGGAGGGCATGCAGAGCTCCCGGCTCATCATCGCGTTCAACACCGATCCCAAGGCGCCGATCTTCGACGGCTCCCAATACGGCGTGTGCGGCGATCTGCTCGACTACGTGCCCGCTCTCACCGAGAAACTGAAAGCCCGTTCGAGCTGACCTTCCCATGGATCCGGTTCAAATCTCCCTGCTGGGCGTGCCTGGGCGCGCTGTGCTCTGGGCATTGGCGATCGCCGCCTTCGGCGTGTTCGGCTGGCGGATCTATCAGCTGGTCGGCCTGTTGCGCCAGGGCCGGTTCGAGAACCGCTTCGATCGCCTCGGGTGGCGTGTCGGGCATTTCCTCCGGAACGTCCTGCTCCAGCCGCGGATCTTCAACGAGCGAAGCATCGGCCTGCCCCATTTCCTCATCTTCTGGGGATTCGTGCTTTATGCGGGCTGCTTTAACTGGGGGCTGATCCGGGGATTGCTGCCGTTTCTGCCGATCCCATATCCGGACGAGGTCCCGGTGGTTCGGCTCTTTCTCGAGCTGTTTGCGGTGCTGGTCCTGGCGGGGCTGGCGGCGGCGCTGGCGCGGCGCCTGTTCTTCCCGCCGAAATACCTCCACCTCAGTTTCGATGCCAACCTGATCCTGTTTCTGATCGCGGTGCTCATGTTAAGCAACCTGTTCGGCTCGGCGTTCACCCAGGTGGCCGAAGGCAGTCCCGCCACCGGGTGGGCGCCTTTCGGCAGCCTCCTGGCAGCCGGATTGTCGGGCGTGCCGAAGGGGACCGCCCATTCACTGGCGATCGCCATGTGGTGGCTGCACATGATCGTCGTGCTAGGGTTCCTGGTCTACCTGCCCTACTCGAAGCACCTGCATCTGCTGGCGTCGCCGTTCAATGTCTTCTTCAACAATCCGGAGCTGCCAGCGGATCTGACGCTGCCCGGGGCGCCGGCGGAGATCTCGGCGGGCGCGTCCCGGTGGCAGGAGCTCACCTGGAAGCAGTTGTTCGGCGGCTTTTCATGCGCCGAGTGCGGCCGCTGCGATCGGTCATGCCCGGCTGCCGCCGCTGGGTTCCCCCTGCAGCCTCAGCAGATCATCCAGAAGGTCAAACAGCATCTCCTGGCGACCACGATCGACCAGCCCCGCTCCGCTGCCGGTTCTCCCGCGCCGAACCTCATCGGCGATGTCTTCACCGAGGGCGAGATCTGGGCATGCACGACCTGCATGGCATGCATGAACTGCTGCGCCGTCTGGAACGAGCAGGTCCCCCTCATCGTCACGCTCCGCCGCCACCTCGTCAGCCAGGGCCAGGTCGAACGCACCCTCCAGGACATGCTGGCCAACCTGACCCGATACGGCAACTCGTTCGGCAAGTCCGACCGGATGCGCGCCAAATGGGTCCAGACGGGCGGGCTCAAGATCAAGGACGCCCGGAAGGAGCCGGTCGAGTATCTCTGGTTCGTGGGCGACTACGCGTCCTTCGATCCGCGGCTCGAGGAGATCACTCGCAAGACAGCCCGCGTGTTTCAGGCTGCGAACCTCGATTTCGGCCTGCTGTTCGAAGGGGAGCGCAACGCCGGCAACGACGTGCGCCGCGTCGGCGAGGAAGGGCTCTTCGAGCTGCTCCGGGACCGCAACCTGCAGACATTGGCCAAGGCCCGGTTCCAGAAGATCGTCACGACGGATCCCCACACCTATAACACGCTCAAACACGAGTACCGCGTCGATGGACGGCCGCTCGAGGTCGTCCATTACACCGAGCTGATCGACCAGCTCATCCGCGACGGCCGCCTGCCCCTCAAACCCCGCCCCAACGGCCCTGTCACCTACCACGATCCCTGCTACCTCGGCCGCTATAACCGCATCTACGATCCTCCCCGCCGCGTCCTGGCCGCCCTCGGGCTCGACCTGCGCGAGATGCCTCGCCACCTCGATACCAGCTACTGCTGCGGCGCCGGAGGCGGCCGGATCTGGATGGAAGACACCGCCGACGTCAAGGAGCGGCCCGCCGAAAACCGGATCCGGGAAGCCGCCGCGCTCGAAGGCGTCCATACGTTCGTGGTCGCCTGCCCCAAAGACATCGCCATGTTCCGCGACGCCGTCAAGACGACCGGCCAGGAAGGCCGGCTCGCCGTCAAAGACCTCGCCGAGCTGGTCTGGGATGCCGTTGAAAACGCTGTGACCTCCCCGAAAGGAACCCCCGCATGATTGCCACTCAGGAAACGACCGATGCCACCGCCGCCATATTCGACGACCTTCGCTGCCAGAAGAACACAAGCCTCGATAACCTGCTCGAGACGCCCGACGGCCGGCGCATCCTCTCGTGCATCCAGTGCGGCACATGCGCCGGCACATGCCCCTACGGCGAGCACATGGACTTCCCGCCGCGCCGGATCATCAACATGCTCCAGCGCGGCCTGATCGAAGAGGTGTTCCGTTCCGACAGCATGCTCCGGTGCGTGAGCTGCTACGCATGCATGGCCAAGTGCCCCCGCAACATCCGGCTCTCCGATGTCCTCCTGCCCCTGGTCAAGGAGCAGACGCTGATCCACCTGACCGAGATGCCGGCTGAGCTCCAGAAAAGCCTCCAGAACACGCTCCGATACGGCAATCCCATGGGCGAGTCCTCCCGCAAGCGCGCCGCCTGGACCGCCACCGCCGGCGTCCCGGTGCCCACCATCGGCGAGAAGGGCGGGGTGACCGACATCCTCTGGTTCGTCGAATGCTACACGTCCTATTACGCCCGCGGACAGGACAACAGCCGCGCGACCGCCCGCCTCTTCAATGCCCTGGGCCTCGACTTCGCCATCCTCGGCAACGAGGAGAAATGCGCGGGCGATTGCGGCCAGCTGACGTGGGAATCCGGGCTGTTCGAGACGCTGACCGACTACAACATGATCGTCTTCGGGAAATACAAGTTCAAACGGCTGGTGACCGGCGATCCGCACGCGTTTAACGCCTTCCGAATCCGGTATCCGCTCTTTGGCTTCGATTACCCGGTCGATCACACGACCCCCTTGCTGCACAGCTACATCGATCGGCTCAAGCCGCTGCTCAAGAAGAAGCTCGACTACACCGTCACCTATCATGATTCCTGCTGTCTGGGGCGCCGGGCGGGCTGCTACGAGCCGCCCCGCGAGCTCCTCCGGGCCATCCCCGGCATCAAGATGGTCGAGATGACCCACAACCGCGTCAATGCCATCTGCTGCGGCGGCGGTGGCGGCGGCATGTGGCTCGACACCTTCTTCAAGGCCAAGGGCATGGAGCGGCTCTCCGAACGCCGCATCCGCGAAGCCATCCGGACCGGCGCCGATGTCCTCGCCGTTTCCTGCCCCTACGAGATCTCGCGGTTCGAGGACGCCCTCAAGACCGTTGGCCACGACAAACCGATCGTGGTGCGCGACGTGGTCGAGCTGCTGGCTGAATCCCTGGCGGATTGATCGGCGGGGGCCGCCCCCATCGTCATCACATCAACCCTCTTTCGCACACACCCTCCTATGATCGTTCCCAAGAAAAAAGAACCGATTCGAATCGGCGTTTATGTATGCCATTGCGGGGTGAACATCGCCAGCATGGTCGATGTCGAGCAGGTGGCCCAATATGCTGCCAAGCTGCCGGGGGTCGCCGTCGCCCGCACCTACAAATACATGTGCTCCGATCCCGGCCAGGAGATCATCCAGCAGGATATCCAGGAGCACCGCCTCAATCGGATCGTCGTCTCGGCCTGCTCGCCGCTCCTGCACGAACACACCTTCCGCAAAGCCGTCGAGAACGGCGGGCTCAATCCGTTCTTCTTCCAGATGGTCAACATCCGCGAGCACAACGCGTGGGTCCACACCGACCGGGCCGAGGCCACCCGAAAGGCCATGAGCCTCGTGCGCGCCGCGGTCCAGCGCGTGTTCCATCACAAGCCGCTCGAGGTCAAGAAAGTGCCCATCAATCCCAACGTCCTCATCGTCGGCGGCGGCATCGCCGGCATCCATGCGGCGCTGGTCCTGGCCAACGCGGGCAAGCATGTCTACCTGGTCGAGCGCGAGCCCACCATCGGCGGGCACATGGCCAAGTTCGACAAGACATTTCCGACGCTGGATTGCGCGGCGTGCGTCCTGTCGCCGAAGATGGCCGCAGTCGGCAACCACCCGAACATCACCCTCTGGACCTATTCCGAGGTGACGAAGGTGGACGGGTTCGTCGGGAATTTTCGCGTCACAGTCCGCCGCAAGCCCCGCTACGTCCTCGAGGACCTCTGCACCGGCTGCCAGGAGTGCATCGAGGCCTGCGTCTACCGCGAGCCCAAGTTCAAAGACGAATTCAACCTCGGCCTGGGCAAGCGCAAGCCCGTCTACCTCCCCTTTCCCCAGGCGGTGCCCCCCATCGCGATCATCGATCCCGAGACCTGCATCGAGCTCAAGACCGGCAAGTGCAAGAAGACGTGCGTCGAGGCCTGCGGCGATCGCAAGGCCATCGACCTCAAGCAGCGGGAGGAGACCCGCGAAATCCAGGTCGGAGCCGTCATCGTCGCAACCGGCTTCCGGATTTTCGACGCGCGCCGCGCGCCGTATTTCGGCTACGGGACATACCCCAACGTCTACAACGCACTCGAGATCGAACGCCTCATCAACGCCTCCGGGCCGACCGGCGGCGAGATCGTTCTTCCCGACGGCCGCAAGCCGAAATCCGTCGCGATCATCCACTGCGTCGGCTCCCGCGACGAGCACACCAACCGCTGGTGCTCGAGGGTCTGCTGCCTCTACTCGCTCAAGCTGGCTCACCTCATCCACGAGCGGACCGACGCCCAGGTCTACAATTTCTACATCGACGTCCGCGCCCCCGGCAAATCGATGGAGGAGTTCTACAACCGGATCGCCGAGGAAGGCGTCAAGCTCATCCGCGGCAAGGTGGCCGATGTCTATCCGGACACCTCCGAAGGCGCCAACGGCCGGCTGATCGTCCAGGCCGAGGACACCCTCATGAGCCGGATCCTCAAGCTGCCCGTGGATATGGTCGTGCTCGCGGTGGGCCTCGAGCCGCATCCCGATGCCCCCATTGTGCGGCGCCTGTTCAACATGAGCTGCAGCAACGAGGGCTATTTCCTCGAAAGGCACCCCAAGCTCGCGCCCGTGAGCACCTTCGCCGACGGGATCTTCCTGGCGGGCTGCTGCCAGGGGCCCAAGGACATTCCCGACTCGGTTGCCCAGGCCGGCGCGGCCGCCGCCGAGGCCTTCTCCCTCATCGACAAGGGCCACATCGAGCTTGAGCCCAACACCGCCTTCATCACCGAAGCCGAATGCTCCGGCTGCAAGTCCTGCATCCCGCTCTGCCCCTACACGGCCATCTCGTTCCTCGAGGACAAGAAGAAGGCTTTCATCAACGAGGCGCTCTGCAAAGGCTGCGGCACCTGCGTCGCTTCCTGCCCCTCCGGCTCGATTCGCCAGAACCTGTTCGAAGACGACGAGATCTTCAGCGAAATCCACGGGCTCCTGGCCGAGGTCTGAAGGGGCGACCCCATTGCTTGAGCTTGGCGGCGGGCCTTTTCGAGCACGCTTTGGATGGACACCGGACGGCCGCCTTGGCGCAGGCTCTCGTCCGCGGCTTCCATGAACGCATAGATCTCGATCGTCTCCTCGACAGAGATTGGCGGCTGGCCTGTCTGGAAAAACTTGGCGATTTCGACCAGCAGAGGCTCGTAGCCATCGAACTTGCCCGCGGGGGCGATTCCTTTCTCTCCAAAGACCGTCGCTCCAAAAGCCGCAGTTCCGTTCAGGATGCCTCGGAATGTTCCCACGCGGCCGTCCGTCCAGACGCCGGTCACCAGGTCGGCCATTTCCCCCCGGACACGGCTGACCGTCTGGCATCCGGGGCCCATGATCGTGAAGAGCATCTCGCTGCCATGGATGCCGTAGTAGAAGAGGTCGGGGTGCCCCGGCAGGATGGATCGGTTGTTGCCATAGGCGTCGCAACCGAGCACGCGCCCGACAGCAGCATGGTTGGCCATGCCGGCAATTCCGGGGCTGTAGCGCAGGGATGAGCTCGAGAAGCAGGGCGTGCCGGACGCCCTCGCTTCCCGAAACAAGACAAGAGCCTCTGCCAGGGAGGAGGCAACCGGCTTGTCGATGAACACCGGTTTCCTGGCGGCGAAGACCGGCCGGGCCTGGCGCAGGTGCGGCCGGCCGTCGATGCTCAGAATCATCACCGCATCGACCTTCGGCAGCATGGCCTCGATGCCGTCACAGATCTCGACGCCGAGCTCGCGCATCGCCGCACTGTTTTTTTCGATATGATCCTTGCTGAAGGGGATGTCCGGGCTGAAGGCGGGGACCGCGGCCGCGATGCGCATGTCGGCCACCGGCCGCGCCGCCTGTGGATCATGGATGATCTTCGTCCACGGGAGCGCGTGCGCGTCCAGCCCGACAATGCCCACCTTGATCGGCGCAGTCGCGGCGGTGGCCATCGACGGCCCGATGAGATAACCCGTTAGGATCCAGACAAGTGCAGTCCTGTTCATAGCCGATGAGAAAACCGTGTCCAGGTTGATACCAGTGTCCCAAGCTATCCGCGGATCGCCCCTCTGACAAGCGCGCGGATCGAAGGCTGGCCTTCAGCCATGCCGGAGGGCATTGCCGAGCCAGGCGATCGTCTTGCCCAGGTCTTCCATGTTGCGCGACGCCTCCTCATCTTGCGCGACCGCGCCCTTGTCCAAGCCGAACCCGAGGTTCCAATACGTCGATCCGGGCACGATAACCCCCGACATGAGGAACATGTGGTTTCTTCTCCATGCACAGGTTGAAGAAATCGTCCTTCTGACCGCACCGCGAATCCTTAGCGTCGAAACAATGATAACAGGCCCGGCATCCACGGATAGGGGCCCCGCCGAGCTGGATGAGATCGGTTTCCCAGCCGGCGGCGGCCAGCGGCGTCAGGACCTTCTTCAGGAGGATTTCCGTGTTCCCACCCTTGCGCGGGCTTCCATTGATGGCAACAGCTTTCATGAGGTGAATTTGGGGTTCCGCCGGGCCGTGTCAATGGCGAATCGATCCGCACGTGGCTGCGGCGCAGCGCCCCCTCGGTTCGCTTGAGCCGGCTGATGTCGTGGGGTGATTGACGACAGGCCTGCACAAGCCTCACGGCTCGCGCAGCCGGAAGAACCGGGGGCCTGAAGGCGAGGCCAGCATGTATGGGCTCGAAGTCCCCACTGGCAACACATCCTGCCACGGCCCCGAAGGGCTATCGGCTTCCTGGACCACACCCAGAGGCGCATCCCACTCGATGACTATCCCGCCGTCGGATCGGGTAATGCCCAGCTGCGGCGTCGTCCCGAACAGCACATACAAAGAGTCCAGGCCGAAATCGGCCAGCTCTTCTTTCGGCGCAAACGCGGAAATCAGGGCGAGGTTCGTGTAAACGATGTAGCCCTGGTCGCTGAGCAAATCGCCCGGCTGAATGCGTCCCAGCACGCCATCCACGAATCCCTCCTCGAGCGAGAACCAGATCTCGCCGTTGGGCGGTTCGGTAGTCCCGAGCTGGCTGGGCCAGATGTAGAATGCATCGAGCCCGAAGTCAAACGGCAGGGGCCCCATGGCGGGCGGCAGGTGAAATCGGGAGAGCAATTGCGCATTGCTCTTCAACATGAGACCGCGGCTGGACAGCAGGTCGCCGCGGCCGAGCATCCCGACGATCCCCGAGAAAACGGGCGTCTCGATCGAAAACCAGATCTCTCCATCGTCGCGGACCTGGACGGCGTCGAGTCCGAAATCGGCGACGGGCGGCATGATCATGAAAGCCTGGGTCAGGTCGCGGTTGGTGGCGACCCGGCGTCCCTGATCGGAGAGCAAATCGCCATGCTGGAGCTGGCCGAGCCCTCCGCTCAGGACGTCTTCCTCCAGCGAAAAGACGACCTCGCCGTTGATGAGCACGTCCAGAGCATCCAGCCCCAAAGACGAGGCCGTCGGGACAATGCCCAGGTTCCGCATGAGATCCTCGTTGCGCCGGACGATCCGGCCGGTCGAGGAAATCAAGTCGCCGGCGCTGATGGTGTTCGTCGGCGCCGGCAAGCGCATCGAAGTCAGGTCGCTGGCGGTCGAGAACCAGACCTGCCGGAGCGGCGCGGCGGTCCACTCCATGTGGAAGGTCTCCACATCAGTCCCATTGGTCTGGATCAGTGCAACCTGGATCATTGGCCAGAGGCGATCCACTGCGTTGACCTTGTTGCTGAAGTAACAGAGCGTGTTCGTGATCCCGTCGTTGATCGCCGCCTCGAGCCGCATCTCCTGGATGAGCCCCACTTCGCCGCCGAAGTGATACAAGCCGCGACCGGCGACTTTGTAGCTCGAACCGGAGGGCGACTCTGCCTTGAACTCGATGTTTTCGACGGCATAGGTGGCGAACAGCGGGTTCTCCTCGATCAAGCGCAATTGGAACGTGCCGCCCATGGGGACCGGGATCGGAATTACATCGCAGATGGGGCACTCGTCCAGCAACTGGCTGCCAGGCAGCAACGTGTATTGCCAGACTGGGCTCGGCACCGGCGTCGGAGCGTTGGGTAACGGGGCGATGTCGATTCCATTGGCGCCCCAATGGGCGAATGCGCCTCGACCGACATTGCCCTGGTTTGGAAGGCAGAGTCCACGCGAGGCGCTGAGAAAACGGGGGTTGTCATCGAGATCGAGCGGCGCCTGCGCGTACATCAGGATCGCCCCGAGAACGCTCCAGACAACGCTGGAGAGAGCCAGCGCATGCAGACCGCGGGCGGCTCTTGTTTTCATAGGTCGATCGGCTGGGACATGGAAAGTTATGGTCTATTATATCATGCCGATCCGATACACGCAAAACGCCCCCTCTCAGTGCTGTCGGGCCTCCCTGCGAACGAGAGGGGCGGGGGTGGCCGAGGGCTGCGCGAGGAGGGGGCAGGAGGAAAGATCGAACTACCTTGCAGCCGGGTCCTCGATCTCTTTTCGCGCGGCAAGCCCGAGGGCCATCTCGCGGAGGGTTCGCCAGTCGGTTTTGCCGCTGGCCAGGCGCGGGAATGTCTCGAGGCGAAAGAACTGGTTCCGCCGCGGAATCCAGAGGTTGGGCAGGCCCATGAGCGGAAGCCTCTCCAAGACTTCTTCGATGCGATCTTCCGGCAGCGTATGGAACACGAGAAGCCGTTCCCCTTTCTTCGGATCCGGCACTCCGCAGACGACAAAGACGATCCTGGCCAGCCCAATGGGAACGAAGCCTGCGTGCGAGGAACACGGTCTTGGCCAGCGCAGCTCCGAAACGGAGACGGGGCACGCGGGCATCGGCCCAGGCCAGACGCAACGGGCATCGCCGGGCTCGACTCACAAAGGCGCGGTGGAGCGGTTTCATCATCCCCCTTTCGATGGTTGGGTGAGGGCATCGGTGGGCACTTGCCAGCGAGCCGCCTCGATCTCGGCGATGAGCGCTTCGCGCATGGCCCGCAATCGGCGTGCGGCGATCGGGGCGTGACAGACCACCCACAGCGAGCGTGCGCCCAGGGCGATCCGGACCAGGCTGCGCAGATAATAGTGAGCGGCCAGGCTGGCCACCGGCAGGGACAGCGCATACCAAAAGCTTGCCGGCAGGCCAAACAGGGCGTGGAAAAGGACAATGTAGGCGCCGTAAATGACGCCGAAGCTGATCATGCCCGCCAGGATCGCGATCGTGGAAATGAGGGTCTTGTTCGCGGACGGTTGGGCGAACCGCCGGATGGCCCGCCGCACGAACAGGAGCGGCAGCAGGCGATGCAGCCAGCCAAACAGCGCCACGGGAAACAGCGCCACGCCTAGCAGCGTCCATCCAAGGCCGTGCCAGACCCGGCGCGTTTTGTCCGGCAACCGCGCCAGTTCCGCGTCCGAAAGGTTCAGGCGTTTCAACCACCGCTCATAGCGGTCCAGCCTTTGCGCGAACCTGGCAGCGCGCTCGGGATGATGGACGCAGGTGAACTCGACCGCGCGGGCGATCGCCTGCGTCAGCATCAGCTCGCCGGCTCGAGGCGGAACCGGTTCGTGGATGACCCGGTTTCCAACCAGCAGCCGATCGAGGTACAGACGTTTGACTGCATCCACGATGCGGGCCCGCTCGAGGGTGGGCAAATGGAGCATCAGCTCCTCGATGCGGTGTTCGATCGCTTGGTTGAGCGCACGGATGCAATCGTGCTTTTTCTCGGAATAGCCAGCCAGGTAATCCGCCACGAGAATCGGCTCGCCAAAATGGACGAGCACCTCGCTGCGGAAGCGCTCCTTGGCCGAGAACGTCAAGCCGACCGGGGCGACGCGCAGCCCGAGCTTGCCGTTGTGCCGATGCTCGAGCTCGAGTGCCATCCGGGCGGCGCCGGTCTTGACCGTCTTGAGCTGGGGATCGTCGTGCGTGATGCCTTCGGGGAAAAGGCCGACCGCCTCGCCCTTTTCCAGCGCGCCAAAGCAGGCATCGAAGGTATTCCGAACGGTGCGCATGGCGCGCGGATCGTCCTTGACGCGATTGACCGGGATGACGCCGCAGCGTGTCAGAAGCCATCGGATGGGCCCCAGGCGAAACAACTGGACCGTCGCCACGAAGTTCACCTTCTGCGGCACGGACACACCGATGATGAACGCGTCAGTGATCGAGTTCGGATGATTGGATAGGAACAAGACGGGCCCCGCGGGCGGCACGCGTTCCCGGTGAAAGCGCTCGATGCGGGCGAAATAGAATCCCAGCGCCGCCCGCAACACCCAGCGGCCCACGCGATACAACATGGGAATCGATGCGCTCACGAGATAAAAACAGACCGTGCCCTGTGGAGAAAGCCGGCATTCGGCCGGCGCTCTTCATCGAGCGCGGGCTCGACGATCGCCGATCGATACGCAGCGTCACGCGTCTCGCCATTCGCAGCCATGATCCGCTCGATCTGATCGAGCAACGCCCGCGCCTGGCGGGCGGTCCGCTGGCGTGCGGACAGCAATGTCGCCGCGAACTTCATCGCGCGTCCCCGGCGCCCCACACGCAACACGCGAACCACGGAATCGCTCGTCATTCGGTCCAGCTCGGACGTGAGCTTCAGCGCCCAGTACTGAAGCTGCATCGGGCTCAAGTGGCCGTGCTGGAAATGGACGCGCAGGTAGCCGGGCAAGATCGGATTTGTCGGCACCGATTCCTTCGCCAGCCACCAGGCTTCGGCCACCTGGCCGCGGGAGAGCATGCAATCATAGAGCGGCGCGCCGGGATAGATCCGCAGGATGC
Source organism: uncultured Verrucomicrobiota bacterium (assembly GCA_964458325.1). Classification (GTDB taxonomy): domain Bacteria; phylum Verrucomicrobiota; class Verrucomicrobiia; order Limisphaerales; family UBA1319; genus JAGMXM01. Next base: position 14,690 of record CAYWIM010000021.1, read on the forward strand.
GGAGATCATACAGCGAGCAGGCCATTCGCTCGAGGGCGCGTTGAGCGCGCGCGAGCCGTTCTGGAGTGTCGTGAGGAAGACCGAGCATGACGAGGGCGCACACCTGGACTCCCAGTCGATTGGCGTGGCAGACGGCCTCCGAGAACGGCTGCCCCGCGTTGTGGCGCTTGTTCACGGACACGCAGTTGTCGTCATCGACCGATTCGACGCCCACGGCGACGCCGAGGCAGCCGGAGGCGGCCATCTCCTCGATGAGCGGGCCGTCGCAGAACTGGTCGACGGTCAGCATCGTGACGAAGCGCCGCTGTTTGCGCCGCAGCAGGGCGAGCAGCTCGGCGGCGTAGCTCCGGTCCGCGAGGAGGTTGTCGTCGGTGAACTGGAGATAGGCGGCAGGGTAGAGCGCGTGCAGCTGGTCCATCTCCCGCTCGAGCACGTCCAGCGGCTTGGCGCGGCACGGCCCCATGTAGCTGGAGCTCACGCAGAACGAACACCGGCGATTGCAGCCTCGAGTCGCAAAGAGAGACGCGGGCGTCAGGTAAGGCCGATTCCCAAAGAAACGATAATCGATCGGTCTCATCCTCGAAGGCGGCGTGGGCGAGCCGTCATATCGCTGCTGGAGCTTGTCCGCCAGAAGATCCGCACAAACGGTAGGCCAGAGCAGTTCGGCCTCGCCCGTGACGATGGCGTCCGCATGGCGCATCGCCTCCTCCGGACGGACCGTGACGTGTATGCCGCCCAGGATCACCCGCTTTCCAGCCGCGCGCAATGCATCCGCGTAACCGTACACCTTGCCCGCATACTGAGTGGCCAGGGTGAACGCAAAGACGTCGCCGTCGAATCGGACCGGATCCGTTTGCTCGTCCAGCAGGGCGGTCTCGATCGTTCGCGGCGTGACACCATTCAGAACCGCCAGCGGCACCGGCGGCTGGGAGATGATTGCCGTCGAATCGAACCGGTGCAGCTCCTGCATGACGTTGACAAACACCAGCTTCATTGGGCCGTCTTCTTTCCTCGATCTGATTGGGATCCAGGCATTGCACCGAGAATGCTGCGAATCGTGGAGGCTGCGTCCTCCGATTTTGGATTCGATTGCTTGCGGAGCTCCTGGAGCCGCTGCTGGGCGCTCGAAAGCTGGCCGGCCGTCAGTTTCTTTTCGAGGCGCCGCGCGTCGATGACCGCGAGCTTCTGGCCTTGTTCGGCCGCCAAAGTGAACCACACCCACGCTTCGGTGTAATCCGGTTCGAGGACAATGCCGTCGCTGAGAAGCTCGCCCAGCCTCGATTGGGCCTGGACCAGTCCGCGGCTGGCGGACGCGCGCAGCCAGCGCATGGCCTCGTCCCGGTCCGCGGGCGAGGCGCTTTCCCGAGTCAGCAAGCCCACTGCCAGCGCGAACATGGCGGTCGTGCATCCGGCCTCCGCCTCACGACGGAACCATCGAGCCGCTTCGTCCAGACTCCTGGATACTCCCGTGCCGTCCCGATACAGCCTCGCCAGCGCGCAGCCCGCGTGCGGGTAGTTCTGCTCGGCGGCCTGGCGGAGCCAAGTCGCCCCGGCGGCTGGATCTCGAGGGACGCCCATACCCTGCAGACAGAGCTGAGCCAGGAGCATTTGCGCCTGTGGGAGACCTTCCTCGGCCGCTTTCCGAAGCCAACCGGCAGCCTCGGCGGCCTGCGTCGCCCTCTGTTTCGGCGGGGACATCTGCAGCGCGTTCACACTGCGTTCGGCAAATGCGGTCAAGAGCCGCGGACGCAGGTTTTTCTCCCAATGGCGTTCGACCACGGGGCGCAGCGCTTCGTCGGGCGGCTGGTTGGAACTCGCGCTCAAGGCCATGAAGCTATCGAGGATGAGAGGCAGATTGTTCGTGCCGAGCAGCCTGGCCAGGGCGCGCGCATCTTGGTTGCTCAGAGATGGCCCCCGCCGCAACGCGCCGCGCAGGAACTGGGGTCCAGCCGTTTCGCCTCGCAGGATCGCGCGCAAATCCCCTTGAAAAGCAGCCGAGGTTGTGCGCGCGCCTCCCACTCGGGCAAAATGCGCTGCCAGGAGCGGATTGAACCGGCCGACGGCCTGTGCGGCGACGAGACAACCCAGGGGGCCGATGTCATTGGCCTGCGCCAGTTGCGGGAGATCGTTCGTCATCCAGCCGGCTTTTCCGCTGGCCAGGAATACCGCGGCGCGCGTCACTGCCCAAGGCCAGGAACCACGCGGCCATAGGTTGTCGTTGCCGCGCAGGATGAAGCCGCCAGCCAATCGCACCCAGTCGCTGGGCGTCTGCGCGTCAGGCAGCGGTCCATCGAGAAGGAGCGGAAATGGCTCCGCATCGTCCTCCTGGGACGCGGCGATCGAGCCGCGGTCGAATGGCGCGAGCAATTCGTCCCACGGCATCTCCTCGAGCGCCGCCAGGACGCCGAGCGCTTCTTCCGGAGTCAGCCCCCCGCGGAACCGCGGATCCAGCCGATCGAGAATGCCAGGGAACGCTCCCTGGACCTCGCGCCCCAGGAACGCGATCGAGCTGCTCCACGGATGCGCCGGATCCAGCGCGTTGGTAAACGTCGAGCTGTTCGCATCCACCTCGCGAACCACGCGGGCAAAGGCGCCTTCCTCGCTCCGAAGCGCCAGCGCCAATGGATCGAATTCGGATGCCTGCGTCGCGGAGAATCGAATCAGTCTCCCGGTGGCAGCGTCCGCCTTCAGTTCCATTTCTCCTTCGGCTCCGGGACGACCGCGGACGGATAGGACGCCTTTTTCGACGCGACAGACGGCCTCCTTCAAATGAGCCAAGTGAACGAACGCCACGGGCGCCAACTCGAGCCGCAAGCCAAAGGGCGCGTCCGCAGATCCGTTTCGAGATGCGGTTTGCCAGCCGCCGCCCAGCGCAAAATTGAAGCCTCCGCTCTCATCCGTCGGCTGGCTCGGAAGGCTATTCAGCAGCACAAACGCGGTCAACTGGCCTCTCCAGTGCTTGCCTACCAACTTGCTCCGTTGGGGTTCGGAATAGAGGCCCGCCAATCCGGGCGACGCCACCAAACCGTGAGCGAGGCGCGGCGGATTGGCAGCCTGCCTCTGCCGGTGCACGACCGCCAAACCCTCCGAGCCCAGGACCAGCTCGACACGGTCGCGGCGATCGCCTCGAATGCCATCCAGTTCGACAACCCAATCCCCCGCCCGGCTCTGCCATCGCATCACCCACTCGCGCAGCTTCAGACATGCCTGTTCTTCGGCAGTCAATGGCTGGTGGAGGGGCGGGGCATTGGTGTACTCGACCACCTCCACATCGAGCCTGAATCGTCCCGGTTCGGAAAGCGGGGCGAGCTTCGCCCGCTGCCCGCGGAACCTGCCGGAATCATAAAGCCGCCGGACGGCGTCGTTGGTCACGCTTCCGGCCAAGGCCATGCCGGGACGCAGCTCGAGAAAAGCCAGCAGATCGTCGCGCGAGTTGAGTTGCAGGCCGGCCACCTCGATCTGGTCTAACACGCCGGCCACGCCTTGATTCTCGACTTCGATCCTCAGGTCCGCCTGCCGGCGGCTTTCGTCCAGGTCGAGCTCGACGCGGACTTCTGCCTGATGGCGATTCAGCTCCGTCAGCGCCGTGACAACGCTCCGCTGCAGGGCAGCCAGGCTTGCCGGGTTTGCTGGCACATGCTCTCCTTCCCTCCAGGGCCAATCGAATCCGGGGCGCCCAATCCCTTGCGCGGATTCGAGGATTGCCGCTGCCGCGCGCAGCCGGTCTTTCAATGACTTCGCGAGCGCCGGGTCGAGACCGGAAACCCGGATGTCCCCGCACAGGAACCGGGGCCCTTCAACGATGCGCACCCGGATTCGCTGCTCTTGGCGATCGGCATGCGCGGTCACACTCGCTTTCGCGAAGCCCCGATTCTGATAGCCGCGCAACATCGTCTGCTCGATCCACTCGAGATACTCCGCCAGCGGCGCGGACGGATGCGATCGGACATGGAACTCGAGGCTCATCCCCAGCGTGCGCAAGATGCCCTCCCTCGAGAACGTCTGGTTGCCCTCGAAAACCAGGCCGGCCTCGCCTCCCCAGCCTCCGACCCGCTCCGATCCGGACGAGGCTTCACCGGCCCCCGCGTTCGTCGTCGCGATCTCAAGCGCCAATAGCCAAATCCAACATTGCTTTTTCATGAGTTCGAAGACCAAGGGTTTTGCTTGAGAGCTTCCAGCGCGGCCTGGGCGCCGGCATGAGACAGACGCTGGCGGACTTGCGGGCTATCCAAGGATGTGCTCAACAAGCGGCTCAGGTGAAATTCCGCGGCGGACCATCGGCGCGCCCGCTCGCTTTGCGCGGCATTGTGGAGGTCCCAGATCAGGACCGAGCCGTTGGCCGACGCGGTCGCCACGTGCTTTTCGTCCGGGCTGAACGCCATGTGGTTGATCCGTCCCGCATCTGCCGGCAGCCGCACCCGTTTGTCTTGCTGCAGACGATCGTCCAGGAAACAGATCTCGCCGTCGGAATAGGCGGCGGCGATCCAGCGACCCGTGGGGCTGCCACCGATTTGGATCAGACGGGTGTCCCGCCAATAGTTCGTAGGCGATCCGCGGCCGGAGATCGGCTCCCAGGCCCGGATTTCGCTTTCGGCTCGTTGCACTTTGAGTTTGAACTGGCCATCGTCCGACCACGAGAACACGTCGCGACCGCTTGCCGTGATCACCTCTCGGTCGTCGCCGCGAGAGAAGGCACGCTGAATTGGCGGCCGGTGCACCAGCGGAGGAGATACTGCCCTGCCCGAAGCCGCTTCCCAGACGCGGGCAGTACGGTCCTCGCACGCCGTTACCGCATAACGCCCGTCCCGACTGAACTCCGCGCCCAGCACCGGACCGGCATGCGGCATGGAGGCTCCCATCTGCCGGTCGCCGGCCAAATCCCAGATGCGCGCCACGCCGTCCTGGCCTGCCGTCAACACCCGCTGGCCTTCCGGACTGAAGCACGCCTGGTTGATGGGCCCGCCATGGAACCACATCCGGACCAACCGAGGCGCGTAGGCAAGGTTCACCCCCAGCCTGATCCGGTTCACTGCGTCGATGGGCTCGTTGGCGTCGGCTCGGCTCAAGGCATCGCAGAACCAGAGGGAGGCGCCAAACCAATCGCCGCGATCCATGAGCTGCAGACCTTGGGCGGTGTGGAGCTTCACCAGTCGCTGGCGGCTTTCCTCGGACTTGGCTTCGGCAATCGCGCGTTGAGCCGACTCAGCCTGCCGGGCTTGATAGGCCTTGTCGCGTTCCATGTCAGCAATCTCGCGAGTTCAAGGCTTTCATGACGATCCAGTCGAGGTCGCCGTGCACCAGGCGGCCCAGCCTGCCCGGCTCCTCCCTCCGTCGGCCGGCCACGGCGCTGAGCTCGTCCTCGCTGAGCGTGCTCAGCCGGGTGCTGGGCTTGGGCGGTTCTTCCTCGCGGATGGTCTGCATCAGGGCATCGTAGCCCGCCTCGAGCAGCTTCGAGGTGTCGAACGGAGTCCGGCCGGTCAGCAATTCGTAGAGCAGGACGCCCAGTGAATAGACGTCGCTGCGTGTGTCGACATCCGCGCTGCCCAGGCCCGCCTGTTCCGGGCTCATATAGGCCGGCGTCCCGATGAATTGGCGAAACCGCGTAAACATGGTCTTTTCCGTCAGCCGGGCCTGCGTCGCCTTCGCCACGCCGAAATCGATCAGGCCTCGTGCACAAGCGCGGTCGGTTGGAGCGTGTGCCCGGGCGCCTCGAGAGCCATCTTGTGCGCGGCCAACCGCCGCAACTCGTCGTAGACGAGGGGAAGGAGGGCTTCCGCTTCCCGGGGATCTCCCTGGCCTCTGGCGCCCATTGGCTGCCAGCTATCTCCGGCACGATCGGAGTTCTCCGCAGGGGTCACGGCGACATTCAATGCTTTCCCGCCCAAAAGCGCCAGCCAAAATGGTCGCCAACCGCGTCCTGTTTTTACTGGAATGCCGCAACTCTAAAGCTGGAACGGCCTTGCATAAACCAAAGTACAAGGAGATTCAGGCGGACCGTTCGGGGAATTGGCTGACGGCTACTGTACCCTCGATTCTCGATCATGAAGCTACCCGATCCTGATCCTGCGATGGAGGGCTTGCCAGGCCAGGATGAAGATGCGGGGATGGCGGAGGAACAAGGGGAGCCATTTGAGGATCTGCCTGGGGGCGCGCTTCTTGAAGAAGGGGTAGAGGTTTTCGTAGGTTTTCTGGACGCCGGTTTCGAGCTCCTGCGCCGTCATTCGGGCGGGCTTGAACACCGCGTTGGCCCACCCGTATTTTTCGCGATCGGAGGAGAGCAGGCGCCCATCCCGCTTCAACTGATCGTAGATGGGCGTGCCGGGGTAGGGCGTCAGGATGTAAAGCAGGGCATCCTCGATGTCCATCTTCTTGATGGCGGCCTCGGCGGTTTCGAAGATGCGCGCGTCCTCGTTGTCGAAGCCAAAGATGAAGAATCCTTGGACCAGGATGCCATGCTGGTGAAAGCGCCGCACCACCTCCTGGTAATGCTCGACCTTGTTCTGGACCACTCCCGCCCGACGCAGCGAGTCCGGGTGCACGGTCTGAAATCCGACTTGGACGAAAAAGCAGCCGGACCGCTGCATGGCCTCGAGCAGGCGAGTATTCCGAGTGATGGTCGTGGGCGCCTGGACCGACCATGCTCTTTTGAGCGGGGCGATTTTGTCGCAGAGCGCGATGGCGTATTCCTCGTCGACGAACAGGTTGTCGTCGACGAAGAAGATGACCTTCTGGGGCATGCCTTGGATCTCTTGATAGACCTTGTCGAGCGATCGGCGGCGGTGCTGGTGCCAGGGCACGCTGGGGAGGTAACAGAACTTGCAGGAATGATTGCAGCCGCGGGTGGCCTGGACCATTCCGACAAGGGGGTCGGAGCGCATCAGATCGCGGCGCGGGACGGGCACGTCGTCCATGTCGGTTGGCTGGTCCTGCCGGTATATTTTTTGCAGCCGGCCGGCGGCGACATCCTCGAGCAGCCGGGGCCAGGCGTATTCGGCCTCGCCGATGACGATCGCGTCGGCGTGCCGCAGGCATTCATCCGGCATCAGGCATGCATGGACTCCACCGATCACGACGGGAACGTGTTTGTTCCGGAAGGCGTCGGCGATGTCAAAGGCCTTGTGGGAAGTAAACGATGTGGCGGTGATGCCCACGAGGTCGAAGTTGTTGTCGAAGGGGATTTCATCCCGGTCGTGGTCAATCACGCGGACGTCGTGCCCTGGGGAGAGCGCGGCCAGGATGCCGAGGTGCAAGGGTTCGAAGGTGACTTGGGTCAGGAAGCGGTATACTCCGTCCTTGACGAACCATTTCGGTTTAACCAACAGGATCCTCATCCTAGAGGTTTCCCAGGAAAGCGTTGAGCCTGGCCTTGAGATTGAGGAGCGTGACGCCCAGCCGGCCCCGGGCGCCGAAGATGTCGTTCCATGGCTGGTTCTGCACCAGGTGGTTCAGGAAGACGCGGGTGTTGGAGGTCTGAAGCTCCTCGTGCGGGCTGCGGGCGTCGATGTTCTCTGGCTCGAAGAAGCAGGATGGATCCTCGGCGAGATGATCGCCCGTGTGGTAATAGGCGAGGGATCGGCAGCCGCGGCAGGAATTGCCATAGCGGCAGCGGCCGCACTTGCCCTTCACGGGGCGTTCGGTGCGCAGGTGGCGGAGGATATCGGATTCAGCGAAGATTCGGGACAAGGGCTGCTGGCGGACATTGCCGCAGTGGACCGTGCTATCGAGCAGGTGCACGCAGGGCGCGACGTCGCCTTCGGCGTTGATGCCGATGAAGGAGCGGCCGGCCTGGCACCCGAGGTTGCCGAGGCTCAGATCGCGGCCGCCCAGCCTCAGATGGGTCGCGTCCGGCGCCGCGAAAAATGGGGCATAGCTGACATAGCACAGCGGATTGTCGCGCAAGGCCGGAAAGATGTGATGCTGCATGTCCTGCCGGTCAAAACAGAGATGCCGGGCGGAGGCAGCGGCGCCGCGGGGCACGAACGGCGAACGCAGCACTGGGATCTTCCGGGCATGCAGCCACTGCATGGTGCTCGGAAGCGATTGGAGGTTCTGTTTGGAGACCGTCACCAGGACGAAATAGGGGACCTTGTGTTCGTCGCAGATCTTCAGGAGGCGATCGAGGGATTCGCGGCCGCCGGAGCGGCATTTGCTCTGAACGTCTGGATCCACCGAATCCAGGGAAAAGCCCATGGTCAGCCGGCGATGGGCGGCATCTTTGAGCTGCTTGAGCCTGGCGGAATCGAGGCCGCTGCCGCTGGTGTTGACGAACGTGTAAAGGCCGTTCCGGGCGTTGTGCGCGATCAGTTCCAGATGGTCGGCCCTTTGCAGGATCTCGCCGCCCGAGAAAGAGACCGCGCCTTTCGGGCAGATGGACTTGAGCTCATCGAGCACGAGCCGCTTGGCCTCCTCGGTCGAGAGCTCCGGCAGGTTCGGAGGGGTGGCCCGCTGGGTCATGCAGTGGGGGCAGCCCTGATCGCACTGCCGGGTGGTTTCAAAATAGCAGAGGAAGAAGTGGGGGATTTTCATCAACGTTCCGGGCGGCAGGGTCGGAGAGGCGAAGGGGACACGCCGCCCAGCCGCCCGGTGAGAATCGTTCGGGCGGGCGCGCGCGAACGGCCGGGCCTGAGGATCTGGCGTAATGCGAGTTTGAGCACAATGTCACGCAGGATGGCGGTCGAAAAATCAAACGCCCTCGGGCAATAAACTGATTTCGAGGATGTCGGTCAAGCCCGATAACCAAGCGCTGACCCTGGCGGCGTGTTCAGCTCGGAGCGTGACGGCCGGGGGAAGGGCCACGCCGGCGCGCTGTGCTTGCCGGCTAGGGTGAGCCGGGCGTGAGCGCCTGGTATCGCAGAACGACTTGGCCGCCATCGGCCGTCGTGCTGACGATTCGAAGCGTCCGACAGGCGCTCAGTCGATAAAAAACGACGGGGCCGGACATGGGAATGCGGATGGTCTGGACGATTTCGTCGACGGTTGCATCAGATGCCGGCAGGTAAGGGCCGTGGACGGTGGGGGAGGCCCACAGCGCAGGCGGTGGATCGCGTCCCTCGTGGGCGGCGATGATGGAATGAAGCCAAGCCAGGCGGCTGGCGACTTGGGTGGCGTAGATGGCGGCCGGTTTTGGCGTGGGGGAACTGTCCATCCACTCCCATGTGTTGTCAGCGTTCAACTGATAAAGGCTGCCGCGGTCGAAAAGGGCGCCATAGAAGGCCGGGCCGGAATCGGTGTAGCTGAAAGGGCCATCGACGGCGTAGTTGATGCCGGCAATTTGCCACCGATCGCCGTTGCGGATGAACAAGCCGCTGCCCGAATCGCCTCCGGCGAGGCAGGCCTCATCCACCAGCCCGTCGTGGTCGAACGTGGCCACGAGCAGCTTTCCGATTCCAGCCTGGCTGTCGACGACTTCGGTGATCCGGTTCTTGCCCCAGCGGAGGCGGCCGTCGGGGTCGCCCCAGAGCCAGCCTTTGAGGACTGTCCCGAGCTCGTTGGTGCCGGTAACCTCCGCCCCTCGGATGGAGCCGCGGCCCAAAAGAATGCAATCGCGGCCGACCTCGCCGGGGCCATCGTAGAGAGGCGCGAAGGTGGGAAAGGATCCGCACACCTGCCAGACAACCAGGTCCGTCTCGGCGTCCGGGTATGAGGCCACAGCAGGGTATGGAACGTTCTGGAACAGGAACGGGTCTCCGACCGTGCCGCCGATGTGTTTGGCGGTGAGGAACAAGTTGGATGCGATGGGGGTGCCGGTGAAATACCCCCAGCGCCCCTGCCACTGCCAGCCGCTGTCGGCCGAGTCGCCTCCGGGCGGCGTGGTGTGGTAGTCCGGGTCCGCCGTCGAGTAGAACACGATTGGGTGGAGGCTCGGGGGTGCGACAAGCCAAAGGAGGATCGAGAGCCAAGGAAGCCAGGATCGGGTGCGCAGGTCTTGGGCTCCTGGTGTTGCCAGGATGGGGCCATCTTCCCGCATGCCGTCAGTTCATGGATTCGGCGTTATCTGATGGGGGCTCGAGGCGCTTTTGCATTGGCGGGGGGCGGGGTCCAAAGGCTCGGTTTTGGATGCTCGACTTCGAGCGGGTGCTTGTCTCCGCATGCGGCCATTTCGATTTCGAGAAGCGTGCTGAGCCGGGCCACCTGGGCGGCGTGTTCGGGCTCGGCGGCGAGGTTGTGGAGCTCGCGCGGGTCGGCGGAGAGATCGAAGAGCTGTGTCCTGTCGACGAGCGGATAACGGATGAGCTTCCAGCGGTCGTCGCGGATGGACCGCATGCAATCGCGGTAGCCAGTATAGAGCACGTCTCGGATCTTCGAAACCTTGCCTTCGATGATGGGACGAAGCGACTTGCCTTCGACGCCATGCGGCAGCGGGGCGCCTGCGAAGTCGGCGAACGTGGGGAAGAGGTCCATGAGATAGACGAGTGCGCCGTTTTTGCCTTTCGGGATTCCCGGCCCGGCGAAGATCAGGGGGACATGCATGCCGCCGAACTCGTAGAGGTTCTGTTTTCCGAAAAGCCCGTGCTCGCCCAACGAGAGACCGTTATCGCCGCTGAAGACGATGAGGGTGTTGTCCCATTGGCCGCTGGCCTTGAGGGCATCGAAGACGCGTCCGATGTGGAAGTCGAGGCCGGTGATGCAAGCGTAGTAATCGGCCAGCTGCCGGCGGGTGTCCTCGGGCGTGCGGGGCCACGGGGCCAACTGCTCGTCGCGGACGGTCATCTCCCCGTTATCCCAGGGGTGGAGGGGCAGAAAGGCGGGTGAGAGCGGCAGGGCTTCGGGATTGTAAAGCCTGTGGAACTGGGCCTCAGCTTCGCGGGGATCATGCGGCACCGGCGGGGCCAGGTAGATGTAAAAGGGGCGGGTTTCCCGGCTCGCCGCGCGCGAATCGATGAACTCGATGGTGCGGTCAGCGAGCCGCCGGCTGGAACCGGCGCGCGTGCCGTCTTTTCCATCCTCGATGAGGTTGGTTTCGAAGGCCCGGATGCCGGGCGGGAAGGCATTGCCGCTTTTGCCCATGTGCCAGGTCTGATAGCCGGCTGCGGCCATCACTCGCGGCAGGAACGCAGCGGGATCGGCGGCGTTGGGCAGCGCATCGGCGGCCTTGGGGATGCGCATCCACGAACGGCCGGTGAGCATCATCGTGCGGCTGGGGGTGCACACAGCGCCCACCATCGAGCCCATGGTGTAGCAGCAGGTGAAGGTCGTGCCCCGTTCGACCAGGGTGTCGAGATGGGGCGTCCGAAGCGCGTCGGTTCCCAGGGCGTGCAATCCGTCCGCGCGATGGTCGTCGGCGTGGATGTGAAGGATGTTGGGCTTGGGGGCGGCCGCGGGGGCGGCGATTGCCGAGCAGAGAAAGGCGCAGAGCACCGTGGCGAATGTTGCTTCGACCAGCGCCGCCCGGGCTGAGCGCAGACCCAGGCGGCGGGAGCAGAATTTCGGGTGCATGGCTGCCATGTCTATCGAGAATCAGGGCCTGAAGCGAAGTGAGTTCTGGACGGCGAGGGTTCCGATGATGCCGCTAAAATCCTTGGGGTCCTGGTAGAAATAGGCGACACGGCCGCCGGTCCACGAGGGGCTCCAGCTATGAAAGAAGGACATGTCCGACGTCCGGATCCAGCGCGAAGATCCGTCGACGAAGACTTGGTTGCCGCCGGACGGGACGGCGGAGCTGGATCGCCGATGGGGCGGGACGCCGGAGAAGATATCCCGATCGTCGGTGCCCCATTTTCCGCCGATCATCATGACGGTATCCGCGGCGAGCGTCCAGTGCGGGGGAGAGGCTGAGAGCTTGACGGGGCTGTAGGATTTGCCCATGCCGGAGGAGAAAGCGGGGTTCATCCAGTTGGTGACGCCGCCGAAGTATTGGTAGCCGATGACCCACTGGTTGTAGGGATCGGCCTCGTATACAGGGTAGCGGGGGGGGCGGGACGGGCAGTTCCAGACACTGGAGGTGTAATTGGAGCCGACGACCAGGCCGACGGTCCGGGCGGCGCTGGCTTCGGGCGGATTGAGCGCGACCTGGACCTGCCCGTTGCGGGCCTCGACGACGCGCTCGAGGTTTTCGCTGGCGTAGATCGTCATGCCGACGGCGATCTGGCGCATGTTATTGAGGCAGCCGGTGCGTTTGGCTTTTTCCTTCGCCGAGGCCAACGCGGGCAGGAGCATGCCGGCCAGGATGGCGATGATGGCGATGACCACCAGCAGTTCGATCAGGGTAAACGCGGATGTCCGCCTGGCGCGGAGCATGCGATATAACCTGGGAGTGGTATGCCCGGTCGGCGTTTTGCTGTTCATGGATTGGATCGATCCGAACGGTGCGCGTTGTTTTCCGTGATCACTGGCTCTTGGCGCGGAAGAAGACGTTATCGGGCGTGATCGGGACCTCAAACAGGACCAGCGGGCCGTTGGTGGATATTGTTGAAGCGCCGGCCGCGGCAGCCCAGGATCCCGGGGCCAGGGTGTGGCTCTGCTCCAGATCGATCGGCTGGCCCGGATAATCGCCCAGAACGCGCAGCCGCAGCAACGATTCCTGCGACTCGAATCGCTCGATCCGGGTGCCGGCCGGGCGCGCAACCAGCCGAATCGCATTGATGAAGACGCCAATGTCCCCATTGCCAGCCGCGTTGACGCTGGCGGCGTTTCTTCGGCCTTCGAACCGGAGCTTGCCTGACGCGGACGAGGTCACAACCCCGCCGAACGTATATGCATAATCACTCGAGGGGAGATTGGTGGCATAGAACGTGTAGGCGTCCGCGACGGTCACAGGCGATCCGGAGGCGGTTTCGGTCCAGTTGGCGACGCGCATGCCGGTGCTGGCGGGATCGTAGGACCAGATTGTGACGCCATAGGGTGTGTTGGGCGCGAGGCGTTCGATGAGGACGCTGAGCCCGTTGTTCTCGACGGCGCTGCTGGCGAAGACGAAATCGTCGTAGATAGGCGCCTGGGTCAGCTCCGGCGGTTGATTGGTGACGTAGGGATCTGCGATGCGGTGCCGTGAGGCGAGGCTGATGGCGCCAATCGGGGCCAGGGTGACACCGACGCCGCCGAAGTTCGTGCCGTTCATGGCGAGGGTGAACTCCTGGAAGCCAGGCTGGATGTTGGGGGATCCAGCGAGGCCGATATCGATCTTGAGAACCTCGCCGGCGGTGGCGGGGGTGTAGGGGGCGAGCTCGAGCCGGACCACGCTGCTGGTGACCGATCCGCCGGCATTGGTGATGACGACCGAGTAGGCTCCATTGTCGGGGAGCTGAGCGTTGGCAAGGACGAGCGACTCAGTGATGGCAGAGGGATTGGCGGCGCCGGAGATCGGGGCATCATTCTTCCACCATTGGTAATGGAGCGGCAAGGTCCCGTTGGCGATGACGCTGAGGGTGATCGTATCGCCGGTGAAGACGTTGTTGGTGCGGTCGATGGGCTGCGTCTGGATCGTGGGCGGGATGGCGCTGATGGGGGGCGGAACGCCCTGGGAATAGACTTCCTGAATTTCGGTCCATGTGATCGGCCGGTTCCATGTTGCGACCTCGTCGATGTTCCCAAAGAAGAAGAAATCGGGGGCGGCGCGGAGGACGGCGCCAATGGAAGTAATGCTGACCGTCGCAGGGCCGCGGGTGTAAGTGAAGTCAGTCTCGTCCAGGACGCCATCGACATAAAGCCGGGCCTGGCCGTTGGCATCGGTCCACACCAGATGATGCCACGCGGTGTCGAACACCGGCCGGGCCGAGTTGCGTGCGTTCACGACGGCGTTGGCGTCAGTGCGGATGTAGACTCGGGCCGAGGGGCTCGCTCCGGCGTTGTCCGTGCCCAGGGTGAAAATGGGAGTGTTATTGGTCGGGGATCCTTCCGAGAAGATGCGCCGGTCGTTTTGGGCCGCATAATCGGCCTGGACCCACATCGAGATCGAGTAATTGGTTTGGCTGTAGATGGCGGTGCCATTGGTGCGATAGGCATATCGATCCACGAAATTGAAGGCCAGCGCATTGCTGCTGTAGCCGGGCACCATGTCGGTGGGATCCAGGAAGCCCATCAGGACAAAGTCCGTATGGCTGTAAAGGTCTGGCGAGAGGAGATTGGTTTCGACGAGGCTGATCTCGTTCAGGGGCCAATAGCTGACGAGGCCGGTGCGGAGGTCGGGGTCGGGATCGGTCAGGACGGTGACGCGGGCCTCGGGGCTGAGGGTGGTGCCGACGGAATTAGAGACGGCCACCGAATACCGGTCGCCGGATTCCGCGGGCGTGAGGTGAGGCGTCTGGTAGGTGCGAGCCGTGGCATCCGGGATCGGATCGCCGTTCTTGAACCACTGGTAGGTGAAGAGGTGGTCAGGGCGGTTGGCGTAAGCGAGGACGGAAAACCGGGCCCAGTCCTGATTTTGCCGAGTCGTGTCCGCGGGCAGGACGTAAAGAGATGGAGGGCGCGGCGTGATGGGCGTGGGGATGCCGGTGGTCCGGACCACATCGATCTCGGCCTGGGACAGAGCCCGCTCCCAGATGGCGACGTCGTCGATCTGGCCGTTGAAAATGGCGCCGGTCGAGATCGCGGCGCGCACCAGGGTTCCGATGGCGGTGGACGAGAGCGTGAACGTCCCGCCTCGGGTGTAGCGGAAGTTGGCCGCGTCGAGCTGTCCATCCACGTAGAGCCGCGCATCGCCGTTGTTGTCGACCCAGGCGATATGGTGCCAGGTGTCGTCAAAGACGATGTTGCTGCTGGCGACGTGACTGAGGAGGGTGGTGTTGGCGTCGGTGCGGATGATGACGTCGAGTCTGGCATTGTTCGCGGCGGCCTGGCCCGTCTGGAGGATGAAGAGAGGGGCGTTTGCCTCGACGCTGCCTTCGGCGAAGAGGTACTTGGCGGTCTGGTTTGTGCCTTTGACCCACATGCAGACCGTGTAGGTGCCCGCCTGATAGATGGGCAGGCCGGCGTTGGCGAACGCGTCGCTGGCGTGGAGGTTTGTCAGGTAGGTGTTCGGGCCCACGAATGTCAGCGCATTTCCGACCTTGCCAGGGCTGACCGCGGGATCGCCGACAACGGTCATGGTATTCATGAAACCGACGTCAGCCGTGGTGCCGCCCTCGGCTGCGTCCATGGGCCAATAGGAGACGAGGCCATCCCTCACGTCGGCCGCCTGCAGCGCGAAGCAGGCCAGGAAGATTGCGCTTGCGGAGAGCAACCGCCGAACCAAAGCGTACGACGAAATGCCATCGGTCGCATGTGATTTCATAGCTTCAATCGTTGGAATTCGGGCCATCATGCTCCGGGCAGCCAGGCTTGGCCAGCGAAAAAGAAGGTCGATGCGGGTGCGGGAGGGTGGCCTCAGGGTGTCAGGGGGAGCTCGATGGGATTTTGGAGCGCATTGGTCATGGGATCGGGCAATTGCCAGACGCGCGATCCGGTGGAATCGGTGAAGTAGAGCCGGGAGGGCGAGACTGCGGTGGGATCGCCGTCGGCCCAGAAGGCGAAGAAGGGATCGGCGGCGTGGAGGGGGCGTCGCGCGTAGGTATGGTTGAAGGCGCTGTTGCGGGTGATTTGGCGGGACTGGACCCAGGTGAGACCGCGATCGGCGCTGGTCCAGAGGGCCATTTCGCCACCGGCCTGCCATGCTTGGGGGCCGGTCTGCGTGGGGCCAATGACCAGCCAGCGATTGGGGCGCAGGTAGAGGCTGCCCATGTCGTAGTTGTGGTCGGACTGGCAGATGGTGGAGGTGATCCATCGATGGCCGTCCCATCGGGTGAGCGTCCAGGTGCGTGGATCGCCGGCGGGGCCGGGTGCGTAATGGCGGCTGGTGATGTAGAGGAGCACAGGATGCCCCTGATCGTCGAAGTCGAGGTCCATGGTGTACATGAGCCGTCCCTGGGCGGCGTAATTGATGACACGAGCAGGATTGTCGGGTGTGGTGAGCGGGGTGGGAACGGGGGTGCCGTCGGCGGTGGTCCAGGTCTGGCCGAAGTCTTCGGTCTGGAGGTAATAGAGATCGGTTCGCTGGTCGACGTTGCCGTTGGGATGGCGATTGAAGAACGTGCCGATCTTCTGCTGGCGGGCCTGGCTGACCTGGTAATGCCCTTGGATGCCCGCCAGCTTCCGGTGCGGGCTCCAGGCGACGCCGTCGGGGCTGGTTTCCCAGTAGAGCTCGCGGCCGGCGGTGTATTTCGTGAACAGATGGAGGAAGCCATGGCCGGCGATGTGCCATGGCTGCGGGTAAGTGATCTCATCGGAACGGATTCGGTCGAACTCGGAGACGTCGTAGGGGCGTTTGGAGCGGTATTTGAATCCGGGCCGAACCCGGCCGCGGCCGCTGACAAAGACCCAGAGATAGCCCTCGGGATCGAGGCAGAGGCTGGGATTGTCATGAGGATCATTCACGCCGCCCTTGTCATGCACGACGGTGGGTCGGGGGACCTGGCGAGTCGAGTGATCATAATAGGATGCCATGATGAGCAGGTGGCGCTGATCTCGGATCGTGCCGCCATAGACGAAGAAGGTCTTGTTCACCGCGGGGGCGTGGATGGCCATGGGGACGTGATTGGCCGTGTAGGTGCCCAGCCCGCCGGAGTACTTATCTCCGTATTCCGAGACCTGCCCGAGTGTGAACCAGATGCCGCGATAGCCGTCGCTCCAGCCGGGCGGAGGCAGCAATGCGACGCGGTAGGACTGTTGCGATTGGGTGGCGTTCGGATCGGTGTAGCGCGACAGCAGGCCGTCTCCCCACCGCGTGTCCAAGGGGGACCAAACGGGCGGAGTCAAGAGCGATCCCGTTTCGACCATGTATTCGCGGTTGGATTGGGTCTGGAAGGAGAAACCGAACGCCTGGCCGCCGAAGGCGGGATCGACGAGCCGGAATGCAGCGGGGATAGCGGATGAGCCGTCCGCCGAGACCGCCAGGTAATCGACGTGATCCTGGCCGGTCTGGGTGCGGCGGAGGATTTTGCCGTGGGCGGGATCGTCCTCGAGGAGGAGGATCTGGGCTGGCTGTGCCGCGGGCTGCCATTGCGCATGCCCATCCGGGATCGGTTGCAGGCGCCCAACCGGGTATTGAGTATCGCTATTGAAGCCGTCGACGTCGATGAGAACCGCCCCCGTGGCGGCGTCTGCCGTGAGGGCATGGCCGAGGCAGAGGACGCCCGCGGCGATGAGCAATGGATGGCAGGTTTTCATATGGATGGTGTGAGAATATGCATGCCGTCATCCACTTTCTCCAGGCGAGAGCGCGCAGCCTGCACGGTTTCGCAGGCCGGGTTTGTGCCTGTCGGGAAAGTGCAGGCTGGCTCGATCCGGCGCTGTGGATTTGTGACGCTGGATTATAGATAGCCTTGGTGGCCGGCGCGAAGCAAGGCATTCCGGCTGCGCGGGCGCGACGCAGGTGTAGGACAAAATTCTTCAGCGCTTGGTGCGTCCGGCTACAGTGGGGCGATCGTCCGCATTTGGTTTTCTCCCTCCCCTCCGCGGCAGTGGAGGGGAGGGTCGGGGAGAGGCGGTCGATCGGTTTTGGATCCCCTCCCTCAGCCCCCCGCTCGTGCCTCGCGGGGGGAGGGAATTGCGTCCGGTGGCCGTCTGCAGTTCTCCCTGTTTGCCAGGATCGCAAGCGCTTGACGTTCCGCGATGGGCCGCGATGATAAAGCCATGAACGAACGATGGCGCGGGCCAGCCAAAGAGAGATATGCCTGGAGGTGTGTGGCTGCCGGGGTGATGGCCATGGCGTGTTGTCTGGGCGCGGGTCAGGCCGCGGCGCCGGACGGATCGGCGGGCGCCAACGGGCTGATCGCGTCTCCGGCGCCCGACTGGCCGCAATGGCGGGGGCCGCGCCGGGACGGCATCTGCGACGAGACAGGCCTGCTCGGGCAATGGCCGAAGGAAGGCCCGCGCAAGCTGTGGTCGGTCGCCGGGCTCGGGCGGGGGTATTCGGCGCCGATCGTGGTGAAGGGCCGGATTTTCCTCTGCGGGGATTTCGAGGAAGAGCTGCGAGTCATCGCGTTGGATCTCGATGGGCATCCCATCTGGCAGACTGTGCAGGGGCGTTCGTGGAAGAACCCGTATCCGGGGGCGCGGGCCAGCTGCACATGGAGCGACGGGCGTTTGTTCCATCTGAATGCGCACGGGCGGCTGGCGTGCCTGGATCCGGACACGGGCCGGGAGCTGTGGGCGGCAGACATCCTGGAGCGATTCGATGGGCGGAACATCACGTGGGCGCTGAGCGAATGCGTGCTGGTGGACGGAGGGCGAGTGATCGTGACGCCGGGGGGCCGGCGGGCCCTGATGGCCGCGTTGGACATCCGGACGGGGGAGACGGTGTGGGCGAGCGAGCCCATGCGCCTGGGAGCCAGCGCCGATGCCGCCCATGCCCGGGTTGCCGAGCCGGCGGGCGAGATCGATGGCGCCAGCTATGCTTCGCCGATCCTCCTCCGGCTCGATGGGCGGCGCCAGATTGTCAACTGCTCGGAGCGCCACGTGTTTGGAGTGGACGCCGACAGCGGGCGGCTGCTGTGGACGCGGCCGTTGCCGACGAGGCATCGGGTGATCGCGTCGACGCCGGTCTGGTGCGGAGACTCGGTCTTTGTGACCGCGCCGGACACCGAGGAAGGCGGGCTGTATCGACTGGGGATGGAAGGGGATCGGGTGCGGATCGAGTCGTTGTGGAAGACGCAGCTCGACACCTGCCAGGGAGGGGTGGTGCGAGTGGGGGACGCGCTGTATGGATCCTGGTATCGGCGCCATCGAGGGTGGGCGTGCTTAGATCTGCGCAGCGGAGGGATTCGCTATGAGACCCGCGAACTCGCGATGGGCCCCGTGCTCTACGCGGATGGGCGGCTGTATTGTCTGAGCCAGGAAGGGGAGATGGCGTTGCTCGAGCCCACGCCGGGAGGCTTTGGGATTCGGGGCCGGTTCCGCCTGGTGGAGAAGCGCACGAGCGATGCCTGGACCCACCCGGTCATCCATGGAGGGCGGCTTTTGCTGCGGTACCACGAGCGGTTGGATGCGTATGACATTGGCGCCGGGCAGTGACTGCGGATCGGATGGAAGATCGATATCACGACTGAAACTCATCGGAGGCACGATCATGTTAGCGACACAAATTCGTCAGAAAGACAGCCTGTTTTATTTCGCGGCGTATCCGGCCGAGGATCTGCTGGGCAAGATCCGGTTCATCAGCCGGTTTTATGGCGAGGAAGGCTCGATCACGCCCGAGGACGCGCCGATGGAGGACGAGGTGGCGCAGTTCATCCGCCGGATCGAGCGTTCGGACAAGGCGTTTCAGCGCCAGCTTTCGCGGGCGAAGGTCCGGTCGATCAAGAATTTCTACCAGACGGCGGTGAGCCAGCCGCCGATCCCGGGGACGATTCTGCTGTTTAGCGCGGATGCATTACGGTTCGAGCCGATGGGAGGGCTGAGCAGCGTGGGGCATTTGCAGGAACCGGCGGGCAAGTATCTGATCATCGACGGCCAGCATCGGCTGGCGGCGCTGCATTTTTTTTGCCAGGAACGGCCGGGCGAGGCGGCTCATCTGATGGTGCCTTGCATCATCTTCGACGGCCGGAGCGAGGATTTCGCGGCGGAGATGTTTGTGATCATCAACTCGACGCCGACGCGGATCAACAAGAGCCATCTGGTGGACCTGTATGAGCGGGTGTCGTGGGCGGCGCCGGACAAGCGACTGGCGGCGCAGGTGGTCGACCAGCTGTATGGGGAAGCGGACAGCCCGCTGCGTTACCGCATCAACCGGCTGGGGGGGCGTAGCCGGCAGGACAAATGGATCCTGCAGGCAGAGCTGTTTCACGAAGTCTACCGGTGGGTCGAGGCCGAGTGGGGCGAGCGCGACCTGCCTGCGCCCACCCGCAACGAGGTCCGGCTGCGATACGAGGCCCTGCGCGATTTCTTCCGCGCCGCCGCGGCTGTCTGGGGAGAGACCTGGGGCCGGGAGACCCATTTTGTCACCGCGGCGGTCACCCTCAAGGCGATGGTGCGGGTCGCGGTCGAGCTGGTCCGGGGGGACGACGGGCCGGCGGACGAGCGGGTGAGCCGCTGGACCAGCCGGCTGCAGCCGTGGGCAGAGCTTAAATCCAAGTTCCGCGCGGACGGCTTTTACGAGCGGTTTCCGGCCAAAGGCCAGGTGGAGCGGGTGGGCCGCATCCATCGGGAGCTGGCGAGGGCGATCGGGCTGAAGATCGAGTCCAGGGACCGCCGGGATCCGAAGGCCGGCATCGAGGGATAGCCCGGCCGACGGGGGGCAGACCGCGGAAAAACACTTTTCTTTTACGAGAAGTTCCGTATGTTTGCCAGTCGCCAGTTTGCGACGAACGCTATGAACACAACGCAAAACAATCTCAAAGAAGCATTCGCCGGAGAGAGCCAAGCCAGCCAAAAGTACCTGGCCTTCTCGAGGCGAGCCGAGAAGGAAGGTTTCCGTAACATCGCCAAGCTGTTCCGCACGGCGGCCGAAGCCGAGCGAATCCACGCGGAGGGACACCTTGCGGCCATGGACGGCATCGGGCGCACGGCGGAGAATCTCCAGGCCGCGATTGCGGGGGAAACGTACGAATTCACCCAGATGTATCCGCCGATGGTCCAGCAGGCGGAGGCGGATGGCCACAAAGCCAAGCGGATGTTCGATTACGCGGTGAAAGCCGAGGCCGTCCATGCGCGCCTCTATCAGATGGCCCTGGAGGCTGCGCAGCAAGGCAAGGATCTGCCGCAGGACAAAATCTATCTCTGCCCGATCTGCGGCGACATCGAGTTCGGAACTCCGCCCGAGATCTGCCCGGTCTGCAAGGCGAAGGGGTCGTGCTTCATCCAGGTCGGATGATGGGGGGCGCGCTTGGGCGGTGTCCGCTGCCAAGGCTGGCGAGGCGCGCGCCTCGGGTCCCGGATCGCGGGCAGGGCGCTCCTTGCACGGCACATTGTCCAGTATGAATCGCGAAGCCTTTTATAAAATCACCTACGGTCTTTACGTGGTCAGCTCGGCCGATGGGGGGCAAAGCAACGGGTATATCGGCAACACGGTCTTTCAAGTCACCGCCCAGCCTCCCCGGTTTGCCGTTGCCTGCAATAAGGACAACCACACGGCGGGGCTGATCCAGCGAAGCCGTGTGTTCGCGATCTCCATCCTCCGGCAGGACGCCAGGGCCGAGCTCATCGGCCTGTTCGGATACCAGTCGGGACGGACGGTGAACAAATTCGACTCGATGCGGCATCGGATGGGCCAAACCGGCGCCCCGATCCTGCTCGAGGACACGCTGGGGTGGCTGGAGTGCAGGCTGGTGCAGACCGTGGACGTGGGCACGCACCTTCTCTTTGTGGGCGAGCTGGTGGACGGCGATGTGACGGGCTGCTCCGATCCGCCGCTCACCTACGCTTATTACCGGGACGTCAAGAAGGGCAAAGCGCCCAAGAACGCCCCCACCTACATCGAGCCCGCTCCGAGCGACGCCGCGGCCCAGACCGGGGCGCCCGACAACGCTCCTCCGCCCGCCGCCCAATACGCCTGCAGCATCTGCGGCCACATCTACGATCCCGCCGTGGGGGATCCGGATGCGGGAATCCCGCCCGGCACCCGGTTCGAAGACCTGCCGGAGGACTGGATCTGCCCGGTGTGCCGCGCCGACAAATCCTATTTCGTCAAACAAACGTAATCCTCGAGGTTCATCGCCTAACGCCCATGAAAAACCCTGTGATCGCACAAAAATCACCCGCGGTTCAAAAAGCCGAAAAGGGCGCCTATCACTGGTGCGCCTGCGGGAAATCGAAGGGGCAGCCCTTTTGCGACGGATCCCACGCGGGCACCGAGTTCAGGCCCATGAAAGTGGAGATCGGGGAGGCCAAGACGGTGGCTTGGTGTCTGTGCAAGCACACGAAGACCCCCCCCTTTTGCGACGGATCTCACAAGAGCCTCCCGAAGGCATAAGAGGCCCGGGTTCGAGCTGCGCAGCGGGTCTCTCGCTCGGAGGCCAGGCTCAGAACACCTCGGTCCTGAAGCCCGTCGCCTCCCGCACGCGATGGGCAATCCGCGAGAGAAAGGGCAGCGACAAATGGTGGCAGCTCGCCACCGCGGTTGGGCAATGGGCCGAGTAGATCTGCACCAGGGCGATCTGGGCGCCGGCATCCCTCAGCTCGACCAGGCGCTGGACGTATTCCTCGATGTCTTCGGACGATGGCGACTCGTTGTGGACACTGGCAAAGAGGCTCTGGATGACTACCGGGCGCTGGCGTCCCACCAGGAGGATGTTATCCAAGACCTTCGCCAGCGGCACGCGTGACCGGTTGATTCGGTCCATGCCCGACTGGGTGCCGGCATCCAGCTTTGCCCACAGCTCATCCTGGGCCGTAAACCACTCCAGCCCCTGGCGCACCTCGGGCAGATGCAGCCCAGTTGCGTTGGTGACCAGGGCGAGCTGAAAGAAGGATTGCGGATTCAGGGCGCGCAGATGCACGAGCGATCGCACGACCTCCGAGAAATTCGGGCAGAGCGTCGGCTCCCCGTTGCCGCTCAAGGAGACGTTCTGAAACCGCAGCAGATCTGGCGGCACTGTCGCATAGCACGGCAACTCCCGTATCTTGTCCCGGCGGATCCACGAGAGCATCCGCTGCAGCTCGGACACCATGACGCGGACATCGACCCGGGATCCTCCCGCTGCCTCATCCCGGCGAATCTCGCAATACACACACCGGAAGTTGCAGTTCTGATCGGGATTGAGATTGACGCCCACCGACAATCCACGCGCCCGTTGCGAGACCATCAGGTAGACCAGCCGGTTGTCGAAGTAATTGCGCGGCTCGCCAAAGACCGATTCGATGCGAGTGGATCCCTCGACCGGATCCGCCTCCGGTGTTTGCCGACCTGATTTGCGGGCGCGCGCCATGCCGATTCGAGAAGCTACCCGGCCGATTTCTTGCCAGCATAAGAGGGCCCGCCACTCCTGGCTTAGCAAAGGTTGGGAAATGCTGAACCAAAATTGGTCTCGGAGCGTGTTGGGAGGGAGTCCTGGAGGCACGAAGGGATCCCGTTCCGCTTTTGTCGTGAAAACGTAACTGGACCGTCATGGATTCGCCACGGGCAATCCCTAGCGTGGGCACGGTTAGCGATGGGAACGCATGAAACCGCAAAACAGCGAGCGGCATTCGGACTGGCGGATCAAGCTGCCGGAGGCGCTGCTGGCGAGATGGAGCGAGGCATGTGGAATATGAATCTCTGACTATTGTGATGGCGAACGCCGTTTCATTCGCCGTGGACAAGCTCACGACCGAAGGCAAGGTGACGATCATCCTGCTGATCTTCGCATCGCTTTTCAGCTGGACCGTCATCATCTCGAAGGGCCGGCAACTGTACCGGGCAATCACGATGGCCAAAAAGTTTTTCGGCGCGTACCGCGCGACGCGGGATCCGCTGGAGATCCACAGAAAGGGAATGGAATTCGATGGCGCCCCGGCCTACGAAGTTTACGCGAGCGGGGCCGAGGAACTTGACTACCACCTGAAGCATCATCCCGTGGCGAGCCGGGATGCGGGAGAGGGTTCGATCTCGGCAGAAGATTTCAACAGGGTGGGCGCCGAGTCAGACCTTTGCGCCGGACGTCGGGCGGCGAAGATTAGCGGTGCTTCATTGGAGGCGGTGCAGGTTGCCCTGGAGCGGGCGGTCAGCGCGCAGTCGATATCGCTGGAGAAAGGGATGATCGTTCTATCCACCGCTGTGGCGGGCGGGCCGTTCATCGGGCTGCTGGGGACGGTGTGGGGAGTGATGGAGACCTTTTCCGGAATCGCCCAGGTGCAGGCGGCGAGCCTGGTCGCGATGGCGCCGGGTGTCGCCGCCGCGCTGCTGGCGACGGTCACCGGTCTGTTGGTCGCCATCCCGGCCATGTTCGCCTACAACTACATGATCACCCAGATTCGGGCCATCACGCAGGAGTTGGACAACTTCGCCAGCGAACTGGCGACGGCGATCGAGCACCGGTACGTCGATCGGCAGCCCATCGCCGGCGAGATCGCCGATGCGTTCCAGAAGATGCGCGGGGGGACGCCGGCGGCGGAGCTGGTGGAATCGTGGGCGGGATAGGCGGATCGATGGGATCCCGAAGCACAGGCATCGCGAAAGGCCATGAAGAAGTACTCCTCATCCAAGCACGGCACGATGCACGAGCTGAACATCACGCCGCTGCTCGACCTGGTGTTCGTGCTGCTGGTCATTTTCATCATCACGACGGCCCCGCCCTTGAATGAGATGGACATCAGCCTGCCCTCGGCGACGCCGAACCCGAAGGAAGAGGTGACGAAGAAGGCGAACTTTGTTTCTCTGGACAACCAGGGGACGGTTTTTCTGAACGGCGTGGAGATGACCTTGGACCAGCTGCTCGGCACCCTGGTCGAGTTTCGAAAGAAGGATGCGGATCTGAACGTCGTTGTGGCCGGGGATCGGGCGATCCATTACCAGCGCGTCATCGATGTGCTCGATGTGCTGGTTTCGGCGAACATCGTGAAGGTGGGTTTGGCGACGGACACCTCCGGCCGATGATGCAACCGCATCCCATGCGCCAAACCGTCTCTTTGACGGATCGCGTCATCAGCCGACAAGGCCCGGTTGGGAAATCCGGCTTACAGAATTCTGCAAGCCGCGCGCCCTGGCGCGGCAAGATGGATGACATGGATCCGAGCGCCGGGTCGGGTGACCCGGCCTACACGGGGGCGGGCGATAGCGATGCAGGCCGCGCGCCCTGGCGCGGCAAGATGGATGTCGTTCCGTGCCGGAGGCTTGTCGCCGATTGACCGTTGCCGAGGCCGGATTCGAAACACCACTCCGTTCCGATGGCCCGCAATCGCCAGAGCAAGAAGGATCGGACGGGCCTGGCGATTTCGGTTATCGTTCACACGCTGCTGATTGGCGGCGTGCTGTATTGGGCTGCGCATACCGAGACAGGCAAGGAGCTGCTCAAGCGATATCTGGAGTTCGTGCGCACGCAGCGGCAACAGCAGAACGAGGAGGTCCAGGCGCGAGTCCAGGACCGCCGGCCGCCGCCGCCGCCGCCGAGCGCGAGCTTGCCGAAAGGTGTTGCGTCTCCGGTGGGCCAGGGCTTGCGACGCGCGGTGGCCGCAGACGCTCCGGCGGCGGCGGCCGAGACATTTTTTATCGATACGCGAGTGCAGGGTGAGGGGCCTTCGAAGGCGGGGGCCGCCCCTGCCCAGGAGCCCAGGCAAGCGGATCCGCGTTTGACGAGACGACCGACAGCGCCGCCTCCTCCGCCCTCGATACTCCGGCCTGCGCCGAGCACGATTACCGGTCTGCTGAAGGAGCGTGCGCAAGCGGCGGCGGCCGTGGAATCGGTCAGCGCGGAGCAGATTTCCAAGTCGGGGGTGTCGGATGCGGCGGACATCGTGAGCAAGGTATCGGGCGCGGCGGTTTCCGAGGAGGGCCATGCGGTCATCCGCGGGCTGACGGACCGGTACAGCGCGGCGACGCTGAACGGCGCGGAACTGCCGTCGTCGGATCCGTACCGCCGCTCGGCTTCGCTGGACATGTTTCCGGCCAAGATCATCGATCGGGTTGCGGTGACGAAGACCTTTACGCCCGATCAGCCGGGAAGCTTCACGGGGGGCAACATCAACATCATCACCAAGTCTTTTCCGGAACAGCCCTTTTTCTCGCTGGAGCTGAGCAGCGGTTACAATACGCAATCCAGCTTCAACGACGAGTTCATGAGCTACGAGGGGGGCTCGACCGACTGGCTGGGCATGGACGATGGCACGCGGGAGCTGGCCTCGGAGCTGCGCACGGGGGATTTGCCCAATCCGCGGTCGACGATTCGGTATAACAATCCGGCGCCGCCGCCGAATATCATGAACCAGTTCGAGGCGAACGACCGGCTGGATGCACTGACCCGGGCGATGGGTCCTGCGGCGTTTGGCCCGACGTTTGAGAGTGCGCCATTGAATCATGGCTTTGCGCTGGCGGGGGGCAGCACGACGCACTTGTGGGGCCGGCCGCTGGGCGCGTTCTTCAGCCTGCCGTACAGCCACGACTATTCGTATTACGACCATGGCGAGGTCGGGCGGTATAGCTTCAACAATGTGCAGCCAGGCGCAGTCGAGCAGGTCAAGGGCTACGAGGAAACGCGCTCGAAGGAGACGGTCAACTGGTCGAGCACGGTCAGCCTGGCCTATCAGTTGGGCCCGGACCACGAGGTCGGCTTCAATTTCCTGTTCAACCAGTTTGCCGAGGATTCCGTTCGGGTTCGGGAGGGGTGGGATCGCGTGGCCGGCGACGAGATCGGCGGCGCGTCGCAGCTGCAGAACCGGCTGCAATGGATCGAGCGCAACCTCACAATGTACCAATGGAAGGGCAGCCATCTTTTCCCCTCGGCGTCCGATCTGAAGCTGGATTGGCTGGCCACGTGGACGGACACGAGCCAGGACGAGCCCGATGTGCGGTATTTCTCGAGCCGCGATGGGCGTTTCGGCGATGCGAACCTGGATCCGACCTACCCGGCGCGGTTTTTCCGGAACCTGGAGGAGGACAACCTGAATCTGAAATTCGACTTCGCCCTGCCCTTGAGCCCGCTTTCGCCGAAGCCCGGCGAGATCAAATTCGGCTACTTCGACAGCCGGTCGCACCGGGACTACACCGACCGGCTGTTCTACTATGGGGCGGATGACGATTATCTCGGCGCGGATGCAAACGAATTTGCGGCTGCGGATTCGCTGGGGTACGCGCGTCCGCCGACGACGAACGTGACGGTGCGGACCACGACGGTGAACTATGTCTGGCCGGCCTACCTCGACAAGGTTTTTGACAGCGCATACGAGGGCGATCGGGCCATCGTCGCTGGATACCTGATGGGCGACATTGCGGTGGGCGAGCGGCTGCGCTTCATTGGCGGAGCGCGATACGAAGTGACGGACATCGAGGTCGGTTCGCGCAGCACGCTGCCGGATGTGTTGGGCCAGGGGGGGCGGACCGTGAACACCGGCTTGGACAGGGCGCACCTGCTGCCGGCGCTCGGGCTGGTGCACAGCCTGACGCCCAAAATGAACCTGCGCCTGAACTACGGCGCCACCATTGCCCGCCCTTCGTTTCGCGAGCTGGCGCCGATCCAGAGCTACGATCCGGTGCTCGATGTCTTTCTCTACGGCAACGAGGACTTGGGCATTTCGGAGATCGACAACTACGACCTTCGCTGGGAGTGGTTCCCGCGGCCGGGCGAGCTGTTCGCGGCCGGTCTGTTTTGGAAGGACATGACGGATGTCATCGAAAAGAGGGCGGTCAACATCGTGGGGGACATTGTGACGTTCGTCAACCGGCCCGAGGCGAAGGTGTATGGAGTGGAGCTGGAGGCGCGGAAATCCTTGGATTTTCTCGATGCGCGGCTTTCCGGCTTCAGCCTGGGCGGCAACCTGTCCTTGATCGAGTCGGAAGTGGCGATTCCCGCGGACGAGCAGGCGGTGTTGAGGCTCTGGGGGGTCACGGACACCACGCGGCCGCTTTCGGACCAGTCGCCCTACATCATGAACTGGGACTTGAGCTACGACAATCGCCGGAGCGGCACGAGCGCATCGTTGCTGTTCAATGTGTATGGGCCGCGGCTGGCGGTCACGGCCTTGAACAGTCCGGACCTCTACGAGCAGCCGGCGCCGGGGTTGGACCTGGTCGTCAGCCAGCGAATCGGTAGGCATATGCGGCTGAAGTTCACCGCCAAGAACCTGCTGAATCCGGCGTATAAGCTTACTTATGGAAAGTCGGAGGAAGGCATTTACACTGCCTACACCCGCGGCACCAGCTTCGGCTTGTCGATGGCCTATGAGTTTTAAATGCAACGAGTTCACCCAATTGTCACGCGCGCGCAATCTGTTTGCCACCGAGGTTTGATCTGCTGGCCACGGCTGCGAAACGAAACCAAATCGCGAAATCAAATCCGATGAAGAATCCAAACCCAACCTGTTGGAAACTGCTGGCGGTCTTCTGCTGGCTGGCGGCAGCGTCCGGGGGCGTCTCTGCGCCCGTGACGGTGATCGATGACATCTCGGCCAGCACGACATGGCAAAAGACCAATGAGTATTACTTGGATGGCTATGTGTATGTGCTGGGCGGGGCTGTGCTGACCATCGAGCCGGGCACGGTCGTCAAGGGGCTCGAGGTCCCCACCACCGGCGAGACCGCCAGCGCGCTCTTTGTCACCGCGGGCGCAAAGATCATGGCCGAAGGCGCCGCCGCCGAGCCGATTGTCTTTACATCCGAGTACGACGATGTGAGCGATCCCGACGACATGGGGATCTTCGAGCGCGGCAAGTGGGGGGGCTGGTGATTTTGGGACGCGCCGTGCTCAACACGCCCAGCGACACCGCGGGCGCAGGCGCGAATCCCAAATACGATGTGTTCGAAGGATTGCCGGACACCCAGATCCAGGGGCAGCATGTCAACCGGTTTGGCGGCAACGACGATACCGATGACTCAGGCGTGCTGCGCTACGTGTCGATTCGGCATGCGGGCGTGGTGTTTCTTCCCAACAAGGAGCTCAACGGATTGTCGCTGGGGGCAGTGGGCAGCGGGACCACGATCGAGCACGTCGAAAGTTACGCGGCGGCCGATGATGGGTTCGAATTCTTTGGCGGAACAGTCAACACCAAGTACCTGGTGAGCGCGTTTAACGACGACGACGCCTTCGACATCGACCAAGGGTATCGGGGGAAGAACCAGTTCTGGTTTGGGATTCAGGAGAACGGGAAGCGGGACAACGGCGGCGAGTGGAACGGCGAGCCGAACGGGCTGGCGGTGAGCAACGCGCCGATCGCCAGCTACACGGTCTATAACATGACCCTGATCGGGGCGGGTGCGGCCAGCGCGAACACGGCGGCCAACCACGGTCTGACGGTGCGGGAATACGCCGCGCCGAGGGTGTACAACAGCATCATCAGCGATTTTCGAGGCAACGGCGTGCGGATCACCGACGACCGTTCGGGGGCGATGCTCGAGGCGGGCTGGATGGACTTCCGGGACAACCTGTGGTGGGGATTCGGCATCGCCGCCGCTGGCGAGCGGGCAGCGATCCTATTCTCGGATGCCGCTCGGAGCAACGAGGTAGCGAATCCGATCCTGACGGGCATCAGCCGCACGAACGATCACGGGCTGGATCCGCGTCTGCAGGCAGGCAGTCCGGCGCTGACGTCGAACCGGCAGGCGCCGGACGACGGATTTTTCACGCCGGTGGCATACAAAGGGGCGTTCGACGCTTCGAACCTGTGGGTGCAAGGCTGGACATTCCTTTCGGCCAAGGGATTTCTGAGCGGCGCCGTGGCGCCGGCCGCGGTCGCCTTGACGATCGTGCGGGACGGCGCCAGCGTCCTCATCCGCTTTCCGACGCAGAGCGGCGTCCAATATCGGCTGCACTCCACAACCAGCTTGACCGAGCCCGTCCAGTGGACCGACGGGGAAGTACTTGCCGGCGATGGTTCCATCCTCCATTTCACAGTCACGCCGGGTTCGCCGGCGTTCCACCGCGTGAGCGCTTACTGAGGGCACATTGTCATGCACAGCCTCACTTTGCTGCGACTTGTCTGGATACTGTTGGCTGGCTGCCTGGCTGCCGGTTGCGTGGGCACGCGCAAGAGCGGTATCTCTCAGTACGATCCGTTCAACGCGATCCAGGTCGACCAGATGGTGGGCAATAACGTCTCTGGCAAGATGATGGAAAGAACGGTCTTGTGCCTCAACGCCCGGCGCGAGACGCGGGCGGTGACCGCCTGGACGAACGAAGCCGTGCTGCTGTTCACGAACCCGGTGGTCACCGCGGTAACGAACATGATGGTTTCCCTGGCGACAAACTACTCGGTGACCGCCACGACCAACCTGAATCCCTTGACGGCCTCGGCTCCGGCGGAAGCACCGGAGCTGGCCGTCAAGGACGCCGGCGCCACGGCGGCCCCGGAGACCGCCGCAGATTCGGCCCTCGCGGCTGGTTCCACCAACATGTCGTTTGCCGCTGCGACGAACCAGACGCTTATGCAGGGCTCTGGTCAAACCACCCGCAACATCCAGGTCACACGGAACATCAGTCATCAGACTACTATTGCATTGGACCAATCGAGCGTCACATCGGCGACGAATTGTCTGCTGACAGCCGAGACCAACTGGGCGGTCCACTTCTCGACCAATTTCGTCATCAGCGCGGTGACCAATGTCAGCATCACGCCAACCGCTGCGGTTGCGCATGCCTACTATCTCTATACGGAACTGCTGGCGCCTCCGGATTTCTCCCTCTTGGGCGGCGAATCGCTGGTCCTGCTCGTTGACGGACAACGGCATGGCTTTACGGCCAGCCATGCGCGCGATCCTTTTATCGTCCGAAAGGGGTACGCTTCCACCCTTTATCCGGTAACTCCGGATGTGCTTGTGGCCATCGCCAATGCCCAGGAGGTCAAGATCCGAGTCAACGGGATTTCCTCAGTGATTGAAAAAGAGATGACTGCGCGCAGCCGGCAAAATGTCCGAACCTTCCTGCTGAGGTTCTTCCAGCCGGGGGCGGGATCCGGGGGGGGTGAGGCTCGGGGTGTTCCGGGTTCGATTGCAGTGTCGCAGGCGCAACCTGGGGAGTCACGATGAAGAACCTTGCCATCACGCTTGGATCCGCCGTCGTGCTGCTATGCGGCTTGCTCTATATCAATCACAGCCGAGCGGATCGGCGGTATGAGGTTGCGCACACCCATAACGTGGCTCTATCGAACCAAGTGACCGAGCTGTCCACGCGCTTGGTTCTCGAGACTGTCAAAGCCAACGCGGCTTCGAGCAACGCTGCGACCAGGCTCGGGTTCCTGGAGCGCCGGCTTCTCGAGGTTACCAACAGCCTCGACCGTCTCCAAAGCCGGCTCTCGACGGCCGAGCACGAGCGCAGCAGGATCCAAGGCGCGTTGGCTGTGCGCGATCAGGAAATCCAATCGCTGCGAGACCAGCTGGTTGCGGCGCAGGCGAATGTGGAGGCGCTCAATCTGGAGGCGCTGCGGACGGCCGCCCTCCATCGCCTGTTGATCGATGCCGAAAGCCGAGCCAGCGCACTGATGCGAGAGCTGGGTCGGATGCGAATCGAGAATGCCGAGCGGGCCCGGCAGATCGAGGATCTGGATTTCCTGCGATTGCAGACCGAAAAAGCTCGGGATCTGGCAAAGGCGCGCGAAGCAGCCTCGAAGCCCGGCGCCGCACCTGATCCAAGGGCGCCTCTGGCCCTCATGCCCGACGGGACCGTTCGAGTCGCTCCGCCGAGCGCCGAACTTCTGCGCAACGCGGAGTCGCGATGAAGCAACCGTTGTTTCTACTTCACGGAGACGGTCGCCACGGCCTTCCAATTCTTGCCGGCGGCGGTCAACGATCCGTCAGTGTTGGCCAAGAGCACCGGCAATGCGGAGGGAGTCGCGGAAACCTGCGCGGAAAGGCCGCTGGCCCGCCCTCCCGTATCCACCGCTTCCACAGCGTAAAAGTATGTCGTTCCGTTGGCTAAATCACCATCCGGATACGAACTGCCCGAGCAGGGCTCGTCATTCAGCAACACCGGATCTCCTCCTTCCGTCCACCCGTAGACATTATAGCCATCGAGGTCGATCTCGCTATTGGGGCTCCAGCTTAGGATGACCTGGCCATCGCCGGCCGCCGCGGTGAGACTGGAAGGAATCGAAGGCGGATACAGATTCTCGAGGACGACCGAGGCCGTCGCGCTGGGCGCGCTTTCGTTGCCGGCCGCATCGACTGCGGAGACGACGTAGGTGTAAGTGCTTGCTGAAGTCACCGGGTCCGCAAAGGAGCAGACGGTGGAGGCGCCCACGACGATCCCGCCGCGGTAGATCCGGTAGCACGCCACGTCAAGCGGATCGCTCGATGTCCACGTCAATTGCGCGGTGAGCTCCACGCCTGACTCCGAGATCTGGCCTGCCAACAGGTTGGATGGCGCTTGAGGGGGCGTGGTATCCGGATCCCCGGCAACGATGGCGGCGTAAAGGATGTCCACGCTGACCTTGCCTTTCTTCTCCTTGGCGACCGAGGCGCTGTCCGAGAGCCGGACGTCGATGCAGTAGGATAGGCGGACGTCATTCCAATACAAGTGTTGCGGGCCGAGAGGGAATGTCCCGCCCCCATTCTTCTGCAGAAACTCGAAGGCCCCATTCACGCGGTTCCAGACCTCGATGACAAGGTCTTCGACGAACCGGTCCGGATTCACCCATGTGAGATTCACGAAGAGGCTGATCGAGATCACCTCAGCGGGGGAAGCGCCTGTGCCGAGCGTATAGACAACATCGAGCGAGGATCCAACCCCGTCGGCGGCCTCCGTAATCGTCTGCAGGATTCCGTCGGCGGGAGGGGTGAGGCTGGTGTACGATCCGGCGATCGTTCCGGTTCCGACCGGATCCGCGAGAACGTAGGCGTTGACATCCGGGGCGGTCGTGGTGAAACCGATGGTGGCGCTCCCGGTAAAGCTGGCGAGGTCGGTGGATCCTACATGGGCTCCTGACTGAGCCGGGCCAGAGCGGATACGACCATCTGGCTGAGGCGGGGCTCGGTATTATTGAAGAGACGATCATTTTCGCGGGTCAATTGGCTCGTGGCGAAAAGGCCCAAAACGCGGCCGGCGCTGGGGTCGATCCTGGGGAGCGCCTCCGCGGAGCCTGCGAACTGATAGCCGAGGGATACGGCATCCGTTACGAAAGTATCCAGATAGCCGCCTCCGAGAAGAATATTGGGCCGACTGGGTGCGTGGAGGGCATCTGCCCAAAGATAATCGTTTCGGATTTGGGTGGTGTAACCCCGGGAAGGCTCATGGGCGCCGAAGGCGGCCGGAGTCGCTCCGGTGATATCGTCGGTGGTGATGATGCCGGTTCGGAGTCCGAGGTCCCTGGCCCGCTCGAGAATCGAGGTCACGGGCTGGCCGAGGGAGTTCATGCTGATGGTGCCGGAGGTCGGGTGTTGGTAGCCGGTGGCGAGGGCGGTTCCTGCCGTTGCCGAATCCGTGACGCCGCCGCCGGGAAGGACCGTGACCGCCGCTCCCGCATAGGGCAGGGTTTCCATGGACAACAGTGTGGCGTCGGTGCCGTTGACGTAGAGCCTGCCGGCTTGGACATGCTCGAAGCCCATGCCGTCTCCGATGAAGAGCACGACATTGCGGGCAGAAGCCGGAGGGAGATGGATCAGCGTTGCGGACAGCACCGTCAACGCGAACGACTTCGATGATGGCACCATGAAAAAGCCATACCCGGCCGGGGCCCGGTTATCAAGAGCAAAACATGGCCTTGGCGCTCGGGGACAGCCTCAGATCCTCTTAACCGCTTGACCATTCTGTCGTCATTCATCATGATGTATGACCTATATGACGACACCGCTTTCACCTCGATCGCCACCCGTCATCGGGCGGAGCCTCGATCTCCCCGTTCTGCTCGCCGCTAAATCCCATTTCCTGTTCGGACCTCGTCAGACCGGAAAGAGCTTTCTGATCGGCCAGACTCTGCGAGATGCCCGGGTCTACGACTTGCTGGACACCGCAACCTTTCTAGCGTTGAGCCAGCGCCCCCAGCGGATCGCCGAGGAGATCCCCGCCGGGCCGCCGCCCATCGTCGTCATCGACGAGATTCAGCGATTGCCAGCGCTTCTGAACGAGGTGCATCGGCTCATCGAGCAGCGGGGCGTGCGATTTCTGCTGACGGGCTCGAGCGCGCGGAAGCTGCGCCGGGGCGGTGTCAACCTCCTGGGCGGCCGCGCCCGAACGCGCCATCTGCATCCGCTTACGAGCCATGAGCTGGGCGCGCAATTCGATCTCGCCCGGGCCATGCGGACCGGTCTGCTGCCATCGATCTATTTCTCGGACGATCCCCGCGCGGACCTGGAGGCCTATGGGGGGACCTATCTGCGCGAGGAGATCATGGCGGAGGGTGCTTCGCGCAATATTCCGGCCTTTGGACGGTTTCTGCGGATCGCGGCGCTCTGCAACGCCACGATGGTCAACTTCACCAACGTGGCCAGCGACGCCCAGGTCCCGCGCACGACGGTTTACGAGTATTTCGGGATCCTGAAAGACACGCTGCTCCTCCACGAATTGCCCGCCTGGCGCCGGTCCGTGAAGCGCAAGCCGATTGTCTCTTCGAAGTACTATTTCTTCGACCCGGGCGTGGTCGCCTCGCTTCAGGGCCGGCACGGGGTGGCGCTGGGCACACCGGAGTTCGGGGAGCTATTCGAGACCTGGATCCACCATGAGCTCGCCGCCCACCGCGACTACCGGTCCGGCGAGCCTTTGGCCTACTGGCGATCGACCTCCGGCTTCGAGGTGGATTTCATTCTCGGGGACCACACCGGCATCGAAGCCAAGGCGAAGGAAACCGTGGGGCCGCGGGACCTGCGCAGCCTGGTTGCCCTCGCCGAAGAAAAACGGCTCAAGCGCCACATCTGCGTCTGCCTCGAATCCCGAAGAAGGACCGTCGAAGGGATCGAAATCTGGCCATATCGCGCTTTTCTGGAGGCCCTCTGGGCGGGCGAGCTTGGCACTTAGGGTCTGTGCAAAAATTCATTCCGATTTTGCTGGAGGGGATTGGGCGGGCTGGCAAGGCGCGACGAGCGAGCATACCCGCGCGGTCTGTGAGCGAGGAGCAACACAGCCAGCGCGCCCAAGGCCCCCAGCCCTGCGGGGCGGGGCGGCGCTCCCGCCAAAAGCGGAAGTAATTTTTGCACAGACCCTTAGCCCAATGATCGGGGGCGCGCCGGCCGGTCCCAAGAGCCAGTCTTCCATGATTCAGCGCGCGCTCATGGCTTCGCGAAGAATGCGTTCGAGGGCATCGATCCAGGCGGGGTGGGTGTTGAGGCAAGGAACGAGCGTGAAGGATTGGCCGCCGCCATCGAGGAACAGTGCGCGGCCTCGAATTGCGATTTCCTCGAGCGTTTCGAGGCAATCGGTGACGAAAGACGGGCAGAGGATGCGGAGGTCGCGGACGCCCTGGCGGGCGAGGCGCTGGATTTCCTGATCAGTGAAGGGTTGGAGCCAGGGCTCGCGTCCCAACCGCGACTGGAAGGCGACGGTGAAGCGGCTGGGGGGGAGGCCGGCCTGTTGGACGAAAGCCGCGGCGGTGGCGAGGCACTGGGCGCGGTAGCAGGTGGCGTGGGCGGGGTGCGGTGTGGTGCAGCAGTCGCGTGCGATCAGGCAGTGGCGGCCGGTGGGATCCGAGCGGCGCAGGTGGCGTTCGGGGACGCCATGAAAACTGAGCAGCCAATGGGCCTGGGGATCATCGAGGTGAGGCTTGGCCGAGGCGGCGAGGGCGTCGATGTAAGCGGGGTGCCGATAGAAGGGCGGCAGAACGCGGATTGCGGTGTTGGGGAATTGTCTGGCGGCGATGGCCTGCGTGTGGGCGACGACGGTCTCGAAGCTGGACAAGGCGAACTGGGGGTAGAGAGGCGCCAGGAGCAGATCGTTGACTCCCTGGCGAGCCAGCTCGCCAAGGCCCGATTCGATGGAAGGGTTTTGATAGCGCATGGCCAGCGCGACCGGGATGGGCATGCGGGTTTGGATGGCCTCGAGGAGCTGGCGGCTGATGGCGACCAGCGGCGCGCCGTCGGAGCGCCAGATCTGGCGATACGCCTCCGACGTCCGAGCCGGGCGGAACGGCAGGATGAACAGGTGCACGATCAGGAACCGCTTCCACCAGGGGATGTCGAGCACGCGCTCATCCATCAGGAACTGGCGGAGGTAGCGGCGGACATCCGGGATCGCGGGCGAATCGGGAGAGCCGAGGTTGACGAGGAGGATGCCGGACTGCGGGTGCCGCAGGGTGGCGGATACGGATGACTGGAGGCGATCCGCCGGGTCACCTTGGCGGCTGGGCTTGGGTGGCATCGTGCCGGAGGCCATGCTGCAGGGGGTTGGGGATCGATCAGCCGGCGGCAGGCGATGCGGCGGCGGTGGCGGTCGCTGCGGTGGCATCCGGACGGAGAAAGGCCTCGATCCGATCCGCGACGTCGTAGCCGGAGATGAGAGAATCGCCCATGGAGATGCCGTTGCGGCAATGGCCGGCCACGAAGAAGCCGGGGGCATCGTTCTCGAGCTGGTCCATGGCGGCCTTGAAGCGGCCGTAGCCGACCTCGTATTGAGGGATGGCGCGGGGGTATCGGATGCTGTGGTGGAATGTCGGGGAGCCCGTGATGCCGAGGATGGAACGGAGATCCTTGTAAGTAAGGGCGAGGATCTCGTCGAAGCTTTTGAGGGCGAGGAGGGGGTTGCGCACGCCGCCGACGTAGCTGGTGAGGCTGACATGGCCTTCGGGGGCGCGGTTGGGGAAGAGCGACGACGAGAAGAGCGTGCCCAGGATGCTGAACCCCTCCACCTTCGGGATGAGCATTCCGAATCCGTCGAGGGGATGGGCGACATCGGCGCGCCGGAAGCCGAGGACGACGCTGGTGACGGGCGGGTAGTAGATCTGATTGAAGTAAGAGAGGTTGATGGGAGGCTGCTGGTCGAGCGCGAGCTCGGCGAGCTGGTAAGCGGGTCCGGCGAACAGGACGGCGCTGTGCGGGCGGTTTTCGGCGCCCTGGGGGTTCTCGATGGCGAGCGTCCAGAGGCGATCCTGGCGCCGGATCGAGATGACGCGCGATCGAAGCTGAACGGAGTGCTCGATGCGGGCGCCGAGGGTCTCGGGCAGGACCTGGAGCCCGTGGTCGAAGGAGAGCTTGGGTGCATCCTGTTTGGAGACCTCGGCGCGGCGCTTGCGCTCGCGCGCGCCGAGGATTTGGCCGCGGATGAGTGAGCCGTAGCGCTGTTCGAGCGCGTAG
Source organism: uncultured Verrucomicrobiota bacterium (assembly GCA_964458325.1). Lineage (GTDB taxonomy): Bacteria > Verrucomicrobiota > Verrucomicrobiia > Limisphaerales > UBA1319 > JAGMXM01. The sequence continues at coordinate 51,429 of CAYWIM010000021.1, forward strand.
ATTTTGGGGAAGGCATGCTGAACTGACAGGCGGAAGGGATCGCCGGCGTAGATGCCGGCGACGAGGGGGTCGATGGCGTAGTCGAGGAACTCGCGGCCCAGGCGGCGGAGGACGAATTCGCCCAGGTTTTCCTCGCGGCGGTTGTGCCAGCGGCGGATGAAGGGCTCGGCGAAGAGGCGGAGCTTGGCGCCGGGAGAGAAGAGCGGCGTGCGGAGGAACCCGGCCAACGAGCCGGGCATGGCGATAGGCCGCCGGTTGCGGACCAGGTAGCGGTTCTTCGCGGATTCGGCGGAGACCAGGACATGGGGTTCGAGGCCGGCGTCGCGGATGAGCGCCCGGATTTTCGGGGAGGTTTCGAGGAGCGTGTTGGGACCGAACTCGGCGAGGAATCCGTTGCGGCGGACGGACTGGATGACGCCGCCGACGCGGTCGGACGCCTCGTAGAGGGTGACGGGGATCTTTTTTTGCGCGAGGCGAAATCCGGCGGTGAGGCCGGTGATGCCCGCGCCGATGATAGCAACGGAGTTCATATGGCGCGTGAGAAGCGTCGCTCCCGGTCGCGGGGCAGGCAGGCATCGAAGCGCATGGCGACGATCCGGACCAGGAGCCGGCCGAGGTCGGTGATGTCGAGCCGGCCTTCCTGGCGCCGCACCAGTCCGTCGGCTTCGAGGTCGTCGAGCGAGTCGAGCTCGACCCGAAAGTAATCCGCGACGTCCCGGCCCAGCTCGAGGGAGAGCGCCGCGTAATCGAGGTGGAGATTGCACATGAGCTGCATGATGATGCGGCGGCGGATCCGGTCATCTTCGGTGAGCAGGCAGCCGCGGGCGACGGGGGCGATGCCCTGATCGAGCGCGGCGTAGTACCGGGGCAGCTCCTTGTGGTTTTGCCAATAGATACGATCGGTCTGCGAGATGCTGGACACGCCGAAGGCATAGATGTCGGCGCCGCCATGGGTGCTGTAGCCCTGGAAGTTACGCTGGAGAGCGCCCTGGCGCTGCGCGACGGCCAGCTCGTCGTTCTGGCGCGCGAAGTGGTCCATGCCGATGTAGACGTAGCCGCGGTCGGTCAGTGTCTCGACTGTGAGCTTGAGGAGGCGGAGCTTGGTTTCGGGTGTGGGCATTACCTTGGCCAGGACCCGGTGAGCGGGCTTGATCCAGGGGACATGGGCGAAGCTGAAGACGGCGAACCGATCCGGCTCGAAGGCCAGGACATCCTCGAGCGTGCGCTCGAACGACTCGACGGTCTGGAGCGGCAGGCCGTAAATCAGATCGATGTTCAGCGAGGTGAACCCCTCGGCGCGAATCCAGTCGATGACCTGGGCGGTGACCTCGCGGGGCTGAATCCGATGCACGGCCTTCTGGACCGCGGGATGATGGTCCTGGACACCGACGGAAGCCCGGTTGAAGCCCGCCTCGCGCAGCGCGCGGAGATGGTCGCGGCCGATCCCGCGCGGATCGATTTCGACTCCCGCTTCGAGGGGGGTGGCGAATCGAAACCTGCGCCGCAGGCTGCGGCCGAGGGCGGCGAACTGGCTGGGCTCGAGGAATGTGGGGGTGCCCCCGCCGAGGTGGAGCTGGACGACGGGGCGCTCGGGATGGAGCCTGGGCTGCAGCAGGTCCATCTCCTTCTCGATGTAATCCATGTAAGTGGCGCTGGCGTCCTGGCTTTTGGTCACGATCGCGTTGCAGCCGCAGAACCAGCAGAGCGAGCGGCAGAACGGGATGTGAAAGTAGAGAGAAAGGTCGCGGGGCGCGCGGTTGTTCTCCTCGACGTAGGGGGCGAGCATCGGCCAGGTGACCTCGGGGCTGAAGTGCGGCGCCGGCGGGTACGACGTGTAGCGGGGGCCCGCCACGTTGTACTTGTTCACCAGCGCGAGATCGACGTTCAGCTTGCCCATTTGAACTCCCGGACAGTTTCCACCAACTTGGCGATGTTTTCAAGCGAGGCGTCCGGAGGGACGCCGTGGCCGAGGTTGAAGATGTAACCGGGACGTCCTCGCATGTCGGCGAGCAGGCGGAGGACGCCTTCGGTCAGAACCGGCAGGCTGGCGCAAAGGAGTTCGGGGGCGAGGTTGCCCTGGATGGCGATATGGGGTGGGATTTGGTTGCGGATCTCGGCCAGCCGGACCGAATGATCGAAGCCGAGGACGCGGGCGCCGCATTCGAGCAAGGCGTCCCAGCGGGCGCGCCGCCCCCGGGAGAAGACCATGACCCGGGCGCCGGCGGGCAGGCGGCGGATGATGTCCGCGATCCACCGGCCGGAAACCTCGGGCCAGGAGCGGTCATCGAGCAGGTGGCCCAGCGTGTCGAATATCTGGACGGCATCGGCCCCGGCATCGAGCTGGAGCCGAAGGTAATCGGCGATAGTCTGAGTCAGGCGCTCGAGCAGTTCGGCCAACGCGGCCGGCTGGCGGCGATGCCATTCGAGGGCGCGCGAGAAGGGCTGGGCGCTGCCGCCTTCGATCATGAAATTGGCCAGCGTCCAGGGCGAGCCGGCGAATCCGAGCAGGGCGGTCTCCTCGAGAGCCGCCCTCGAGGGATGCCCGGCCTGCAATGCGGACTTGAGAATGCGCAGGGCCGAGGGCACGTACTGCCATCGCTCGGCCGGATCCTGCCAGCGGAGCCGCCGCACGTCGGCGGCGGACTCGAGCGCGAAATCCATTGCAATGCCGCCGGCTTCGCGGAACCGGTACGATTGGCCGAGGGCCTCGGGCACGACCAGGATATCGCTGACGAGGATGGCGGCGTCGGATC
>CAYWIM010000022.1:0-53947 GCA_964458325.1 uncultured Verrucomicrobiota bacterium
CCGTCAAGGGGCCCGATACCGTACCCGTCATTCACCCCGTGCCCCAAACCACCTCGCGCAGCAGCTATGGCGGGGGCGGCAGCTATGGCGGGGGCGGCGGCAGCTATGGCGGGGGCGGCGGCGGCTATGGCGGGGGCGGCGGCGGCGGCGGCGGGGGCGGCGGCTACGGCGGCGGCGGCGGCTCGGGCGGTGAGATCCCTCGAGTCATGGTGGCTCCGGGCGGTGGCGGCGGTTATGGCGGGGGCGGCTACGGTGGCCAGGGCGGGGGCGGCTACGGTGGCGGCGGCTACGGTGGCGGCGGCGGTGGCTATGGGGGGCAGGGTGGCTATGGGGGGCAGGGCGGCTACGGTGGTGGCGGCGGCGGCGGCGGTCTGACGGGCGTGACCCGGCTGACCCCGATGTCGGAAGTTCAGAACATGGTGCGCCAGTTCTTCACCGAGGCCACGGGAATCAATTTCGGCGGCACGAGCACCACGGGCGGCCAAGGGGGCACGGGAACGGGCGGCTACGGTCTGGGCGGGGGCGGACTGGCCGGAGGACAATACGGGACTGGGACCACAGGCGGCGGCGGCCAGAACGTCATTCGCCCGATGTTCTTCAACGATCGGACGGGCGTGCTGTTCGTCCGCGCAACGCTCGAGGAACTGGACTTGATCGATCAGGCCATCCAGGCGCTCAACTTCGCACCGCCGCAGGTCAACCTCGAGGCCAAGTTCGTCGAGATCAGCCAGGATGACAACAAGGCATTGGGATTCGACTGGATTATCGGCAATTTCCTCTTCAACGGAGGGAAGGTGGGTGCTCAAGGCGGTTCAGCGCCCCAGTTTGGAGCGCCGATTACCGAAGCCAATCCGGTCGGGTATTTCCCGATCGGCATGGGGCCCGGCACGGGTGACTATGCGCCCAAAGACTCCGATGGCGCCTTGTTCCAATCTTCCGGCACGCCGATCGCAACGATCACGGGCATCATGACCGATCCGCAGTTCCGGGTCGTGATCCGGGCGCTCGAGGAGCGGCAGGGTGTGGACGTCATGAACGCGCCGAATGTGACCACGCTGAGCGGCCGGCAGGCGCAAATCATGGTGACGGTGCAGCGCCAGATTCTGGCCGGAGTATCGGCTACGACCAGCCAGCCGGGGGGAACGACGACGACCACCGGGGGCGGGGTGGTGCAGCAGGCGGCTGCGGTGCCGATCCTGCAGCCCGAGCCTATTGCGATCCCCACGGGGCCGACCTTGGACGTGATTCCTTACGTCTCGGCCGACGGCTACACCATCCAGATGACGCTGATCCCGTCGATCCTGGATTTCCTGGGCTACGGCAATCCGGATATTCCCGAGGCCCTCGAGTTCGAAAAGACGGTGCAGGCTCAATCCGGACAGTCCCGATCCCCGATTCCGCTACCCCGGTTCCTGATTCGCCAGGTGACGACCAGCGCGACCGTCTGGGATGGCCAGACCGTTGTGTTGGGCGGGCTGATTTCGGATAAGGTGACGCGCACGCGCAAGCAGGTGCCGATTTTGGGCGACCTGCCGGTTCTGGGCCGGCTGTTCCGGAGCGAAAACAACGGCACGGCGAAGAAGAACCTGATGATCTTTGTCACCGCCAAGATTGTGGATCCGGCTGGCAACCGGGTGCACACGGACGACAACCTCCCTTACGATCCCAATCTGGTTCCGATCCAGCGGACCGTGTCAACGGTCCGGTAATCCGATGGGAGATGGGTGTCAGCATCCGCGGCTCGAGCCAACCTCATGGAAAATGGTCCAGAGGTCAGACGGGCGGGCGGATCGAGGCCGGATCGGCGGCTGTTGCTGGTCGATGGTCATGCCTACGCGTATCGGGCATACCACGCGCTGCAGCGGCTGAGCGGGCCGGATGGGGCTCCAACCCACGCCATCTATGGGTTCATCAAGATGCTGGGCAAGCTGCGGATCGATTGCTCGCCCACGCACTGGATGGTAGTGTGGGATGGCGGTCTGGACGCCGGCCGAGTGGTGGCGCTGCCCGAGTATAAGTCGAATCGGCCGCCGATGCCGAAGGATTTGGCGGCCCAGCTGCCCGGGATGATCGAGTATCTCGAAGCCGCCCGGATTCCGTGGCGACAGGAAGATGGGGTCGAGGCGGATGATGCCATCGCGTCGTTATGCCGCCAGGCGGCGGCGGAGGGTGCATGGGTGACTGTGGCCAGCTCGGATAAGGATTTCATGCAGCTGGTGGGGGAACGGGTGGGGCTGGAGAATCCATCTGGGACGGCGGGCCGGAGGCTGGGCGTCTCCGAGGTGATCGAGAAGACCGGGGTGCGTCCGGAGCAGGTGGTGGATTGGCTGAGCTTGATCGGGGATGCAGTGGATAACATTGGGGGAGTGCCGGGTGTTGGTCCGAAAACTGCTTCCAAGCTGCTGGCGCAATTTGGGTCGATCGAACGGCTCTACGAAAGGTTGAGCGAAGTCGAGCCGGCTGCGGCTCGAGAGAGGCTCCGGTCGAGCCAGTCGGTCGTGCGGCGGAACCAGGAGCTGATTCGGTTGCGATCGGAGGTGCCCGTCGATATGGATTGGGATCGAGCGGCGGTTCGGCCGGGGGACGAGCAGCGATTGCGATCGCTTTGCGAGCGGTGGGGGTTCCGGTCGCTGGCGGCTGAATTGAGCGGCTTGCGGCAGGGCGAGCTCTGGTGATGCCGGGGGGAGGGATGGACGGTGCGGCGGCGGTGGCGAGAACGTTGGACAATGACGGACTGCTTTGTTAGAAGGACACAGCTTATGCGGTGGGTTATGCGAACAAACCGATGGATGGTGGCGAGCGTGCTGCTGGGTTTGGCGGGCCAGGCCCGGAGCGCTGACGCTCCGATTGCCCCTCAAGGATCCGAGTATTCCCTGCCGGGACACCTGGCGGGCGACCAGGCGCATCCGCACCTGAGCCTGGGCGGGAGCGGCGGCTACCTGGTTTGGGACGACAATGCGACCGATGGGGCAGGCCGCGGCATTGGCGCCGTGAAACTGAACGCGAACCTCTCCCCCGCGCTGGGCGTCACGCGGATCAACGAGGCCGCCGATGGGGATCAAGAGCAGCCCCAGGTGGCCTTATTGCCCAATGGCGGCGCGGTTTTTGTATGGCAGGGAGGCGCGCCTGGATTCCAGAAGATCTACGCCCGGTTCATGGGGGCGGATCAGGCTTTTTTGGCCGGGGATGTCCAGGTGAACGTGTATGCGGTACAGCAGCAGGTCAACCCCGCGGTGGCGGCCTTGGCGGACGGGACCGCGGTGGTGGTCTGGTCCAGCCATGGACAGGACGGGAGCTTGCAGGGGATCTTTGGCCGGAGGTTTTCGGAGTCGGGGCAGCCCTTGGGCGGCGAGTTTCAAGTCAACCTCACGACCAGTCTGAACCAGCGCAACCCCGCGGTGGCGGCGATGGCCGGAGGCGGTTTCGTGGTGGCCTGGATCAACGAGCGTTTCATGGGCTATGGGCCTCAATACGGGCCGGATGGGCTGCCCTTCAACAGCATGGGATTGCCCTATCCATATACCGAGCAATACGGTTTCGAGTGTTATGGGCGGCTCTATGACAGCAGCGGGCAGCCGCTGGGAGACGAGCTGCGTCTGAGCGAGGCGGGGTCGTTCGCGGCGAATCCGGCTGTCGCCGGCCTTTCGACAGGCGGTTTCCTGTGCGTTTGGAGCCAGAAGTTCCAGCTCGATGCGGATCGGAACTGGGATGTGTGCGGCCGGGTTTTCAACGCCAACGGCACGCCGGCCAGCCCGGTGAAGACGCTGAACACACACACCTACGGCGATCAGTTCGGCCCTCGAGTGGCGGCGGTGGGAACCGAGGCGCTGGTGGTATGGACCAGCCTGCTGCAGGACGGCTCCTGGGAGGGCGTTTTTGGACAGTATGTCGATGGACAGGGCGGATTGGCGGGAGGCGAGCTTCAGGTGAACACCACGGTTCTGAGCCGCCAGATCCATCCGGCGGTAGCGGCGGATGCCCGGGGCCGGCTGCTGGCGGTCTGGTCGGGCGTCTTTCTCGGGACGGGCGACTTCGATCTGTTCGCGCAGCGGTATGCGTCGGCGCTCCCGCTCGATGCGCCGGCAGCGCCCTATGTGGCGCCGGTGAAACAAGGGCGGCTGAGCGTGACGTGGCCGCCGCTGTCGGGATACGTTGTGGACCACTACGAGCTGTACATGGACGGCAGCCAGAGTCCGATCCTGGTGGCCGGGAATCGGTATCTGGCGAGCCAGCTGCTGCCGGGAACGGTCCACACATTCCGGTTGCTGTATCAATTGGATGACGGGAGGCGCTCGCCGGTGTCGGAGGCCGCCAGCGGCAAGACATGGGACGAGGATGACAATGGCGACGGGCTGCCCGACGATTGGCAGGCGCGGTATTGGGGGGCGCAGCCGGCGGCTTGGCCCAGGAACAACGACACGACCGACAGTGACGGCGATGGCGCGTCGAACCTGCAGGAGTTTCTCGCTGGCACAGCCCCGAACGATCCGAGCAGCGTGCTGCGAACGCGGTGGGTGAAGGAGGCGGCGGGCAGCCGGCTGATCTGGAACGCGCAGCCGGGTTTTGTCTACCAAGTGCAGGTGGCGACGGAGTTCGCGGAAGCCAGCAGCGATGCGTGGAGCGATTTCGGGCTGCCGCGCCTGGCGTCGGAATCGACCGATTCGGTGGCGGTCCAGCCGGGCCAGAGCCAGGCCTATTACCGCGTGATCCGCTTGTGGTGAAGAAGACGAGGTGATCTATGTTGCGAAGGCTTGCGAAATGGTGGGGGCTATGGGCGGTGGGGGCCATCGTCCCGTCCGCGCTCGGATTTTCCCTGCTGGGTCCCGTGGCGTCCTGGATGGACAACCTCAAATACTACAACCTGACCGGGGACATCGGGAATGGGCCGATGGCGCGCGGGGAAGGATACCGCCGTAATTTCAGCACGGTCTACTACGGGTTCGACCGCAGCTTCATCGAGTTCTTCGGGACGAAAGGGATCGAGGCGGTGGATGCCGCGGTCAAGATCTTTAACGATCTGCCGCCAGCGTCCCAGATGGACCTTTCGACATTCCCGTTGTCCACCCTTCGGGACAACTACAAGGCCAGCGGGCTGCTGCTGGTGGATCTCAAGTCCGTGGTCATGTGGCTGCTGATCGAGCAGTTGGGATTGGCTGAGGCGGAGCGATGGGTATGGTGTCTGAGGGAGTCGTGGGACGCGGGCAACAACAACTGGAACCATGTCGTGATCAAGCGCAATTACGATCCGGAGACGCTGCTGCCTTCGAGCTATGTCAATGGCGTGCTCTACACCTACCGGATCCAGCGCTACATCACACCGGCCGATCCGTCCTTCGATGCCGTCGAGACTCCGGTGGATCCGCTGGCCCTGCTATCGACGAGCGTGTCGGGAGCGGCGGTCGGAGTCGGACAGTTCCTCACGGGGCTGACCCGGGATGACGCGGGCGGGCTCAAGTATCTGTACAGCACGTTGAACCGGGTGGTGGAAACCCCCGTGGCGGGCGCCGAGGTGCCCACCAACGTGTTCGGCGGGGTTCCGTGGTATCCGATCGGTTTGACCAATTTGCTGAACACGAATGTGATCACGGCCACGAACCTGGCCTTTCCAAGAGCGGGCATCGAGAAGGTGACGTTCGTCAAGGTCAACGTCAATCCGATGATCGGCGAGCTGTTCCAGCCGATCACGAACCTGTGGATGGACACCTTTTTCACGAACACGGCTCAGGGCTCGCTGCAGACGGCCACCATGCAGCTCCAGCGGGTGATCACCGTGCCGGACATCCTGTTCGCGGCGGGCGATCTCGGGCTGCAAGAGCATTTTCCGATCGATAACCGGCGGAATGTCGCCATGGTCAACAACTCGGCATTGAACACCCTGGGGACGGCGACGGAGCTGTATGGGCCGGGGGTGATCAATCCACCATCGGTGATCACCTTCAGCCGCTTGGGGCCAAGCTATCATAACGGGCCAGGGTTCCTGACCGAGCAGCGGGCTCAGCCGATCTTCGTGTTCCAGTGGGGGTGGTTCGACGGCACCACCAACGATCCGGTCGTCTTCCCTGTGGGGACCACGGCGGGCGATCTTCGGCAAATGTATTTCGGACCCTAACGAACGGACCTATTTCGGGCAGTCGCATATGAAACCGACCATTGTCGCTCTTGGGTTGGCGGGCATTCTTGGAGCAGCGGAGACGTGGGCCACGGCGCCGCGATACGAGAACTACGGAACCGTCACGGCGCCGTTGAACATCGACGCGACCGTGTTCATCAACGGCGGCTTGTTCAGCCTCAGCGGGTACACCGGCGGCTCCTATTACTACTACTCCTACATCGTCTCCACGATGCCGTTCGTGACGCAGAACACGATGTATTACACCAACCTGGCCAGCGGCATCATGCAGGACAGCACCGGGTTCCGGTTCCTGTTTCTGACCAACGGATTTCCCTACTCGGCCCGGTCATTCGACAACAAGGGCCAGATCGAGGGATACCTCCTTTCCGTCAAGGCCGACGACATCCGGCACTCGGGTCTCATGACGGGGGTCGGGGGCGGGCTGGTGCGGTTCGAAGGCAGCAACGTGGTCATGCGCAACGGCGGTGTTTCGGCGCGCGGCTACGGCAGCTCGGGCGGGCTCGGCCCGAGCATCCGCGATGAGCGCGAGTCGGTCGAGAACCTCTATTTTGCCACGGGGGAGGCCCAGCACCTGGACGACGAGGGCCAGCCGCTCAACCTGAACCTGCTGACCATGCCGAACCCGCAGTCGCCGACGCACCAGGTGCTCGAGTATAGCATTGGCGGGGGAGTGTCGAACATCTTCTTCACCAACTTCGCCTATGTGCCGAGCCTCTTCTTCTTCAATAGCAACTACATCGCCGTGGCTCAAACGAACCAGATCAATCCGTCCAACGCCATCATCCAGGTGATTTTTGTCAACACCAATGTTTTCGACACCAATGTGACCGTGACGGCCGGGTTCCAGGGGCGGACGGCCGGGATCGAGCTCCAGGCGCCGGCGTACGATTTCGTGGCCGGGGTGCCGTACACGAACTACATCTATTTCACGGATAACGCCGCGAGCCGGACCAACTTCAATTATGCCACCAACATGTACGGCGAGATCCTCCGGCCCGACAACTACAGCATGGTCCGGGGCACCAGCGAGTATTACTTCGGCGGCCTGATGCCGGGCAACACCGAGTTCACCAACGACCTGATCGTCAACCCGACCTACGAGTTCACCCAGGTCACGAATCGCTACACGGCCTACTCGGTGTTCACGGGGATGACCAATGCCTTCGGCTCGGTGATCGACACCGGGCTGAACCCGTCGCTGACGGATCCGACCAACCAGGCGGGGCGGATCGAGATCAAGGCTTCGCAGCTGGATCTGACCCGGGCTCGAATGGCGGCGGAGACGGTGATCGACATCCAGACCACCAACCTGGTGAGCGCGGACCGGGCGATTGTGGACGCCCCGATCGTGAGGCTGGATCTGACCAGCACCAACGGGCTGCTGCTCCTGACCACGAACCTGCTCCCGTCGCTCTCGAAGCGGCTGAGCGGGACGATCTCGGCCTACACGGCGCTCTGGACCAATAACGCCTCGGTGATGGTGGACACCAACACCAACACTGTGGCGATCAAGTTCCACGCCTTGATTGTCGAGCAGGAGTTCTACGGGGAGCAGGCCGTAGCGCTCTACGATGCGCGATTGAAGGCGACGAACGTGGTGCTCAACGCGGACCTGATGGTGAGCAAGTCCCTCGTCGTGGATGCGACGGGCATCCATGTGCGAAGCAATTTGCACGGCGCCGCTTTCGCCAACTTCGGCGCCACGAATTTCCCGTTCGTGAAGCATTTGACCAATGACGGGGCGATCACGGTGCAGAACCGCGTGAACCTCGGGGTGGACCGCGCGGATCCGATCGACGTGCTGGTGAACCGGGGAACGATCTCGGGCAGCTATGTGGGGATCAAGGCGAACAGCCTCGAGAACAGCGGCATTTTGGAGGCGGCCAGCGGAGCGGTCGAGATCGATGCCCAGGTGGCCAAACTGGACGGAGGCGGCATCTACGCCGACAGCGATGTCGTGTTGAAAGGCCAGGAATACAAGGTCCGCGGCGTCACCGTATCGGGCAGCACCCTGTATTTCGATGTGCCCGGCCGGTTCTCCGATGGCGGCGAGGATGCGATGTCCACATGGATCTGCACGGATGGGTTTCATCTGCTGACCAAGCCGGGCGAAGGGGATCTGATGGGCACGGAGTTCTACTCGAGCGCACCGCAGTTCACGGCGGTGTCCCACACGTGGGCGGGCGAAGACCGCGGGGCGACGGCGGCGGGATTCAGCAACAACATGGCCCTCGGCCGGCTGACCCTGGACGGCGCGAACCTGAGCATCTTCGCCTTCAGCGGCCCGGGCGCGAGCAACGCGCTCTATGTGGATTACCTGAGCCTGCAGAACCGGGCGACGAACATACTGGATTCATTGGAGGTGGCGCCGAACATGACCCTTTATTTTGCGGCTGCCAACCTGCCCGTCGAGGATCTGGATGGCCAACTCGATGGGCGGCTGCGATGGGTGAGCCAGTACGCGGGCCCGAACAGCACCGTAACGATCACCACGCCGGACGGCCAGACATTCGATGTGAACGCCAGTCTGCCCACCAGCACCCAGATCGATTCCGATGCGGATACCCTGGCCAATGCGGTCGATCCTTCCCCATTCGACGGCGTGGAGATCCTCAGCGTGACGGTGACCAACATGCCGGAGCGGGCAGCATTGATTTCATGGCGGGCGGCGGCGGGAACGACCTATCAGATCGAGTCTGCCGACAGCATGCCGCCCACGGGATGGCAGCTGCTCACAACCTGGGTGAATCCTGCGGCCACCAACGGGGTGGTCACGGTTGCCAACGCCCTGCCGCCCGGCGAGAAACGCTACTTCCGGGTCGGCTACGTGCCGGGCCAGTAAGGGCCTCACGCGCCAAGCTCTCGGCGCAGGGCATCGGCCAGCTGCTGGTTCCAGTGCTGGAGCAGCGCGCGGTCGGGGCCTTCCAGAAGCAGCCGGGCCTTGGGCTCGGTGCCCGAGTAGCGGAGGAGGATTCGGCCGCCCTGGGCTTGAATGGCGGCTTCGGCTTGGGCCAGGAGCGCCGCGACGCCGGGCAGTTGATCGAAAGGCGTCTTGTCGCGGACGCGGATATTGGTGAGGACCTGGGGGAGTCGATTCCAGCATTGGGCCAGGCGCGAGAGGGGTTCCCCGCGGGCTTTCATGATACGCAGGATCTGGAGGGCGCTGACCAGGCCATCGCCGGTGGTGCTGAAATCGCGAAAGATGAGGTGGCCGCTCTGCTCGCCGCCGAAGTTGAGATCGAGCTCGAGCATGCGGTCGATGACATGGCGGTCGCCGACCTCGGTCCGGAGGATAATGCCGCCCGCTTTCTCGAGGGCCAGGTCCAGGCCGGCATTGGTCATGACGGTGGCCACGAGGGTTTGTTTCTGGAGGGCGCCGGCGGCGAGCATGTCCAGGGCGGCGATGGCCATGATGTCATCGCCGTCGATCAGGCGCCCTGTCTCGTCGCAGAGCAGGACGCGGTCGGCGTCGCCGTCGTGGGCGATGCCGAGGTGGGCGCGGTGCTCCCAGACCTTGCGGCACATCGATTCGGGGTGGAGGGATCCGCAATCCCGGTTGATGTTGGTGCCGTCCGGGGCATTGGCGTAAACGAAGACTTCGGCGCCGAGCTCGCGGAGGACGCAAGGGGTGGATTTGTAGGCAGCGCCGTGGGCGCAATCGACGACGATCCGGAGGCCGTCGAGGGTCAGGCCGCGGGGGAACGAGGCCTTGGCGTACTCGATGTAGCGCCCCAGGGCATCGTCGATCCGGACGGCCTTGCCGATGGCTTCGGCGGTGGGGCGGACGGACTCGATTTCGCGATTGAAGACGAGGTTTTCGATGCGGGCTTCGATATCGTCATCGAGCTTGTAGCCGTCTGCGCGGAAGAACTTGATGCCGTTGTCGGCGTATGGATTATGGGAGGCGGTGATGACGATGCCGGCGTCGGCTCGGAGGCTGCGGGTGACATAGGCGACGCCGGGGGTGGGCAGGGGGCCGATGAAGAGCACGTCGACACCCATCGAGAGGATGCCGGAGGAGATGGCGTTTTCGAGCAGGTAACCGGAAAGGCGAGTGTCTTTGCCGAGGACGATCTTGTGGCGGTCGCGGCCGCGGGGGAGTTCTTTGAGGGTCTTGAAGACGTGGGCGGCCGCGCGGCCCAGCTTGAGGGCGGTCTCGGCCGTCACGGGCTCGATATTGGCGATGCCCCGCACGCCGTCGGTGCCGAAAATGCGTTTTTCCATTGCGGGAATCAAGGGGATCGGATCCATCAGGGGTTATCGACCAGCTCGATTCGAACGACCTCGGGCCGGATGCGGACGGGCTGGATGCCGGTGGGGCAGAGCACCTCGACCTTGCGCAGGAGGTTGAAGGCGTCCTTGATGTCGGTGAGATTGACGAAGACCTGGATGTCCTTTTCGGACAATTCGCTGAGGAGGCGGGAGGAGCCCTGGACACGGACGCTGACCTCGCCGGGTATGATCTGGAATCGGCGCGGGCTGGTTGGATCGCTGAGCGTCGTGATCCGAAGGCGGCGGAACTCGCGGATGTTGGCGTTGCCCAGCCGGTAGGGTTCGAGATGGAGATCGTATTGGATGGCCAGGTGAATGATGAACCACGAGAGCACCGCCAGGGCCAGTGCGGAGAGCTTCAGCCAGCGGTTGTGTCGGAGCAGGTCCTGCCAGGCCATAGCTATCGCGGGTGGGATGAGGCCGGTGTCGGGGCGCGGCGGCGCCAGCGGCTGCGCCACCCATGCCGGAACCACTCGGCCAGGGTCCGGGGCGTGCTCCGCTGGATGAAGATCGAGGTGAGAAACGCGCGCAGCTCCTCGATCGACACCCCCCGAACCAGCTGCCCGCGGAACGCGTGCGAGATCGCCCCGGTCTCCTCGGAGACGGCGACCACGACGGCGTCGGTCTCCTCGCTGAGACCGATGGCGGCGCGATGGCGTGTCCCGAGCGATTTCTGCAGGTTCTGGCGCTGGGTGAGCGGGAAGATGCAGGCGGCGTAGAGGATCCGGTTGGCGCGGATGATCACCCCGCCATCGTGGATGGCATTGTTGGGGAAGAAGATGGTCTCGAGCATTTCGGGCGTGGCTTCGCAATCGACGACGAGGCCGGACTCGACGACCTCCTGGAGCTGGATGGAGCGCTCGAAGGCGATGAGGGCGCCGATGCGCATTTCGGAGAGGCGGCTGGCGGCCTGGATGATGACCTCGATGTTCTCGCGCTGCTCGCGCGCGGTGCCGAGGAGGGGGCGGTGCCCAAGCTCGGCGAGGATATGGCGCATCTCGGGCTGGAACAGCACCAGCACGGCCACGACCGAGAACGCCAGGAACGTGCGGAGGATCCAGGTGATGACCTGGAGGTTCAAGCCGGTGCTGATCAGCGTCAATGCCAGCAGCAGGATCAGGAAGCCCGTGATGACCGCCCACCCGCGGGTGCCCCGGATGAGGACCAGCGCGTAGTAGAAGCCCACCGCCAGGATGGTGATCTCGATGGCGGGGCGCCACATCTGGCTTAGTTGATTCCAGAACACGGTCGTCGGTGACGGAGTATCGCCTCCGTCGTGCGGACCGCCGCCACGGTCGCTTTCACATCGTGGGTCCGGACGATCTGGACCCCGGCCAGGAGAGCCCACCCTGCGCAGGCCAGAGCGCCCGGCAGGCGCTCGCCCACCTCCAGCCCCAACAGTTGGCCCAGGAAAGACTTGCGAGATACCCCGAGCAGCAGCGGACGGTGGAACCTTTTAAAAGAAGACAAGCCGGCCAGCAACTCCAAATTGTGGTCGAGGTTCTTTCCAAAGCCGATGCCGGGATCGAGAATCACCTGATCGGGTTTGACCCCGAGGCGGGCCAGCCCCTCGAGGCGGTCCGCGAAAAAGGCGCCGACGGCGCCGAGGAGATCGTCATAAGCGGGATGGATCTGCATGGTGGATGGATCTCCCTGCATGTGCATGGCGACATAGGCGGCGCCGGTTTCGGCCACCAGGGCCGCCATATCGGGGTCGGGGCGCGCGGCGCCGACGTCGTTGACCATCACCGCTCCGGCGGCGATCGCGTGGCGGGCCACGGCGGCTTTCCGGGTATCGATCGACAGGGGGATGGTGAGGCGTCCGGCCAGACGCTCGATGACCGGCAAGACGCGCTGGAGCTCCTCGGCCTCGCTCACGGGCGACGCGAAAGGCCGGGTCGATTCGCCGCCGATGTCGATGAGATCGGCCCCCTGGGCGGCCAGCTCGAAGGCATGGGCTTCGGCGGCGGCCGGCTCGAAGTACCGCCCGCCGTCCGAGAAGGAATCCGGCGTCACGTTGACAATGCCCATCACCCACGCGGGGCGGGGGAAGGTCCACACGTGTTGGCGGGCCTGGAGGATCATGCGAGTCGAGCGGCCGATCAGGCCATTTCGAGCAGAGCCTGGACCAGCTTGCCGATGCCGGCCTCGGCCTCCGTGATGCGCTGGGCCAGCATGTAAGCGGGCGTGGTGACGACTTTGAGACGGCGGTCGACGACGACGTTGTGGACGGCGCACTGGATGTGGCGGCCGCCCCCGGACTCGAGCGCGCGCGCGGTGCCGGGGTCGTTGCCGATGGTGAACTCGACGCCGGCGGGCCCCAGGAGCCGGGCGACGATGGCAGGGGCGATGCAGATGAAGCCCATCGGTTTGCCGGCATGGTGAGCCGCCCGCAGCCAGGAGTCGACCTGCGGATCGACGCGGAATCGCTCCCCGTCAGCCGCGAAGGAGCAGAGCGTGGTCGCAGCCCCAGATCCGCCGGGCACGATCACGGCATCCACCTGGTCGGCCGACAGGCTCGAGAGCGGAACGATGTTGCCCCGGGCAATGCGGGCGGACTCGACCAGCGCGTTGCGATGGGCCTGCGCTTCCGGCTGGCGGCTGAGGTGGTTCGTGACGTGGTGCTGCGGGATGTCCGGGGCGGTGCAGATGGCCTGCGCCTGGGCGCGGTCGATGGCCAGGAGGGCCAGGACCGACTCATGGATTTCCGAGCCGTCGAACACGCCGCAACCGGAGAGAATGACCGCGACCTTTTTCATGCCGGCACTGTAGCGGTCTTCCGCCGGGCGCGCAAGAGGAGGCGCCTTCAGGCGTAGGGCTCGAGGCGGGGCGGGATGTCCGAGCGCCCGCCCCGGCGGTAATCGGCGAGCAGATCTCGGGCGACCTCGGCGGGCGGCTGGCCTCGGGCCGCGACCAAATGATCGAATGCCAGCCCCATCAGCTCGCGCAGCGCGATCGCGGCCAGGTGCCCCCGGCGGGCGACCAGCCACTCCGTCCAGCGCCGGAAACCGTCGAATGGGGATGGCGTGTCCGCCCAGAAGCGGAGGAGCGATTGGCGGAAATGGCCGCGGTTGGCCATCAGCTCCCAGAGGCGCGCCAGATGCGCCAAGGAATTCATCTCATGAAAATCAATCGAATGGTTGCATAAGATTTCATACGGCGGGCACGGATTATAGACCATGTGCTCGGCGGCATCATGGCGGCGGATGGGGGCGCCACGGAGCCGTTTGAGGAGGCCGATCTGGATCTCGTGCGGTTCGAGGGCGACCAGGCGATCGAAGCCCGCGGCGAAGCTCGAGACCGTTTCGCCGGGGAGCCCGGCCAGGAGATCGGCGTGGAGGCGAACTCCAGTCTGGCGCCGGAGAAAGCGCAGATTGTCCTCGAGGCGATCGTTGTCCTGGAACCGCCGGATGCGGCGCGCCACCTCGGGGTTGAAGGTCTGGATCCCGATTTCGACCTGCACGCTGCCGGGAGGGAACCGGGCCAGCAGATGCCGGTCCTCTTCGGTGAGCCGGTCGGGCACTATCTCGAGATGCAGGAACATGGATGGATCGGTTCGGGCCAGGAAGAACTCGAGGATCGCGTGGGTTGCGGGGGGGTGCAGGTTGAACGTGCGATCCACAAACTTGAACCGGCGCGCCCCGCGGCGCCACAGGCGGTCCAGCTGGTCGAGAAAAGCCGGCAGCGGAAAGCGGCGCACGGGAGTGTCCCCGCTCGATAGACAGAACTCGCAAGAGAAGGGGCACCCGCGAGAGGCCTCGACGTAGAGCAGGCGGTGGGCCACGTCGCTCGATGTGTAACGGTCGTAGGGCATCGCAACGGCGCCCAGGTCGGGCGGATCGGCGACGACGATCTTCGAGTTCGGGCGCCGGCCGCTCAGGAGATGGTCGCAGAGCGAGCGGAAGGCGAGGTCGCCTTCGCCCTGGATGACGTAATCGGCGCAATCGACGATCGGGAGGTCATCCGTTTCGTAACTGACCTCCGGCCCTCCCAGCACCACAAACACATCGGGTTGTACCGCCTTAAGGATCGATGCCAGATTGGTCGCCAGCGAGAGATTCCAGATGTAAACGCCCAGCCCGATCACGCGCGGACGCAACTCCAATATCCGAGCCCCGATCTCCGCGGGCGGGTGGTGAATATCGAACTCGAGCAGCTCGGTCTGGGAGGCTCGAGGCCCAAGATTCGCCAACAGGTAGCGCAGGCCGAGCGACGGATGAATGAACTTCGCGTTGAGGGCGGCGAGGACGATATCGGCCATAGCAGGTGTTTATGGATACCATGGGGGTATTATGTGGAGCAAAGCATAATATAAAGAACGATTGGGAGAAGCGATAACGTTAATTCCAACCAAAAAATCGTGTTGGTTATCGCAACGGGACGCGATCGAATGGCAAGCGGATCGTGTGGGAGACAAACGGATAACAGCGGAGGTTTGGAAATCGATTAGTGGTGTAGTTGTGAATAACTTACCCCTTTATATTGTGTTTTTGCTTGAGTGCCAGATTGGCATCATTTAAGTTCCGGCCAGAATGCATCTAAAGAGCTTAACGGTTTTAGGCTTTAAGTCCTTCGCGGACAAGACGACGCTGAATTTTCAACCTGGGATCACAGCGATTGTGGGGCCCAATGGCTGTGGCAAGTCCAACGTGGCGGATGCGATTCGTTGGGTGCTGGGTGAACAATCGGCGAAGGCGCTGCGCGGATCGGAGATGGCGGATGTCATTTTCAACGGTGCGGAGGGTCGGAAGCCGATGTCGATGGCGGAGGCGTCGTTGATGATCGGGGATGTGGATCAGGATCAACTCAAGGCGGCGGGGGTGGAGCTGGCGTATAACGAGGTGACGCTGACGCGGCGGGTGTTTCGGGACGGCGTCAGCGAGTATTACATCAACAAGACCGCGTGCCGCTTGAGGGACATTCAGCAACTGTTCATGGGGACCGGTGTAGGGCGGGCCAGCTACAGCATTCTTGCGCAAGGCCACATCACGCAGCTGTTGTCGAGCCGCCCCGAGGATCGGCGGCTGGTTTTCGAGGAGGCGGCTGGAATCACGCGGTACAAGGCGCAGAAGCGCGAGGCGCTGCGGAAGCTCGACAGCACGGACCAGAACCTGCTGCGGCTGTCGGACACGATCCGGGAGATCAAGCGGCAGATTGGGTCGCTGCAGCGGCAGGCGGGCAAGGCCCGGCGTTACAAGCAGCTGCAGATCGAGCTGCAGCATTTGGATTCGCAGCTGGCCCGGCATCAGTATGACGTGCTTCAGGTCGAGATTCGAACGCGACAGGAGCAGGTGGAGCGGTTGCGATCGGAGATGGAGGATGGGGCGCAGGCGGTGCTGAGGCTGGAGGACGAGCTGGGCCAGCGGCGGGAGGAGATGAGCCGGCTCGAGCGCGAGATTGGAGAAGCTCAGCAGCGGGGCATGGAGCTGCGCGGGGAGCAGGACCAGCGGCAGGAGCGCATCCGGGTCAACGAGGAGCGTCTGCGGGAGCTCGAGCAGCAGAACGCGCGATCCCTGGCCGAGATCGCGCAGGCGGAGGAGCGCGGCCGGGCGGCGGCGGCGGAGCTCACCGAGGTTCAGCAAAGGCTGTCGGCGTCGGAGCAAGCGCAGGCGGAGCACTCGAGCGAGCTGGCTGCCCGGCGCGAGGAGCTGGCCGGGATCGAGGCGGCTCTCCAATCGCAGCAGGCGGCCCTGCGGCAAGCGCAATCGGAGTCGTTTCAGGTGGCGCAGGAATTGACGCGGGCGCGCAACGATGCGACGGCGCTGGACATGCAGAAACAGGGCAACCGCGTGCGCCTCGAGAAGCTGTCTGCGGAAAAGATCCAGCTCGAAGAGGAGCGGGCGCGGCTCGAGGAGCGATGGGAGGGATTTCAGCGCGATCTCGAGGAGGAGAAACGGCAGACCACGGTCTCCCGGGGGACGGTGGAGGAGCGGCAGGTCCGGCTGCGGGCATTGCAGGAGGAGCTCCAGCAGATCAGCCGGGCGCTCGATGAGGATTTGGTACGGCAGGCAAGGGAGCGTTCGCAGCTGGAGGTGCTCGAGCAGCTTCAGAGACAGCGGGAGGGGTTCAGCGCGGGGACCCAGGCTGCGCTGCGGCTGTTTCCGGATCTGCGCGGGGCGCTGGTGGACCGGCTGCGGGTCCCGCCACGGTATGTGGTGGCGATCGAGACAGCGTTGGGCAACCACCTGCAGCTTTTGCTGGCCGAGGATCCCGAGCTGGCGCGGCGCGCGGTGCTGGAGCTGAAGTCGCGCCGGCAAGGGCGGGCCAGCGTGGCGGCTCTCGGCTTGTTCGCCCCAGCGGATGCGCCGGGGCCGGATGGGGGGGTGGCGGAGGCGGCGGAAACAGGGGTAGCGTTGGCTTCGATCGATGCGCCATCCGGAGGCACGGCGGGATCGAGCCCCAGGATCCGGGCGCTGGACGTGGTGCAGGCGGACAACGGCGTGGGCCATTGGCTAGGCCGGTTTCTCGATCAAACGTGGATTGTCCCGGACCTCGAAGCGGCGACGCGGCTTTGGCGCGATGGGGGCGGCGGTGCGGATTTCGTCACGCTGACCGGCGAGATGCTCAGCCGGCACGGAGTATTCACGGGAGGCGAGGCCACCTCGGAGGCGGGGAGCGCGAGCTCTCCGCTGGCGCGCAGGAACCGGATCGAGGAGCTGCAGGGGGCGCTCGAGGCCTTGGACGCGCGGGTGGCCGAGGCCAGCCGGACGAAAGGGATGCGGCAGAGCCAGCTGACCGTCGAGCAGGCGGGGCTGCAGGAGGCTCAGGCGTCGCTGCGGACGCGGGAGGTGGCGATGGCGACGTGCGAGGGAGAATGCCGGGCGCTGGAGAACGCGCGCCGGATTCTGCACCAGAAGATCGAGACGGTGATTTACGAGATCCAGGTGCTGGCCGAGCAGGAGCAGGAAATCCAGGCGCGCCAGAACGATCTGGGCCAGCGGCTGAGCGCGCTGGAAGGGCGGGAGCGAGAGTG
Source organism: uncultured Verrucomicrobiota bacterium (assembly GCA_964458325.1). GTDB lineage: Bacteria > Verrucomicrobiota > Verrucomicrobiia > Limisphaerales > UBA1319 > JAGMXM01. The sequence continues at coordinate 17,379 of CAYWIM010000022.1, forward strand.
GCAGGCGACGCTGGCGTCGGGGAACGCGAGTCTGGAGGGGCTGCGGGGCCAGCGGGAGGCCGTGCAGGCTGCAGCCGGAGAGCTGAAGGTAGCGCTGGCGGCGCAGGAGCAGATCGGGGCATCCCTCAGCCACCAGGCGCGCTCGCAGGCCCAGCGGATCCGGGAGCTGAACGCGCTGGTGGATCTTCGCCGGCGGGAGATTGGGGAGTGGCTCGAGCGGCGCGCGCAATGGGAGACGGAGATCGTCGAGCTGCGGCGGGCGATCGACGCCGGCCAGGCCGAGCGCGAGCGGGTCAGCCAGCAGTGCGCTCTCCTGATCGAGCAGCGGACGATGCTCGAATCTCAGTGGGCGCAGCGGCAGGAGGAGCTTCGCCAGGAGCGCCGGCGCCACGGCGAGGCCCAGGAGCAGCGAGGGGCGCTGGAGCTGGAGCTGGCCCAGAAGGCCATGTCGGTCCAAAACCTCTGCGAGCGGATCCAGCAGAAATACCAGCTCCGGCTCGAGGATGTTCGGACCGAATGCATCACGATCACCTATGCCGACGAGGGTCCGGCTCGAGTCGAGACCTTGACGCCCGAGGAGATGGCGGCGCGGGGCGTGGCGACGGATTGGGAGGCGGTCGGGCGGCAGGTGAGCGATCTGCAGCGGCGGATCGAGGAGATGGGTCCGGTGAACCTGGTGGCGATCGACGAGTATGAGGAGATCGAAAACCGCCATCAGTTCCTCTGCTCCCAGCAGGAGGACCTGCTCAAGACCAAGGAGCATCTGCTCGATCTGATCCAGCGGATCAACCGCGAGACCCGGGCCCTGTTCACGGAGACCTTCGAGAAGATCCGGCAGCACTTCGGCGAGCTGTTCACCGAGGTGTTCAACGGCGGGCGGGCGGATCTCCAGCTGGTGGACGAGGCTGACGCCCTCGAAAGCGGGATCGAGATCCTGGCCCGGCCGCCCGGCAAACAGCTCAAGAGCATCTCGCTCCTGTCCGGCGGCGAGCAGACGATGACGGCCGTGGCGTTGCTTTTTGCCATCTACCTGGTCCGGCCGAGCCCGTTCTGCGTCCTGGACGAGCTGGATGCCCCGCTGGACGAATCGAACATCAACCGGTTCATCGCGATTCTGAAGCGGTTCCTGGGCCAGTCCCAGTTCATCATCATCACGCACAACAAGCGGACGATCGCGATGGCCAACGTCATGTATGGCGTGACGATGCAGGAACATGGGGTCAGCAAGCTCGTGAGCATGAAGCTGCGCCAGGCCGAGGACTCGGACTTGAGCGGCTTTGGCGATTCAGGGGAGGATCGCCCGCAGGACGCGCCTCCGGATCCGAGCGGCGCGCTGCTTCCGGCCGACGGCAAAGGCGACGGCGGCAATTCGCAACCTGAGTTTCCGGGCCAAGACAATCGCCAGGACGATCCTGGTTCCGGCGCCGAAGAGAACGAGGAGCTGGTGGTGGCGAAGTAAACCGCGGCGTGCCGGGGCGCCCGGGCCGCTCTTCGGCCGGGCGGCAGACCGGGGGGGTGCGCGCGTCTTGCCGGTGCTTTGCATGGGGACATCGCAAGGAGGCAGTCGCGCGGGGTTGACAAAGAGCGCGTGATACGAGAAAAAAGTGCCCCATTCAGTGTTGGACTGAATACGAGCAACAGATCAATCGTCGGTAGTGGTGAAGCGTTATGAATGACATTTCCATCGCATTGAGGGCCGTCGGACCGCGCCGTTCGTTGGCGATTCTGGCGGCAGGAGTGCTGGGCACGATCGTGGCCGCCCTGCCCGCGGCGGAGACCAGCCCGGAGAAATTCGAGAATTACACCGAGCGGATTCCTGGTCAGAGCTCGACGGTGGCGTTCGACCTGGTGGCCATCCCCGGGGGTGAGATCACCATCGGCAGTCCGGCTGGCGAGGCGGGGCGCGAGGAGAGCGATCTGGCCCAGACCAAGGTCGCGGTGAAGCCGTTCTGGATGGGCAAGTGCGAAGTGAAATGGGAAGAGTTCCTGCCCTTTGTGTTCGCCAGCCGGGAAGAGATCGAGAAGAACAAGGAAGACGGCATCACGCATCCCACCAAGCCCTACGGATCGATCTATCGGCAGCGAGGCGAGAAGGGGTATCCAGCGATGGGTTTGTCCCAGCACAACGCGACCGAGTTCTGCAAGTGGCTGAGCAAGAAGACGGGCCACAAATACCGCCTGCCGACAGAGGCGGAATGGGAATACGCATGCCGGGCGGGGGCGACGACAGCCTTTTTCTGGGGCGACGATCCCGCGATGGCGGGGGAGTATGCATGGTTCAAGGACAATTCCGAAGAGACGACCCAGCCGATCGGCAAGAAGAAACCCAATAAGCTCGGCCTTTACGACATCGTGGGCAACGTGACCGAATGGGTGGCCAAGGAAAACGCGGATGCGCCGGCGGTGGCGCGGGGCGGCGGCTGGTCCGAGCCGGTGACGCGGCTGCGGAGCGCGTCGCGCATGATCGAGACGGAGGAGTGGAACGAGCTGGATCCCCAAAGCCCGCCCAGCATCTGGTGGCTGTCGGCGGCCGATTGGGTGGGCTTCCGGCTGGTGCGGTCTTTCGAGGGAGGCGAGGCGGCGGCGGCGCCGGCGGTCGCCTCTCCATCGGCAGCGGCAGCGGCTACGGCGCCGGCTGCGGCGGCGGCAAGCGATGCGGTGAAAGCCAGCTATAAGCGGTACTGCGCCGGCTGCCATGGCATCGATGGGAAGGGCCAGACCAAGCTGGGCAAGAGCAAAGGGGCCAGAGACTACACCGATCCCAAGGTCAAGGCGAGTTTCGATGAAGCCCGATGGATCAAGGCGGTCCGGGAAGGCGTCGAGGTCGATGGCCAGCATGTCATGACCGGCTACGAAGAAAAACTGACGGAGGCCGAGATGAAGGCCCTTGTCTATTTCATGAAAGACCTGTAAAGAAAGAAAGCGCATGAACCCAAATAACTTCGATTCTCCGGTATCCAGGCGCAGTTTTTTGAAGGCGTCCTCACTGGTGGCAGCCAGCGGGGCGGCTGCGCCTTACCTCTCGAACCTTCGAGCCGCCGCCGAGGATCCGATCCGCGTCGGGCTGGTCGGGTGCGGCGGGCGGGGCAAGGGCGCCGCCGAAGACGCCGTGAAAGCGGCGGGCAATGTCCAGGTGGTTGCGGTGGCGGATGTGTTTGCCGATCGCGCGCAAGCGGCGGCGACGCAATTCAAGGTGAATCCGGATCGGTGTTTTTCCGGGTTCGATGCCTACCGGAAGGTGCTGGGGCTGGCGGACGTCAATTACGTGATCCTGGCGACACCGCCCGGATTTCGTCCGCTGCATTTCCCGGCGGCGATCGAGGCCGGCAAGCATGTGTTCATGGAAAAGCCGGTGGCGGTGGATGGGCCGGGATCGCGGGCGATGCTGAAGGCGGGTGAGCTGGCCGCGCAGAAGAAGCTGTGCGTGGTGGCGGGCACGCAGCGCCGCCACCAGAAGAGCTATCTCGAGACCGTGCAGCGGATCCACGATGGCGCCATTGGGGAAATCCTCTGCCTGCGGGCTTACTGGAACCAGAACGCGATCTGGAACAATCCATGGAAACCGGGCGTGTCCGACATGGAGAACCACCTGCGCAACTGGTATCACTACATCTGGCTGTCCGGGGATCACATCGTCGAGCAGCACCTGCACAACATCGATGTGTGCAACTGGGTCATGAAGGCGCATCCGACCAAGGCCTACGGCCGGGGGGCGCGGCAAGTGCTGACGGGCCGCGGCCAGATCTATGACCATTTCACCGTCGAGTTCGAGTATCCGAACGGCGTGCGCATGTTCAGCCAGTGCCGCCAAATCAACAACACGTCGGGCAACGTGAGCGAAGCGGTGGTGGGCGCCCATGGCACAGCCAATCCGAACAGCACCATCATGCCGAAGGGATTCCCGATCTGGCGGTTCCGCGGGGCCAACCCCAACCCGTACGTGCAGGAGCATGCGGACATGATCGCCGCGATTCGGGCGGGCAAGCCCATCAACGAGACCCAGGAGGTCGTCGAGAGCACGCTGACGGCCATCATGGGCCGCGAGTCGGCCTACACGGGCCAGATGATCGATTGGGATTCCACCCTGAACTCGACCCTGAACCGGATGCCGGACAAGTTCGAGTTCGGCCCCATGCCGCCGGTCACCGTTCCGGTCCCCGGCGAATACGAATTCGTCTGAACCTGCGCGGGCAAGTTCCGCTGATCGGTTTTCGGGCCGGGCTGACGCGCCGGCCCTTTTGATTTCGGGACAGGAGCGACCCGCATGGCTCGGCGAGAGAATGAGATCGGAGTGGGATTGATCGGCTGCGGAGCGCGCGGATGGGCGGTAGTTCGAGATGCGCTCTCAGGGCCGATGAACGCCCGGATCGTCGCGCTGGCGGACCTGTTCCGCTCCCCGCTCGAGCGCGTGCGCCGCCAGTTGCGCCGTCGGGGGCAGGAAGTGGCGGACAGCGGGTGCTTTCTGGGCGGCGATGCCTATCTCGGCGTCCTTGGGATGCGGGACGTGGATTGTGTGGTGTTGGCGACGCCGCCGGTGTTCCGGCCCGGGCATTTCCGTGCCGCGGCAAGTGCCGGCAAGGATGTTTTCCTGGGCATGCCGGTGGCCGTCGATGCCGGGGGCGCACGGGAGGTTCTGGCGGCCGGGATGACAGCGGAAAGGCAGGGGTTGAGAGTGGCGGCCGATCTGCCCGGCCGGCACGATCCGGCGGTGCGATCGTTCGTTCGCCAATTGCGTGATGGGGCCGTGGGCCGGCTGATGGGGATGCGGGTGGATCTGCGGCTGCCGCCGCTGAGCTCGAGCATCCGGCCGCCTCAGATGAGCCCAAACGAATTCCAGATCCGGCACTGGCGATCGTATCTGTGTCTTTCGGGCGATCTGATCCTGGATTCGCAGTCCGGGCAATTTGACTTAGCCAACGAGATTCTCGGCGGCCATGCGGTGCGCGCCCTGGGCCAGGGGGGTCAATCCGCCGGCTCGATGGGCGATGTTTTCGATCATGCGGCCATCGAGTTCGTGTATCCCGGGGACGTGAGGCTCCACAGCTTCTGCAGCCGCATCTCCTCCGCGGAACACGGAGAGGGCGTGATCGCTTGGGGCGATCGAGGCAGCCTGATTCTGCCATCCGCCCAGGCGGTGGCGCCGATGCCGTGGGCTGGGGATTCCGATGCCACGGATCGCGAGGGCGGCTCGACGGCGGCCTTTCATGCGGGATTGCTTCGCCACTCGGGCGAGCCCTGGAACGACGTCCGGCGCGCGGTCGAGGCCACGCTGGCCGGCATTCTAGGGCGAGGGGCGGCCAGCAGCGGCCGGGAGCTGACCTGGGAGCAAGCAGCGGGATCGCCTTTGCGCCTGATCTCCGATCCGTCGAGCCTCGTGTTCTGACCTCAATCGCCGGTCGCCATGTCCATCAGGACTGCCATTTGGATCCTTTGTTCGGCCAGGCTCTCGAATCGGAAAGCCGATCCCATGTCGGTTGCGAGGGGCGGGCTGCGCTGAGAGGTGGCCACTCGGATCCCCTGGGCCTGGGTCAGAATGCGCGCAAGGCATCGCCGGATCCGGGAACGGTTGGCTCGCCGAAAATGCCGGATGGCAGCCTCGTTCGGATCCTGGCGCGCCGAGATGTAGCGGACGGGCGGGCAGCGATCGCAGGCTGTCCGGATCTCCTCCGAAGCGTAGATGGTCGCCGCATAGCAATAGGTCATCAGCGTCAGCATCATCCTCGGGCTCTGTCCGTCCGCCACCGGGTCGCCGGCGCGCGGCAGGTCCGGCGCCTCGGCCTGGACGACGTCCAGGCAGAGGCGGACCAGGCCCCAATCGCCCACCCAGGCTCGAAGATCGGCCGTCAGCTCCGAAGCGCTCCGGCCGCACCGAGGCCGCCCTGCATCTGCCGCTGTGCCGCAAGGCTTACAAGCTTTCACGCCAGCTACTGTAGGTGATGGCGGTGACTTTTGCGCGGAGGTCGTGTTACGATCCGGCAACAGTTTGCCCTGCGCTTTCCAGGATCAAGGCGCCGATCTTTTGCTGGATTTTCGTGCGAAGGGGACCCATCATTTGCCCACCGGCGGACTGGCGGGCATGAGGGCGCCCGGTCGGAACCCGCCGGGCCTGATGACGGATGATTGTGAATGAACGTATGCAAAACGACTTCTCGAATCTCTCTTCGTCTGCGTTGAGCCGGCGCGGTTTTTTGCGGGGCGCCACACTGGCGGTGGCGGGCGCGGCTGCGTCCGAAGCGCCATGGGTTCAGACGGCGCACGCTGCGCCGGACGATCCGGTGCGGATCGGTGTGATTGGCTGTGGCGGCCGGGGCACGGGCGCGGCGCTGGACGCCCTGGGTGCGGCGACCAGCGTGGTGTATCCGAGGACCGGCTACCATACCGAGGACGTGGCGCGGGACGCGGTGGCCACGGAAAAGGGAGTGCGGATCGTCGCGCTGGCGGACGTATTTCCCGACCGGCTCGAGCGGTGCAGGACCCAATTGCGCAAGCTGCGGATGGAGATCCCGGACGAGATGTGTTTCAGCGGTTTCGAGGCCTATCGGAAGCTGCTGGCTGTTGGGGAGATCAACTATGTGATCCTGGCGGCGCCGCCTCATTTCCGGCCGGCGCATCTGAGAGCGGCGATCGAGGCGGGCAAGCATGTGTTCATGGAAAAGCCCGGCGCGGTGGATGGACCGGGCGTGCGCTCCGTGATCGAGTCGGGCGAGCTGGCGCGGCAGAAGGGTTTGGGGATCGCCGCCGGCACGCAGCGGCGGCACACATCAAGCTACCCGGAGACCATCCGGCGAATCCAGGACGGTGCGATTGGCACGATCCGATATGGCCGGTGCTACTGGAACGGCGGGGTGATCTGGGTCGTCGCTCGGCAGCCGGGGTGGAGCGACATGGAATGGCAGCTGCGCAACTGGAACTATTTCACTTGGCTTTCGGGGGATCACATTGTCGAGCAGCACGTGCACAACCTCGACATCATGAACTGGGTGCTGGGCGCCCATCCCATGCGAGCCTATGCGATGGGAGGACGCCAGGCGCGCCCCAGCAAGGACTACGGCCATATCTACGATCACTTTGCCGTCGAATACGAATATCCCAACGGCGTCCGGGTGTTCAGCTACTGCCGGCAGATGGATGACTGCGCCAACCGAGTCGAGGAAGCGGTCGTGGGGACCCGGGGATCAAGCAACTGCCAGAATTTCATCCAGGTCGACGGAGGCGCGGCCTGGCGCTTTGGCGGCAAGGATCCGAATCCGTATCGCCAGGAGCACGTCAACCTGATCCGGAGCATTCGCGCCGGCCAGCCATTGAACGAGGCGCGGAGCCTGGCCGAGTCGACTCTGACGGGGATCATGGGGCGCGAGTCGGCCTACACGGGCCAGGTGATCGAGTGGGATGCGGCCTTGAACTCGAAGCTCGATTTGTCTCCGGCCCGATACGCAATGGGCGAGCTCCCATTTCCCGAGGTGCCACAACCCGGCCGGCACAAGTTTATTTAAGGGGTGATCTCGAGGCATTCGTTGTCGTCCGGGCCGGGCGCATGCGGCAAAGGGCGGCTGGGAGACGGTCTCGGGATCGCATCGGGCCGATTCATGGCGCCTGGAATGGACGCGCGGGGCTGAAGGGAGGCAATGGAATCGTTCTGGCTCATCCTGGCGATCAAAGGCGTGATGATCGGCAGCATTTACGCGCTGATCTCGCTGGGGTTTAACGTCATTTATCGGACCACGGGCGTGCTCAATTTCGCCCAGGGCGAGTTTCTGATGGTCGGCAGTTTGGCGGCGGCCTCCCTGCATGGCAAAGGCGGAGTGGGCATGGGGACAGCGCTTTTGCTGGGGGTTGGGGCCGCGGGGCTGACGGGGGTGCTGGTGGACCGGCTCGCGATCCGGCCGGTGCGGCATTCGCCCCCGGTGGTGCTGGTGATCGTGACGATCGGGGTGTCATTGGTATTGCGGGCGGCGGCCTCGCTGATTTGGGGCACGGATCCCTATCATCTGCCCCCGATGTCCGGGGGGCACATCACGGCGGGCGGGGTGCAGATCGAGGCGCAGAGCTTCTGGATTCTGGGCGTGGCCGTGGCCTGCATGGCGGGATTGGCGCTCTTTTTCCAGCGAACCGCCCTCGGGCGAGCCATGCGCGCGTGCGCGGAAAACCCGGAGGCGGCCGGGCTGTGCGGGATCGATCGGGGCGCAATGTCACTGCTGGCGTTTGGGCTGAGCGCGGTCTTGGCGGGGATCAGCGGGATACTCCTGACGCCGCTGTTGTCGATGAGCTATGATCGCGGGACCATGCTGGGGCTGAAAGGATTTGCATCGGCGGTTCTGGGGGGGCTAGGACATCCGGTGGCCGGGGTGGCGGGCGGTCTGGTCCTGGGCATGCTCGAGCAGCTCGGCGCATGGTATTCCTCCGCTCACAAGGAGATCCTCGCCTTGTCGGTGGTGGTTGTTCTGCTGCTATGTCGTCCCCAGGGCATATTCGCGCGATGAAGCCGCCCGAGCCTTCGTCAGCGTGGCGGCTTTATGGGACGCTCATCGTTTTGATGCCCGTCTGGGTGGTGTTTCCGTGGGTGGCGGGCGGGTCGTATGCCTATCTGCTGCCGCTGGCGCAGCTGTGCGGGATTTATGCGATTGGCGCGACCGGGCTGACGCTGTTGATGGGATTCACGGGGCAGGTATCGCTGGGCCATGCGGGGTATTATGCAATCGGGGCGTATGGGGTGGCGGTGGCGGCCGGGGTTTGGCACTGGCCGGTGCCAGTGGCGATCGGGGTGGCATTGGGGGCGGGAGGAGTGCTGGCCTGGGCGACGGGGGCCGTGATACTGCGGCTGCGAGGTCATTATCTGGCCCTGGCCACGCTCTGCCTGGGGGTGATCATTGCCGAGATCATCAACCGCTCGACGATCACCGGAGGCGCAGCCGGTTTGTTTGACTTGCCCGAGATCACCCTGTTCGGGCTGGCGCGGGGGCCGGTGGGCAAGTATTACCTGATTTGGGGTGTGCTCTGGCTGGTCATGGTGGCGATGGTGCATCTGACGGCCTCTCCGGTGGGGAGGGCGCTGCGAGCGATCCACCATGACGAGGAAGCGGCGGCGGCCGTGGGGATCCGCGTGTTCGAGGTCAAGCTCAAGGTATTCATCGGATCGAGCGTGCTGGCGGGCTTGGCGGGCGTCCTGTATGCGCTGGTCTACACTCCCTCGTATCTGGGGCCGGAGGAGTTTCACCTGATGTTATCGGTCCTGTTCCTGACCATGGTCGTGGTGGGGGGTATGAGCAGCGTTTGGGGCGGGGTGGTGGGTGCGGTGCTCCTGACCAGCATGCATGAAGTGATCACCCTGGCCGGCGAGAAGGCGGGCTTGACCCAGATTGCGCGGTTCGAGCAGCTGATATACGGATTGGTGCTGGTGCTGATGATGATCTACTGCCCGCGGGGTCTGGCGCCATCCTTGGATCGGTGGATCCCGCATCGGCTCCGCCGGCCGCCATGAGCCCATCGCGTTCAGCCGCGCTTCGGGTCGAGAGGCTCAGCCGCCATTTCGGCGGCCATCGGGCGGTCGACGAGGTGTCGTTCGAGCTGCTGCCGGGCTCGCTGACCGCGCTGATCGGGCCCAACGGCGCCGGGAAAAGCACGATCTTCCACTGTGTTTCCGGAGCGCTTCCGCCGACGGCGGGCAATATCGAGGTCGATGGCCAGCGGATCACCGACGGCGTGGCCGCTGGCCGGTTGGGAGTCGCGCGCACCTTTCAGAACGTGCGGCTCTTTGCAGAGCTGACCGCGCTCGAGAACGTGATGACCGGGCTGGATCGAATCAGTTTCTGGCGCGGTTGCCTGCGATGGCCAGGATCGCGCGACGCCGAACGGCGCGGGATGCGGCGCGCCTGGCATTGGCTCGAGGAGACGGGCGCCTCGCATCTGGCGGGGCTGCGGCCGGGCGAGATCCCCTTCGGCCAGCAGCGGCTGGTCGAGATTGCGCGGGCGCTGGCGCGGCAGCCCCGGCTGCTGCTGCTGGATGAACCCGCGGCCGGGTTGAACCGGACGGAAACGCAAGAGCTGGCGGGGTTGATCCGCCGGATTCATCAGCGGGGCGTGACGGTTTTGCTGGTCGAGCACGACATGCAGCTGGTCATGAATCTGGCGGGGCGCGTGCTGGTGCTTGATCGAGGGCGGCTGATCGCGGACGGATCGCCTTTGGAGGTCCAACGCGATGTCCGCGTTCGGGAAGTCTACCTGGGAGAATCCGCCGAAGCCGCGAATTAGCGGTGGTGCGATCATGCTGCGAGTCATTCATCTGAGCGCGGGTTATGGGGCCTTGCGAGCCGTGGATGGGGTGTCGGTGAGCGTGAGGGCGGGCGAGGTGGTGGCGCTGCTGGGCGCGAACGGGGCGGGCAAGAGCACTCTGCTGCGAGCCATCGCCGGCCTGCTCCGGCCGTGGGACGGCAGGGTGCTGATCGGAGGGCGGAACCTGGCCGGCTGGCCGGCTCATCGGATCGCGGCGGCCGGACTGTCCCTCGTGCCCGAAGGACGCGGATTATTTCCCGGGATGAGCGTTCGCGACAATCTGCGGCTCGGTGGTTTTGCCTGCCGGGGATCCGCGCGTGAATTGGAGGAGAGGATCGACGAGATGGGGGATGTGTTTCCAGCCCTGGCCGAACGGTGGAATATTCCGGCGGCGCATCTGAGCGGAGGCCAGCAGCAGATGCTGGCTCTGGCGCGCGCCCTGGTCGCCCGCCCCCGGGTTCTGCTGTTGGACGAGCCATCGACCGGTCTGGCGCCGCTGGTGGCGGTGGAAATTTTGGCGCACATCCGGAGATTGAAAGCCGGCGGCCTGGCGGTTATCCTGGCGGAGCAAAATACGCGCGCTGCCCTCCAAGTGGCCGACCGGGCCTATGTGCTGGCGACCGGGCGGGTGATATTCGACGGAACGGTGGTGGAACTGCGGACGTCCGAGGCGATTGCGCGGGCGTATCTTGGATCGGAGTGATTATGAAGAAACATGCAAAGCTTGCAGTCGTGGCGGCAGCGGTGATGGCGGCGTCGTCGTTGGCGGCGGCCGAGGCCATTCGCATCGGCGGTTTGTTCGACCTATCGGGCAAGGCCCAGCATATCGGTCAGCCGACCCTGTGGGTGGCCCAGATGGTGGTGGACCGGATCAACGAGCAAGGGGGCTTGGGGGGCCGGCGGATCGAGTTGGTGGTGGCGGATGCTCAGAGCGAGCCTGCCCAGGCCGTGGTGGCGCTGCGGCGGCTGCTCGATCGCGACAAGGTGGTGGCGGTCATCGGCCCCACCACGACCGGCGCGGCCATGGCCTGCATGAAGACCATCGAGGACGCGGGCATCCCGATGGTCGCATGCGTGGGCGGGGATGCCCCGGTCATGCCCGCTCGCAAATGGGTCTTCAAGACGCCGCAGCGAACGAGCACGGCGGTCGAGCGGCTCTACGCCCATTTGCAGGGGCGCAAGCTGGCCACCGTGGGAATCCTGGCTGCGGGCGACAAGTTCGGCCAGGAAGGCGAGCAGGATCTCCAGTCCCACGCCCCCAAGTTCGGGATTCGGATCGTGGCGCGGGAGTCGTTCGATCCTCTGGATGCCGACATGACGGTGCAGCTGGGCAAGCTGGCGGCGGCGCGTCCCGCGGCGATCGTGGTGTGGACCATCGGGCCCGGCGGCGCCGTGGTGGCCCGAAACGCGCGGCAGGCTGGAATCCGGATCCCCCTGTTCCAGTGCCATGGACAGCCGGATCCGATCTACCTCAAGCTGGCGGGGGAGGCGGCCAACGGCAGCTGCATGCCTTCCACCAAGCTGATGGTTGCCGACCAATTGCCGGAAACCGACCGGCAGCGGGCGGGGGTGCAGGATTTCGTGCGCGAATACCAGCGCCGCAAGCTGGGCGAGGTCAGCACGCATTCGGGCTATGCATGGGACGCGGTGCAGCTGGTGTTTCGGGCCATGGAGAAGGTGGGAACGGCGCCTGCGGCCTTGCGGGACGCGATCGAAAGCACCCGGGATTATGTCGGGGTCAGCGGCATCTACAACCTGTCGGCCACGGACCATTGCGGGCTGGGGGTGGATTCCCTGGTGATGATCGAGGTCAAGGACGGGCAGTGGCGGCTGATGGAATAAAGCATGGCGTCGAAACATCCAGGTGCGCCTCGGACCATGACCGGTATGAATCTCTATTGGAACCAGCGGGCTGAGACCATGTCGCGCGACGAGCTGGCGGCGTGGCAATCACAATGCTTGAAGGGCCTGATCGAGCGGGTTTACGCAAGCAATCCCTTCTATCGGGAGAGGTTCGGACGCGCAGGGCTCGAGCCGGGGGACATCACGGACGTGGACGACCTCCGCCAGGCGCCGTTCATCGGCAAGGAGGATTTCCGGCTGGCCTATCCCCTGGGCATGCTTGGGGTTGATCGGGGCCGATTGCGCGAGGTCCACATGAGCTCGGGATCGACCGGCACACCGGTGCCCATGGTGTACACCGAGGCAGACCTGAATCAGTGGGCCGAGTGCATGGCGCGCTGCTATCGGATGGCCGGGTTGGATCAGGGCAACGCCATCCAGATCACGCCATCGTTTGGGCTGTTCAACGGCGGGTTCGGCTTCTACCACGGCGCGCGCAAGGCGGGCATGTTCGTGGTGCCGACCGGGTCGGGCAACACCCTGCGCCAGATCAAGATGATCCGCAATTTCGATGTCAAAGGCCTGATGGGGGTTGTCTCCTACGGCATTCGGATCATGGAGGTTCTCCAGGAGCAGAAGCTCGACTTGCCATCGCTCGAGGTGGGGATCTTCGGGGCGGAGACGTTCTCGGACAGCCTCCGGGAGAAGATCGAGAACGGGCTGGGCATCGAGGCGTTCGATATCTATGGCATGACCGAGACCGGCGGGGTGGGCACAACAGGCATGGATTGTCCATGCCACTGCGGCATCCATGTCTGGGAGGACCATTACCTGGTCGAGATCGTCGATCCCGCCACCGGGCGGCCTCGGCCCGACGGCGAGACGGGCGAGGTCGTGTTCACCTCGCTGACTCGGGAGGCGATGCCCATTATCCGGTTCCGATCGGGCGACCTGACGCGGGTGCTGAGCCGGGAGCGCTGCGAATGCGGCCGGACCCATTTGCGGCTGGATCGGATCACGGGCCGGGTCGATGACATGCTGATCATCAAAGGGGTCAATTTCTTCCCGCGCCAGGTCGAGCAGGCCCTCATGGAGATCCCGGGCGTGCTCTCTCACTACCAGATCATTGTCGAGGATTACGAAGGCGTCCGCGATCTGCGAATCAATGTCGAGGCCGAGCCCGGCGTGACTGGATTCATGGTCGAAAAGCACCTCAAGGAAAAGCTCGGATTCAGCCCGAAAGGCGATGTGTTTCCGCCGGGGGGATTGCCTCGAACGGAGGGCAAAGCCATCCGGGTCCTCCATGCCAAGGGCGGTCCCGAGACGTGACCGGCGCTCGATGGCCAGCGGACCCGTGTCCCTTTTCGCCGGCGGCGGGCGGGAGGGCAGGGCAGGGGTGCATGGCATGGGCTCGAGCCATCGTTTGTGGGCTGGATAATTGCCTGATTATGAAAGCAGATCGACTGCATTGGCGCATGGTATCGCATGCGATGCTCTGGCTGGCATTGGGTTTGGGCCGGGCTGTTGCGGTGGACGATGCGGGGATCGGGACGAACTCGGTATCCCATGCGCGGACGGTGGAGGCGCTGGTGGCCGAGGTTTTGAGCCGGAATCCGGAGCTGGATTTTTACCGGGCGGAGATCGCGGCGGCCAAGGCGGACCGCCGGACGGCCACGCAATGGAGCAATCCGGAACTGTCCGCCGATCTGGGGAGCCAGCGCGTTCGGGAGCGGGGCGGGCCTGTTCTCGGGGATGGCGTGGCCTGGTCGGTGTCGGTGGCGCAAGAGTTCGAGTATCCGGGGCGGATCCTGTTGCGCAAGGCGATCGCCAACCGGCAGGTCGAGCTGGCCGAGCTTGGGCTGGCCCAGTTTCAGGCATTGCTGGCTGGGCGGGCGCGGACGCGGGCTTGCCGGGCGCTGGCGGCGCAGCAGAAGGCGGATGCGGCTCAGGAGGTGGCCGAGCGGTTCTGGTCGCTGCTCGAGGCCCTTGTGCAGCGCGATCCCGCCGGAGTGACGCCGCTGCTGGATCAGCGGATCATTGAAGCCACGGCAATCACCATCGAGCGCCGCGCCACCGAGGCCGAGCGCGAACGGCAGGAAGCGCTGCTGGAGCTCAACCAGCTGCGGGGCGCCGGCGCAGACACGCCGCTTCGTGTGACAGGATCCTGGGCGGCGCCCACCAATGCCCCGTCGCTGGCTGCGCTGCTGAACTTGGCGGCGACCAACTGCTTCGATCTCCGGATGCGCCAGGTCGAGCTGGCCCAACAGGGTTTTCGGGTCGAGCTGGCCCGAAACGAGCGCTACCCGGCCGTCACTCTCGCGCCGTTCTACTCTTCCGAGCGGGCCAGCGACGAGCAGCGGATCGTGGGCGTCGGCGTGAGCCTGCCGTTGCCGCTTTGGAACCAGAACCAGGGCCACATCGAGGCCGCGCGGGCCCGCCAGCAGCAGGCGGAGGCGTCTTTGCGGGCGGCGCAGCGTGACATCGAGCGCCGGGTGGCGGATCGCGCGATGGCCCTCGAGGCACAGATTCGGGAGATGGGCCGATGGCGAGGGGATGCCCTGAGCCGGTTCCGCGAAGCCGCCGAGCTGGCCGACCGGCATTTCCGGCTGGGGTCCGTCCCGGTGACGGTCTATGTCGAGATGCAGATCAAGTATCTAGACGCGCTGGAGGCGCTGCTGAAGGGGCACAGCGAGGCGATCGAGCACTGGGAGGCACTGCAGGCGCTGGTGGGCGCGCCGATCGGCCCGGGGACTGCGGATTGAGGGGGCGCCATGCTGCATCGATTGATCGAGGTCTCCCTGCGGCAGCGCACCTTTTTGCTGCTGGTGGCCGCGGTGTCCCTTGGGATCGGGCTCTGGTCGGCCTATCGGCTGCCGATCGACGCGGTGCCGGACATCACCAGCCCGCAGGTTCAGGTAAACACCGAGGTGCCGGCGCTGGCCCCGGAGGAATCCGAGCAGGCCGTCACGATCCCGCTGGAGATGGAGCTGGCGGGCATCCAGGGCGCCCAGGAGATGCGGTCGCTGACGAAGTTCGGCCTGTCGCAGGTCACTTTGATTTTCCGGGATGGCACGGACATCTATCGAGCCCGCCAGCTGGTGGCCGAGCGGCTGCAGGGGGCGGCCGATCGCTTGCCGCCAGGGCTGACGCCGAAGCTGGCCCCCATCAGCACCGGCCTGGGAGAGATCTACTACTACACGGTGGCCTGGAGCCAAGGGGCGACGAACCGTCCGGCCGATCGCGTCGAGCAACTGCGCCAGCTGCGCGAGCTCCACGATTTCACCATCAAGCCGATGCTGCGCACCACGCCGGGGATCGCGGAGATCAACGCCTCGGGCGGGTTCGAGAAACAGATTGTCATCCAGCCGCGCCCGCGCGACCTCGAGCGGGCGGGATTGACCTTCGCCGAGCTGGCGTCGGCCGTCGGCGAGAACGTCGAGAACGCGGGAGGCGGGGTCATCCACCGCGGGGCGGACCAGCTCACGGTGCGCACCGTGGGCCGGGTGCGCAACGAGGAGGAGATCGCCGGACTGCCGCTGAAGTTCGCTGCCGGCGCCAAGCCCATCCTCGTCCGCGACGTCGCGGATGTGGCGATCGGATCCAATTTCCGGACCGGCGCCGCCACGGAGAATGGTGAGGAGGCCGTCCTCGGCACGGCGATGATGCTGGCGGGAGAGAACAGCCGCGTGGTCGCCAGGCGGTTCGGCAAGCGCCTTCGGGAAATCCAGGCGCAGCTGCCGCCGGGGATCGAGATTCGAACCCAATACGACCGGGCGGATTTGGTGGATCGCACGGTTGCGACCGTCAAGAGAAACCTGTTCGAGGGGGCGGTTCTGGTGGTGGCCGTGTTGCTGGTGATGCTGGGGAACTGGCGGGCGGCGCTGATTGTGGCGGCGGCCATCCCGCTGTCGTTCCTGTTCGCGCTGACGGGCATGGTCCGATACGGCGTGTCGGGCAACCTGATGAGCCTGGGCGCGGTGGATTTCGGGCTGATCATCGACGGCGCGGTGGTGATGGTGGAGAACATTGTGCGGCGGCTGGGCGAGAAGCAGCAGCATCTGGGCCGCGTCCTCACGCCCGCGGAGCGCCTCCAGACCGTCGGGGCCGCCAGCAAACAGGTCGCCAACCCGATGTTCTTCGGCGTGTTGATCATCACGATCGTCTACGTGCCAATCCTGGCCCTGACGGGCATCGAGGGGAAGATGTTCCGTCCCATGGCGATCACGGTGATGCTGGCTTTAGGGGGCGCGCTGGTGCTGGCGCTGACGCTGATGCCCGTGCTCTGCTCCTATTGGCTGGGGGGATCCGTGAAGGAAGGGGATCAGGGCCTGGCGCGGCTGCTGAGGCGCGCTTATGAGCCGTCCCTGCGTCTGGCGCTGAGCCGGCCATGGCTGGTGGCGGCGAGCACGGTGATCTGGACCGCGATATCGGTGTGGGCATTTCTGCAGCTGGGGGCCGAGTTCGTGCCCAAGCTCGATGAGGGATCGCACACGGTGATGGTGTATCGAACCAACAGCATGAACCTGGAAGCTTCGCTGGCGATGGAGCAGGCGACGGAGAGGTTATTGCTCCGAGTGCCCGAGGTCGAACGGGTGTTCTGCCGGCTCGGCACCAGCGAGGTGGCGACCGATCCGATGCCGCCCAGCCAGAACGACCTTTATATATTCTACCGATCGCGCGATCAGTGGCGGAAGGTGGACGGCCGGCCCATCACGAAGGCGGAGTTGGCCGATCTGCTCGAGCGGGAGATTGCGCGGGAGCTGCCCGAGCAGAGCTTCCTGTTTGCGCAGCCGATCGAGATGCGCTTCAACGAGCTGCTGGAGGGGGTGCGATCCGACCTGGCGCTCAAGATCGTCGGCCCCGACTACGACGTGATGGAGGCTCTGGCCGCGCGGGCCAAGACGATCCTCGACCAAGTGCCGGGCGCGGGCGAAGTCGAGTTCGAGGCGCAAGGGCGCGCGCCGGTGCTGGAGATCATCGTCAACCGGGATGCGCTCCGGCGGTTCAACGTGCACGCCGCCGATGTGAACCGGATGATCTCGACCGCCCTGGCCGGCGAGACCGTCGGATGGGTTTACGATGGGAACCGCCGTCATGCAGTCGTGGTTCGGCTGCCGGGCAGCCGGCGCGAGCGCATGGAGGAGATCCGCGCGCTCCCTGTGCCGGTCGGCGAGCACGGCATGGCGCCGCTCGATCGGATCGCCGAGTTCCGCGAGGTCAATCGCGTGGATCCGATCCTGCGCGAGGAGGGCCGGCGGCGGGTGGCGCTGATGATCAACCTGCGGGGGCGCGACGTGGAGAGCTTCGTGCAGGAGGCGGAGGCGCGGATCCGGGAGGGGATCGAATTTCCGGAAGGCTATCGATACGAGTTCGGCGGGCAGTTTCAGAACCTCCAGGAGGCCCGTCTCCGTCTGCTCATCGTGGTGCCGGCGGCGCTGGTGTTGATCTTCCTTCTGATCTTCCTGGCGTTTGGCAGCCTGCGCCAGGCTGTGCTGATCTACACGGGGATCCCGCTGGCCATCACGGGAGGCGTGCTGGCCCTGCACCTGCGCGGCATGCCGTTCAGCATCACCGCGGCCGTGGGTTTCATCGCGCTGAGCGGCGTCGCGGTTCTCAATGGCGTGGTCATGATCAGCTATTTCAACGAGCTGAGAGAGCAGGGGTTCGCGCTGTGCCGGGCAGTCTACAGCGGGGCGACAACCCGCCTTCGGCCCGTGCTGATGACCGCCTTTGTCGCCAGCCTCGGGTTCGTTCCGATGGCGATCGCAGCGGGTCCCGGCGCCGAGGTCCAGCGCCCGCTGGCCACCGTCGTGATCGGCGGGATTCTCAGCTCGACGTTTCTGACCCTGGTGCTGCTGCCCGTGCTCTACGTCTGGTTCGAGCGCGAGCGCTGTCCCGCCCCCATGTCCGCCCAGAAGCCCGAGGCTGAAGAGTGAGGCGGCCGGCAAACACGTCCTCGGGATGAACCGAGAAGGCGGCGGTGACAGCGGGGGGTATGCGGGCGGGCCGGCCGGTGCCGAAATGGATCCAAGCCCATAAAGTTTGGCCGCGGGCCAGGAGGACCCGATCCGATCGGCGCGCGATCGCGTAGCAGCGCAAGGAGGATGCCCGATCGATGGTTCGGACCCAGGTGTGGACCACGAGGTCCGTGCCGGGCTGGGCGGGGCGCAGGTATTCGATTTCGTGGCGGCGGACCACCCAGCCCTGGCCCTGGTTCAAATAGGCGCTGGGAGGCCAGCCGAGCGCGGTGGTATGGGCGACCGCGGCGGCGTTCATCCAGCGCAAATAGGCTTCGTTATTGGCGTGGCCCAGCTCGTCCGTTTCTTCGGGCGCGACCTGGTGGGACCATTCAAAAACCGTTTTCATCCGGCGCAGGATCCTGGCGGCTGGAGCCGGATTACACAACCACTGAATCGGCGGGTGGCTTGCCTTGGAGCGCCGGCGTTGAGCGTGTTTGGAGTGAATTTGGCTTTTCAAGGGCACGGGCGAATGGCTTAATGCTGTTGTCGTACGCCGTGGCGGAGTCTGGGCGGTCAGGTTTGGGTGGCTTCGGCCGCGCCGTTGTCTATGGACACACAACCTTTGGCGGCCCAAACCGGCACGCGGGACACTATTATCCTGTTCCGCAATAGCCAGGGCGCGGAGATCCGGGCCACGCCCTTGCGGCTTACGCACTACGAGGTCGTTTTCGAGGTCTACAATCCATTCAGCATCCTCCAGCTGTCCGAGGTCCTGAGCGATTTCCGGATCATCATCAACGAGCGGATGGTCTACCACGGCCGCGCGGTGGTCAGCAAACTCGTCAATGCGGGTATCTTTCTCCTGCTGGAGGCCGCGCTGGACGAGGCGTGGCTGGAGGTCGATCTATTCACGCCCCTGATGACTCCCGGCCGGCTCCGCCAGGAGTTTACGGCCTTCATCCAGGAATGGGAGAAGATGCGGAGCGTGACGGCCGCGTTCAAGGTGCTGGTCTCCGACCTCCAGACACTGCTCGTGGATCTCCGCCGCTGGCTTGAGCAGGTCGAGCTGGGCATCCGGGCCGATCCCGAGGGGAACCGGGATCTTCGCGAGCGGGAGGTGGTGGATCAGCTTCAAGAGCCGATGGTTCCCCTGATGATGACCTGGTTCACCCGTTTCGATGAGGTGGCCGATTCGGTCCGGGAGGAGATGCGACCGGCGCACCGGGCCTATGCCCGCCGCCAGCTCCATCCCCTGCTGCTCTGTTCGCCGTTCGTCTACCGCACCTATCAGAAGCCCCTGGGCTATGCCGGCGACTACGAAATGGTGAACATGATCCTCGGCGATCCCCTCAGGGATGCCTCGTCGCTTTTTGCGAAGATCGTGAACCTTTGTTTCCTGAAAAACCCCCCCGCCGAGGCCCATCGGAACCGCATTCGAGCCCTGACCCAGCATCTGGTGGAGGAAACCCGGCGGGTCGCCCGCCTTGGCCGCCCGGCCCGCATCCTCAACCTGGGCTGCGGTCCCGCGCAGGAAGTCCAGAACTTTCTGGCCCAGCACCCCGAGTGCGAAGCGGCGGAATTCACGCTGCTGGATTTCAACGACGAGACCATCGAGTTCACGCGCCGGATTCTGGGCGATTATTGCCAGCGCTACCATCGATCCACCCGGATCCGCCTCGTCAAGAAGTCGGTGCATCAGGTGCTCAAGGAGTCGATCCATTCGACCGATGAGCCCCAGGCGGGCGCTTACGACTTCATCTATTGCGCGGGCCTTTTCGACTACATGTCCGACCGGATCTGCAAGCGGCTCATGGACATCTTCTTCGAGATGCTGGCGCCGGGAGGTCTGCTTCTGGCCACCAACGTCGACGCATCCAAGCCGTTTCGGCACTCGATGGAATACCTGCTGGAATGGCATCTGATCTGCCGCAACCGGGCCGAGGTCGGAGATCTCGCCCCCGCTCAGGCCCCCGCGGACATCTGCCAGGTCACCTGCGATCCCACCGCCGTCAACGTCTTCCTCCAGGTCCGGAGACCCGACCATGCCTGAAACTGGCTCCATACGCATCGAGGAGAGCCATCACGCGTTTCAGGAATACAACCGTGAATTGACGGTCAGCAACCTTCAGGTCGGCTGTTTCGTCGGCATCCTCCTCATGCCTGCGGGCATCGTGCTTGATCTGGCGGTCTATCGCTCCGAGTGGGCCTATTTCCTCCAGCTCCGGCTGCTCTGCTCGGTCCTGATCGGTCTTTTCTGGATGCTGGTGGTCAGCCCGGTCGGCCAGCGCTACCACCGCACCCTGGGCATCACGCTGGCCATGTTTCCCACCGGCTTCATGGCCTGGATGATCATGGTTACCGACGGCGCCAGCTCTCCGTATTACGCCGGCTTGAACCTGGTCCTGCTCGTCGTGGCGATGATCGCCCACTGGACATTTCGCCAGAGCTCGATCGCCTTTGTCCTGGTCGTGCTGATGTATCTGACTGCCTGCCTCGTGAATTATGAGGAACACCGCGCGGTCGACTCCGGCGCGCTTGTCAACAACCTCTATTTTCTGGTCGTCACGGGCCTGATCGTCATCGTCGGGAGCCATTACCATAGCCAGCTGCGCCGCCGCGAATTCCAGTCGCGCTTCGAGCTGGACAAAAGCCGGCAACGCCTCGAGGAGAGCAATCGAAAGCTGCTCGAGATGGATGAGACCAAGAGCCGGTTCTTTGCGAATGTCAGCCACGAGTTGCGCACTCCGCTGACTCTCCTGCTCGCGCCTTTGGAGACGCTCATTCACGACGACCGCTACCGGCTGGACTCGCAGGCCCGCGAGTGGCTGCTCACCATGCATGCCAACGGGATGCGCCTCCTGAAGCTGATCAATGACCTTCTGGACCTTGTCCGGATCGAATCCGGCGCCCTGGCGATCCAGCGCGAGCCGATCCTGCTCTCCGAATTCCTCCAGGGCCTTGGCAACGAGCTCCGGCACGCCGCCATGGACAAGCGGGTTCGGCTCGAGATCGGCGTCGAGCCTCCGCTGTCCAGCGTGCTGGCCGATCGGGACAAGCTCGAGAAGGTCATCCTCAACCTCCTTTTCAATGCGATCAAGTTCACCCCCGCAGGGGGACGCATTCGGCTCCGGGCTTGCCGCAAGGATGACTCCTGGCATTGCGAGGTCAGCGACACCGGGATCGGCATCGCGCCCCAGCAACTCCCGTTCATCTTCGACCGGTTTTGGCAGGGGGACACTTCGTCTCGCCGCAAGTACCAGGGCCTCGGGATCGGCCTGGCCTTGGTCAAGGAATTGGTCGAGGCGCAAGGCGGCGAAATCCGCGCCGACAGCACGGTAGGGCAGGGCACCACCATCGGATTCACCCTGCCTTTCCTGGAGCCGATCCCGCCCGCCGCGCCGGAAACCGCCCCATCCGCGCCTCCCCAGAAGGCATCCGAAGGCGCCTCGCAATCTGCCTTGGAAGCGGAGGATGCGGCAGCGGTCTCGACCGCGGTTCCGGAGGCGCCAGCGGGCGCTCCCCAGGCGGAATGGCTGGCGGCCCTCTATCGCCGGGCCGAATTTTTCCCGGGCATGGTCCCGGTCCAGTCCAGCGCCCGCGCCGGGGAGCTGCCTCCGATGCCGGCCGTCGGCGCCCGCCCGCGGATCCTCATCGCCGACGACGAACCCGACATGCTTCGCTTCCTCCGGTCCCAGCTCCAGTCCCATTTCGAGGTCCTGGAAGCCGTGGACGGACAGCAGGCGATCGACAAGACGGTCCAGTTCCTCCCCGACCTGGTCCTTTGCGACATGATGATGCCCGAGAAAGACGGTCTGCAGGTTTGCCGCGAAATTCGCGAGCGCACCGCCACGCGGAATCTCCCCATCGTCATCCTGACCGCGCGCGCCGACGAGCGCACCAAGATCTCCGTGCTGGCCGCCGGCGCCAACGATTTCCTCACGAAGCCGTTCTCCTCGACCGAGCTCCACGTCCGGCTGACCAATCTCCTCAGCGCCCACGAGTTCGAGCGCCGCCTGGCCACCCAGAACAAGCGCTTGGAGGCCCTGGTCGATCAGCTCAAGGAGACTGAAGCCCAATTGGTGCAAAACGAAAAGATGGCCTCCCTCGGCCGCCTCAGCGCCGGCATCATCCACGAGATCAATAACCCCCTCAATTATGTCATCACCGGCATCCATTTCCTGAAGTCGCGCCTTGCGTCTCTGCCCGCCGAGTCCCGGCCCGAGGCATCCGAGATCCTGCAGGACATCGAAGAGGGAACGGAGCGCATCAAGGTGATCGTCTCGGACCTGCGCGCCTTCTGCCACCCGCAGGGCGCCCGGGCCGAGCCCATCGAGGTGGGATCCCTGGTTGGCATGGCCATCCGGTTTCTCAGCCACGAGCTTAAAAACGGCATCCAGGTCGATCTGGACATCGAGACCTATCACCGCATTTACGCCGACCGCAATCGCATCCTCCAAGTCCTCATCAACCTCCTCCAGAATTCCGTCCAGTCCCTGCGCAAGAAGGCCTTCCCGAACGGCGAGCAGCCCGTCGTTCGGATCCAAAGCCGGATCGACGGCAACCATGACCTGATCCTGGTCCGGGACAATGGACTGGGGATCGCGCCGGAGAATGTCGACAAGATCTTCGAGCCGTTCTTCACGACCAAGGACGTGGGCGAAGGCACCGGCCTGGGGCTGAGCATCTGCTACCAGATCATGCGCGAACACCACGGCGAGATCCGAGTCCGGAGCGAGCCGAACCGCTTTTGCGAATTTGCCTTGGAATTCCCAAGAATAGAGATAGAATAGTGGCCGCAGCCATAACCAAACCGGTGCTATGCAGAGCTTCTACGACTATAAAAAGTACGCTGTCCTCTATGTGGATGATGAGGAGAAGTCGCTCAAATACTTTCTCCGGGCGTTCGGCGAACAATTTCGGATTCTGACCGCTCCCAGCGCGCAGGAAGGCATCCGTCTTCTCGAGGCCCACTCCGATCAGATCGGAGTCCTCATGACCGATCAACGCATGCCAGGGGAAAAGGGCGTCCAGCTTCTCGAGCGATCCCGCCAGCTCCAGCCTCGGCTCATCCGGATACTCTGCACCGCCTATGCGGACATGGAGGCTGCGATCCAGGCGGTCAACACCGGCGCCATCTACAAGTACGTGACCAAGCCGTGGGATATCCCCCAGCTCGAGATCACGCTCAAGCGCGGGCTCGAGTTCTTCATCGTCCAGCACGAGCGCGACGCGCTCTTGCGCGAGAAGCTCACGGCCCTCCATAATCTCATGATCACGGACCGGGTGATCAGCCTGGGCGTTCTCGCCGCGGGCCTGGGCCACTACGTCCGCAATGCCCTCGTCGCCGTCCGCACCTTTATCGATCTGGCTCCGACCAAACTCCAGGAGGAGCGCGTCGATATCCAGTCTCTGCGGAACCCGCAATTCTGGCGCGATTTCTACCTCCAGGTCCAGCATCAGGTCAAACGCATCACTTTGATGCTCAATGATCTAGGCAACCTCGCGCCCGATCCTCATGCCCCCTTCCCGGACCGGGTCAAACTCGACCAGGTGATCGAGGCGGCGATTCAGCATGTCGATGCCCAACGCGCCGAGAAACAGATCGTCATCTGCAGCCAGGTCCCGCCTTCGCTGCCGCCGTTGTGCGTGGAGCAGGCGAAGTTCCACCGGTTGTTCGAGCTTCTGCTTGAAGACGAATGCCTGATGCTGCCCGAGGGGAGCCGGATCGACCTGCGGGCGGAATTGCTGCCGGTCGTCTCCGGCCAGCCGTCCGAAATCCTTCTGGAAGTCCAGGACAACGGCCCCGGCCTTCCCAAGGACGCCTTGCGAGCGGTGTTCGACCCCTTCTTCATTCGAAGCGGTGATCCTCAGCTTTACGGCATCAACCTGATGGCGTGCTACTTCATCATCCACCACCACAATGGGCGCATCGAGGTCGAGAACCGCGATCCGGGCAGCCTCTTCCGCATCCATCTGCCCATCCAGCCCAGCGTCCGAAGCCCCGAAGCCAACGAACGGGAGATCCTGGACAAGGTGTTGCTCAACGACCGGCTCTGGGATCGATTGCTTGCCGGCGAATAGATCGTACCGCTCCCCGCCATGCTCGATCGGAATGTTCGAAACACATCTTATGCGGGGGCCGCGCTCCCGGCCGACGGGTTGCCTCCGCGCACGCTGCTGGTCGTCGATGACGAGGAGGGTCCCCGGCAGTCGCTGCGGATCATTTTCGAGGATCGGTACCGGGTTCTCACGGTCGAAGACGGCCGGCAGGCCATCGAGCTGGCCCGCCGCTACCCGATCGACGCCGTCATTCTGGACATCCGGCTGGCCGACATGTCCGGGATGGAGGTGCTGGATCGCCTCAAGCAAATCGACTCCGACATCGAGGTGGTCATCCTGACCGCCTACAACAACTTCGAAACCGCCCAGGAAGCGATTCGTCTTGGCGCCTCGGACTATCTATGCAAGCCGTTCGAAGTCCATGCGATGCGCGCCGCCGTCGCCAAAGCCATCGAGCGCAAGACGCAATCCGAAGAAAGACGGTTCGACAAGCAGCACATCCTTCGGCTCAAGGACGAAATCCAGCGGTTCCAGATGCGGGCGAGCTTTTCCGGTTCGGAGGAGCAGGTCTATGCGAGCATTCTGCACGACATCCACAGTCCTCTGAGCGTCATTTCGGGCTCGGTGGACATCCTGCTTCACCAGCTGGCCAATCGTTCCGAACTCAGGGCTGGCGACATCGAAGACATCCGGAATCGTCTCTCCTTCGTCACGCGGCAGATCGACCACTGCGGCCATATATCGCGCCGTTATCTCCGCTTCCTTCTCCAGCGGTCGCTCGAGAGCGATCTGAGCTCCCTGCGCGACGTGCTTCAGAACCTCCGCCAATTATTCCAGCTCCATCCCGCCGCCCGAACGCACGAAATCCATATCGAGCTGCCGCGCCGGGATCTCCAGGTCCTCATCAATCCGACTGACCTGACCCAGATCCTGCTGAATCTGGGGCTGAATGCGCTCCAGGCAACCGAGAAACCGCACCGCGTCAAAATCTTCTCGCGCCAGGTATCCGGTCCCGTCCGCCGTTCCGCCATGGCGGATGGCCCGCGCGACCGATGGATCAACCTGGATGGATTTGCGAATGCGCTTCCCATGCTATCCCTGACGGTGGAAGACAACGGGCCGGGCATTCTCCCCAGCGCCATGCCCCAGATCTTCAGCACGATCTTCTCCTCCAAACCCAACCATCAGGGAACGGGGCTGGGTCTCTCGATCATCTCCTGGCTCGTGAAAGCGGCCCGGGGCGCCATTCATTGCCACTCGGCTCCCGGCTGTGGCGCGCGGTTCACCCTCTATCTCGCCAGCCAGCCGCGCGGCTCGCATCCGTCCTCCCGCGTAACTCCGGATCAATCTCCGGCTGCATCCCCTGAAAAATCCAGGTGAACCCGGCCGCCGTCTTCGAGCGCAGATCCTCAGGCCTTGCCCTATGTTCCGATCGGGCAGCTTGTGGGGAAATCCTCAGGCTGCCTTCCACGCAGGCCAGTCATCGAGCAGGCTGAGGGGGCCTTCGTCGTTGAGGACGGTCGCCAGCTTCTCGAGCCAGGGAGATTCCGGGTGCCCGTTGTGCCGGGCTCGGGTGATATTTTGGGCCAGCAGCAACCCGGAGCGGCGGCGGCCGGCCTTGATGGACTTCTTGAGCAGGCTCAGGGCGGGGCCGCGCGCGTCGGCTGGCCCGTGCGCCAGTTGGTAGAACCAGCACTCGAGCGCGAGGTTCGGCGTTTCCTGAAGACCGGATTGGCTCAACACGCGGGCCAGGGCCTCGAGCCCCTCGGGATCCCGGCCTTGGGCCAGGAGGAACCCGGCGTGGCTGGCCTGGATGTAGGGATCGGCGGCATCGATCGCCAGCGCCCGCCGGTAGTGTTCTTCGGCCCTTTTGACATCGCGCCGCATTCGGGCCAGGAACCCGGCAAATGTGGCAATGAGACGCGGATTGTTCGGATCCAGCGCCAGGGCTTTCTGATAGAGATCTTCGGCTCGTTCCTGGTCCTTGCGCACACGGGACAGGAAGAAGGCGTAGTGCTGGAGGACCTCGGGGTTGCCGCGGTCGGCCGCCAGCGCGCGCTGATACTGTTCCTCGGCGCGCACGTTGTCCTTGCGGTAATCGCGGAGGAAGTTGGCGTAGCTGTTGTGAAGGGGGGCGGTGTTGGGAAACTGCTCGAGGCCCTTCTGGTAGACGGCATCCGCCTTGGCTGGGTCGGCGGCCTTGAGCCGTTCGGCTTCGAGCTCGACCGCCCACCAGTCGGGGAAGGTGGCATCTGCGCGCTGCACGGCTTCCTTGAGGGCTTCGACGCCCGGCTCATTCTCGGCGATCGATCCGATCCGCTGCGACAGGCTCTGGTAGGTGCCGGTGTATTTCAGGAACACATGGTCGAACCGCTTGCTGTCCGGGTGCGGCAGGCCGAAGACGTCCCGCAGGAGCAGCATCCACTCGTCGAAATCCCGCTGCTGGATCCAGACCGCCCGCCGGCTCTCGAGCCAGGGCCGGATCGCCCCTTGAGGCTCCTGATCTCCCACCCAATACACCCCCAGCGGCAACGCCTCCTCTGTCAGCTCAGAGAGCATCCGGGCGATGCCCTCGTCCCGTCCGCCGTACCCCATGAAGATCAACCCGCGGTCGCGAATCACCGATCGCACCCGCTTATCGACGTCCTGGCGGAGATCGTCGGTGCTGCGCGGGGTGTTCAGCGGCGCCAGGCAGTGGTCGCCGTGCAGCTTCACGATCAACGGCCGGGTTCGAGTGGGGCGGAGGTAGGTCCCCAGCGACTCGTGCGGCGCGACCAGCGGCCGCACGGATGTGAACAGGTACAGGGCATCGGAGATCAGGTCGTCGAAGTTCGTGGTCAGCGCGACATTGAAGCTGCCGCCGGTCTGGGTCATCAGGCATGCCAGCACCGCGTATCCAAACCCGGGGAATTTGCCATCGCACAGCGACTCGATCTCCCGCTGCCGCTCCTCGGGCAGCAGGAACAGCTCCTGCATGAGGGGGCCGTAGGCTGCCGCCGCGTCCCGCGGATCGAAGGCGGACACCAATTCCTTGGCCCACGCCTCCAGATCCCGCCGGCGGGGCGCCCGCAGATCCCGGAGCCGGGGCAGCCAATGGTTCCGCACCAGGCCCGCCGAGGCCGGGATCCCGGAGCTGGCCGAGCAGCCCGCGCCCAGAAAAAAGGCGAATCGACTGTCCGGATGCTCGCACATCATCTTCAACCGCCGCGCAAACTCCTCGGCGGACATGGTTCGCAAAGCGTCGCTCATATCGTGGCTTCTCCCTTCCAGCTATTGTCCGGGGCTATTCAAACCCCTTGCCTGAAAAAGGCAAACAGATTCAGTCCGCGGGGTTGCGCCTGACAAGCCTCCGGTTTCATGGCATCTTGTTCCCGATGCGCATCTTGAATCTGAATCCGGGCAACGACATCGGGGCCAGCGGCTGGCATGTCGAGATCGATGGCCACCGCATCCTCCTCGATGCCGGCATTCATCCCAAGCGCGAGGGCCGTGCCAGTCTGCCCCTCTTCCCCCTCCTCGAGGCCGCCGCGCCTGACGCCGTCGCCATCTCGCATTGCCACCACGATCACGTCGGCGCCCTGCCGGTCGCCCTTCGCCATTTCCCCAAAGCCCACGTCCTCATGACGGATCTGAGCTATTTCCTGGTCGAGCGAGTCCTCCATAACTCGGTGAACGTCATGACCCGCCAGCGCGAGGAGCTGGGCATTGCCGATTACCCCCTCTACACTCACACCGAGGTCGATGAGATCGCCCCCCGCTTCCAGGGATTCAAGTACAACCGCGAGATCGAGTGGGCCGCCTTCGCCAAAATCCGCTCCGGATTCCCATCGCCCACGCTCGAGTTCTTCGACGCGGGCCACACGCTGGGTTCTGCGGGCATCCTGCTGCGCGGGCGCGCGGAGACGCTCTTCTACACCGGAGACGTCTGTTTCCATGACCAGACGTTGCTTCGGGGCGCCCGCTTCGACGATGTAACCGCGGACGTCCTCATCATGGAGACCACGCGGGGGGACCGGGCCATTCCCTCCGGTTTTTCGCGGGAAAAGGAGATCGACCGCTTGGCCGCCGCCATCCAGCGCGTCCTCGGGCGCAAGGGCAGCGTGCTCATCCCCACCTTCGCCCTGGGGCGCACCCAGGAGATCCTGGCGCTCCTGGCCCTGCTTATGAGGTCCCGACGCCTGAAAAAGCAGCCCGTCTATATCAGCGGGCTCGGCCGCGTCTTCACCGAGATTTACGACCTCGAGGCCCACCGCGCCCATCGCCAGCACAGCGGGCTCAAGCTGACCGAGGCTCTGCCGATCATCGTGCTCGAACGACAACAGGCCGAACAAATGAAGCTGGCATCGGGCCGCCTCTTCGTCCTCACCGCCGGCATGATGAGTGAAAATACCGCGTCGCACGACCTCGCCCGCCGCCTGTTCGCCGAACCCCGCCACGCGATCTTCTTCGTCGGCTATGCCGATCCCGACACGCCGGCCGGACGCCTCCAGGCCGCGCCCCCCGGCCAGCCGTTCCTGTTCCATCCCGGGCGGCCCCCGGTGGCCTGCCATTGCGAAGTCGAACGATTCGACCTCAGCGCCCACGCGCACCGCGATGCGATGCTCGAGTGGATCGGCGAGGTGAATCCTCGGGTCGTTGTCCTTGGCCATGGAAATCCCGTCTCGATCCAGTGGTTCGCGACGGAAATCCATCGCCGCTACCCCCACATTCGAGTCACCCAGCCCGGTCCGGGCCAAACCGTGGTCGTGTGAGGATGCGAGGAGAGGGCCGAAGCATCGGCGCGCGCGGCCTGCAGGCGTTCACCAGCCCGATCGATCGATCCGGCGGCTCGGACTAGAGCGTCCACCCCGCCCGATACGGAGGATTCAGATGCTGGTTGGCTTCGGGCGAGTTGGTGAATTTCATCTGTTCGGCGTCCCACTCGAGCTTGACGCCGGGCATCTTGATTGCGATCACGCCAAGCAATGCGAGCTCGGTCAGCGGACCGCCGTACGAGAAATCCGATCCCGCCTGCGTGCCATTCCGGATTGCCTGAAGCCAGTTCTGGTGGTGTCCCGGCACCCGGGGGATGGTTTTCGCCGGACGCTGGAAGGCATCCATCCGCGCCTGTGGGATCAGGCGCACTCCGCCGGCCCCGTGGGATCCGTAGACGATGGCGCCTTTGTCGCCGATCACCAGAGCGCCGGTCCCGACATCGCGATCCTCCTTGTCCAGCTCGGGCGGCCGCGGGATGCGCTCGGTGCCGCTGTACCACTGAAGGACGACCGGGCCGCGCTGGCCTTTGGCGGGAAATTCGAACGTGATGATCTCTCCCATGGGGAACGCGTCGCCTTGGGTCTTCGGATCGTAATCCTTGACCTGAGCCTGGACGGATGCCGGGGCACCCAGATCCAGCGCCCAGAAAACGGGGTCGACCACGTGGCAGATCCAATCGCCGATCGTTCCGTTGCCAAACGGCACCCACCCCCGCCAGCTGCCCGGCAGATAGACCGGATGATAAGGGCGGGGCTGCGCCGGCCCCAGCCATAGATCCCATTCGAGCGTGGGTGGCGCCGCATGAGTCTCCTTGAGGCGCGACAGCTGGCTGACGCCCGAGTTCACCGCGGTGCACCCCGCATGGATGGTGTGCACCTTGCCGATCGCGCCGCTCCAGACCCATTCGCAAAAATCGCGGATCGAGTCGTACGAGTGCCCCTGGTTGCCCAGTTGCGTGACGACTTTGTGCTCCTTGGCCGCCCGCATCAGCTCGCGGACCTCGAACACCGAATGGGCCAGCGGCTTCTCGCAATACACGTGTTTGCCCCGGCGGATGGCCGCCATCGCTGCCACCGCATGGCAATGGTCGGGCGTCGCCACCACCACCGCGTCGATCTCCTTTTCCATCTCGTCGAACATCTTTCGGAAATCGCGGTAGGCGCGCGCTTGGGGGTATTTCTTGAAAGTCTCCGCCGACCGGCGCTGGTCCACGTCGCACAGTGCAACCACGTTGTGTTGCGGCGCCACTGCATCCAGATCCCCCGCGCCCATGCCGCCGACTCCAATCCCCGCGATGTTCAGCTTCTCGCTCGGGGGATTGGCGCCGCTTGCGGCCACCGCCGACCGCGGCGCCACCGCAAAGGCAGTCGCCGCCACCCCCGCCGCGCGCAAAAATCCTCGACGGTCCAACCTCATGGCAAACTTGCTCATATCGTTTCCATTCATGAGCCCGTCGGCTTGGCCGGCGGGCGCCGCCTCGAAATCCTTCACCAACCCACCGGACCTCGGGAGCGCATCCCGCGCGTCCGGTGAATGGCGCGCACATTAGTCCGCCACCATCCGCCCGTCAATACTGTGCCTCGAGCAACGACTGCATTCTCATGTTGAATGGATGTGGATCAGGTCCGCCTATGGACCGATCAACACCTCGAATCGCCCCCGGATTTCATTGTCGGATGGCCTCCGCCGCGGCATCATGCCGGCATGAGTGAATCCGAGATAAAGAAGAACGTCGGACTCCCCATGGCCAGCCGATGGGATCCGGAGAAATTGCGGCAGGAGGAAGCTCATCTCCAGCAGCTCGCAACGCAACCGCTTATAGCGCGCATCCGCGGCTATGCGAAGCTGACGGGGCCGGCCTGGCTCCAGAGCGCCATGACCCTCGGGGCGGGCAGCGCCGCCGCCTCCGTCATGGCCGGGGCGTCCTTCGGCTATGCACTGCTCTGGGTCCAGCCCGTCGCCATGCTGCTGGGCATCATCATGATGGGCGCGCTGGGCAACGTGGTCCTGACCACGGGCGAACGGCCTTATGGGGCCTTTGCGCGTGAAATCCATCCCGCGGTCCCGTTTTTATGGGCCCTGGGCTCGATCGTGGCCTCGATCATCTGGCATTTCCCCCAATACGGTCTGGTCGGGGCGGCGATCTGGGATCTGGCGACACTGGCTGGCGTGCCCGCGAATCCATCCGCGGTCCCGTATCTGGTCAAGTTTGCCGGCGGGGCGGCCATCCTGGCGATGAGCATTGTGGTGACCTGGAATTACGGCGCCGGAACCCGTGGGATCCGGATCTACGAGACGTTCCTGCGCTGGGTGATCCGGCTGATCATCCTCGCCTTCCTGTTTGTGGTGATCAAGACCGGGGTCGACTGGGGCGCGCTCTGGCGGGGCTTCTTCGTTTTCACGATTCCTTCCGGTAAGGATGGTTTGACGCTGGTGTTGGGGGCCGTGGGCGCGGCGGTGGGGATCAACATGACCTTCCTCTATCCGTATTCGATGCTGGCCAAGGGCTGGGGGAGGCATCACAAAGGGCTCTCCCGCTACGATCTGTTCAGCTCGATGTTTCTTCCGTTCGTGATCGTCACCTCACTGGTCATCATCGCGATGGCCAACACCGTTTACGATCCCGCCGCCGGCGTGTTGCGCACCGATCTCAGACCGGTTGACGCTGCGCGCAGCCTCGAAGGTCTCTTGGGGTCGTCCCTGGGGCGGATTGTTCTCGATCTGGGCTTCATCGGGATGGCTTGCGGCGCCATCAGCACCCACATGGTGGTTTGCGGCTTCACCGGTTGCGAAATGTTCAAGCTCGATTACACCACCCGCCGCTACCGGATGTTCACTCTGCTTCCCGCGATCGGGATCCTGGGCGTGGCATTCCCGAGCCCGCTCTGGATGCCTGTGGCCGCGTCCGCTGTCGCCCTGACCCTCCTGCCGATTGCCTACATCACGTTCTTCGTCATGAACAACAAGAAGAGCTACATCGGCCCGGCCGCCGGCGTCGGCTGGAAACGCGCGCTCTTCAACCTGGCCATGATCCTGGCCATCCTCTTCGCATGCGTCGGATCCGCCATCAAGATCAAGAGTGGCGTCATCGATAAGATCTTCCCGCCGAAACCGGCGGCAACCACCCAGATCGCGCCGTCGATACCCGAAATGCCGACCGAAGGCCGAATGCTCCCGGGTGTTTGACACGGCGGGCTGCTGCGGCTGACAGAGCCCTTTATCGAGCGGGCACAAAGCCGGAAGGGGGGCACTCTTGCCCCTGCATTCGGGCGATGAACGGTCCGCTTGCCCCGGGAGTCGAACCTCGATGTGGTGATGGGGAATCCAGGAAACCGCCTCACTCCAATCGGCGCATCACGGCGGTCATCTCGAGTGCCGTCCGGGCGGCCTCGATGCCCCGATTATGCTCGCGATCGAGGCAGCGAACGCGCGCTTGGGACTCGTTTTCGAGCAGCAGCACCCCGTGGATCATGGGAACCCCTGACTCCCACTGCAGGCGTGCCAGCGCATGGGTCACCCCCTCGGCAATCAGCTGGGCATGGGCGGTCTCCCCCCGCAGGATGACGCCCAGGGCGATCACCGCCGCAGGTGGCGTCAGCTGATGGCGAACCAAGTGGGCTGCCACGACCGGGATCTCGAACGCCCCCGGGACGCGGACGATCCATCGCGGAGGCGCGCCCGCCCGTTTCAGCTCCTGCCGTGCGGCCCGCAGCATCGCGTCCACGTAACGGCTGTTATATCGGGCGGCAACGATGGCGATCGGTCGTCCGTCCGTCAACGCGCGCCGGTCTTTGATCCTGGTCAGCATAACCCCCACTTTACCGCCCGACCCGCCCGCCCGGCAAGCCGGACTGTTCACTGAACAATCGACACGGCAAAATTCTTCGGCTCGTCCGGTCGCAATTGGGTGGCCGTCTGCATTTCGTCTTCTCCCTCCATGGCCAATGGAGGCGAGGTGGATCTCGGGCTGCGTCCCTCTTGGCTGTTCCTCCCCCCGCTCGTGCCTCGCGGGGGGAGGAATTCCTTCCGGTGGCCGTCTGCAGCTCTTCCTCTCGGCTTTCAGCCTCGAAAGGGCGCCCGCTCCGCTGCGGGCGCGCTGTGGGTCACGGGGTGCGAATCCGGAAGAACCGATTCTCGCCCGGGACGATGTCCACCGAATAAGGAGGAGCAGGGGCGGGCGTGACAGGCGTCCATTGGCCGTCGACAGCGGGCGCCCATTCGAGCTGCCCGCTGCCGGTCCAGTCCAGAGTGATCTGGTTGTCGATCCGGACCGGCGGGAGGAACTCGGCGGGCGTGGCCGGTGGGGCCGCCAGGACGGCGATCTCGGCGCCGCTCAAGGCGCGAGCGTAAATGCGGACGTCATCGATCTTGCCGTCGAACGGGGTGCCGCTCACGGAGCGGTTGCCGATGGCGACACCGAGCGACGAGTTGTGCTGTTCGGCGGGGACGCCGTCCAGAAGTTCACCAGCCAGGGCGCCGTTGGTGTAGAACCGCATGATAGGCCCCGCGATATCGGCCGGGTCGTAGACGCCGGCCACGTGGATCCATTGGCCGGTGAGGATGCCGGGGACAAGGAGCGAGACGTTGGCAGTCCCGCTGCTGGCGACCTGGAGCGCCCAGTTGTCAGTGCCTTCAACGTTGAGCGACCAGCAGCGCTGTCCGGATCCGCCGCCTTTGGTGACGATGCGGCCATTGCCCGAGATGGTGTCCACCCACACCCACGCGGCCAGTGTCATGGGTCCAGTCAACCGCATCTCGACAGGATTGCCGATATCGACTCGGTCATCGGCGCCGTCGAACTCGATCGCGTATCGGCCTTCGAGGCCGGGCGCCCACACCGGCCCGTTGACCAGCGTGCCGTTGAATCCGCCGCCGGACGCATCGGCCGTGTTGAGCCCGGTCCCTTCCTCGAACCGCCAATGGCCGATCAGGCTGCTGTAATCGAAGGGGGCCTGGGTGTTGGGAACAACCGAGTTGGGCGGGACCGCCAGGTCCTGGACCCCGTTGACGACCAGCGTGTAGGCGGTTCCGTCGGTCATCGGATCGGTGGTCAGCGTGACTGTCCGCGCATCCGTTCCGAGCGCGGCGGCCAGGACGGGCACGCCGGCGCCGCCGGGGCCGACAATGGCGTAATTGCCGAGCGCCGTCGCGCTGTCGGCCGTCACCGCCTCGCTGAAGGCAAGAACCACTCGAGTCGGAATGCCCCGCGCCCGAATCCAATCCACCGTGGGCGGCGTCTTTTCCTCTGTGACCGTCAGTGTGGCGATCTCCGATTCCTGCGTGAGGCCCGCGAAGTGAACGCGGAGCCGGAACCGGGCGTTGTTATCCTCGGGTTTGGCCTGGAAGGTGTAGGCTGCGAGGTTGGCGCCGGGGATATCAACGAACAGGCCGCTGCCATTGTCGCGCTGCCACTGGAACGCCATGTCGCTGGGGGCGGCGCCAGCGCCCTGGGCCGTGGCGGCGAAGGTGGCATTTGCGTTTTGCGGGGCGGAAGTGTTGGCGGGCTGCTGGGTGATGGCCAGGGTGGCGTTGCTGAACACCGTGTTGGTGAAGCCGCGGAACTGGGCCAGAGTGGGGAGGGACGTATCGCTGTGGGCGCTGGCCGCCATTCCCAGAAGGACCGGGTTCGCAAATGCCTGGGCGGCCTGTCCCATCCAGACCCAGTCGAGCCCATTGGTGCTGTAGAAGCCGGAGAAGAGATCTCCCCAGCGGCGGAGCCGAACCCAGACGTCCGGCAGAACGGCGGTGGTATAGGTCGTTCCCCAATTGGCCGTGCTGCCGCCGGCCGTCGAGCGCCAGCCGGCCTCGACGTAGCCGCGTCCGCCGGGCGGAGGCGGGTTGGCGAGCAAGTGGAGCGCGGGGCTGCCGGCATCGGCCGTTTCCCGGACCATGAGGCCGGCCTGGGCCGTGCTGTTGACCGGCGTCAGACTCGCGACGCGAACATTCACGTCGAAATCTCCGGGCGCCTCCCGATATACGAAGTGGCCATTGTCGGCTGTGCCCCAGATTGCCGAGCCGCCGGCCGTGACGTCGAAGTCGTCAGGACGGCATGAGAAGCTCGAGCCCGGCGCGAATGGGAATCCCAGATCGAGCGAGGTCAAGCCCGCCACCGTTCCCGTCACGGTCACAGCCGCCATCGGGTTGCCGAGCAGATCCTGGACCGAGGTGACCTTGACCGTCACGGGGCCCGGAGTCAGATAGGGCCAAACATCGAGTTTGACCGAGGCGCCGTCTTCGCGCAGCGTGACCCCGACGACGGCCGTTGCTCCGCCGTTGACTTCGTAAAAATTGAAGTTGTAGGCCGAGTTCGGATCGAGGGGTTCGTTGAAGCAGATGTCCACGGACATCCCCGTTCCGCTGCCGGCGGAGAGGACGGTGGGCGGCTGGGTGTCGGTGCTGACGCGGAGCGTGGCGTTGGTGCTGGACACCCCGTAGGCGAGGTTGCTGACGGTGACCGAGTATTGCCGCCCGTCCAGGTCCAAGGTGGCGGAAGGAATCGTGTATTCGAACCGGTTGGCATCGAAGATAGGCACGCCATTCTCGTACCATTGGATGAAGTAAGGCGGCGGTCCTTGGACCGCGGCGGTGAACGTCACGGGCCGCAATTCCACCACCGTCTGGCTCGCCGGCTGCCGGGCGAATGTCAGCGGTGTCTGGACCAGCTCCGGCAGCGCCTGGATCTCCTCCCCGGTCAGCGCCCGGTTGAAGACGCGGACCTCGTCGATCAGGCCGTCCCACGGAGTGTCGGGGCTGCCCGAAGGGCGGGCGCCGATCGTGACATTGAGCGAGCTGTTGTTCTGGGTGGCTGGGACATCGGCGGTGACCTCGTTGTTCAGGAATCCGTTGGTGTAAATGCGCATGGCCTGGCCGGGAATGTAGACCCCGGCCAGGTGAATCCACTGATGGGCGGGAATGGCATCGATGGTGCGAACGCTGAAGGTGGTGCTGGCCGTGGCGCCGATTTGGAGGGAGCCGGTGTTGGGCGGCGTGGTGCCGCTCTCGACGTTGAGCGCCCAGCTCCGCTGCCCGCTGGCGCCGCCTTTGGTGATGATCCGCCCGTTTTTGGAAAAGGTCCGCACGTAGACCCAGGCCGTCAAGGTCATGGGCCCCGTCATTTGAAGGGCCGGCGGATTGCCGATCGTGATCCGGTCGTTCACGCCGTCAAAATTCAGCGCCGAGCCGCCGAAGGGGCTGTTGGTCCAGGCGGGGCCGCCCCAGGTCGCGACATTATCGAACGTGCCATTGAGCCCATTGGCGGTCAGGTCGGCTGTGTTGGTGCCGGCGCCTTCCTGGAACGTCCAGTAGCCGATCAGACCATCGAGATCGGCTCCCATTGCAGGGAGCCTCAGCAGGAGGATGCTCAGGAGAACAGCCCGCCAGAGCCCGGTGATCGGGCCCGACTCGGCCGAGTGGGTGGAAAAAGGAAAAGCAGTTTTCATGGTGGCTCCCATCTTACGAGAAATGACCGTCGATGGCCATCTTTTTCCGCTCGCGCTCGGCGGCCGCCCGATCCGGGTGGTTGTCAGATCAGGAGAGCGCGCTCGCCGCTCGATCCCCGGACGCCATCATTGCACCGAGACGTTCCATGGCCGGCCGCCGGCGGCCCACAGGGCCAGCGCGCAGCGCTCGATAAAGAAATAATCGGCCCGGCACCATGGCACGTCCACGCATTCGAGGAGAGTC
>CAYWIM010000023.1:0-53356 GCA_964458325.1 uncultured Verrucomicrobiota bacterium
GGCGACCGCCGCGATAAACTGGACTTTCTGGCTCATGCCCTTGCTGAGCGCCTCGATTTTGCGGTCCGCCCAGGCGGCCAGACCCAACCGATCCAGCCAGGCGTCAATCTCCCGCGCCATTCGCCGCCCGCGTTTCAATTGCGCAATGAACTGGAGCTGATCGCGGACTTTCATTCGCCGATACAGCCCTCGCTCCTCCGGCAGATACCCCATCCGCTCCGTGCAACCCCCGGGAGCGGAGCCGTCCAGCAGGCGGATCGAACCGGCATCGGGCAGGAGGATGTTCATGATCATCCGTAGCGTGGTGGTTTTGCCCGAGCCGTTGGGCCCGATAAACCCGTAGATCGACCCGCGGGGCACGTCCAGGGTCAGATCGTCGACCGCCACCTGGGCGCCAAACGCCTTCGTCACTCCCCGCAGTTCCGCGGCATTCATCGCAACCGCCGTTCCAGGAAAAAGCCCGGCTCCCGCCCGGATCCCGGATGGCGAATGAGAGGCTTTGTATCACGACCCGCTCCGGAGCGCGAGCGAAATAGGCCGGGCCCGGTTGGACACCGGAGGGGATGGGCAGGATCTACGGAGTGCTAATACGATAGAACCCGGCGGGATGGGTGGCGGGGAGATCGATCGAGACGGCGGTATTTGTCGGAACGGTTACCCCGAACAGTTTGGTCCAGGGCGCGTCATCCAGGGTCGATTTGGCCAGGACGGAGTAGGTGGTCTCGGATTGCGTCTCCCAGCGGATGGTCAGTAGGCCGTTGGCAACGACGGGATTGACGGTCAATCGCGGCGGCGGCGCTGGGGGTTGGAAGGGCAGCACATAGACCTGGAGGGTTTTGATGACGAAGCTGGCGGCATTGCGCGAGCTGGTCCAATCCGCATAGGCCCCCGCGTTGTTCCCGATCCCGAGGTCGGCCGGCCCGCCCGCGCCGCCCCAGCCATTGAAGGCAAACAGGACTTGCCGAGCGTCATGGTTGTGGACCTGCATGCAGCCATAATTGCCCGAGATGGCGCCATCCCCCCAATCGTACGCGGTGCTGCTGGCGTTGGGCACCGCGGCGAGGTTGGCCGGGCTCGAATTTCCCGGCCAGAACTCGAGGTTGCCGCCCGTCAGGTTGGTGCCGCCGACGATGCTCGGGAGGCTGGAAACGACGTTCATGTTGGTGATGGGCATCTGGAAGAACGCGCCGTTGGAGGCGGTGGGCACGCCCAGCCAGTCCACGTTGGTCGTGAAGGGATCGCAGGATACCCAGATGAAATGCATCGGCGCTCCTGGCTTCTGGAGTTCGAGGTAGTAGGCCACCCGGGAAAAGCCGGCGATGTCGGCGCGCCGGTCGACGTCGTAGACGACGTTGGTGGCATAGCTGGGTTGGGTGGGAATATCGAGCGAATACAGCAGCGTGTAATCGACCGCCTCGGGCACATTGTTGGGAGCGCCCCGTCCGGCCATGGATTGAAACGTGGCTCTCGAGTCGGGAGCGATCGCCAGCCGATTGGCCGTGCGATCGCACACGCCGTTGACCGTCACGGTATGGAGAGTGAACGGTTGCTGGGGGGTGGTGTGAAGCGTCACGATGCGCTGGGTGGCCGCATCGAGGGAAGCGCCCA
This sequence comes from uncultured Verrucomicrobiota bacterium, assembly GCA_964458325.1. Classification (GTDB taxonomy): domain Bacteria; phylum Verrucomicrobiota; class Verrucomicrobiia; order Limisphaerales; family UBA1319; genus JAGMXM01. The sequence continues at coordinate 1,609 of CAYWIM010000023.1, forward strand.
GGACCGCCACTCCGCCGTCGAGCGTGAAATGGTCAGCAGCAGCCGCGTCATCGGCCACCGGTTTGCTGAATACCACCGCGACGTTCGTCAGGCTGGCGGAGGGATGGATGCGCGCGATGGCCGGTGGGTTGGTGCTGCCCTCGGGGGTGAAGTGCCGGGTAATCATCTGGAACCAGTTCGTCGCCATCTTCTGGTAGCCGAGCTGGTTCGGATGCAGCTGGTCCGGCATGTCCGCCAGGGGCACCGCGCTTCGCAGATCATCGAAATACACCTCGCGTCCGAGCGCCCGCTGCCGATCCACCAGGCCGGGCAGGAAGGGATTAAACGTGGTTTGAATCCGGGTGTTGTGGGGCTCGCCGCGCTCGAGCAGGTTGGCGACGATGATTTTGGCGTAGGGACGGTGGGTGGCCATCCGGGTCACCAGGGCATCCAGGCGGTTCGTGGCGTGGGCGGTATCGTTGTTCTGGCCGTAATCGTTGGTGCCGATCAGCAGCAGAATGACATCCGGATCCGCGATCTGGGCAAATACGCTCTCGATGACCGCGTCGATCTGGTCAATGCGCCAGCCCGAGTGACCCTCATGATCCGGATCCAGCAGGGTGGGAGCGCTGTTGTCTTTCATGGTGCCTACGAAATCGACATGAAAGCCGGCGCGGGTGAGCAAATAGTAGAGCGGCAGACGGTAGCCGCCCGGCGACGAACTGCCGTATGTGATGGAATCGCCCAGCGGCAGGATGCGGATGGGCGGGGCGGCCAATGCGGGATGGGCGCTGGCGAGCATCCAGCCGGCCGCCCACAAGAGAAGCCCGAAGAATCCCTTCGAGCCGCCTCGAAAGTTCCGTGGTGATCTGCTCATCCAGATTACGGCAGGCGGACGCAGTAGAAACCGGTTCCGCTCAAGGCCTGTGTGTCGGTGAACGTGGCCGTGAGGCCGGTGGCGGTCACCTGGCCCACCTGGACCCACGGCGAGGCATCCAGGCTCTCTTTCCGGAGCACGAGATAAGTGAATCCAGGATTGGCGTCCCAACTGAACGAGAACGGGCCGGCGCCGGCATACCTGCCCGGGACGATATGGAAGGGCGGCTGTGTGGTTTCCACGGGCCGCACGTAGACCTGGAGGGTCTTGATGGTGTAGCTCCCGGCATTGGCCGCGAAGGTCCAGTCGGGATTGCCGGAGGGCTGGTTGCCGATGCCCAGGGCCACCGTGCCGCCAGCGCCGCCCCAGTTGTTGAAGGCAAACAGTACCTGGCTGGCCTCGGCATTATGGAGCTGCATCGAGCCGTGATAGCCCGTGGTGGCCGTGTCGCCCCAGTCGTAGAGCGTTTCGCTGGCATTGGGAACGCTCACCGCGTTGGGCGCGCTGTAATTGCCGGGCCAGAACTCGATGTTGCCGCCCTGCAGGTTGGCGCCCGGGGTGACGCTCGCCACGCTCGAGAACACATTCAGGTTGGCGACCGGCTGCTGGAAGAAGGCGTAGCTGCCCAGCGTCGGCACGCCGATCTGGTTGATGTCGCTGGTGAACGGATCGAGCGAAGCCCAGAGGTACTCCAAGGGCCCGCCCGCCGTCGCGAGCTCGATGTAGTAGGCGATCCGGTTGAAGTTGGTGAAGTAGCTCCGCAGATCCACGTCGTACGCGATGCCGGCCGCGTAGTTCGCCGCCGTCGGAATCTCGATCGAGTACACCAACGCATAGTCCGACGCTTCGGCCACGTTGAGGATCGCGCCGCGGCCGCGCGCGGAGACAAACTCGATGCTGGAATTGGGGGCGATCGGCAGGTGACTGGCGGTGCGGTCGCGCACATCGTTCACCGTGACGGTGTAGCTCGCAGCCGGCTGCTGCGGGGAAGTCGTCAGCGTGACTGCCAGCTTGTTGATGGGATCCAGCACCGCGTCGAGCACGCTCACGCCGCCGTTGAGGGCGAAGTGAGCCGGGTCGGCTGCGCTATCGTCCAACGCTTTGCTGAACGCAAGAACCAGGTTCGTGCCGCCCACCATGCCGGTCGCGCCAGCCAGGACCGGCGGATTGTTGGCGCCGCCTGCGGGCAGCACATATACCTCCAGGGCCCTCACGTCATAGCTGCCGGCATTGGCGGCGAAGGTCCAGTCGGGATTGCCTGCGGGCTGGTTGCCGATGCCCAACGCCACCGTGCCGCCGGAGCCTCCCCAGTTGTTGAAGGCGAACAACACCTGGCCCGCCTCAGCATTGTGGATCTGCATCGAGCCATGGGTGCCCGTGCCCGACATCGTGTCGCCCCAGTCGTACAGAGAATCACTGGCGCCGGGCACAGCGAGCGTGTTGGGAGCGCTGTAGTCGGAAGGCCAGAACTCGATGTTGCCCCCCTGCAGATGGGCGCCATTGACGATGCCCGACACGCTGGAGAGCACGTTCATGTTGGCGACCGGCTGCTGGAAAACGGCACCGCTGGGAAGCGTCGGCACGCCGATCTGGTTCACATCCGCCGTCAGCGGATCCATCGAGACCCACATGAAGTGCAGCGGCCCGCCCGGCTTCCGCAGCTCGAGGTAATAGGCCACGCGGCTGAAGTTCGGGTAGTGCGCCCGCAGATCGACCCCGTAGCCGACGCCGGCGGCATAGTTGGCCGCGGCGGGGATGTCGAGGGCGTATACCAGGGCGTAGTCGGCGGCTTCCGGCACATTGTGGTATGCGCCCCGCTCCTCCAAGGCGGACATGAACGTGATTGTGGTCGCGGCCAAGGGCGTGTGCCGGGCCGTGCGGTTGCGCACGCCGTTGATCGTCAGGGTGTAGAGCGTGGCGGGCTGCTGCGGGGCGGTGGTGAGGGTGACGCTGAGCTTGGTGACGGGATCGGGCACGGCGCTGAGGACCGTGAGGCCGCCGGAGAACGAGTAGAAGCCGACGTTGGTGGCGCTGTCGTCGACCGGTTGGTTGAACGTCAGGACCACGTTGGTCCATCCGGCCTGGCTGGCCACGCCGGTCAGGACCGGGGGCGGATCGCCATCGGGCATGACCCACACCTGGAGGTTTTTCACGGTGTAGTTCGCCGCGTTGTAGGAGAAGGTATAGTCGGGATTGCCGGTGGGCTGGTTGCCGATGCCGACGTCCACGGGGCTGCCGTTGCCGCCCCACCGGTTGAAGGCGAACACCACCTGGCCGGCCTCGGCGTTGTGGATCTGCATCGAGCCGTAGTTGCCCGAGGACGTGATGCTGTCGCCCCAGTCATACAGGGACTCGCTGGCATTGGGGACGCCGGCGGCGTTCGGGGCGCTGTAATTGCTCCCCCAGAACTCCATGTTCCCCCCTTGCAGGTTGGTCCCCTGGACGATGCCGGGCACGCTCGAGAACACATTCATGTTGAACACCGGCTGCTGGAAGATGGCGCCGCTGGGCGCCGTCGGCACGCCAATCAGGTTGACGTCGTACACGAACGGATCCATCGAGACCCAGACGTACTGCAGCGGCCCGCCCGGTTTCTGCAGCTCCATGTAATACGCGACGCGGGAGAACGCGGGGAAGTCGCCGCGCCGGTCCAGGTCATAGGTGATGCTCGAGGAGTAGTTCGGATTGTTTGGAATCGTGAGCGAATACACCAGGGCGTAATTGTTCGCTTCCGCCACATTGTTGAGCACGCCCGGCCCCGGCGAGGATTGGAACGTCGCCGTGGTGTTGGGCGCGATGGGTGTGTGGGCGCTGGTGCGGTCCCGCACCCCGGTCACGGTCACCGCATAGGTCGTGGCGGGCTGCTGGGGCGTTGTGGTCAGGGTCACTACGAGTTTGGTCACGGGATCCAGGGCGGCCCCGAGCACGCTCAAGCCGCCGCCCAACACATAATGGACGGTATTGGTGGCATCGTCTTCCAAGGCTTTGCTGAAGGTCAGGACCACATTGGTCCAGCCGCCCTGGCCGACGGCGCTGGCCAGCTCGGGCGGCTGGGCGGGGCCGGCCGGCAGCGCGAATACCTGGAGCGTCTTGACCGCGTAGCTGGCGGCATTGGCCGCGAAGGTCCAGTCCGGGTGGCCGGCGGGCTGGTTGCCGATCCCCAGGCCCACGACGCCGCTCGCGCCGCCCCAGCGGCTGAAGGCGAACAGCACCTGGCCGGCCTCCGCATTGTGAAGCTGCATCGATCCGTGGTTGCCCGAGGTCCCCCTGGTGTCGCCCCAGTCCAGGAGCGAGGCGTTGGCATTGGGCACGCCGAGAGCATTGGGCGCGCTGTAGTTGTAAGGCCAAAACTCGATGTTGCCCCCTTGCAGATTCGTGCCTTGGACGATGCCGGCGACGCTCGAAAGGACGTTCATGTTGGCGACCGGCTGCTGGAACACGGCGCCGCTGGACACGGTGGGCACGCCGATCTGGTTGACATCGCTGGTGACTGGATCCATCGAAACCCAGATGAAGTTCAACGGCCCGCCCGGTTTCTGAAGCTCGAGGTAATAGCCCACCCGGCTGAAACTCGGGTGGTAGGCCCGCAGGTCCAGACTGTAGTTGACGCTCGCCGCGTAATTCGCCGAATCAGGGATGTCCAGCGAGTATACCAGCGCGTAGTCGCTTGCCTCCGGGACGTTGGCGAACGTGCCGCGCCCGGCGGGCGTGGAGATGAAAGTCGCGGTCGAGTTGGCCGGGAGCGGCAGATGGGCGGGCGTCCGGTCGCGCAGGTCGTTGACGGTCACGGTATAAGCCGTTGAGGGCTGTTGGGGCGAGGTCGTCAGTGTGACCACGAGCTTGGAAACGGGATCCAGCGTCGCGCTCAGGACATCGACGCCGCCATCCACAGAGTAATGGGCCGCGTTGGACGCGCTGTCGTCCAGGGCCTTGCTGAAGGTGAGGATGATGTTGGTCCAGCCGTCCGCATGGGCGGCGCCGGCCAGGGCCGGGGGATTGTTGTCCGTCGACAGGACGAACACCTGGAGGGTCTTGACGGTGTAGCCGGCGGCATTCTGGGCGGAGGTCCAATCCGCATTCGGACTGCCGGGGCGATTGCCAATGCCGACGTCCGCCGTGCCGCCGGTGCCGCCCCAGCGGTTGAAGGCCAGCAGCACCTGGCTCGCCTCGCTGTTGTGGATCTGCATGCTGCCATACGTCCCGCTGGTCGACCGCGTGTCACCCCAGTCATTGTTGGCGTCGCTGGCATTGGGCACGCTCACCGCGTTGGGCGCGGAGTAATTGTTCGGCCAGAACTCGATATTGCCTCCCTGCAGCTGGACGCCTTCGACGATGCTGGCCACGCTCGAGAACACATTCATGTTGGCGACCGGCTGCTGAAAGACGGCGCCGCTGAAGGCCGCGGGCACGCCAATCCGGCCCACGTCGGCCGTGGGCGCGTCGAACGAAACCCAGACATAGCTCAGGGGGCTGCCCGGGGATTGGAGCTCAAGGTAATACGCGACGCGCGTGAAATTCGGGTAGTACGCGTGCAGGTCGATGTCGTACAGGACAGCCGAGGGGTAGCTGGGCGTGTTGGGGATATCGAGCGAATAGACCAACGAGTAGCTGGCCGCCTCGGCGACATTGCTCAGGGCGCCGCGATTGGCGGCTTGAGCCGCCCCCGCATCCAGCACCATCACGAGCCCAAAGATGATACAACGAATTTTCATGATATGAATTGTTGCCGACAAGATCATGACATGAAGAATCGGTTCGGGAAAGTCAACTGGAATACCTATCGGATTACAATGGGGTCGCATCTATATATTTGACAATTGAGGCAGGGGATGAGGGAGATGCGCCGCACGACACGCCAACATTGCTGGAATGCTGGAAGAGCCAAAGGTGTTGTCGTCCGATCCAATTCTGGCCATGATTGGCTGCTTGGTCGCGGGGCTTTTCAGGGATTGGATGGAGGTGGCGGCACGACAGAATGCGATGGGGGTTGTTGATGAAGATGTGGGATGCAAGGGGTGTGATGCGGGCCTGGCCGGGTTGGAGGCCGGGCATTGGGCTTGCCATGTTGGCCCTGTGCGGCGCGGGAGGCATTCATGCCGAGGCGATTCTCGAGTGGACCGGCAATGCCAGCAGCAGCTGGGATCTGGGGGGCTCGCTGAACTGGCGGGCGGGAACCGTGCCTGCCGCCTTTACGAACGGCGCGTCCGTCCTTTTCAGCGACGGTGCGGCAGGATCCGGATCGATCCGGCTGGCCGACGCGCTCGAGCCGGCGTCCGTGACTGTGAGCAACCGGGTGAAGGCCTACCGTTTGGACGGCCCGGGGTATGTCCGCGGCAGCGCGTGGACCAAGCTGGGGCCGGGCCATCTGGCAGTGGCGCCGGGAACAATGTTCGCGACGAGCGGCAACTTCGGCCTCGGAGGGGGCTTGACCATCATCGAGGGCAGCCTCCTCCGAACGAATTTCGTTGGGGGCGAGCTATGGATAGGGCACAGGGCCGAGAGCCCTGCGGCTCTGATCCTGACCAACGCAATCGTGCGCGTATCCTCCTGGGTGGCGGTGGGGCGCGGGAACGGAACAGCGGGCCATGCGTCTCGGGCCGCGCTCCACGATTCGACACTGCTCTGCAACAACGCCGCCTTGGGATACTGGGCGAACATCGCCGGCAATTTACAGAGCCCCACCCTGACGCTCGAGGGCGCTTCGAGGCTGGTCAACACCGGCGGCATCGGCTTCAACTTGAGTGAAAGCAGCGGCTCCTCTTCGACGGTTGCGATTCGCGATGCCTCCTGGATCTACTCGGCCAGCCGCGTTTTGCTGGGCATGCAACCGGGCGCGACTGGGGCGCTGGTCATCGCCGGCTCGGGCGCGATGACCAACGGCGGCTACGCGTCGGTTGGCGCGGCTGGTGTAGGGCATGCTACGCTCGAGGACAACGCCGTCTGGCAGTCGCTGGGGGACTTCAATGTGGCGGATACCGAGGGGAGCCAGGGCACACTCGAGATCCTGGACTCAGCCTTTCTCCGGATCGATACGCTGTATGTGGGCAAAGCCCCTCACTCGACCGGAACCGTCTTCCAGTCGGGCGGCACCGTCCTGCGCAATGCCGGGGGCGACTGGCGGATCGGCGGCAACGCGCGGGGCGGGGCGAACCAAGTCGGAATCTATTTTCTCTCCAACGGCGTTTTCAACACGTCCGGGGCCAATCTCCAGGTGGGCGCGCATGGCGCCGGATATTTCAACCAGAGCGGCGGGACGGCTGCCGTAAGTGCGTGGCCGTCGATTGGCCGTTTTGCGGGGGGGGTAGGCCATCTGAATGTTTCGGGCGGCACGTTCCATGCCAGCGGCGCCGCCAACGCCCTCATCGTGGGAGAGGCTGGGACGGGCACGCTGACCGTCAGCGGCAAGGGGGTTGTCGATGTCGCCAATGTCTTGCGCATCGGGCAGGAGCCCGGGGCTTCGGGGACCGTGAACCTGAATGGCGGGACCCTTTTGGCCAAACGGGTCGCGAGCCCGAACTCGGCCGCATCGAGCACATTCCATTTCAACGGCGGGACATTGAAGGCAGCGGCCGGAGCGGCCGGCCCTTTCCTGGGCGGGCTCTCCGCCGCGGTGGTCCAGAGCGGCGGGTGCATCATCGACAGCGGCACGAACGTCATCACAATTGACCAGGACCTGCTCGATGGCGGGGGCGATGGGGGCCTGCAAAAACTCGGCTCCGGCTCGCTGATTTTGGCGGGCGACCTCGATTACACGGGCCCGACCGCTGTCAGCCAGGGCGCGCTGATTGTGACGGCGCCGGCCTCCTTTGCCAGTTCCGGCTGCGTCGTCGCAGCGGGAGCGGCTTTGGGAGTGCGGATCACCGCGGCTGATTCGCAGCTTGGGATCCCGAGCCTTACATTCCCGGCGGGCGGCTCCTCGCTCCGCCTCGATTTCGCGGGGTTCGGCGGCCAGAGTCGCCCCCCGCTCTCGGTTGCCGCGCTGAACATACACGGCCCCGTCGTCATTGACATCGCCGGTGCGAACTTCCCAGCCGGACAGGTCCCGCTGCTCGAGTGGGGCGCGCGCGCGGGTGTGGGCGATTTCCGGCTGGGATCGCTCCCCCGCGGCATGGAGGCTCGCCTGATCGAGAATGCAGGCAACAAGTCCGTTGACTTGTTGGTGACTGTCGCCCCATCCGCTCTTCCCTGGCAGCTCCAACAAGCTCCGATCATGACCGATTGGGCGCAGCAGGTGGACCCGGAGCACCCTTGGCCGGAATACCCGCGTCCGCAGATGCAGCGCGCGAGCTGGCTCAACCTCAACGGCGTCTGGCAATGGCAGCCCGGCTCGGCTGGAGATCCGGTCCCGACTCATGTCCTTTCGGGAAGCATCCTGGTCCCGTTCTGCATGGAGTCGGCGATCTCGGGCGTCATGGAACGGCACGATCGCGCGTGGTACCAGCTCGCCTTCACGGTTCCCTCCGCCTGGGCCGGCCAGCGCGTGCTCCTGCACTTCGATGCCGTGGACTGGGAGTGCGAGCCTTTCCTCAATGGCGTCAGCCTCGGGATTCACCGCGGCGGGTATGATCCGTTTACATTCGACATCACGCCTTATCTGGCCGGCGTGGGGCCGCAAACCCTTACGGTCCGCGTCTATGATCCGACGGATGCCGGCGGCAGCCCGATCGTCGTGCCGCTGGGCAAGCAGCGGCTGGATCCCGGCGGGATCTGGTACACTGCCTGCTCGGGCATCTGGCAAACCGTTTGGCTCGAGCCGGTGCCGGCCACGAGCATTTCCAATATCCGCATGGCGCCGGATATTGACGCGCAATCGCTCGAGCTGAGCGTCACGGTTGCCGGGCCGGCTGACGGCGTGACGGTTACCGCGGATGCTTTCGATGGCACGAACCGGGTCGCATCGGCCACCGGTGTTCCGGGGACGGACTTCAGCCTGGGCATCCCGGCGCCCAAGCTATGGTCGCCCGCCAATCCATTCCTCTACGATCTCCGCTTGTCGCTGAGGACGTCCTCGAACACCCTGGATGCCGTTGCCAGCTATTTCGGCATGCGAAAAATCAGCCTCGGCACCCACAACGGTTTTGCCAAAATGATGTTGAACAACCAGTTCATGTTCGAGTTCGGCCCGTTGGATCAAGGCTATTGGCCCGATGGCATTTACACGCCGCCGACCGATCTCGCGATGCGGGAGGACATCGAGCAGACGCGCGCGTTGGGGTTCAACCTGATCCGGAAGCATATGAAGGTGGAATCGCCCCGCTGGTACTATTACGCCGACAAGCTTGGTTTGCTGGTCTGGCAGGACATGCCCGCCATGGCCGCCGGGGCGGCGCTCAACGATGCCAGCAAGATCCAATTCGAGGCCGAGCTGGCTCGCATGGTTCAGACTCGCCGGAACCACCCTTCGATTGTCGTATGGACTCCGTTTAACGAAGGCTGGGGCCAATACGATACCATCCGGATTTCCTCGAATCTCATGGTCCTGGATCCCACCCGGCTGGTGAATTGCGCCAGCGGTTGGACGTTTGAGGAGGTCGGCCACATCGAGGATGTCCACTCCTATCCGCATCCAAGCTGCCCGCAGAACGATACCCGGGCTGTTGCCAACGGCGAGTTCGGCGGGATTGGCCTGGGCATCACGAACCACACTTGGGCCGCCGGCTGGGGCTATGCAGGCGCCGCAGATGGAGCAGACCTGACGGCCCAGTTCGAAGGCTTCTGTTTCCAGCTCTCGGACTATGTTCAGAACCAGGGCCTGAGCGCCGCCGTTTACACTCAAATCACCGATGTCGAGACGGAGCTCAACGGGCTGTACACCTACGACCGGAAAGTATTGAAACCCGACCTGCGCCGCATCCAGAGTGCGGTCGTTTCGACGATGGGCATCTACTCGAACCGCGCGGTGGTCGCTTCCTCACAACGAGTCCCCCAAACCTGGAGGTTCACCTTCGATTCTCCCGCCGCCGGGTGGGCCGGAACGGACTTCGACGATTCCGCCTGGATGAGCGGCATGGGAGGCTTCGGCACGGCCGGCACTCCGGGCGCCGTGATCGGCACGGCATGGAACACGGCGAACATCTGGCTGCGGCGCACCTTCGATGGAACCGGATGGACCGGGCAGGACCTGGCCCATCTGGTTTTCAACCTGCACCACGACGAAGCCGTCGAGATCTACATCAACGGCGTGTTGGCGGCGTCGGCCACGGGCTACACGACCCGCTATATCCAGGTGCCGATCCGCGCCGAGGCTCAGCCAGCCATTCGGGCCGGCCCGAACAACGTGCTGGCCGTTCATTGCCATCAGACCGCCGGCGGACAGTACATCGACGTCGGCATCGACTTGCGCACTGTCCTTGTCGCACCGCCGGCCCTTCCGGCGCCCGATTGGCCTGAAACCGGCACGGGTTTGGTGGGCGAGTATTTTGCGGATGCGAGCCTTTCGAACCGGGTCTTTCTCCGGTTGGATTCCAACGTGGACTTCGATTGGGCCGACGGTTCACCCGGCGGCGGGCTTCCGAGCGATCGTTTTTCGGTCCGCTGGAGCGCTCGAGTTCAGCCGCGCTACAGCGAGGTATACACGTTCCATCTCACCGCAAACGACGGCTGCCGCTTTTGGCTCGACGGCCAACTCTTGATCGATAAGTGGTTCGATGACGCCGGCGCCGGTAAGACCGGCAGCATTCTGCTCACGGGCGGACAACGCTATGATCTTCAAATCGATTATTACGACCGCCTGGATGCCGCCTCGGCAAAGCTGGAATGGACCAGCGCCAGCCAGCTGCGCGAGATCGTGCCTTCGGGCGTCCTCTTCCCGAACACCGCCCCGGTGCCTTCCGCGGCGGGCGACCGCGCCATCCTGGCGGGGCAGACCCTCGCAGTGACCAACACAGCCACGGATGCCGACGTGCCTTCGCAGACTTTGAGTTTCAGCCTGGTCCATCCGCCGTCCGGCGCCGCCATCGACCCGAACACCGGTGTGTTCACGTGGCGTCCAACCATCGCGCAGTCGCCCGCGACGTATCCGATCCAATGGGTGGTAACAGACAACGGGAGACCTTCCCTGAGTGCGACGCAGGCTTTCGATGTAGCCGTCCTGCGCCCGGCGGCGCCTGTGGCCAGCGATCCGCTGTGGAGGGACGGCCAGTTCCAAATGCGCGTGTCGGGCAGCGCCGGCCCCGATTATGCCATCTATGCCTGCACCAACTTGTCCCAGCCAGCGTGGTCTTGGATCGGGAGCACCAATCCCGCCAGCCTGCCGTTCCTGTTCATCGATCCCCAGAGCTCAAACGCGCCCGAACGGTACTATCGAATTCAACTAGAACCCTGAGATGACGATCCGATTATGAACCGACCCTGGATCATTGTATCTCTCCTGCTGGCGAGTTTTTGCGGAGCCAGTCATAGCGCGCAGCCGGCCAGCGCCGGATGCTGGACGCAGAAACAATTCCTCATCACGTTTTGGTGCCCGCCGCCTGCGGCGGACGAAGCGCTGGTGCGTGTGGCAGCGGAAGGATTCAACCTGACCTGGACACCGGCCGAAGGGCTGGATGTCGCCGCCCGGCATCATCTGCGGGCAATGCTCACCAGCAACCTGCTCCGGCCGGAGGCGCTCGATGATCCGGCGAAACGCGCCGAACTCGATGCCCTCATTGTCCGGGTGAAAGACCATCCCGCGCTGGAAGCGTACTACATCACCGACGAGCCGGGAGCCGGCGCGTTTCCTGGCCTGGGCAAACTCGTTGCCTACCTGCGCGAGCGCGATCCGGCGCATTTCGCTTACATCAACTTGTTCCCAACCTATGCGAACGAGCAGCAGCTCGGCGTGAGCGCCGATGCGGCGGAACGAGCCCGCGCGGATCATCCGCAAAACTTCGCTGGCGTCGGTGCGGGCGATCCAACCGTGCTCCGATATCGCGAGCACCTGAAACGGTTCATCGAAATCGTCCAGCCCGACTTGATCAGCTACGACCATTATCACTTCTTCAAGCCGGACGCGAGCGGCAAGGCGGTGGATGGAAAACAGTACTTCCTCAACCTCGCGCTGATCCGTTTGGCGGCGCTCGAGGCCAACAAGCCTTTCCTGAACATCATTCAGGCAAACACGATCGAAAAGAGCTGGCGTCTGCCCAATGCGCGGGAATTGCGTTTTCTCGTCTTCACCACCATGGCCTATGGGGGTCGCGGGATCAGCTACTTCACCTACTGGGGACCGCTGGCGTACAACGGGCTTTATCAGGACGGCAAACCCGCGCCTCTGCTCGAAACCGTGGCCGCCCTGAACAAGGAAATCCGCGGATTCGGTCCAGCGCTGATGCAACTGGACTCCGTCGCTGTTTATCACACCGCTCCGCTTCCCTATGGCGCAGAGGCGATCCCGGGCCGGGCGCCGGTGCAGATCGCCAGCCCGGGCGAGTTCGCGCTGGGACTGTTCGGCAAAGGCGGACGGACAACGGCGTTCATGATCGTCAACCGCGACTACCATCGCGAGGCGGAGGCAATCGTCGACGTTGCGCTTCCCGGCAGCCGGCTCCAGGAGCTGGATCGGAACAGCGGCCGGTGGTCCGGAGGTGAAACGCCGAGCACAGGCCGGGCGGTGAAGATCCGGCTTGGGCCGGGCGACGGGCGGCTGTTCCGCGCCGTTGATTGAACGTTAGACTCGGCTCGGAGTTCAGCGCCTTGCTCGATCCCGGCGGCCGGCGCGCTCCCACCCAAGGATAATCGACCAGCCCCAGCAACCTGCTGGCGCTGGGGCTGTGCCAGTTATCCGTGAACGCGCTCGCCCGAATGCACTCAGTCGTGGCCGCTATTTGCGCGGCACAAGTCGGATCTCGTCCCGGCCTTCGATGGGGGTTCCGTCGAATGTGGATCCCGCCAGCAGGGCATAACCATTATCGAGCAATTCGGGATCGATGTTCTCGGTGAGAATATGCACGACCAGATCCGCCAGTCCATCGCCGTTAACGTCTTCAACGGCCGCCATGGGTTTGTTGCCTTTGCCCCGCGCGGCCACCCCGGCGCCCGCCAGTGTCACCGTCCGCGGGTCGACGGTTGTCGCATCGAACTCGGCGATCGACAGGATCGCCACGGGCACTGTGCCGCCGGAGCCCAAGTTGACCGAGTTCGAATCGCTGCCCGGCTTGATGTCGATCGCCGCGACTCGATGGTACTGAACGGTCAATGTCGGATCGACCGGATAATCTCCCCACGTGTTTCCGTGCAGGTTCAGGCCTCCGGTCCCTGGCACCGACAGGGTGATCGAAACCGGCTGGCCAGGAACAAGGCTCAGATCGTTTATGGTGACATCCGAGATCGGGAAACGCAAAACCGGGACGAGTCCTAGCTCTAACTCTGGGTCTGAGATGGTGCGGAAATCCGCTTCGAAATGATGCCGGTCATGTCCAGGAACAGGAATTATTTGAAACTGGCGCCGTGGATTCAGCATGAAATCCAGTCTCTGCAACCCATGGCTTGGCGCCATCCGCCGCCGCCGGTTGCCAGGGCCCGTTTTTCCGTTGTCTCCGGACGATAGCCGGACGGTTTGCGCCGTCAGTCGATGGGTACGCGCTGAAAGGATGCGCGCCGCACGCTGCCGTCGGCGCGCGCCTCGATCCCGTGGAACTTGCAGCGAACGGTGACCGTTTCGGATGAGATATCGCGCCGCTTCTTCCCCGGCGTCAGGTACTCATAGCTGCACTGGGACAGATCGAACTCCTCCCAGGTCAACGTGGTCAAGTCCGGCTGCCGGGGGTCCTTCGGACAATAAAGGACTCGGGGGGTGCCGATGTAATCTTTGATGGCCAGGAGGTCCTTCGGCAACACGTCGTTGTTGTCGTCCGAAAACATCAGCAGACCTAACGCGACCTGCCGGAGGTTGCTCATGCAGCTGTTTTCAGCCGCCTTGGACTTCGCCTGGGTCAGTGCGGGCAATAGCATCCCGGCCATCGCTGCGGTGGGAGCGACCACCGCCGAGGAGACAAGCGCAACGCTTGGTTCCTGCGTGCCTTGGCTCACCGTTTGCATCCCTTGAGCCTCGACCCAGCCCACCGCGAAGGCGGCGGATTCCTTCGCGGAACCCATGAGGCGTTGGAACGTCTGGAACGGGATCTCCGCGCCGGGATTTCCCTGGGCGGCCTGGCTGATCGCCGTCTTCTGGATTTCCACCAGAGTATCCGTGAGCTGCTGGCTCATGAAGGCGAAGCTGTTGCCTTCGGTCGGCAGGCCCCTCGAGAGCCGCTGGAATTCCGGCGTGGATCTGAGGCTTGGCTCGTCACCAGCCCTGGTCCTGCGGATTTGTTCGAACAACCTGTCGCTGGAGGCAAGCCAGAGATAGTTGCCGGATCGCCCGATGGTCGGCCGCACAGGGAATGGCAGGGGAACGGGCACCGTGAGGGTTTGCCATCGCGCCCCCTGCGCTTCCCCGCGCGTGGATTGGGAATTCTCCGCCAGGCTCTTGTCGATCCAATCGAAGAGCTGATCGTCCTTCACCTTGAACCCGATCAACAACGCTGGCTCAGGGAACTCCTGTTCGTTCCCCGGTATCGGCAGCTTGAACTTCGCGTTCGGATCCAGGATGAGCGCGAGGCCGACCTCTCCTCCCATGGAGCCCAGTTGGCTGGCGAGCGACCGGCCCGTAGCCTGCTCGACGACAGCGGAGACTTGTGCCATGCCTTTCATCAGCGCCTCGAATCCGGCGGCGCGCGCCTCGATTTCGACCGCGGCCCAGATGGCCCCCAGATCCAAATCACCGAACATCGCCCAGACGGTGTTCGCAGGCAGCCACTGCCCCCAATAGCCCGCGGGCGCGCCCGCTGTCCGCTGCAGGACGAATCGAGTCCGATACAATCCCTTCTCGACGGCGATGCCGCTCAAGCCGGCGCCGGCGACGGACTCGATTCCGCTGTGCGCGATCAGGTTTTCCGCCAATTTCAGTCCGGCCTGAACGTTGGCGCGCTCCTCGCCTTTCAGGTCCGGCAGCGCGAGCACAAGCTCGCGGATGCCGGCGACCTTGGCCGACAATCCGGCGAGCCACTGGTCGGTGGACAGGTAGGCATACAAACAGCCGCCCGGATCGAGCTTGCGCGTCACCTCCTGAAACAGGGTGGGCTCCGCGGAGGCGACAGTTGGCTTCGGAGATGCCTCTTGAGCCAGGCTTGAGGCGCAGCACAAGCAGCCGACAACCAGCGCGAATCCGTGGCCGAACAGTGGAGCTTTCATGATTGAGTGGTGATTTAAACAATGCCATAATCCTAAGCCTTCGGATTGTCAAATCGGTAGACGTGCACCTCAAAAGGGGCAAACCAATCGGTGAACGCTCCATCTTTGACCTGCACGCGACGCGGGGATTCGAACATGACTTCGCCCTCAACCGCCATCGGTGGCAGGCCGCTGAAGGTGGCCTGAACAGTCGCGCCCTCTCGCTTGCAGGCAAGGATGAACAGTCCGCCGCCCGATTCCCGGACGCACCATTCCACGCCTCGCTCACAGAATCCTTAATAAGCCCCAAGATCTGAAAATGAATGATTGCCAAAGTTGGTTGTGTTACATCGCTATGTCTGTGAAACTATGCCGTGCGGCCATTCATCTTTACGAAACGCTTGGATTTGCTCGATGCGCCGTCTATTATGAAACACCGTTGGCAGACACCCTGTTTATGGAGTTGCGGTGGTGACCTGATCACGCAACGCCAATCTGGTTTTGCCGATGCGGCGGCAACCAGCGGCATGGTCATTGCCGGCCTGTTTGCGGTGGTCGTCGTGGGAGGACTGTTCCACCTTTCGCTGCCTCGTTTTGGCATCGTGCCGCGGACCGGTTCCGGATTGCTCGGCATCATCTTCAGCCCGCTGCTGCATGCGAGTCTCAAGCATGTGATGGCCAATGCCGTGCCGTTATTCGTGCTCCTGACCATCCTTCTGATGAATCCTCGCTATCATCCATACCGGACACTGGCATTGATCTGGACAGCCAGTGGTCTCGGCACCTGGCTGGTTGGCAGGGGACATTCGGTTCACATTGGCGCCAGCTGCATTGTGTTTGGATTGGCGGCTTTTCTCATCGTGGCCGGGCTGGTGATGAAGAGTTGGCGGTCGGCAGCTACGGCGGTTTTCGTGGCGGTGGTGTTCGGCGGAATCTTCTACGGCGTCCTTCCTCGGGCCGGCCCGATTTCATGGGAGGGGCACCTATGTGGCGCAGCCGCCGGGGTGTGGGCCGCAGCGAGGATGAGACACAGAGTCTGAAGTCATCGAACACCGTTCTGGGACCGGTCCTTGCCTTTGAATTGACTCCATTGCCCTGGACCGGCGCGCGCGGATCAAGGAGCAATTTGGACGCGGTAGTAGCCTTCCGGCAGCAGAGCGGCGGCAGGGTGCAGGTAGCTCATGACGGACGGGGCGCCCGGCGGCACGCTGATCAGCGGGCTGACATGGCTCTCCAGCCCGCCAGGAAGATCCGTTCCGCCCAGCAGCAGGTAATGGTGGCTGCCCTCCGTCGTCCACGTCACTCGGATGTCGTTCGTCTCCCGCTGGATCGCAGTAATGCGCAGGAGGGACGCCGGATTGTGAGGGTCGGTACCCGCCAGATATTCTTCCAGGTTTGACTCGCCGTCTGTGTCGGCATCCAGGACTGCGTCGGCCGGATTGTCCGGCATCACCGGCTCGGGGCCGGATCGGCGAGCTCCTCGGCGGGGTAGGTCCAGATTTCGGCGAGCGTGGGGTGGTAATGGGGCAGGAGGGCCAGATCTCGAGCGGTCATCCGTTGATGCATGGCGGCGACGATTTCGTGGATGAGCTCGCCGCCGGCGGGGCCGACGACGCTGCCGCCGAGGATCTCGCCCGAGGCCGGATCGGCCAGCAGCTTCACGAATCCTTCGAGGGCATCCATGATCAGGGACTTGCCATGATCATTGAAGGGGTAGCTGGCGGCGCGATAGGGGATGGCGGCGGCCTGGGCGGCTTTCTCGGTGAGGCCGACCTGGGCGGCCTGGGGATCGGTGAACACGACGCTGCAGAGCAGCCGGTAATCCATCCGCCGGGGCTGTGCGGGGTGGAGCCAGTTGTGCGCGGCGGTCTCGCCCTGCTGAATGGCGATGTGGACGATCTCGTAGGTGCCCGTGCAGTCGCCCGCTGCGAAGATGTGCGGGGCGGTGGTGGCCATCCGATCGTCGGTCAGAATCCGGCCCTGGTCGACCCGGACGCCGGCGCGATCGAGGTCGAGGTCGGCGATGGCAGGCACGCGGCCGAGGCTGTGCAGCACCTGCTCGGCCTCGACAGTGACGGGATGGCCGTCGTGTTCGAAGGTCACGCGCTTGCGGCCGGAGCGGTTCTCGGCCCGGATCAAGCGGGTGCCGGTGTAGAGATCGATGCCATCCTTTCGGAGCACGCGCTCGATGGCGGCGGCGGCGTCCGGATCGAAATCGCGCAAGATATGGGGGCTGCGCTGGACGAGGGCGACCTTGACTCCGAACCGGCACAGGAACTGGGCGAGCTCGACCGCCACGGGGCCACCGCCGAGCACAACGACCGATTCTGGCAGCCGCTCGAGAGAGAGAATATCATCGCTGGTCCAATAGCCGATGTCAGCCAGGCCGGGCACGGGGGGCGGGGGCACTGTGGACCCGGTGGCGATGACGATTGCGCCGGCGGTGATGGATTCGCCGGTGTCGAGCGCCAGCGTGTGGGGATCGGCAAATCGCGCCTTGGCGCGGCGGAACTCGAATGTACCGGCCGTCAATTGGCGGAACCGGTAATCGGCGAACTCCCGGATGAGGGCTGATTTCCGGGCCATGACCTTCTGGAAATCGAAGGAGACTGACTGGGTTTGGAGGCCCCAGGTGGAGGCTTGCCGGAGCAGGTGGAGGACCTCGGCGGCATACAGCAGCGTTTTCGTGGGCATGCATCCTCGAAGGATGCAGAGGCCGCCCACCTCGGCGCCGCCTTCGATCAGAACGGTCTTGCGGCCGGCGGCGGAAGCGGTCCGAGCGGCGGCGAAGCCGGCGCTGCCGGCGCCGATCACTGCCAAGTCGAATTGGAAATAATGAGGTTTCATTCGAGGGATCTGTGCAAAAATGAAGAGAGGAGGAGCCTGGGACGCGCCCTCTCCCCGGCCCTCCCCCCGCTTGTGCCTCGCGGGGGGAGGGAGAGGGTTCATGGGGAAGAGGGAGGCGCAGCCGAGGCAGCGATCAGGCGGGCGGCGATGCGGACGGCGTTTCGGACCAGGTGCGGGCAGATCTGATCATGGCGGGGTTTGGCGGCGAGGAAGCCGGCGGGGGTGCTGATATCGCAGCCGAGCAGTTCGAGGCAGGTGAGGGCGCCGTGCTCTTTTCGGAACTGCTGGAGGAATTCGTGGACGAGCTGGTAAGTGCGCTCCTTGGCGGGGCGCTCGGGGGTGGAATGGCCGCGGGCGAGGCCGATGGCCATGATGGCGGCGGCGGCGGCGCCGCAGATCTGGCCGCTGCGGCCAACGCCGCCGCCGAAGCCGGATGCCAGTCGGAGGGCGGTGTCGCGATCGAGGTGCGGCGGCTGGACGAGGGAGATCAGGACGGCCTGGGAGCAGTTGAAGCCTTGGCGGAAGGCGGATTCGGCGTGGTCGAGGTCGTCCATGGGTGGAAGGATCGGCGGTCTGACTATTCGGGTGTGAGATGGGCGCGGGCCTTGACGGCCTCGATCATGGCCAGCCAATGCGGGCGCAGGAAAGGCGGGTGCTCGATGCTCTCGAGCGGATAGCAGCGGTCGGCGCGGGAGAGGTCGAGCACGGCAGTGATCATCTCCTCCTGGCAGAAGCCGGCTTCGGCTAGCGGGAGCCCGCCGGGATCGCGGATGAAGGAGCTGCCGCTCGAGGTTTGCTTGCCGTCGGGGGATTCGCCGATCGTGTTGGCAACGCAATGGTAGATTTTCGAGTGGGGGCCGACGGAGAGCTGGGCGCGGCCCGCGACGCGCTTCCAGGCGACCGCCTCGATCTCGTCCGAGCTGCAGGAGGGATGGAACAGGATCTGAGCGCCGGCCATGGCGGGGATGCGGTAGAGCTCGGGATGGCGGCCATCGCGGCAAATGACGAGCGTGCAAAGGATGCCGTCCAGGTTGAACAGGGAGAGCTTGTCGCCGCCGCGGCAGAATTTTTTCTCGTCGCGGCCGGCGAGGTTGACCTTGGCGTATTGGTGGACGATGGCACCGGCGGGATTGACGACATGGGCGAGGTTGAGGAACCGGTCGGCGGTGGGGCGCAAGGTGCCGACGATGGCCCAGATCCGGCGGTCGGCTGCGGCGGCGCACACGCGGTCGAGGGCGGCCTGAATGCGATCGGCCGGGAGACGAATCACCTCCGGGAAGAAATATCCGGTGAGATTGGCTTCGGGGAACAGGACGACGCGGCTGCCGAGGGCGGCGGCCGCGTCCAGGTAATGCAATGTGCGCTCGAGATTGTGTTCGAGGGACCGTGCCCAGTGCAGCTGGACGCACGAGACCTGGAGGGCCGCGGGAGGCGTCGGCGTCATGCGGAAGCTCCTAGAGCGACTGGGTGAGGCCGGGCATGGCGATCGGGTATTGGCCCTGGGCGTCGGGCAGGACGGGCGGAGGCGAGTCCAGCGTGAGGTTCTCGAGGCCTGGGGCGAGCTCGAGGTTCGAGCCCAGGGCTTCGTCCCACGTGACGCGGCGGCCGCACTCGCACGCCATGCGTCCCATGATGGCGGTGAGACAGGACTTGGCGCAGCGTTCGGTCTCGTTATAGGGCTGGTCCTTTCGGATGGCGGCGAAGAGCAGGTCATGCTCGCGCTGGTAGGCATCGCACGGGGCGCCCTGGTATTCCCAGATCAGGCGATCGGGCTTGGGCTGGTGGCCGTCATAGAGGCGGGGCTGGGGGATGCCTTCGCCGAGGACCCCGCAGCCTTTGGCGCCATGGATTTCGTCCCCGAAGAAGTCCCAGCAGTTGGCAATGTGGCGCCCCTGGGCGAACAGCCGGGTGCCGTCGGCGAAGGTGTATTCGGCGGCGTAATGATCGAACAGCTGGTCGGGCTCGCGCCGGGTTTGGCGGCCGCCCATGCCCTGGACGGAGGCGGGCCAATCGTTTTTTGCCCAGCAGCAGACGTCGATATTGTGGATGAGCCAATCGACGAGGAAGCTCCCGTTGAGCCAGGTGAAGCAGCTGTAGTGGGCGATCTGAAAGGCGAGTTCGGACTGGTTGGGGTTGCGGGCGCCCATGCCGACCGGCCCGTGCATGCGATAGGCCCAGGCGGTGATGACCGGGCCAATGCGACCGTCGTGAATCTGCTGGATGGCTTGTTCGAGGGGCAGGTAGTGCCGGCTCATGAGTCCGCCGGCCACCTTGAGGTTCTTTTGCCGAGCGAGCTCGCCCGTGCGCAGCACCCGGCGGATTCCGGGGGCATCGACGGCGAACGATTTTTCCATGAACACGTGGCGGCCCTCGCGGATCGCGTGCTCGAAATGGATGGGACGGAATGCGGGGGGCGTGGCGAGCAACACGACGCCGCCCTTGCCGACGGCGGCGATGGCATGGCGAAAGGCATCCAGACCGACGAACCGCCGCTCGGGCGGCACATCGACCTTTTGCGGGAATTTGCCGGAGAGGTTCTTGTGGCTGCCCTCGAGGCGGTGAGGGAAGAAATCGGCCATGGCCACGAGCCGGGTCGGGCCAGCGGTCGAGAGGGCGTTCACGGTGGCGCCCGTGCCGCGGCCGCCGCACCCGATCAACGCGATGGGAATGGTATTGTCCTCAGCGGCATAGCCGGGGCGCGCCGTGGCGTGGGCGAGGGCGAGGCCGGCAACGGCTTGGCCGGAGGTTTGAAGAAACGAGCGCCGGGTCGAGAGATGGTCATTCATAGTGAATCGATCCAAGGTTGAATCAGGGTCTGCCGCAGGGCGATGCATGGCGCAAGTGTTCCATGGCGGCGCGGCCTGTCAATGGCATTCGCGGGATCGCGGGCGGCGACTCAAGGCGCCGCTGGAAGGGCCGATTGGCCGAATGGGCGTCGCGGACCGGGGACGCGATGCATCCTGGCGCCTATTGCCGGAGGCGAAGGAGTTCCTCGGCGATCTGGACGGCGTTGAGGGCGGCGCCCTTGAGGAGCTGATCGCCCGCCACCCAGAAGCAAAGGCCGTTATCCAGGGCGCAATCGAGGCGCAGCCGGCCGATTTCGCAATCGTATTTTTCGGCCACGAACAGAGGCATGGGATACTCGTTCTTCTCCGGGCAATCGACGATCGCAAGGCCGGGGGCGCCCCGCAGGGCAGCCCGGGCGGCGTCGAGGCGGACGGGCTTGTCGAACTCGGCGCTGACGGCGATCGAGTGGGCGCGATAGACGGGGACGCGGACGCAGGTCACGCTTGCGCGGAAGGAGGGATGGTGCATGATCTTGCGGCCCTCGTTCTGCATTTTCATCTCCTCCTTGGTGTAGCCGGTGGGGAGGAAGCTGTCGACGTGGGGGAGCACGTTGAAGGCGATCTGGTGGGGATAGACCTCGCGGGTGACCGGCTGGGCGGCGACGATCTGGGCGACCTGGCGGCGGAGCTCCTCGATGGCGCGAGCGCCGGTGCCGGAGACGGCCTGGTAGCTCGATGCGAAGATGCGGCGGACGCCGAAGGCCTGGTGCAGCGGGTAGAGCGCCAGGAGCGTGATCGCCGTGGTGCAGTTGGGATTGGCGATGATGCCGGAGTGGGCGGCGACGTCGGCGGCGTTGATCTCCGGGACCACCAGCGGCACCCGGTCATCCATCCGGAACGCGCTCGAGTTGTCGACCACGACGCAGCCGTCCGCAGCCGCCCGCGGGGCGAACTCGCGCGAGATCCCGCCGCCAGCGCTGAACAGCGCGATGTCGATGCCCCGGAACGAATCCGGTTTGAGCTCCTGCACAGGATGGGGCTCGCCCCGGAACTGGAGGCTTTTGCCAGCCGAGCGGGCGGAGGCGAGCAAGGTGAGGCGCCCCGCCGGGAACCGGCGGCGTTCGAGCGTCTGGATCATCTCGGCACCGACGGCGCCGGTGGCGCCGACAATCGCGACATGCGGATTCGGACTCATGACAAACGGGACGCACTATATCGCCTGAGTGGCCGCTGTCAAATCGGCTGTCGCATCCAGGCGTGGCCGAGCGCCCTCGGGCTTGAGTCGGGCTGCGCATCCCATTACCATGGGCGGATGATGACGATTTCGAAAGGCCGGCTGGCTGCCGCCGGGCGATGGGCTGCGGTGCTGCTGCTGGCGGCGCTGCCTTCGGGCGGCGCTGCATCGTCCCCCGCGGCTCCGGCCGATCCCGCGCCGCATCCGCCCCTGCCCACGCCCCGGCAGCTTCAATGGCACGAGATGGAGTATTACGGCTTTGTTCATTTCACGGTGAACACGTTCACCGACAAGGAGTGGGGCTATGGGGACGAGGATCCGGCAGTGTTTGCCCCCACGGATTTCGACGCCGATCAGATCGCGGGAACGGCGCGGGAGGCGGGCATGGCGGGCCTGATCCTGACGGCCAAACACCATGACGGTTTCTGCCTGTGGCCGAGCGCCTACACGGAGCATTCGGTAAAGAACAGCCGATGGCGGGGCGGCCGTGGCGATGTGGTCCGCGAGATGGCCGACGCATGCCTGCGGCGCGGGATCCGGTTTGGGGTCTACCTCTCCCCCTGGGATCGGAATCATGCCGATTATGGCCGGCCGGCGTACATCGAGTATTATCGGCGGCAGCTGCGCGAGCTGCTGACGCAGTACGGGCCGATCTTCACGGTATGGTTCGACGGCGCGAACGGAGGCGATGGCTATTACGGCGGGGCGCGGGAGCGGCGGAACATCGACAACCGGACGTATTACGACTGGGACAACACCCGGCGGATCGTGCGCGAGCTGATGCCGGACGCGGTGATGTTCAGCGATGTGGGCCCGGATTTTCGATGGGTGGGCAACGAGCGCGGGATCGCTGGCGAGCCCTGCTGGGCGACGTTGAACATCGGGGATGGCGTCCCCGGGAACACGCGGGCCAATCTGAACCAGGGAGAGCGACCGGGAACCCATTGGGTGCCGGCGGAGTGCGACGTGTCGATTCGGCCCGGATGGTTTTATCACGCGGCCGAAGATGCGCGGGTCAAGACGCCCGACCAGCTGTTCGATATCTATCTTCAGTCGGTCGGCCGCGGGGCCTGTCTGAACCTGAACATCCCTCCGGACCGCCGCGGCCGGATTCCGGAGATCGACCGGCGCGCCCTGGCGGGTTTCCGCCGCCTGCGCGAGGCGGCGCTGGCAACGAACCTGTTGGCGGGGGCGCGCATCGAGCCTGGCCAGGTGCGCGGCGGCGCCGCCCGGTTCGGCGGGGAGATGCTGCGGGATGGCGACCGGAACACGTACTGGACGACCGACGACGGCGTGATGACCCCGGAGCTGGTGGTGGCCTTTGGCCGGCCGGTCACGGTGGGTCTGATCGAGCTGCGCGAGGCGCTGGCCCTGGGCCAGCGCATCGAGGCGTTCGCTCTGGACCAATGGCGGGACCAGCGGTGGATCGAGATAGCCTCCGGCACCAGCATCGGCAACCGCCGCCTCATCCGAATCGAACCCGCAACGACCGAGCGCGTCCGCCTCCGCATCACCCGGGCGGCAGCTGTGCCGGCCCTGGCCGAGCTGGGGCTTTACGGGCCGCCGGCGGCGGATTGAACGTTTTCATGGCGGACGAACGCGGTCTCCCCTATGCTTTGGCGTGGCGATGGGCAGGCTGATCCAGATCATTCGGTGGCTGGTGTCGAATCCGGAGGCGCCGGGTTTTCTTCGAGATGGCGCCCAGCGGGCCCAGCGGCTGGCGTTCCAGGTCTGGAACGCCCAAACCCTCGCGGTCAACCGGGACCAGCAGCGGGCGCTGGCGGGCGATGCTCAGGCGCAGTTCGAGTGGGCGGAACGGTTTTATGAGGGGCGCGGGCTCCGCCAGGATTACCGCCAGGCAGCGGAATGGTTTCACCTGGCCGCCCTCCAGGGGCACGGGCGCGCCCAGCTGAATCTGGCGCTCATGATAGCGGCCGGGCGGGGCAGGCCGCACGACTGGCGCGAGGCGTATTACTGGGCCGTCCTGGCGGAGCGCCATGGCGTGCCCGCTGCTGCCGCCGCGCGGCAGCGGATCGCCCCGCACCTCGGGCCCGAGGATGCCGCCGGCATCCAGCGGCGAGCCGCCGAATTCCAGCCCGCCGCTGCCTCCCCGGGCGCGCCGGCGGCAGGCCCGGGCCAGCCGCCGGATCAGAAGCCGTAGCGAAGCGCGCATGGACCTGATCAAACGCATCCTGTTCCTGCCGCCGCTGCTGCTGGTGATTACGTTCCTGGCGTTTGTTTTGGTGCGGGTGGCGCCCGGCGGCCCCTTCGACCGCGAGCGGCGTCCGGCCTCGCCGGAGATCGAGCGGCACATCCGCGCGAAATATCACCTGGACGAATCGATCGGCCGGCAATACCTGCGGTATATCGGGGGGCTGGCTCGGGGCGATTTCGGCCCGTCCCTGAAATATCGCAGCCACACGGTGAACGACATCATCTGGCAGGGATTGCCGGTATCCTTGATCGTGGGCGGCGCGGCGTTCGGGATGGCGCTGGGTTTGGGGATACCGCTGGGGTTTTTCACGGCGGTTCGGCGGCATCGGTGGGAGGACATGGCGGGCGGGTTCGTCGCCCTGCTGGCGGTATGCATACCGGGCTTCGTGGTGGGGCCTCTGCTGGTGATGGGCCTGGCCATTCATTGGCGGCTGTTTCCGGTGGCTTTGTGGGGCACGCCGGCCCATGCGGTGCTACCCGTGATGGCGCTGGGCATCTATTTTGCCGGGCGCGTCAGCCGGTTGATGCGCGAGGGGATGCAGTCGACCCTCACGGCCGATTTTATCACGACGGCGCGGGCTAAAGGCCTGAGCGAATCGGCGGTTCTATGGCGCCACGCCTTTCCGCTGGCGGTGCTGCCGGTGGTATCGTATGCAGGGCCGCTGCTGGCGGATCTTCTGACCGGCTCGTTCGTGATCGAGAGCATCTTCCAGATCCCGGGGATCGGAGTGTTTCTGGTGAACAGCTCGCTGAATCGCGATTACCCGATGGTGGTGGGGCTGGTATTGCTGTATGCGGCCCTGCTCCTGGTGCTGAACCTGGCCGTCGATTGCATTCATTTCTGGCTTGATCCCCGCACTCGCCATGGATGATCCCCGGCCATCGCTCGAGCCATCGTCGCCGGCGACCGCGCCGGACAGGAGGCCGGAGATCCCCGCGGCCCCGGCGCGGGGCGCGGACACGCCTGGGCGGCGCGCGGTCCGGCGGTTCCGACGCAATCGGGCGGCGGTGGCCAGCGCGGTCGTTCTGGCGGGACTGCTGGTGGGGGTGGCGATCGGGCCATGGCTCTGGCCCTATGCTCCGGACGCGATATCAGCGGACCAGTTTTCGCCGCCGGATGGACGGCACTGGTTTGGGACGGACGTCCACGGGCGCGATCTGCTGGCACGAGTGCTTTATGGCACGCGCATATCGCTGGTAGTGGGGGCGGTGGGGGCCGGTGTGAGCCTGGTGATCGGCGTGCTCTGGGGGGCCACGGCCGGCTACGTGGGGGGGCGGTGGGACCACGCGATGATGCGCGCGGTGGACGTGCTTTATTCCCTGCCGTCGATCGTGTTCGTGATCGTGCTGATCACCACGCTCGAGCAGTATTTCGGCCAGTGGATTGCCCGCTGGTTTTCGCCCGCCAGCGGCGGAACGGTCCGCATGCTGCTGCTGTTTGCGGGGCTGGGAGCGGTCTCGTGGCTGACCATGGCCCGGATCGTGCGCGGCCAGGTGATGTCGCTGCGGACCCGGAGCTTTGTCGAGGCCAGCCGCGCCCTCGGAGCCGGGCACGTGTCGATCCTGCGCCGCCACATCCTGCCGAACATCAGCGGCGTGGTGATTGTCTATTTGATGCTGACGGTGCCGTCGGTGGTGCTGAGCGAGTCGTTTCTCAGCTATCTTGGGCTGGGGATCCAGCCGCCGCAGGCCAGTCTCGGATCCCTGATTGCCGACGGCGCCACGCAGATCAATCCGTTCCGGACATACTGGTGGCTGATCGTATGCCCGGCCGGGATCCTGGTGGCGACGCTGCTGGCGCTGAACTTCCTGGGCGACGGCTTGCGCGACGCGCTTGATCCCCGAAGCGAGGAGTGACGCGATCTCTTGGGCGCGTGGCGCGGCGAAGCGTCGCGGCGGGCTGTTGGATGCGGATCAGCTCGAGATCCGGTAGAGCTTGATTTTGTTGTAGAGAGTCTGGCGGCCGATGCCGAGCCGGCGCGCGGCTTCGAGCTTGTTGCCGCGTGTTTCCTCGAGGATCTGGACGATCGTGCTCCGCTCCATCGCCTGCATGAGGGTGAGGGAGGGCTGCTCGCGCAAGGCCGGAGCCGAGTCCTGAGCGGGGTTTCCGACGGACAGGTCATAGGTGTCGATGACCGGGCCATCGCACATGAGGACGGCGCGCTGGACCTCGTTTTGCAGCTGCCGGACGTTGCCAGGCCAGTCGCATCGCACCAGCATCTCCATGGCGGGCGGGGTGAAGCCGAGAAAATTCCGGTTGGCCTGAGCGGCGTAGCGTTTGAGAAACGAGTTGGCGAGGGGCAAGATATCTTCGCGGCGCTGGCGCAGCGGCTGGATGTGGAGCATGACGGTATTGATGCGATAGAAGAGGTCCTCGCGCAGCTTGCCGCCGCGCAGGGATTCCTCGACCGGCTGGTTGGTCAGGGCGGCGATGCGGAAATTGGCTCGGACCGGTTCGGGGGCGCCGAGGGGCCGGTATTCCCTTTCCTGGAGGGTGTGGAGGAGGATGCCTTGTGCTTCGAGGGGCATGTCAGAGATGCCGTCGAGAAGCAGGGTGCCGCCTTCGGCCTGGCGGAAGATCCCGGTGCGGCCGGGGCCGCGGCCCGGAGCGGCGACGGAGCCGCACCACTCGACGTCGAGCTGGTCCTTCGAGAGCGCGGCGCAGATGACCTTGACCAAGGGGCCGGAGCTGCGGGGGCTGAGGGCGTGCAGGAGGTCGGCGATGACTTCCTTGCCCGTGCCGCTCTCGCCGCTGATGAACACGGGGACTTCGCTGGGCGCGACCCGCTCGACGGTGCGGATGAGCGTCTTCATCGCCGCGCTTTGGAAGATCGGCGCGCTGGTGCCGCTCATCGAGGCGATGGCGCGGCGAAGCAGGCCGGCCTCTTCCTTGAGCTGTTGGTGCTCGATCGCGCGCTCGACTGAAACCAGGAGCGATTTGGAGTCGAACGGCTTCTTCTGAAAATCGTAGGCGCCCATCTTGATGGCCGAGACGGCGGCATCGATGGTCGCATACCCGGTCAGAATGATGACCTCGCAGAGGGGCCACTGCTTCCGGATCTCGACGAGCAGATCCTGCCCTTCGGCATCGGGCAGCTTGAGGTCGAGCAGGACAACGTTGGGCGGCGGCCCGCCCAGCGCCTTGCGCAAACCCGCGCCGTCCTCGACCTCCACGACCTCGTAATGTTCCTGGGCAAGAAAGGCGGCCAAAAGACCTCGAAGGTCTGGCTCGTCATCCACGACCATGATTCTTGCGCTCATCGTGCTATCTCCTGTGGTTTCGACAGAACTCGACAAAACCGCCAAACAGCCGGCGGAACTCGGGGTGGGCGCGAAACAGCCTTTCGGGATGGAACTGGACGGCAGCCAGATAGGGCGTCCACCCCTGGGCCTCCCCGCGCAACTCGAGGCCCTCGATCAGCCCATCCGGGCTCACCGCCGTCACCCGCAAGGGTTCGGCGACGCGGTCGACTGCCTGGTGATGGGTGCTGTTGACGGCCGATCGCGTGCGGCCCAGCGCCTGCGCCAGGATCGAATCCGGCGCCACCAGGATCTCATGGACGGGCTCGTTCTTGCGGTCCATTCGGCGGTGATCGAGGGCTCCGGGCCGCTGCAATCCGATGTCCACGACCAGGGTCCCTCCCAGCGCCACGTTCAGAAGCTGCTGCCCGCGGCAGATTGCGAGAAGGGGCTTGCGCTGGCGAAACACCTCCCGGACCAGCGCGATCTCGAGGGCGTCGCGCCGGGGATCTTCCGCCGTCACCGTCCGCCGCAACCGGGCCGGCAACCGGCCGGCGTAAAGCCCTGGATGGACGTCGTCGCCGCCCGAGAGCAGCACGCCGTCGCAGCGGCGCACGCATTCGGCGGCGTCGTCCGTCTCGACCGTCAGCGGCAGGACCCAGGGGAGGCCGCCCCCCTCCTGGATGGCCAGGCTGTAGTTCTGGGACAGGCTCAGCGATGCGTCGCGGAATTCTGCGCCTTGCTGCTGCGCGTTGGGGGTGATCAGGATCAGCGGCCGGGGTTGCATCAAAGAGTCGCCTCCGGATATTGGGTTCGGATGCTTCCGATCACGCGGTCTTCCTCCTCGGGCCGGAGCAGCCGACGTGCGATCCGCCGCCGGACCCCGTCGAGCAGCTCGAGCCAATCTTCCAAGGGCGGATCGGTAAGGGATTGCCATTGGTCGTAGCGGCGCTCCCGGCGGTAAAACAGCCATCGGCTTCCGACATGCTGGGCATACACCTGCCACCGCACGCCGTCGGGCGTCTCTCGCTTCCAGCTGATCTCGGCCTTGGGCATAACCGGTCAGATCCCCTCCTCGGGCAGATCGATCGAGGCGACCGCCATGGCGGCGATTCCTTCGTGGCGTCCGATGAACCCGAGGCACTCGTTGGTCGTTGCCTTCAACCCCACTCGACCGGCGGCCAATCCGAGCGCCGCCCCGATCTTCTCTTTCATCGCGCCGATGTGGGGGGCCAGTTTGGGACGCTCCGCGATGACTGTCGCATCCACATTAACGATCCGGCCGCGCCGCTGCCTGACGATTCGGCCGATCTCCTCGAGAAAAATGGCGCTGGCGACGTTCCTCCAGCGCATGTCTGTGTTCGGGAAATAGTGGCCGATGTCCGGCTCCCCCAGGGCGCCCAGCAAGGCGTCCGCTATCGCATGGATCAGAACGTCCGCATCCGAATGCCCATCCAAACCCGTCGGGTGCGGAATGGAAACGCCGCCCAGCACCAGCGCGCGCCCCTGAACCAGGCGATGCACATCGTATCCAATGCCAACCCGAGTCATTGCTCAGCCATATACATGCTGCAATGGCCAAACACCAAGTAAAAACTTGCCTAAAATTCAACCCCGTACCAGCAGATGTCCAGAATTGGGCCATTCTTTGTTTTGCATTGTCCACTAATATTGAAGATTGACATCCGCGTCTTGATTATGGAGGTTGTAAGGAAAGTGCTGACGGTACCCGCCGATCAGCGAACCCTATTGTTTAATGACCAACTCGATCCTGCTCCTTCGCCGTTCCGTTTTGCATGCTTTGTTCACCCTGGCTTCCGCCGTTCTGATTGGCGGGATGGCCGCACCCTCGATCCAGGCAGGCGATCTCTTGCCCTACAAGGGAACGGTCGAAGGGGTCACATTGATTGACATCGATTTTAACAGTCCAAGTTTTCCGGCCTCCTTCACTAGCATCGCCGATTTGATCGCCTCGCACACGGGCAAAGGCATTCAAGAATCATCGGGCGATTTAATCTTAGATGGCAATTTTTGCATTCAGGCAAACGGAACCAGCGTTACGACCGCCGCGAATGGAGAGGTCGTCTTTGTGGAGTTCTTCTTGCAGGAACTGGTGCCAACAGTGGTGGGCGTAACAGACGACGGATACCCCATAATATCGTTCCCTTCCCCCAAAAATCCTCATCCTTACGTCGGCACATACCGAATCTATAAGTTGGCTGACGATGGAACTCGGATTTACGGACTTGGCGAGGGTGAAATTGTGGGGGAGAACTACGGAATCGGGTATCGCCACACATTCAACGGCACGATTGCGAAATCGGTTTTGAAGACGCAACCGGCCAAGAAGAAGTAATCCACCGGGAGCAGGAGTGCGGAGATCGCCCCGCATTTTTGCGGCAATCAAGGTCAGGCTCAGGAGCCTTTTGCCGCAAGGAACGCAAAGACCCGCAGTAGCCTTGGGGGTGCAGCGGCGCGCGCGACTGCCGTGGAGCGCAGGGTAATATCTGCAGCGACAGCAGGAAAGGGCACGAGCGGCGAAATCAGTCCCGATTGACTTTGAGCGGGCGCTGGTGCTCGAGGAACCACTCGAAGAGGCGCGGGTTGTCGTAGGTTTCGGTCCAGGCATCGTGGCCGGCTTCGGGGTAGACGGTGTAATCGACGGTGCAGCCGTATCGGCGCATGCCCTGGACCATGCGTTCGGATTCGGCGGGATTGACGATGGTGTCTTTGGCGCCGTGGAACACCCAGATGGGTAGCGTGCGGAGCGCGGCGAGCCGGTCCGGATTGAATCCGACGGGCGGGTAAGGGTTGCCTCCCCCGCAGATGGGCGCGATTGCCGCGAAGCGCTCGGGCGCGGCCAGCGCGAGCGACCATGTCCCGAAGCCGCCCATGCTCAACCCGGTGAGATAGACGCGTCGCGGATCGACCTCGTATTTTTCGATCACTTCATCGAGGAGGGCCAGCAAGGGCTCCGTCTGCCACCAAGTGCCGAGCGGGCATTGGGGCGATATGACGACGAACGGAAAGTCGGGACGCGAATCGACGAGCTTGGGCGGGCCGTGTCTTTTGACGAGCTGGAGATTATCGCCGCGTTCGCCCATGCCGTGGAGGAAGAGGATCATCGGCCATTTGCGGCCCGGCTCCTTTCCATAATCCTGGGGGAGAAAGGCGAGGTAACTGAGGCGATGGGTATGCTGAACAGGCCGGGCCATGGCTCGAGGGGCCTGCCGGCCGGGGGTGTCGGCGGCCATAAGAGTGTTTGATGAGCAGAGCGCGAGGGTCAACAGCCAATAATATCGAGTGTTCATAGGATCCGATTTTGCCGGCCATGACGACTGGCAGGCGCGAGACGTTTCTCTTGTATCCTTGTAGCAGGGCGCGAGATACGAGACAACACGATATTCGAGGCGGAACAAAGTGTGGCAGGCTTCGAGCGGTCGGGCTGCGGGATCCGAATGGGCGGCGTCAACGGGTCCAGATGGTGCGGGGGCAGGCCGATAACCGTTTGACTTGACTTTAAGGCAACCTTAAATTTGTGCAACATGCTGGTGGCGCACACCAATGCGGGAGGCCCGTCAGGCGCGGGCTCGTCTTCGCCTGCGGCCGACCCTTCCTGGAAGGAGATCGTGAAGCCGGTGGAACCTTTTTTGGATGGGGTTGCCCGGCGTCTGGCGGTGGAGGTCGAGGCATTCGATCCGGCTGTGGCGGAGTATGTGGCTTACGCGCTGACGAACCAGGGCAAACAGCTTCGATCGGCTCTTGTGGCGCTGAGCGGGGGCGTTTTTGGGGTGGCCGGGGATTCCCATGTGACGGTGGCTGTGATCATCGAGATGGTGCATCTGGCCACGCTGGTTCATGACGACATCACCGATGATGCAGCCATGCGCCGCCGCCAACCCACGCTGACCGCCCAATGGGGGCCGACGATCTCGGTCCTGACTGGGGATTGCCTTTTTGCCAACGCGTTGCGATTGGCAGCCGAGTTCCCGACGACCGCGATCTGCCGGGCGGTGGCCGAGGCCACCCAGGAGGTCTGCACCGGCGAGATCATCCAAACCCGGTTCGCAGGCAATCTCGAACTGACCCGGGACCAGTATTTCAAGATCCTGCGGATGAAAACCGGCGAGCTGTTCGCCCTCTCCTGCCAACTGGGAGGGCAAGTCTCTGGCGCCACTCTCGAACAGCAATGCGCGCTGCGTCAGTTCGGTCTGGATCTGGGCATCGCATACCAGATTTACGACGACTGCCTCGATCTGTTCAGCACCGAGGCAATGACGGGCAAGTCCCTGGGAGCCGACTTGGCGCACGGGAAACTGACCCTGCCTGTGATCGTCGCCTTGGAGCGCGCATGCGGACCGGACCGGGCTTGCCTGAGCCGATGGATTCAAGAGTGGACTCCCGACCACCTGACCGGCTTGCTAGGGGTTCTAGATCGTTATCGGGCGCTCGAAGAATCGCTCCGAATCATCCAAAACTATGTCAATAGCGCCCGTCAAGAGCTTGGCGGTATGCCAGCCAGCCTCAGCCGTGACGCCCTTGGGCAAATGGCTGGTTTTCTGGCTCGCGAAACGGCCCAACTGGCCGGATGCCTCGTCTAGCGTGGCGGAGCGCGCTGCAGCCCATGAGTGATCACCGCAGCGGGATCTCGATGGGATTGCGCACGGTTTCCGATGCGCAGCGGGTTCTCCCATAATGGATTATGACCGATCCGGCCTCTCGAATGACGCAGGCCACTCCGACGTCCCCGGATGAACCCGATGATACGGCGCTGATTGCCAGAGCTCGAGAGGGTGAATTGGGGGCTTACGACCAGCTTATGCGCCGGTATCAGGAGCGCATATACGCCACCGTCTACCACATGACGGGCAATCATGAAGATGCGGACGACCTGGTTCAAGAGGCGTTCATCAAAGCATTCCGGGCTTTGCCGAACTTCAAGGGCGACTCATCCTTTTTCACCTGGGTGTATCGGATCGCTGTCAATCGAACCATCAATTTCCTCAAGCAGCGAAAGGGCCACAACCAGCTCAGCTTGAACGATCTGGATTTGCAGGCTGAGCATGATCCGGACCTGATCGCACTGATCTCGGACAAGACGCCGCGCCGGGACCTGAACCTGCACGAACTTCAGGAAAAATTGAACATGGCTATGCAGAAGCTGTCCGAAACGCATAGGACTGTGGTGACCCTGCACGATGTTCAGGGATTGTCCCACGAGGAAATCGGTCGGATCATGAATTGCAATGTCGGGACAGTGCGGTCCCGGCTTTACTATGCGCGGCAGCAACTGCAGGTGTTTCTGATGGATTTTTTGCCATAGAGATCATCGGGTCGAGCCATGAAGACGTCATCGGATCACAACCCGTGTTTGGCTTCGCTCCTGGCGTTGAAGCGTCATGAGGTGCCTCCTCCCAGCTACTTTGACGATCTGCCTGGGCGTGTGCTGGATCGATTGCGGCTGGATCCCAACGCAGCGCCGGCAACGTTTTGGGAACGCTGGCTCCAGGGTCCCTGGTTCGAGCCGGTTTTTGCCGGCGCCTACACACTGGCTGTCTGCGGCCTCCTGCTTTTCGGGATCGGATATGCCCGCACCTTCGACCGGCTTGGCGAGGCTTCCCTGGCATCGGCCGCATCCGCTCCCACGCCAACTCAGGTCCGGTCGATTTCCCTTCCGGTCAACCTTTCAGCAGCATCCGACCTGGTGTTCGAGGTGGACCGCGCGCCGGCGTTGGTGAGCCGGTTGGTATCGGCCACGGCGATCCTGCCCAGCGGCCGGATGGCGCGGCCGATCACCGCTGATTTTCTGCTGCCTGCCCTTCCGTATTAGCCGTAAGCCGAAAAGGTAGGGCGGCCACTCCGTGGACGCCGCATCGATGGCTGCAAATCAGCGTGGGCCCGCCAGAGCCTCGTGCGCCAGCAGCCGATCGAGTTCGTCCAGCCACTGTTTGAACAATCCCATCGCTTCCTCGATGGGGCGTGGGGTGGTCATGTCCGCCCCGACATCCCTGAGCATATCGATGGCGTAGCGGCTGTTGCCGGTCTTCAGGAATCGCATCCAGGCATCGCGTGCGCCGGGCTCCTGGCGGAGGATTCGGCGCGCGATGGCCGCCGCAGCGCAGTAGCTGTTGGCGTAGCGATACACATAATAGCTCCGGTAATAATGCGGCACGCGGAGGCACTCGACCTCGAGTCCCGGATCCATGACGAAGTCCGGCCCGTAATAGCGGGCGTAAATCTCCCGGCCGACCTTCATGAGGGCATCGGCCGTCATCGGTTCGCCCTGCTCAGCCATCGTGTGGGCTGCCAGGTCGAACTCGGCGAACTGAGTCTGGCGGAAGACGGTTTGCCGCATGTCCTCGAGCATCTGGTGAATGAGGAGCGCGCGCTCGGCGGGCGCGGTGGTGCGGTCGAGGATGGACTGTTTGAAGACGATCTCCGCGGCGGTTGAGGCGACCTCGGCCGTGAACATCGGGTAGCCGGCGTAGACGGGCGGCTGATTCTCGCGGGCGAACCAGCTCTGGGCGGCGTGGCCCAGCTCATGGGCCAGGGTGGAGATGTCGTTGAATGTGCCCTTGAAGTTCAGCAGCACGTAGGGCGGCGAGAGATAGGTCCCCATGTTGTATGCGCCGCCGCGCTTGCCCTGGTTCTCGAACACGTCGATCCACCGGGAGTCGAATGCGCGCCGGATGAACCCGGCATACTCGGGCCCGAACGGGGCGACTCCTTCGATCACCCTCTGGCGCGCCTCCTCGAACGTATACTGGCGCTCCGGCCCCTGGACCACGTCCACGTACAGATCGTAGAAATGCACGCCGTCATCGAGGCGCAGCGCCTTCTGCTTGAGCGCGACAAACCGGTGCAGCAGATGCTGGTGCTCGTTCACGGTCCGAACCAGACCATGATACACGCTGGCCGGGAGGTTCTCGGCATCGAGTGCGCGGTCGAGGCTGGTGGGGTAGCGGCGCGCCTTGGCGTAAAACCAGTCCCGGTGCATGGCGCCCGCGAGGGTGGCTGCCAGGGTGCGTTTGGCGTCGAGATAGCTGTCGTGCAGCGCGGCGAACGCATCGCGCCGGTACCTGCGGTCAGGGGAGTACATCGCCTGCAGGAAGGAGGGGGGCGTGACGAGCTGATCCTCGCCGGCCGGATTCTTCACGCTGCGCCAGCGGAGCTCCGTGTTGCTGAGCAGGCCGAATGCGTCGGCGGCCGCCTCGGTGGCCTGGCCGGCCATGGCCAGCAGCTCCTCCTCGCGCGGGGTCAGGATGTGTTTTTTAGTGCGCCACAGATCGTGGAAATAGTGAGCGTAAATCTCGAGCCCGGGCTCCTGGAGCCAGGATCGAAGCCGCTCTTCGGGGACGGCGAGCAGCTCGGGCTGGAACCATGCGGACGACTCCTCGAACTGCACGGCCAGGGTCTGCGCCCGCTGATACAGCGCCTGCGCGGCCGCCTGCCGCATGTCCTCGTCCCGCCGCATCATGGCGTAGGCCGACAGTTTCTCGATCTGGATATTGAGCTGGTCGCGGAGGCGGAGCGTTTCGAGCAAGGATGCCGCCGACTGCCCGGCCGATCCTTTCCGTCCCGCCCAGGTCGATACCAGGGCATCGAGCTGGCGGTGATGGGCGTCCCAGGCATCGGCATCCGCATACATCGGGGCCAGATCCCACTGATACCGCGCATCCATGGCGGTCCGCTCAGGGGGGGCGGCTGCGGTCAGCGATGGCAACATAATGGAGAGCAACCCGCCTGCCAGGCAGCGCATCGCGGAGGCGGATGGCGCATGGCAGCGGATCTTCGATCGTGGATTCATGGTTTGGATTCAGCCTCGGGCTGGATCTCGCGGTACCCGGGCGTGACGGATTGGATATTGACCGACACGATGGCATCGACGTTGCCCGCGGCCCAGCCCAGACCTCCGAGCAGGATCCTTTGGAACCGCGGGTGCGTCCAGACATCCTCGCGGTGCCCCATCGAGGTGTAGAAGACGCGGCCCTGGCCATGGCGGCGGGCCCATGTCGCCGGGAACGGCGCGCGCTGGTAGTCGATCCCTTTCATCCCGCGTGTCTCCTGGACCAGGATCACGTGCAGGTCCGGCGCGAAATCCTTGAAGGTGTACCACTCGTCGAGAGAATCGAACTGGGCCGGCACCCCCTCGAGGCCCGGGAACTGGGAGTCCACCACCCGCATGGTGGCGACCTGCTGCGGGCCATGGCGAATGAACTCGCCGCCCAGCATGGCGATGAAGGGATCCACCTGGGCTCCATAGGCCTTGAAACGGGCCGATTTGTCGGGCGGATCGGGCTGGACATGAAAGCTGTCGTTGGCGGCATGGACCCCGACGAATCCCTTGCCGCGGCGGATGGCGTCCAGCAGCGCCTGCTTGCCCTCGGGCGTCATCGCCGGCTGCTTGTCCGTGCCCGGCTCCGTCAGCATCCCGCTCGTGTAAAACACGAACACGTCGAACGATGCCAGGTCCGGCGAGGAGAAGATGCGGCCGTCCTTGGTGCAGGTGACGGCGAATCCGTGCTGCCGGCCCAGGTCGGTCAGGACCTTCTCCGAATGGCTCAGGTCGCCGCTGGCGGGCCGTTTGACGACGCTGTGCTCGAAGCCGGAGGACTTGGTGAAATAGAGGATCCGTTTGCCTGGCGATTGGCTCCAGCCTCCCGGGGCCGCTTCGGCCGAGGACAATCGACACGGAAAGGCCGCCCATCCCATCGCAAGGACCGCGGCCACACTCAGAAACACACGGGTTCGATTCATGGATATCATCCAGTTTGCATCGCCTTTCATTCCAGATCGGCCGGATTTGTCCAGCCTATAATAAACTTGGAAAAGCCGGGGCGGTCCGTCATGCTCGATCCATGCAAACGACCGCTCGCCGGCATGGCCGCGCATCCTCTTCGCGCCGCCCGATTCGCCCTGTCCGAACTGCGGCGGGCCTGATCCACCCGGTGGTCATCTATCCCTTCCAGTCGCCGGACGATTTCAGGGACCTCGAGCCGCTCTACGATCTGGTCGCGCGGATGGCGGCGCGTCCGGACACGTATGCGCGCCCCATCACGGTCATGGACCGGAAGACCTATTTCCGCCAGGCGCGCCGCCGGCCGTTTTTGCGGTTCCGCACGCGGACGATCGCGCGATGTTCGGATCTCCTGGATGCGTGGTGCGTGGACACGTGCCAGATGTGGTATGCGGGTCTGGGGATGGCCTTCGAGCGGGGCGGCCCGCGGGATGTCTACTGGCTGATCCCCGGCGACTTCAATTATGGCAGCCGCGTCGGCCAGGAAGTCCTCAGCCGGCTCCATGACCTGCCCGAGATCTGCGGCGAGCTGGATCAGGACGTCTGCATCGGCGAGATCGCCGCCGACCACAACAATCCCAAGCAGCTGATCGACACCTACGGCACGTTCGCTCTGCTGTATCATTGGTTCCCGGACGAGGCCCGCGAGATCCGTCAGTTCACCCAGCGGCCCCGATCCGAGTTCTTTGCCATCCGGCATCCCTTCCTGGGTGACATGCTCCATCGGCGCTGGTTCGCCTACGAGCAGACGGTGGTGATCCTTCTGCACGCCGTGCGGGGTCGCAAGCAGATCAGCCGATTCTCCGTCGGCGACATCTCCGACTTGCCCGAGGGGCGCGAGAGCCTCGCATCCGCCCTCCTCGAGGTCGAGCGGATCGAGCGCGTCCTGAAGACTCTCTGGCGCGAGCAGCACGAATCGGATCCGGGCTGGAGCGGTGTCTACCGCCGCCTCGAAGAGAGGTCCGAGGAGGTGCGCCGGACCGCTTTCGGCTTGCTCGAGACTCTGTTGCGCTGATGGCGTCCGGTGGGAATCTGATGAAACTTCGACGAGGGATGAAAACGGCGGGCTGGGCGTTGCTGGGGCTGCTGCTGCTTGTGGCTGCTGCTGCGGGCGGGGTCTGGTGGTATTTCCATCCCGACTTCGAGCTGCGCGCTGGAATCGTCTATGGCCACGAGCAGGATGAGGACCTGGTGATCGACGTGCTGCGCCCGGACCGTCCGAACGGCCTGGGGATCCTGGTGATGGTGAGCGGGAACTGGAGATCCAGTCCGGATGGGATCCGGCCGATTCTGATGGCGCCCCTGCTGCGCCGAGGGTACACGATCCTGGCCGTTCACCACGGTTCGCAGCCGAAGTTCACGGTGATGTCGATTGCGGCCCAGGTCGAGCGGGCGGCCCGATTCGTCCGCCACCGGGCGGCGGAGTTCGGGATCGATCCGGGGCGCCTCGGGGTTTCGGGCGGCAGCTCCGGGGGGCATCTGAGCCTGCTGCTGGCCACGCGAGGCGGGCCGGGCTCATCCGACGCCGCCGATCCGATCGATCGCGAATCCAGCGCCGTGCAGGCCGTCGCCTGTTTCTTCCCTGTCACCGACCTGCTCCACCTCGGGAAATCGACGGAAAATCCCGGCGATGGAGGTCCGCCGCGGAGTTTCGTGCGCGCGTTCGGGCCGGACTCGACCAACCTGGCGATCTGGAAGGTGATCGGCCGTGAGCTGTCGCCCATCGAGCACGTGACGACGAATCTGCCGCCGGTGTTGATCATCCACGGCGACGCGGACACCCTGGTGCCGCTCGAGCAATCCGAGTGGTTCCGGGACAAGGCGCGCGCGGCGGGCAGAACCGTCGAGATCGTCGTGCGCCCCGGCAAATCGCATGGATGGCTGACCATGCTTCTGGACATCCGGCTGTTCGCCGACTGGTTCGACCGCCACTTGAGGCCGTGACGCATGCCGGATCATCAAACCAGGCGGCCCCTGTTATACACAACGTCATAAGTCACGCCGCGTGAGGGCGCGCGGCTTGCACGATTCTGTAGGCCGGGTCCCCTGACCCGGCGTTGTGGACTTCTGACGCTCTGTATGGGCCCTCATCCTGCCCCAGCCGCTCCGGCATCGGAATGTTCGGACAGCTCCCGCTTGTCCTGGCCCCTCGCGCTGGCTAGGCTTGACATCGTGGTGAGCTATGAAAACGGTTTTGATTGCCGCCGGACGCCTGTGCGCGAGACGACGGAATGGTCTGCCCGCGTGATGGGCATGAGGATCCTCCTGGCCGCCGTGCCGGCTGCGCTCATCGTCGCGGCGGTTCCGGCTTCGGGCCAGCAGCGCGCGCTGGGATCGGACATTTCCTACTGGAACTGCGGGTCGTCCTCGACCGGCATTTCTCAAGACAACTGGAACGCAGCCTATGCCGCCGGGAGGAGAGAGTTCGTCTTCATCCGCGCGACGCGGGGCGGCACGACCGGGGTGGATCAGCGCCAAGGCACGCCGGGAGGAGGTACTGTGGCGACGCTGGCGCACCGGTACGACGATCCGCGATTTATCCAGAACATCCAGCGGGCCACATCCGCCGGGATGGTTGCCGGCCCGTACCACTTCGCGCGCCCGGATGTGGCCGGGAACACGGGAGCCGACGAGGCCGATCATTTCATCCAGATGGCGGGCGCGTGGATGCGGCCGGGATACTTGATTCCCGTGTTCGACCAGGAGGCGGGATCGGGCAGCGACGCCCTGGCCCAGTTCGCCATCGATTTTTCGGACCGGCTGTACGCGGCCATGCGGATTCGTCCGTGCATGTATATCAACGGAAACTACTCGAGCATTTTGCAGGGGGCTGCGGCCGCGCGCCGCAACGCGCTGGCGCAGCCGGCCGCCTGCGCGCCGAGCGCCATCGGCCCCGCCTTCCCGGTCCTGTGGAATGCCCGCTACTCCGACAACACAAACCCGGGGGCCATCCCGGTGCAGACCGGCACCCCAAAGACAACCTACTCGGTTCTGTCGTTGTATTACGGTCCCTGGGACGATTACGGGAACGCCCAGCCGTGGTCGTTTTGGCAATATGCCAGCACGGTGTCGATTCCCGGATTCAACGCGGTCGACGCGACGGTCGACGGGGACGTCTCGCATGGCGACATCGAGTATGTCCGGAACTACCTGGCGCCGGCCGTCTGGTGGCACGACAGCAGCGGCAACTGGAGCACGCTGGCCAACTGGAACAGCGGTCAGGCCCCCATCGCGCCCGTGACACCGCCGGATCAGGCGCGTCCCTACGCGACGGGGCCGCTGCCGATTGCGCGGCTGCCAGGCGCCTCCGGAACCGGCCCGACTTCCGGCCAATACGACACCGTGATCCTCGAGCGGCCCGGCGCCAACATCACCGTCACGCTTTCCTCGGGCTCGCACAGCATCCGCAAGCTCTACATGCGGGAAACGCTCCACATCACAGGCGGCACGCTCACGATCAACTATAACCCCGACTACCGGGCCGATGTCTCGGCCGATGTCGTGCATGCCGGCCGGATCTCAGCCCAGTTCTCCGGCCCGGCCCTCCTGGGCGGCAGCGGCCGCCTGAACGCGCACACCCTCCAGGTCGACCCCGGCTCTGTGTTCACGCTCGCGGGCGGCACGCTCGTGTTGAACACGATGCTCCTCATGCCCCATGCCTCGGCGCCCGCGAAAATCCTCATGAGCGGGGACGCCGCCTTTCACCCGCTGGCCGATGCCGCGGCGCGGATCCGGAAGGGAAGCGGCACGGGAATCTCAGGGGCCATCGACCTGGGCGGCGGCGCGCGGACGCTCGATGTCGGCGACGGCGCCAGCGACGTGGACCTTTGCCTCGATGTTCCCGTCGCCAACGGCGCC
Organism: uncultured Verrucomicrobiota bacterium; assembly: GCA_964458325.1. Taxonomy (GTDB): domain Bacteria; phylum Verrucomicrobiota; class Verrucomicrobiia; order Limisphaerales; family UBA1319; genus JAGMXM01. The sequence continues at coordinate 41,631 of CAYWIM010000023.1, forward strand.
CTTGCCAAGGCGGGTCCGGGCACGATGTGCCTGGCTTCCGCCAGCTCGTACGCCGGCGGCACGACGGTGGCGGCCGGCCGATTGCTCGTCAACAACTCGGCCGGCTCGGGCACTGGCGGCGGCCGCGTGACCGTGATCGGCGGCGTCCTCGGAGGCGCGGGGACGATCGCGGGCCCCGTCGCCGTCCAGAGCGGCGGCGCCATTGCTCCGGGGGTCTCGATCGGCGTCCTGACCTTGAACGACGGGCTGGCGCTCGAGGGGAGCACCGTCATGGAGATTGATCGCAACGGAGGCGCCCCGCTGTCGGACCGGATTGTCCTGACCGCCGGCGCCCTCGGCTATGGCGGCTCGCTCGTGGTGTCCAACGCGGGGGCGGCGCTGGTTGGCGGCGAGGCCTTCGCGCTCTTCGCGGCCCCGTCGTACGGCGGCGCATTCGCAAGCTCGAATCTGCCGCCGCTGGGCGCCGGATTGAACTGGCACACCGGTGCGCTGGCCTCCAACGGTGTTGTCCGGGTCAATCGCGCACCGGCCGTCAGCCCGCTGACGTTTACCAACACCGCTCCCGCCGTGCTACGGATTCCGTTCCAGGCACTCATCGACAACGGCTCGGATCCGGACGCCGACGCGCTCACGGTGGCGGACATCGATCGGGCCACCACCAAAGGCATCCCGCTCTCGATCGATGCTGGGTCCGTCTCCTACGCATACCATCGAAGCGTGACCGACCAGTTCCATTACACCCTGAACGACGGTTGCGGCGGGAGCGCGACCGGCCGGGTCACCATCGTCAATATCGGCTCGATTCCCGCTGCCGAATTCGTGGGCGCGCCCACCTGGAGCGGCGGCTCCGTCCGGCTCCATTTCACGGCCACGCCGGGATGGACCTATTATCTGGAGCGTTCGGTCGACCTTGGCCTGTGGGTGACGATTTCCACGAACCGCGCGCCGGAGAGCGGGGCGCTGGAGGTCGTCGACGACTTCCGGGACCTCGAGGCTCCGCCCCCGGCTGCCTTCTATCGTCTGAGCTGGCCGCCGTAGGCCAAAGTGAGGGGTTCCAATCCCCCGCCACCACCCAAACCCGATCCACCGGGTTCGGAATCGGCTTTGTCAATCACCAGGCGGGGATTCTGGGGCGAGGCGCGCCGCGAAGGGGGCTCGATGCGCGCCGACCTCGAGGCGCCCGCGGATCTCGAGCGGCTGCGATGCCTGGGTGGCCCGCAGCTCTCCGGTCAAGGTCACCGGCAGCCGGTGCGTGCGATTGGTGCCGGTCACGGTGAACGCAATAGGCTGGCCTATCCGAAGGACGGAGCCGGTGCTCGGCATCGCGCCGCTCGAGCCGAGCGTTTTCGGGGCGGCGGCCGCGAGCGATGACGCCGGCCCCGGCCGATCCGGAGGCAACGGCGATGCCGGATGCACCTCGGTCCGACCCACATACACCGAGCCGTCCGCGTCGCGGACACGCACGATCCCTCCGTCCTGTTCCCAGTGGAACCGGAGGAGAAGCCTGGCTGGAGGCTCGGTTTCCATGGCGGATTGGCGAATCGAAGTCGCGGCGGGCGCGGCGGCGCGGCTCCGGGCCGGCAGGGGCCGCGGCGCCATGGCAATCGGTTCCGGCGTCTGGGCCGCGCGCTCGAAGAGGAGCCGGACTTGGGAAGCGCTGATGCTGTCCGGCATCGGATGGGCCGCGGGGGCGCTGCGGGCAGCCTCGAGGGTTGGCAGGGAAGATTCCTTTCGGGGCAGGGCAACGACAGCCAAGAGGAGAGCCAGCAGGGCGAAACCGCTCGCCCAAGCCATGCGCGGCCAGCGGGCCCGAAGCCAGTCCAACCGCAAAGCCGATGAAACGGACGATGGCCTGGGCTGCGGCCAATGGCGAGCGATCTCGGCGTGGAGTTGGGCGCGCACACCGGGTGGCATGGCAGCAGGCGGCCGGATGCCATCGCGCTGCCAGCCGGAATAATCTCGCAGCCATCGCTCGACCCATCGTTCCATGTCGGAGCCCATACTCGTTAGACGGGAAACGGTCCAGATTTCTCCCTGGCCAGCTCCTTCCGGATGAGGGTCTCGAGGCGGTCGAGGCACCGGCTGAGCCGGGAGCTGACGGTTTTCGGGTTGAGGTCCAGCTCGCGGGCGATCTCCTCGTAGCTGAGCTCGCCGAAATATCTCAGGTCGATCAGCTCGCGGCAATCCCGGCCGAGGCAGTCCAGCGATTTGCGCAGCAAGACGAACAATTCCGACTGGATCAACTGCGCATCGGGTGGCGGGTCCGGGCTCGGGGGATTGATGGGCAAGGCGTCATCGGAGGCCTGGAGGTCGAGCGGGACGGTGACTTGACCGCCGCCGCGCTTGGCGGCCAGCCGGCGGTCGCGGAAATCGCTGGCTCTGTTGACGGCGATGCGAAACAGCCACGTTTGCAGCCGGCTTTGGCCGCGGAACGACTCCAAATGCTGGATGGCGGTCAGAAACGTCTCCTGGCAGATCTCCTCGATGTCCTCCGCTGTGAAGTCCGAGGTCGACTGGACAAGGAATCGAGCCACCGGCGCGTAATATCGGTCGAAAAGCGCATCCCAGCCGGACGCGTCGCCCTGGCGGCAGCGTGCGATCAGCTCCTGGTCGGTCGCGTCGTCCATGATTATGGGGGCGCCGGCGGGATGAGGCCGAGCGGCCCGGCTCTGAGGAGTGTGCTCACCGGAAAGGCTCGATTCATGTGGGCTCAAGTCTATCGCGGGGCTGCCAAGCGTCAACCGGAAGATGGCGGCCTGCCGGCTGGATTGACAAGGGATGGGGCTTGCGGCAGAGAGGGGCGGCGATGAACCCGCGCACGCGCAACTGGCTCGAGCTGAATCTGGCGGTCCTGCTGTGGGGCGGCACGGCTCTGTTTGCCAAGCTGATCCACCTGCCGGTCAGCCAGATCATCTGCGGCCGCTCGGTGGTCTCGGCCGTGGCCCTGGGGCTTTTTTTGCGATGGACCCGCGCCAGCGTGCGGATCGTGCCAGGCCGGGATCGAGCGATGGTGGTGGCGATGGGGCTGTGCCTGGCGCTGCATTGGCTGACCTATTTCCACGCGATTCGCGTGGCGACGGTGGCGGTGGCGATCGTCGCCCTCCACACCTATCCGGTGGTGACATCGCTGGTCGAGCCGTGGTTTTTTGGCGAGCGGTTCCGGCGCGCGGATCTGGCGGTGGCCCTGGCGGTGTTTGCCGGGATCGGCCTGATGGTGCCGGAGTTCAGCCTCTCGAGCGACGCGACCCGCGGGATCGCCTGGGGGATCCTCTCCGGCCTGTTCTTCGCCGCCCGGAACCTGCTCAACCGGCATCAGATCCGGAGGTGTCCGGGATCGGTGATGATGTTTCACCAGTCCGTGGTGACCGCGGTGGCGACCTTGCCGCTGGCATGGGCGGCTGGCGTCGGCCAGTGGGACGGCCTGGCGGCGCGTCAGCTGGTCCTGCTGGGAGTTGTGTTCACGGCCCTTCCCCAGGCGCTTTTCAACAACAGCTTCGCCCACCTCACCGCCCGCACAGTGAGTGTGATCGCCACGCTGCTGCCCATCTACGGCGCGGTCTTCGCCGCGTTGATCCTGGGGGAAATTCCTTCGATCAGGACGGTCGCCGGCGGGTCGGTCGTCCTGGGCGCCGTCCTGTTCGAAACCATGCGCCAATGGGATTTGGCCCGAAAGGAATCCCGGCGCCCCGAGACGCATGAGAATCGGCCTTGACCCCGGGGCGGGAATGGGCCGAAATCGTCGGCGGCACGATCGAACAACCAACCCCACAAGCATTGCATGACCAGCCTGTCCGGGTTCGGCTTTTGCGGATCCGCCCATCGTCGCGCGATGGCTCGAGCCGGAAAGCGCTCAAGGAAAGGGACCGCATGATTCACAACCGCAAACTGGAAGCGTTCGGAATGGCGCTGGCGCTGGGAGCGGCAGGGGCCCAGCCGGCAATGGGCGCCGAGGTCGCGGCCGAGGAAGCGCGCCTTCCGTCCCGCCCGAACGTCCTGTTCGTCGCGATCGACGATCAGAACGATTGGATCGGCTGTCTGGGGGGGCACCCCCAGGTGCAGACGCCCCACCTGGATGGGCTGGCGCGGCGGGGGACGGCCTTTCTCAACGCCCATTGCCAATCACCGCTGTGCAATCCGTCGCGGACGAGCCTGCTGACCGGGTTGCGCCCTTCGACCACGGGCGTCTATGCGCTGGCGCCATGGTTTCGAACGGCCGAGCGATTCAAGGAGCGGATCAGCCTGCCCCAGCACTTCGCGGCCAACGGGTATGACACCCTCACCACGGGCAAGATTTGGCATGGGGGCTATCCGCCCGGCCGCGAGCGGGAAAAGGAATTCCGGGTCTGGGGGCCGCCGGGCGGTGTGGGAGCCCGGCCGGCGAAGAAATTGGTCCAGACCCCCGATCCGAATCCGCTCGTGGATTGGGGCTCGTTTCCGCATCGGGACGAGGACAAGGGGGACTGGGTGATTACGGATTGGGCCATCCGGCAGCTGGAACGGCCGCCGCCGGCGCCGTTCTTTTTGGCGGTCGGCTATTTCCTTCCGCATGTGCCGTGCTATGTGACGCCGCGCTGGCTGGAGCTGTACCCGGCGGACCGCTTGGTGCTGCCCCCGGTGCGCGCGGGCGATCGCGACGATCTGCCGCGGTTCGCCTCGTTCCTGCATTGGAAGCTGCCGGAGCCGCGGCTGGCCTGGCTGCAGGATCGAGACCAGTGGGCCCCGCTGGTTCGGGCTTATCTGGCCAGCGTCAGCTTCATGGACAGCCAGGTGGGCCGCCTGCTCGACGCCCTCCAGCGCTCCGGCCTCGAATCCAATACCGTCGTCGTCGTCTGGGGCGACAATGGATGGCATCTCGGGGAAAAAGGGATCACGGGCAAGAACACTCTTTGGGAGCGCTCGACCCGGGTTCCCTTGATCTTTGCCGGACCGGGCGTGGCGGCTGGCGGACGCTGCCGGCGCCCGGCCGAGCTGCTCGACATCTATCCGACGTTGATCGATCTCTGCCGGTTGCCCCCGGTGGACGGGATCGAGGGGCACAGCCTGACGCCGCAGTTGCGGGACGCGGCCGCCCCCCGGCCCTGGCCGGCCATCACCACCCATAACCACGATAATCACGCCGTCCGCACCGAAGATTGGCGCTATATCCGGTACGCCGACGGCTCCGAGGAATTCTATGACGAGCGGGGCGACCCGAACGAATGGAGCAACCTGGCCGCCAACCCGCGATTCGACGCCGCCAAACGCGATCTGGCCCGCTGGCTGCCGCGCGTCAACGAGCCGCCCATGCCCGGCAGCGCGCATCGGCTGCTGGTGTATACCAACGGCGTGGCGATCTGGGAGGGCAGCGTCATCGATCCCCAAGCGCCGCTGCCGCCTTGAGGCGCGCCGGGTCGGGCTGGCTATTCGAAACGAAGGGCCTGGATGGGATCGAGCCGGGCGGCCTTGAACGCGGGAAACAGGCCCGCCACGATGCCGACTGCGGCGCTGAAGGAAACGGCCAGGATCATGGGCAGCGCCGTGATGACCGGCGAGTTCTGGGTGGGCGACATCCACTCGAGGAACCGGACGAATCCGAGCGACACGGCCAGGCCGGCCATGGCGCCCAGCATCGCGACCACCAGGCTCTCGACCAGGACCTGGAAAAAGACGGCGGTCCCCGTCGCGCCGATGGCCTTGCACGTGCCGATCTCCCGGATCCGCTCGTTGATGCTGGCCAGCATGATGTTCATGATCCCAATCCCGCCCACCAGCAGGCTGAGGCCGGCGATGATGCCGCCGCTGATCCGCGCGTTGCGGATCCGGGTGTTGATGTCCTCGACCTGGTTCTCCTGGGTGCGGAACTCGAAGTCCTCGATGCCGTTGTGGGTGATCAGGAGGACGTTTCGCGCCTGCTGCAGCGCGGGCTCGAGCTGCTCGACGCTCGCCACCTTGATGTCGATGTCCGTCAGGCGCGGATCCGGGATGCCTCCCGTGCCGGAGGCGGATCGGAACTTGATCCACATCGTGTTCAGCGGCATGTAGACGACGTTGTTCTTGCGCCAGAACGCATCCCAGTGGCGGGAGCGGAAGCCGCGGATGCGGACGGGGCCGTTGGTCTTCCTGTCCGGCTGGCTCTGGGCCTGCTCGCGCAGCTTCCGCGATTGTTCGCTCTCGTAATGGCGGAACATGCCGACGATCGTGAACGGCTGGGAATTGATCAGGATCCGCTCTCCCAGGGGGATGATATCGCGCCCGGCCTCTTCCGGGGAGCCGAACAGGGCGTCTCGAATGCCGGTTCCGATCACGCAGACGCTGCGGGCCTGGTCCTCGTCCACGGAGGTGAAGAAGCGGCCGTGCTCGATCTCGTAGAGGTTCATCTCGAGCACCGCAGGCCATACTCCGACCACCTCGGATGGCCAGACGTTTTTCCCTCCGCGCGACACCTCGACCCGGTAGAGCGACATCTCCGGGGAGACCGACCGGATAAGCGGCGCGCTCGACTGAAGGGCATACACGTCGCGCAGGGTCCGTCCCGGCGCCTGATCCTGCAGATGGTGCTGATAGACCGGCACGTCCTCGTCCCGGATGAGCACCTTGTCCAGCCCGCCCATGGCGATGAGGGATTCTTTCATCCCGTTCTCCATGCCCTTGACGATGGCCGCCATGGCCACCAGGCTCGCCACCCCCAACACGATGCCCAGCATCGTCAGGAGCGACCGGAACTTGTGCGCCCAGATTTCCTTCAGCCCGATCAGGATTGCGTTGGCCAGAATCATGCGGTTCTGCGTTCGTCTGCCTATGCCTATACCACGAGCCAGTGTCCTCTGACAATGCCCGCCGCGCCCCTTTGCGCCAAAAGTGACTGTTACCCGGGAGGGCGGCGCCGCCGGGGGTGGCTTTTGCGTTTGCATCGCTTGTGCTGCCGGCCTAGTATTCCAAGGGATGGCGCCTCTGGCGGCATAAGGTCCGCCGGTTCGCGTGGCGCGGTCGGGCGGAGCCCCCGGGGCCGCGGCGGGAAGGCCCGCGGCCGGCCGCGAAAAGAATTTATGAAAAGCATGTTGAATCTTTCGCAGACCTCGAGAATCCCGGGCGACGGCTTGCGGGCCGGGTGCAGGCCGCGCAGTGGGTTGGGATGGCATGGGCGGATCGGCGGTCAATGGGTTGCATGGATCAGCCTGGCGTGGATCCTCGCGGATGCCGGGCGCGTTGGAGCGGCGGAGGGGCTTCCACCCGTGCCGGTGCCGGTGCTCCCTTCGGCCGCGCCTGCTGCGGCGGGCCCAAGACTCGAGTTCGACCGCCTGACCTACGATTTCGGGCGCGTCGCCGCCGGCTCAGTCGTGAGCTGCGATTTTGTTTACAGGAACACCGGCGATCAGACGCTGGAGATTCGCGATGTGCGCCCCTCCTGCGGGTGCACCACGGCGAGCAACTGGAAGAGGCAGCTGGCGCCGGGCGAGAGCAGCAAGCTGACGTTTCAGCTCAACACCGCCAATTTCAGCGGTCCCCTGCACAAGACGGTGATGGTGACCAGCAGCGCGGCGGGCCAGCCGTCGGTCGTCCTGCAGCTGCAGGGCACGGTGTGGAAGCCCATCGATGTCACGCCCTCCTATGTCATCTACAGCGCGATCACGAACCTGCAGGCCGCCGAGACGCGCAGCGTGCGGATCGTGAACAACACGGACGATCCGGTCGATTTCAAGCCGCCGCAGATCAACAATCCCCGCTTTCGGGCCGAGCTGAAGCCCGTCCGGCCTGGCAAGGAGTTCGAGCTGGTGATCCAGACCGTGCCGCCGCTCGCTTACGGGGCCATCCAGGCGGTGGCCACGCTCCAGCCTTCGACGGACAAATTGCCGCCCGTCCAGGTGACGGTGTTCGCCTCGGTGGTTCAGCCGGTGCAGGTCAATCCGCAGCACATCGTCCTGCCGGCCGGCCCGCTGCCCAACGTCCAGGCCCGCTCGATCATCGTCCGCAACAGCACCGAGTTTGCCCTCAAGCTGTCGAACCCGAAGATCGTCAACGCGGAGAATGTCACCGTGACCGTTCAGGAGACTCTGGCTGGCAAAGTCTTCAATATCGCGCTGGCCTTTCCGGCGTTGTTCGAAGTGCCGCAAGGCAAGAACGTCCTTTTCTCGATCGAGACCAATCACCCGGATTTTCCGCGAATCGAGGTGCCGGTCCTGCAGATCCGCCTGCCATCAGCCCCGGCGCCGGTGGCCAGCCCGCCGCCCGCCGCCCCCGCGGTTCCAGGGTTGGTGTCGCCCGCGCCGATCATCCCCGCGCCGGTCCCGCCCGGACTGCCCATGCCCGGCCCCGCTGCCCGTTGACGATCGAGATGAATTTCCTCGATCGGCCAGCGGCAGGCGATCCCTGACCCACCATGTGGAACCAACCGCGGATCGTCCTGATTGAAGCCCTTCTGGTCGCCGCGGTCGGCGGCGCGCTGGGATGGTTCGCCAATGCGGTTTCCCCGCGCGGGATCGAGCTGGGCCGCAATTATTTCCCCGGCAGCCCAGCGGCCGCTCCCGGCGCGGTGGGGCCGGACGCGGCCCGCGACCGGCTTGCTGCCAAAGGCCTTCAGGCCCTGTCGCACGAAGGGGCGCTCGCGCTCCTGGAAGATCCCCGCGTGGCGCGAGGCGAGGTGCTGTTCGTCGATGCCCGCGACGATTCGCAGTATCAGGCCGGCCACATCCCGGGCGCCTGGCAGCTCGATCATTACCGGATGAGCCAGTACCTGCCCGACCTCCTGCCGGCTGCGCTGGCCGCCCGCCAGATCGTCGTCTATTGCACCGGTGGCGAATGCGAGGACAGCGAGTTTGCGGCCGTGGTGCTCCAAGAGGCGGGGGTGCCTGGTGATCGGATCTGGATTTACACCGGCGGCTTTACCGCGTGGCAGCAGGCTGGCCAGCCGATCGAATCGGGTCCCCGCGGCATCGGATTGAGCCCAAACCCGGCCCCGTCCCCATGAACCATTCGCCCCATCCGCGGCCCTGGAACCTCCCCGACATCCTGGGGATCGCCGCCCGGGCGATTCTGGCGGCGATGTTCATCGGCATGGGTATCTCCAAGGTGCTGGATCCCGTGGCCTTCCTGAAGCTCATCCGCCAATACGACGCGATCTCGGAGCCCTGGCTGCTGAACCTGGCGGCCGGCGCGATCCCCTGGTTCGAGATCTTCTGCGGGATTCTGCTCCTGATCGGCGTGGCGGGCCGCGGCGCCGCAGCCGTCCTCCTGGCGATGCTGGCGGGCTTCACGGCGATGATCGCCTGCCGCGGCGGCGCGATCGCGGACATGCAGGGCATCCCGTTCTGCCAGGTGCGCTTCGATTGCGGCTGCGGCGCGGGGATCGTCAACGTCTGCCGCAAGCTGCTCGAAAACGGCGGATTGATCCTTGCGGCGCTCTGGCTAGTGGGCTCCTCGCGGTCCCGCTGGGCGCTTCGCTGGTCCTGGGCCAAAGAGCCAGCCTCCCCGGCAGTCTTCCCCCTCGCCCGTCCTTCGGCCACCCTCTCCCCCGCCGACCGAGGGGGAGAGGGCGGGGGGGCCTCGCCGCCGAGGTAACGAGAACGAGGCCGGGAGATTCTCTGGCTTCTCTGATTTGGCGCATTGACTTGCCCGCTCCATCGCCCTAATTTCCCTATGCTCGGGTCAGGGCCTAAACCGCGTGCGCGAAGTCATTCGTCAACTGGTCGAACTGCAGGAGCGGGATCAGAAGATCCTCGCCGTCGAGGCGGAGATCTCGTCGCTGGATCCGCAGCGGGCTGGCTTGCGTCAGCGGGCCGAGGCCGCGCGCAGCCGGCTCGATGGCATCCGGCAGGAGATCAAGACCAACGAAAGCCACCGGAAGGAGCTCGAGCTCGAGATCGAGTCCCATCGCGAGACGATCGCCCGGTACTCGATCCAGCAGTACCAGACCAAGAAGAACGACGAGTACCGGGCCCTCACCCACCAGATCGAAACCTGCAAACGCGCCATCTTCCAGATCGAGGACCGGCAGCTCGATCTGATGGAGAAATCGGAGCAGCATCAGCGCGAGCTCGAGGTCGCCGCCCGCGCCGACCATGAAGTGAGCCAGGCGGTCGACCAGCAGCTCGCCGACATGGACGAACGCGAGGCCTCGCTGCGCCAGGCGCTGGCCAGCCTCCAGGAGGAGCGCGCCCGCATCGCCGCCGGCATCGGCGACACCCTCCGCGGCCAGTACGAACGCCTCCTTAAACACCGCGGCGCCCGCGTCCTCGTCGGCGTCGAACGCGGCGTCTGTGGCGGCTGCCACATGATCCTGCCGCCGCAGGTGCTGATCTCCTGCCGGACCAGCCAGGAGCTCGTGCAGTGCCCCAACTGCAGCCGGATTCTGTATTTCACCCCGGAGATGGACATGAGCCCGGCCGGCCTTCGCTAGGGCTTGGAATTCTCGTTGACGCCACCGGTTGCGGCCGTAGAATCATGAGTTCGTAGTGTGAGAGTGCATAAACCATTAAATCAAGAAATCTTATGGCAGTGAAAGTTGCGATCAACGGGTTCGGACGGATTGGCCGGCTGGTGTATCGGGCGCTGGTTGAGCAAGGCATGGTGGGGCGGGAGATCGAGGTGGTGGCGGTGGGTGATATTGTGCCTGCCGACAACCTCGCCTATCTGCTGAAGTACGACTCGATCCAGGGCCGGTTCAACGGCACGGTTGGCAGCAAGGTGTCGGCCGACGCGGTGGCCAAGGCCCAGGCGGCCGGCAAGAAGGCGACCGAAGCCGAGCCGGACATCCTGGTGGTCAACGGCCGCGAGATGCGGGTGGTGAGCGCCAAGTCGCCCGCCGAGCTTCCCTGGAAGCAGATGGGCGTGGACATGGTGATCGAATCGACGGGCCTGTTCACGGAAGTCGAGAAAGCCAAGGGCCATCTGGCCGCCGGCGCCAAGAAGGTCATCATCACCGCCCCCGCCAAGGGCGACTGCCTGACGGTTGTGATGGGGGTCAACCATGCGAAGTACGATCCGGCGCAGCATCATGTGATATCGAACGCATCCTGCACGACCAACTGCCTGGCGCCGCTGGTCCACGTGCTGCTCAAGGAAGGCTTTGGCGTCGAGGAAGGCCTGATGACCACGATCCATTCCTACACCGCCACCCAGAAGACTGTCGATGGACCGAGCAAGAAGGACTGGAAGGGCGGCCGGACCGCGGCGATCAACCTGATCCCGTCAACGACGGGCGCAGCCAAGGCGGTCGGGCTGGTGCTCCCCGAGGTCAAGGGCAAGCTGACGGGCATGGCGTTTCGCGTGCCCACCCCGACGGTGTCGGTGGTGGATCTGACCGTCCGCACGGTCAAGCCGACCAGCTACGCCGAGATTTGCGCTGCGATGAAGAAGGCCAGCGAGACCTATCTCAAAGGCATCCTCGAATACACCGAGGACGAAGTGGTCAGCACCGACTTCATCCATTGCCAATCGTCGTCGATATTCGACAAGGGTTCCGGCATCGAATTGAACAACCGGTTCTTCAAGCTGGTGGGCTGGTACGACAACGAGTGGGGCTATAGCTGCCGCGTGGGCGACCTGCTCAAGCACATGATTCAGAAGGGCTAACCAGCCTGGCGCAGCCGGCCATGGCAGGAGGCGGGTCGCTCTTGGCCGTCTGCCGGTCCGGGTCCGTTGGCTCGGCTGTTCGGAAAATCTGAAGGGTGGACACCTAAGGGTCTGTGCAAAAATTAATTCCGATTTTGCTGGAGGGGATTGGGCGAGCTGGCAAGGCGCGACGAGCGAGC
>CAYWIM010000024.1:0-52013 GCA_964458325.1 uncultured Verrucomicrobiota bacterium
GCAGATGGATGTGATTGGACATCAGACAGTAGGTCACGATCTGCACCCCGCTGAAGAAACGCGCGAATCCGGAAATGGAAGGTGGTGCCAGGGGAGGGAATTGAACCCCCGACCAAAGGCTTATGAGTCCTCTGCTCTACCCCTGAGCTACCCTGGCTACCGCGGATTTTCGAGCGCAGCCTTGGCCGCGCTCGGACATAATATGACAATCCCACCCAAATGACTCAAGTCCTATTGTGCGGCTGGGGGCAGGCGAACTCAGTTGATTTTTTTGCCATTCCGTCGTTCAATGGGGATTGATGCCTTGGGTGGAGGGCGCGCCCGTAGCTCAGTCGGATAGAGCAGCGGATTTCTAATCCGCGGGTCGCAGGTTCGATCCCTGCCGGGCGTGCCAGGTGATTTTCTATGCTCGCGTTGGAAGATCTGGCCAAAATGGCCGCGGATTATTTGCAGTCGGGGCCTCTCCAGGTCCGCGAGTTCAGCCTGGGCGGCCGGCCCCTTCCCTTCAACACGCGCCCCGTTATCATGGGCGCGATCAATCTCTCTCCCGACTCGTGGTATCGGGAGAGCGTTTGTCTGAGCGCCGAGCAGGCGATCCGTCGCGGCCGCGTCCTGGCCGCCCAGGGGGCTGACATGGTCGATCTGGGAGCGGAATCCACTCTCGCCCACGCCGCTCGCGCGGACGAGTCCGCCCAGTGGCGCCGCCTCCAGCCCGTCGTCAGCGCCTTGCGCGCCCACGATATTCTGGTCTCTGTGGAGACCTACCAGCCTGCCGTGGCCCGCGCCGCTCTAGAGGCCGGCGCCAACGTCATCAATCTGACCGGCGTGGACCACATCGACGCCATCTTCGATCTGGCAGCTGCCCGCGAGGCAGCCGTAATCGTCTGCTACGTTCAAGGCCCTCATGTCCGCCAGGTCGGCGACCTCGATTTCGACGCCGATCCCATTGACACCATGCGAGATTTCTTCAGCCGCCAGATCGAGCTGGCGCAGCGGAAGGGGCTGGAGCGGATCATTCTGGATCCCGGCCTGGGATTCTATTACCGCAACCTTCGGGACAGCGCCCAGCGAATCCGTTTCCAGATGCGCACCTTCCTGCATACCTTCCGTCTGCGCGCCCTGGGATGCCCCATCTGCCACGCCCTGCCCCACGCCTTCGAATGCTTCGGCGAGGAGGTTCGCTGCGCGGAGCCCTTCTTTGCCGTCCTCGCCGCCCTCGGAAAAACAGACCTCTTCCGCACCCACGAGGTTCCCCGGGTCCGCGCGGTCCTGGAAACGCTTCGGCTCTGGCCCTCCCCCTCATCCGGAGAATCCGATCCTCCGCGGACGCAGCTCATCTGAAATTCCAGCCCCGTGACATAGCTGAATTTCGCACCTTCCCGACCGGTTTGCCGCCGTCGGCAGGGCTGGGCGGGTGCATTGGTCGGCGCTCCGTCTGAGACGATCTACTACCCGCAGGGGAAGGGATTTTCGCCGTTTTCAGCTTTGGGCTCTGACGCGGCGGCCGGATGCGCCGGTTGAGCGCCAGGACCTCGGATCGCATCCCGTTCAATCCCGCCCGCAACCAGCTCGGCTCATCCTGCCCTGCACAGCCGGGTATTTCACGGCGCTGGGCTGTTGCTTCTCGCCTTTGCGCACGCTTCGAAACAGGCTACAATCCGGCAAAGCGACCGAATCCATAGCGATATGAGTCTCATTCGATTAATCCAGGGCGACATCACCCGGCTGGCGGTCGATGCGATCGTGAATGCGGCCAACTCATCCCTGCTGGGCGGTGGCGGCGTTGACGGGGCCATTCATGGGGCGGCGGGGCCGGGACTGCTCGAGGAATGCCGCCGGCTGGGCGGATGCCCCACTGGCGAGGCGAGGATCACCCGGGGCTACCTGCTGCCCGCCCGGCACGTCATCCACACCGTGGGGCCGATATGGCATAGCGGACGGCGGGGCGAGCCGGAGCTGCTGACCTCCTGCTACCGATCGTCTCTCCAGCTCGCGGTCGACCACGCGCTCGCCTCGATCGCGTTTCCCTGCATCAGCACCGGGGCGTACGGCTATCCAGCCGAGGAGGCGGCGCGGGTGGCGGTTGAGACGGCCCGGGGCTTCATCGAGCGGAACCCCGCCGCGCCCGAGGTGGTGTTCTGCTGTTTTCTGGCCAGCGACCTGGCCATTTACCGGAGGCTTCTTGAGCCAGGCGGTTCCGCGCGCTGATGGGGGCAAACCCGCCGCGTCGCCAAGCGCCGCCGATTATGGCTCGACAGCGCCGCAATCGCGAGTTCTACTGAAGGCGGGTCATACAACCAAGCGGCTGGTCTCATTCGGTCTGCGGAAGGCAGCGCGGGTCCTGGATGTCCGGGAGATGCGCTGTTTTTTGAACCTCGGGAACGATGGCAAGCCAACAGTAATGGAAGGAAATCAATTATGGGAATCCTATCCTGGATCGTCATGGGCCTCATCGTGGGCGCGCTGGCCAAGTTCATCACGCCCGGCAAAGATCCTGGCGGGCTGATTGTCACCATCCTCATCGGCATCGCCGGCGCGTTTTTGGGCGGATTCATCGGGACCCGCGTCGGATTGGGAGACGTCACGGGATTCAATCTGGGCAGCATTCTGCTGGCGACCGGCGGAGGGGTCGTCCTCTTGATTCTCTATCGAGTGATCAAGAAATAGCGCTCCGCGATTCGCGAGCGGCCGCCCATGGTGGAGTTCCGGCTCATGGCCAGGGTCGTCCTGGTCTACGGTGTGGTGGGGCTGACCCTGGGAGGGTGGCTCGCCGATGCGATGGGCGCCGCCCGAGTGATCGTCATCAGCCCCCACAACGAGTCCATCCGCCACGAATTCCGCGAGGCCTTCCGCCGCCACTGCGAGGAGCGCTTCGCGGAGCCGGCCGAGGTCGAATGGCGCGATATGGGCGGCTCGACCGATGCCCTGCGGTTCGTCCTGTCCGAGTTCGCTCGGAAGCCGGACGGGATTGGCATCGATTGTTTCTTCGGAGGAGGCCTCGAGCCGTTTCTCCGGCTGACGGCCCAGGGCCTGACGGAAAGGTGCCCGCTGCCCCCCGAAGTGATCGGCGGCATCCCCCAGACCGCCAACGGGGTCGACGTCTACGATCCCCAGCGGCGCTGGTTTGGCGCGGCGCTTTCGAGCTTCGGCATCCTCCAGAGCACGCGCATCCAGCGGTTGACCGGCCTGCCCACAATCACCACCTGGGAGCAGCTGGCGGACCCGGCTTTGTGCGGCTGGGTAGGCGCCGGCGATCCCCGCAACAGCGGGACCATGAGCACGATGTTCGAGTGCTTTATCCAAGCCTTCGGCTGGGAAAAAGGATGGAGCGTCCTGGCGCGCATCGGCGGCAATACGCGCAAATTCGACCGTTTCTCGGCGACCACCGCCAAGGACGTATCCCTGGGGGAAACGGCCTACGCCATGGCCATCGATTTCTACGGATTCACCCAGGTCGCCGCCGCGGGCCGGACCAACCTCACCTTCATCCTGCCCCGCGATTTCTCCACCCTGGTCCCGGACGGCATCGCCTTGCTCAAAGGCGCCCCGAACCGTCAGGCTGCGGAACGATTCCTGGCCTTCGTGCTGGGCGAGCCCGGTCAGAAGCTCTGGTTCCTCCCTCGCGGGCACCCCGAGGGGCCGCAGCGATACTCGCTCGAGCGAATGGCTGTTCGGCCCGACTTCTATGCCCGGTTCCGCGGGATCAGCAACATCGAGACCTCACCGTTCGAGCTCTCCCAGCCGTTCGCATATGATGGCGCGCTGGCCCGCACCCGCGGCGAAGTGGTCGCCGCTCTCGTCGGCGCCCTCCTGGTCGATACGCATACCGAGCTGCGGCGCGCCTGGCGGGCGGTCATCCGTCGCGGCCTCGAAGCCGCCGACATCGAGGCCCTGGGCCGCACCCCGATCACTGACGCCGAGGCGCGCGCCCTTGCGGCCGGCCCCTGGAAGGACCCCGTCATCCGAAATCAGAAGAAAATCCAATGGCAGCAATGGGCCCAGGAAAAATACCTGCGCCTTGAATCCCATGCGCGTCGTCGTTGAGAACATCCGCCATGACTTCGGCGCGGGCCCGGTGCTGCGCGACATCACGCTCAGCGTCGAGGACCGCGAGCTTTTCTTCCTGCTGGGGCCTTCGGGCTGCGGCAAGACCACCCTCCTGCGCCTGCTGGCCGGATTCTACCAGCCCGCCCAGGGCGCCATCCGCTTCGGCGATCGCCTCATGAACGGCGTCCCCCCCCACCGCCGCAACACCGGCATGGTGTTCCAGAACTACGCCCTCTGGCCCCACCTGACGGTCGGGGAAAACGTGGCCTACGGGCTCGATGTGCGCCGCCTGCGCGGCCCCGAGCGCCAGGAGCGCGTCGCCGAGGCGCTGGCCATCGTCCAGATGGATGCCATGGCGGACCGATCCCCCAACCAGCTCTCCGGCGGACAGCAGCAGCGAGTGGCCCTGGCCCGCGCCCTGGTCATCCGGCCGGACGTCCTCCTGCTCGACGAGCCATTGTCCAACCTCGACGCGCGGCTCCGCCTCGAAATGCGCGAGGAGATCCGCCGGATTCATCAGCAGACCCGGATCACGACCATCTACGTCACACACGACCAGAAAGAGGCGTTGTCCCTGGCCGATCGCATGGCCGTCCTCCACGAAGGACGCATCGAGCAGCTCGATACCCCCCGCCAGGTCTATCGCCGCCCCGCCAACCGATTCGTGGCCGATTTCCTCGCCGAAACCAACTGGATCACCGGCCAAGTCCGCACCCGGACACCATCCTTCTCTGAGGCCGACACATCCTTCGGCCCCATTCAGATCCCGCCTTCCCACGCGGACGATCCTGGGCAGCGGGTCTGGATCGGCTTCCGCCCCGAGGCGGTTCAATTCGGCCCGGCCGCTGTGAACGCATTCTCGGCACGGATTGTCCACGTGAATTACCTGGGCGAGGTTGACCAGTTCGTGCTCGAGCTGGGGCCCGGCGCTCCCATCAAGGCCCTTGAAGCCAACCCCCAATCCCTGCGACGACCCGGCGATACGATCCCCATCCACATCCCGCCCGAAAACCTGCTCGTGTTCCCCGGCAGCGACGCGGCCTGAATCACACCCACTTCGCCGCGGCCTCGCGCAGGATCCGCTCGGTCGATTCCCAATCGAGACAGGCGTCCGTGATCGAAACGCCGTATTGGAGATCCGCCGGGCGGGGCGGGATCGGCTGGCTGCCCTCGAGCAGGTAGCTTTCGACCATGACGCCGATCAGCGAGCGGGTCCCTCCCGAGCGCTGGCTGACCACGCTCCGCAGCACCGCCGCCTGGCGCGCCGGCTGCTTCCCGGAGTTGGCGTGGCTGCAATCCACCATGATCACCCCCGGCAAACCGGCCTGGGCGAGCTTGGCCTCCGCCTCCGCCACGCTCTCCGGATCGTAGTTGGGCTTCGAACGCGCCCCGCGCAGCACGATGTGCCCGACCGGATTCCCCGTGGTGCGAATGATGCTTGTGACGCCCTCCTGGTCGATCCCCAGAAAACTATGCGGCCGCATCGAGGCGCACATGGCGTCGACCGCAATCTGCAGGCTGCCATCGGTCCCGTTCTTGAATCCCACTGGCATAGAAAGCCCGCTGGCCATCTCCCGGTGCGTCTGCGACTCCGTGGTCCGCGCTCCCACCGCGGACCACGCGATCAGGTCGGCGGTGTACTGGGGGATGATCCCGTCCAGGAACTCTGTCCCCGCCGGCAGCCCCATCTCCGCGATCGCCAGGAGCAGCCGCCGCGCCTTCTTCATGCCCGTCTCGATGTCGTGCGTGCCGTCCAGATGCGGATCGTTGATCAATCCTTTCCAGCCCACTGTCGTGCGCGGTTTCTCGAAATAGACTCGCATCACCATGCAGCAGCGATCCGCCAGCTCCTGCCGCAGCCGGTTCAGCCGCCGCGCATATTCGAGGGCGCCCTCGACATCGTGGATCGAGCATGGACCGACCACCGCCAGCATCCGCGAGTCCGCTCCACGAAGGATGCGCGCCACTGCCTCGCGCCCTTCATAGACCGTCTGGCTGGCCGGTTCCGAAAGCGGCATCTCCTGTTTGAGCGCCCCGGGGGGCAACAGCCGCACCACTTCCCGGACATGCAGGTCTTGCGTGAGATACATCATGCCTCGATCAAGTTAGTTCAGACATCCCTCGAAGCAAATCTCAAAGTGCCCGGGCGCGGGGCGCGGGTCCGGCTGCACTTTTTGTTCGCATGCGATCGGGCCATTGATCATATTGGATCGGCCATGAATTCCATGACGGGTTATGGGCGTGGGGAATGCAGCCAGGACGGCAGCAAGATCACGGTCGAGCTGAGCTCGGTCAACCGCAAACAGAGCGAAATCGTCCTCACGTTGCCCCGGGAGCTGGATCCGCTCGAGCCGCAGGTCCGGGACGAAATCAGCCGCTGGATGGCTCGAGGCCGTCTGACGGCCCGCGTCGCCCTGCAGGAAAGCCAGCGGCGATCCCTGGCCCGCGTTCGCCTCAACTCCGCCCTCGCTCGCGAATACGCCCGCCAATTCCGCGCCCTGGCCGACCAGATCCGAATCCCTCCAACGCCGGCCCTCGAGACCATCCTTCGATCTCCGGGCGTCCTTGAGATCGATGCCGCGGCCTGCCCGGCGGCCGGCTATTGGCCGATGCTGCGAAAGGCCCTCCGCCAGGCCCTGGCCGACATGGCCGCCATGCGCGCCCGCGAAGGCGCTCACCTGAGCCGCGATCTGGCCCGCCGCATGTCCAGCATGCGAAAAGCCATCGCGCGCATCCGGCGCCTCACCCCTCGCGCAGTCCGGCGCTACCGCCGGCAACTGGCTGATCGCCTCCGCCAAGCCGGCCTCAAAGCCATCCGGATGGACGATCCGCGGCTCCAGCAGGAAATCGTGCTCTGGGCGGACCGGACCGATATCGCGGAGGAGCTCACCCGGCTCGAGAGCCATTGCCAACAATACGAACACACCCTGCCCTCCCGGGAACCCGTCGGACGCACCCTGGATTTCCTGGCCCAGGAGATGAACCGCGAGGTCAATACAATCGGTTCCAAGGCCAACGACGCCGCGATCTCCCGCGAAGTCGTCCTCCTGAAGGCTGAGCTCGAACGCTTTCGCGAGCAGGCTCAAAACATCGAGTGACTGGAATGACCGCCATGCTCCAGCCGGTTCCTCTCCTGCTCGTCTTGTCCGCGCCCTCCGGCGCCGGCAAGACCACGCTTTGCCACGAACTCCTCCTGGCCAACCCCAACCTCAGCCGGGCCGTCACCTGCACGACCCGCCGCCCTCGCAGCGGCGAACGCCGCGGCGTGGACTACTTTTTCCTCGATCCGTCCGAGTTCGAGCAGCAGGTTCAGGCTGGCGAATTCTTCGAGCATGCCGACGTCTACGGCCACCGCTACGGCACCTGGAACCGGGAGCTGCAGTCCAAATTAGCCCAGGGCAGGGACATCATCCTGACCGTCGACGTCCAGGGCGCCGCCACGGTTCGCCGCCAGGCCGCCCGGAACCCCACCCTCGAGCGATGCCTGGTCACAGTATTCCTGGCGCCCGAGTCCCTCGACGTGCTGGATCAGCGCCTGCGGCATCGCGACACCGATTCCTCCCAGGAACGCCACCAGCGGCTGGCCATCGCCCGTCAGGAAATCGCCCAGTGGCCTCTGTTCGATTACCTGGTCGTCAGCCGAACCATTCCCGAAGATGTCCGCCACATGCAGGCCATCATCGACGCCGAGAAGATGCGCACGTGCCGCCAACCCGTCTCCGCCCTCCCATCCCCGATCCTTGAATCGATCCCACACCCTCTGCGCTCATGAACCAACCTCCCTGCATCGTCCTGGGTGTCACGGGCTCGATCGCCGCTCACAAGGCAGTCGACATCGCCAGCCTCCTCACCCGGAACGGCTGCGCGGTCCATGTCATCCTGACCCCCGACGCCCAGCGCTTCGTCAGCCCCGTTCCATTCAAGACCCTCTCCCGCCACCCGGTGGTCACCGACCTCTACGGCGATGCCCAATGCTGTCAGCCCGCCCATATCCGCCTGGCCGATGAGGCCGACCTGATGTTGGTCGCGCCCGCCACCGCCCAGACCATCGCCAAGCTGGCCCTCGGGCTTGCCGACAACGCCCTCACCTGCACCGCTCTCGCCCTGAACCCATCTGCGAAGCTCCTGGTCGCGCCCGCCATGCACAGCCGCATGTGGCTTCATCCCGCCACTCAAGCTCATGCGGCAACCCTCCGCGCTCGCGGCGCCGAATTCATCGGGCCCGAAGAAGGTCTCCTGGCGTGCGGCAGCCAGGGAGTGGGACGCCTCTGGCCCGCCGAGAAGATTGCCGCCCACGCGCTTCATTGCCTCGAACAACGAGGGGATCCCGGCCCAGCCGGCCTCATTCGTTCATGATCCGGAGGGCCATTTCCAGATTCTCCGAGCTTCTGTCCACCGAAGCGCCGGATCCCGAGCAGCATGCGGCTCGCATCTGGTTTATCGAGAGGAATATCGGCCTCCCGGTCAAGGCCCTGGCCCTCATCAGCGTGTTCTATTTCCTGTTCTTCTCGCGCCTGACGGATTCGGTCACCATGGTTTTGATGCGCGAGGTCGCGCTCGAAAACATCCAGCGGTTCTTCCTCCTCTATCTCCTGGTGAACGTGGCCGCGGGCATCATGCTCATCGGCATGATCCAGCTGCCCCTGATCCTCATCCAGTGGGTCGTTTTCACGGTCAACCTCCTGGACGGCCTGTTTCTCTCCTCCTTGACGCTTCTGCCCGGCGCCTACGACAGCGTCATCTTCTGGATGTTCCCCGGCCTGATCATCCGCAACGCCATCAGCATCCCCACCGTGCCCTGGCAGTTGCTGGTCAACTTCCTGATCACGTTCGCCTTTGCGGCGGCGGCCATCATGGATGCCCAGATCGATCGATTCGACCAAATCGAGTCCGACACCGTGGGCGAGCCGCTCGTCCTCCGGATCGCCATCCTGCTCCTGGTCACCTTCTGCTGTTATGGTGTCCAGGTGCTGTTCGACCGCCAGCGCCGCACCGAGGACGAAGCCCGCGAGTTCGCCCTTCGCCAGGAGCAGCTCCGCGTCACCAGCCGGCTGGCGGCCGAGATCGCCCACCAGCTCAAGAACCCGCTCGGCATCATCAACAACGCCGCCTTCAACCTCCAGCGCAATGTCAAGGAGGGCAAGGCCACCATCACCCAGCAGATCAAGATCATCCGCGAGGAGGTCGAGCGCTCCGACCGCATCATCACCGACATGATGGGCTACTCGCGCATGACTGAAGGCAGGCTCGAGCGGCTCAACGTCGCCGATGCGCTCGACAACGCCATCGACCAGGTCTTTCCCGCCGCGGTCCATTACGATATCCAGATCGAGCGCGATTACTCGCCGGCGCTGCCGGCTCTCCTGATGCAGCCCAGCCACCTCACTGAAACCTTCGTCAACATCCTCCAAAACGCCCGCGAGGCCATGAACGGCGCCGGCAAGATCCGCATCGCCGCCCGGTTCGGCGAGGGCTACTCCGTGATCGTCACGATCGAAGACTCCGGCCCCGGCATCCCGCCCGAGATCCGCGACAAGGTGTTTGAGCCCTACTTCACCACCAAGGATCGAGGCACCGGTCTCGGCCTGGCTATTGTCAAACATAACGTCGAAATGTATGGTGGCTCGGTGCAGGTGGATTCGGAATCCGGCCTCGGCTGCCGGTTTGTTCTGGTCTTCCCTGCCAAGTCCCTGATGAAGCTCCGGAAATGAAGGCTGCGCTGCCACCGCTATTGATCATCGATGACGAGAAGAACATGCGGCTCTCGCTCGAGGCCGTCATGCTCGACGAAGGCTACCGCGTCCGCTCCGTCGAGTCTGCCGAGCAAGCCCTGAACCTCATCCAGACCGAGGAGTTTTTCATGGTCATCACCGATGCCCGCCTCAGCGGCATGAGCGGCTACGAATTGCTCGATAAGGTGAGCCATCGCCGGCCCGACCTCCCCATCCTCATCATCACCGCCTACGCCACTCCCAAGCTGGCCGTCGAGGCCATCCGCGCCGGCGCCATCGATTACCTTGCCAAGCCGTTCGCCCCCGAGGAGCTGCTCCACGCCGTGGCCCGGTGCGCCGAACGCCACCGCATCCTCCAGGATAACGCCTCGCTGCGCGCCTACGCCAACGAGCCCTATCATCTCGATAAAATCATCGGCGAATCCACCAAGATGGAGGAGCTCCGCCAGCTCATCCGCACGGTCGCCCCCACCCAGGCCACCGTCCTCATCCTCGGCGAAAGCGGCACTGGCAAGGAGCTCATCGCCGGCGCCCTCCACCGGCATAGCCAGCGCCACGACCGCAATTACGTCCGCATCAATTGCGCTGCCATCCCCGAAACCCTCCTCGAGAGCGAGCTCTTCGGCCACGAAAAAGGCGCGTTCACCGGCGCCCTCAGGCAAAAGCCCGGCCGGGTCGAGGAGGCCGACGGCGGCACCATCTTCCTCGATGAAATCGGCGACATGAGCCGCCCCCTCCAGGCCAAGCTCCTCCGGTTCCTCGAAGATGGCACGTTCACCCGCGTCGGCGGAAACGAGGAGCTCCGCGTCGGCGTCCGCCTCATCGCCGCCACCAACTCCGACATCGTCCTGTCCATCCAGCACGGCCAGTTCCGCGAGGATCTCTTCCACCGCCTCAACGTCGTCCAGTTCCGCCCCCCGCCCCTGCGCGAACGCGGCGACGACATCGTCCTCCTGGCCGAGCACTTCCTCAAACAATATAGCGTGGCCATGAACAGGCCTGTCCGAACTCTCAGCAAAAGCGCCATCGCCAAGCTCGCCTCTCACCATTGGCCTGGCAATGTCCGCGAGCTCCGCAATGTCATCGAACGCGCGGTCATCCTCGAAACCACTGGCGAGATCCGCCCCGAAAGCCTCCCGGACTTCAAGATCGAAGGCCGCCTCCGCAAGGATGGCTCCTATACCCTGCCCTTCAGCCAGTCTCTCGATGAATTCCTATCGAGCCA
Organism: uncultured Verrucomicrobiota bacterium; assembly: GCA_964458325.1. GTDB lineage: Bacteria > Verrucomicrobiota > Verrucomicrobiia > Limisphaerales > UBA1319 > JAGMXM01. The sequence goes on from CAYWIM010000024.1 coordinate 11,005, forward strand.
CGAACGCGAAGCCATCCTCGCCGCCCTCGAACAAAACCACTTCAGTTTGACGAGAACGGCCGATCAGCTCAAGATTAGCCGGCACGCTTTGCGCTATCGCATGCAGCGACTCAACATCAATATCGACCCAACCTACGACGAGGAGCCCGCCGGCTCGTCCGCCTGACTCGGATCGCCGCCTCCGCCCAAACCATGATCCTCTTCCCCATCCTCGCCCAAGGCTCCGTCCCCGAACCCGGCCCGGGCCTGCCCAAGGCCACCGGCATGCTTTTCACCGACGTCGTCCTGATCCTCGTCGCCGTTCTCGTTGTCACTTTCATGTTGCTGGGCTGGATCCTGTTTCTGCGAAAGTCGCGCCGGCATCATCACCACCGCCCTCACCCGCACCACTACCTGTCTCCCGCGCCGTCCCCCTCCCCTTCCAGTCCCCCTCCCGAAACCGGGGAATCCGCGGGCTCGATCCCCCAGACCGCCGAGGCCGCCGACGCCGACCGTTCCGGCTCCAGCCGCCACCGCCGCCGCCGCCACCGCCGCCAACACCGCCCCCGAAACCCCACCCTGGCCGAAACCGGCGGGCTCCCCCCCTTCCGCCCCCCCGAGGTCCCGCCGCAAGGCGTCTGAACCATGGAGGTGAGCCAGCGCATCACCCGGCGCAGCGCCTCCAACCTCGCCCTGGCGTTCGCCATCCTTCCGCGGCCCCAGCGCCGGGCCATGACCAGCCTGTACGCTTTCTGCCGCGAGATCGACGATGTCGCCGATGACATCCAGCGGCCAGTCGAAAGCCGCCGCGAACAGCTCGCCGCCTGGCGCCAGGACATCCGCGCCGCCTGCCAGGGGCTCGAGCCGCAGTTCCCCCTGAGCCGGGAGCTCCGGCCCGCCATCGCCGCCTACCGCCTCCCCTGGCCCTTCTTCGATGAACTCATCCGCGGCGTTGAGATGGACCTCGATTGCTCCCGATACCCGGACTACGCCGCGCTCGACCTCTACTGCTACCGCGTCGCTTCGGTCGTCGGCCTGCTGAGCATCGAGATCTTCGGCTACCGCAACCCCCAATGCCATCCCTATGCCGTCCATCTCGGCAAGGCCCTCCAGCTCACCAATATCCTCCGGGATGTCCACAACGACGCCCGCCGCGGCCGCATCTACCTTCCTCAATCCGAGCTCGGCCGATTCCACGTCGCCGAGGACGAAATCCTGGGCGGCCGCTATTCCGCCCGGTTTCTCGATCTGGCCAGCGACGTGGCCCGCCGCGCCCGCGACTTCTTTCGCCAGGCCCGCGCCGCACTCCCGCCCGAAGACCGCCCCGCCATGGTCGCCGCCGAACTGATGGGCGCCGTCTATTGGCGCCTCCTCCAACGGCTCGAGATCGCCCGGTTCCAGGTCCTCTCCGCCCGCATCATCCGCGTCCCGCGCGCCACGAAGCTTGCGCTCGTCGCAAGGGCGTGGCTCGGAAAAACCATCCCCGCCATCGCGCCCGGCTACGGACTCCCTCGAGAGCCTGTACAAGAATGAATTCCGATTTTGCGGGAGGGGACGGGACAGGGTGGCGAGGCGCCACTTCCCGCTTGCGCTGTTCAACTCCCATGATCATTGTTCCGCCGATTTATGAACTATCGAATCTCGCAGCGGGCCGCCTCGCTCTCGCCCTCCCTGACTCTTGCCATTGACGCCCTGGCAAAAAAGATGCGGGCCGACGGCAAGGACGTCGTCGGCTTCGGCGCCGGCGAACCGGACTTCGACACCCCGTCGCACATCAAGGAGGCCGCCGCGAAAGCCCTGGCCGACGGATTTACCAAGTATACCCCCAGCAGCGGCATCCCCGAGCTCCGCCAGGCCATCGCCGACAAGTTCCAGCGCGACAATCAGCTCGCCTATCAACCGTCCCAGATCATCGTCTCCTGCGGCGGCAAACATTCCTGCTATAACGTGATCCTCGCCACTTGCCAGCCGGGCGACGAGGTCATCATCCCCGCCCCCTATTGGCTCAGCTATCCCGAGATGGTCAAGCTGGCCGGGGCCACCCCTGTCATCCTGCCCACGACCGATCAGACCGAGTTCAGGATCACGCCCGGCCAGCTCCGCGCCGCCATCACGCCCCGCACCCGCCTGTTCATCCTCAACTCTCCCAGCAACCCCACCGGCTCCCTCTATCCGCCCGACGAGATCCGGGCGCTGGGCGATATCTGCGTCGAGCATGGCGTCCTGATCATGAGCGACGAGATCTACGAGAAGCTCGTCTACGACGGCGCCCGGCACGCCAGCGTCGCCAGCTTCTCTCCCGCCCATTACGCTCATACCATCGTTGTCCATGGGCTCGCCAAGGCCTACTCGATGACCGGCTGGCGCCTCGGCTACCTGGCGGCTCCCGCCCCCATCGCCCAGGCCATCGATGCCATCCAAAGCCACAGCACCAGCAACCCCACGTCCTTCGCCCAGAAAGGCGGCGTCGCCGCCCTCAATGGCCCCCAGGACCACCTGGCCGCCTGGCTGGCCGAATACACCCGCCGCCGCTCCTACGCCCACCAGCGCATCAACGCCATCCCCGGCCTCTCCTGCGTCAATGCCAAAGGCGCCTTCTACCTCTTCCCCAACATCGCCCGCACCGGCCTCAAGTCGCGCGAATTCTGCACCCGGCTCCTCGAGCAGGAAAAGGTTGCCGCCGTGCCCGGCATCGCCTTCGGCGCCGACGACTATTTCCGCATCAGCTACGCCACCAGCATGGCCCAGATCGAGAAAGGGATCGATCGCCTCGAACGGTTCGTCCGCGCGCTCGCCCAGTAATCGCCACCCCCCACCCGCCGCCCCCGCCGCGGTTGCGCCCGTGAATGATGTATTGACACAAAATCCGCCTTTCTGCTATGTTCAATCGTGTGTGTTCATCCTGCAAGGATGGACGACAGCGGTCGGAACCGACCCTTATGACCGATGAAACGCTCCAAATGATCGAGTCGTTCTTCTACCAGCAGCGGAAGGGCAACTTGATCCATTTGACCCTGCATCATCAGGCGGACGATTCCTGGAGCTGCGAGCTTTACAAGGAGCGCAGCGGGCGGCAGCGCCATTTCAAGGGCCAGGGGACCTCGCTCGAAACCGCCCTCCGCTCCTGTCTCCAGGAGGTCGAGAAAATCTACAACCTCTCCATCCAGCCCGGTTTGTGGCACCGCATCTTCCATGCCGGCCACCTTAGCCAGCGGCTCGCATCCTGGAACGACCTCGAGGAACGCCTCAAAGCCCCCAGCCAGTTTTCCCTCTATTATTACTACAAGGAATCCCGAGGCTCCCGGTGGCAGGGGCGCCTCGACCGCACCTTGAATTCCCGCGGCTCTTCCGCCGCCGTTGCCATCCGCCGGCTCCTGGCCCAGTCCGAAACTTTTTCCGTCGCCACACCCTCCGCCTAGCGCGGCGCGTATCCCGAAAACCGCTGGCTAACAAGACCATCTACGGATTCACCATTTCCCATGCGGCAGCCAATGCCGATGTCATGGAAGCGACGAAGCCCGCGCAGGATGCTTGGGGGTCCGGGCAGCTCGCGCGGGTTTCGGCTGAGCGCTCCGCCGAGTCGAGAGAGATATGGCGGGCCTTGCGCCGACGATAGTCGACGAGCTCGAACATATCGCTTTCCGGGTCGCCGATCGCGATCAATTCGGTCTGGGACCGCTCTGCTGAACCGCATGGCTTTGCCGGCCCGGCAAGCGGTTGAGGTGACCGTGCTCCGGCCTATCGTTCGTTTGATTGCCGCCCTTGTTCTGGTCGGCGTGGTGGCCCAGGCCGCGCCGGCGCCCAACCGCGTCCTCCAGCTTGACGGCACTGGCAGCTACGTCGAGCTGCCCACGGCTCTTACCGACGGCCTCACGAACGCGACCGTCGAAGGTTGGGTGAAATGGGACACGCTCGGAAACTGGTCGCGCTTCTTCGATTTCGGCCTGGCTTGGCGCACGATGGCGGTATCGCAGGACGCCACGACGGCCAGCCTCGAGTTCGAAATCTGGCCCCGACAGCCGGACGGCTCGGTCGCCCGCAGCGCGCGGCGGGTTGCGGCGCGCAACGTGCTGCGGCCAGGGCGTTGGTTCCACATCGCCGCCGTGTCCGGATCGCAGGGCATGCAGCTCTACTTGGACGGGCTGCGGGTCGCTGCGAATCCGTTCCAGGGCAGCTTCACGGCGATTGGCGGGGGCGCAAGAAACCTGCTTGGACGCAACGTCTGAGCGGCACAGGCTCGGCAAACTACCTCCTCGCCACCTCCACGGCGCTGGCGACGGGTCTGTTCGGTTTGCGTCTGCTCTACGCGCTGTTCTATCCGAGGCCAGCGCGAGTGTTTTGGGTGTGCCTGGTGGTTGTCCTGTGTTGGCCGCCCGCCTTGCTGCTCCTTGTTCAAGAAGTGCCTGGCGCGATCGGACTGGGCACCGTCGCGCAGCACTTTTCCGGCCAGGGCTCCCTCACGTTCCTGTCGGGCGTGGCGGGGCTGGTGGCTCTCTGCATGTTCATCGAGACCGTGCGCGTCATTCTGGTCAGTATCGCCCGTCGGAAGGAAGGGGCGCGATGGATCGGCCTGGGGTACCTGACACTGATCCTCTGCTGGCTGGCCAAGGTCCTGTCGGTCGGGCTGCTCACGCTGGGCCTGCTGCCCGCCCGCCACTTCTCGCTGCTGTTCTCCTTGCTGCCAAACGCAGGCGTCATGGTGTTCGTAACCTGCACCTCGGTGCACCTGGCCCGCAACTATGCGCGCGTGTATCGCGACCTCCGGCTCGCCTTGGACGAGAACCAAAGCCGCAACGCCGAACTCCTCGCAGCGCGCGCCGAGGCGGAACACGCCCGCCAGAGCGCCGAAGAGGCCCGGTGCGCCGCCGACGCCGCCAACCAAGCGAAGAGCCGGTTCCTGGCGCACATGAGCCACGAAGTGCGCACCCCCCTCAACGCCATCATCGGCTACAGCGAGATGCTCGAGGAAACGGCCGAGGACCTCGGCACCAAGGACTTCATCCCCGATCTCCAGAAAATCCACGGCGCGGGCAAGCACCTGCTGACGCTGATCAACGACATCCTGGACCTGGCGAAGGTGGAGGCCGGCAAGGCAACCCTGTTTCTCGAAGAGTATGACTTGGCCAAGATGGTGCAGGATGTGGCGACGACAGTGCAACCCCTCGTCGCCAAGAACTCCAACCACCTCGAAGTGGTGTGTCCGCCCGGCATCGGCACGATGCGGGCCGACCTCACCAAGGTGCGCCAGACACTCTTCAACTTGCTGAGCAACGCCGCAAAGTTCACCGAACACGGAGTGATTCGGCTGAGCGTCGCGCGTGCGCCAGACGCTTCGCGCGAGACGCCATGTTCAGCGGTCAACGCCCAACACCCGACTCTCAACCGTCAACCATCAACCATCAACTTCCAGGTGTCCGACACCGGCATCGGCATGACGTCCGAGCAGATGTCCAGACTGTTTCAGGCGTTTGGCCAGGCGGAGGCATCGACAGCGCGCAAATTCGGCGGCACGGGCCTGGGGCTGGTGATCAGCCGAAAGTTCTGCCAGCTGATGGGCGGCGACCTCACCGCCCGCAGCGAGCCGGGCAAAGGCTCGATCTTCACCGTCACGCTCCCGGCCGAGGTGCGGGCGGCGGCGACAGAACCCGGTCCGCACGCCGAGCCTGCGACCGCCCGCCCGCCGGCGAGCGGTCCCACGGTGTTGGTCATTGAAGACGACCCGGCGGCGCGGGACCTGGCCCGTCGCGTGCTCGCCAAGGAAGGCTATGCGGTGCAATGCGCCGCGAGCGGCGCGGAGGGCCTCGAGCTGGCCCGCCGCGCGCGGCCGGACGCGATCGCACTGGACGTGATGATGCCGGGCATGGATGGCTGGGCCGTGCTCACCGCGCTCAAGGCAGACCCGCAACTGGCCCCCATCCCGGTCATCATGATAACGATCGTGGACGACCGAAACCTCGGCTTCGCCCTGGGCGCCGCCGAGTATTTCACCAAACCGATTGACTGGAACCGGCTCACGGCCGTGTTGCGAAGGCTCCGAGGGACGGGGGCTGGCGGCCACGCGTTGGTTGTCGAGGACGAGCCGGCCACCCAGGAATTGCTCCAGCGCAACCTCGAACGCGATGGGTGGTCCGTGGCGCTGGCCGCCAATGGCCGCATGGCGATCGAGGCACTGGCCGCCCGGCCTCCCGAGATCATCCTGCTCGACCTCCTGATGCCTGAGATGGACGGGTTCGAGTTTCTCGACGAATTGCGACGCCGTCCAGAGTGGCACCGCATCCCGGTGGCCGTCATCACCAGCAAAGACCTGACCGCGGAAGACCGCCGACGGCTCAACGGCCGCGTGGCCAGGATCATTCAAAAAGGAACCCTGAGCCTCGATGAATTGGCCGCCACCGTCCGTGCGCTGGTGGCCGGAAGGCCGCCACCCCTGCCGGAATCTTGACCGGCGGAACCGTCGATTGTTCAAGACTCAACCAATGACCCAACCAGACATGCCTAAAATCCTCTTGGTTGAAGACAACGAGATGAACCGCGACATGCTCTCGCGCCGGCTCGAGCGCAAGGGCTATACAGTCGTGTGCGCGGAGGACGGCGAACAGGCCATCGCGATGGCCAAAGCCGAATCGCCCGGGTTGATTCTCATGGACATGAGCCTGCCGGTGCTGGACGGCTGGCAAGCGACGCGCCGGCTCAAGGGTGAGGCCGCCACGCGAGCGATCCCGATTATCGCGCTCACCGCCCACGCCATGGCGGCGGACGAACAGAAGGCCCGCGAGGCCGGCTGCGATGACTTCGATACCAAGCCGATCGAGTTGCCGCGGCTGCTGCAGAAGATTCAGGCCTTGTTGGATCCGCCCCCGGTCCCGTGAGCCGTTCATCCGCCAAAAAGACCGCCGCAGGCTCGGCTTCCGGCACGGACGCCGGGCCAAAGCGGGACCTCTCGAAAGTCCGCCACGACCTCCGCACCCCGATCAATCAGATTCTTGGCTACTGCGAGATGCTGCAGGAGGACGAGCACACGCCCGTGTCATTCCAGGCCGACTTGCGCAAAATCCACGCTGGGGGACGGCAGTTGCTGGCGCTGATGATGGAGTACTTCGATGAGGAGATCTTCGAGACGCGCGGGCGCGATCGATTCCAGCTTTGCCACGAGCTGCGCACCCCGGTCAACCACATCATCGGCTATGGCGAGATGTTGCAGGAACAGGCCGAGGAGCTGGGCCGAAAGAGACTGCTATCCGACCTCAAAAAGATCACCGACGCCGCACGCCGGTGGCTGAAGTTGATGGAGGAGCAGCTGCTGGCGCCACCGAGCACGGCAACCCAGGAGCTGGTCCCGGGGCCGGCCTTGCGGACGCCCGGTGCGGGCGTCGCGCGGTCCGCACCGACGCCACACCTGGCCGCCGCGCCTGCCCTGAACCGTCTGCTCGTCGTGGACGATGACGAAGCGAATCGCAACATGCTCGCGCGGCGCCTGCGCCGACAAGGCTTCGACGTGGCCGTCGCCCGGAGCGGCCTCGAAGCCCTGCAAATGCTGCGCGCGAGCCCCGTTGACCTGGTCCTGCTGGACGTGGTGATGCCCCATCTCGATGGGTGCCAGGTGCTGGCCAAGTTGAAGGCGGACCCGGGCCTGGCCCGAGTGCCGGTCATTATGATCTCTGCGCTGGACCAGGAAGAGTGCGTCGTCCAGTGCATCGAGGCGGGGGCGGAGGACTACATCGCCAAGCCGGTCAACCCGGTCTTCCTCCGCGCGCGGTTGGCCGCGAGCCTCGAAAGAGAGCGGCTCCGGCGGCAAGAGAGAGCGTTTCTGCGCCAAATCCAGCAGGAGAAACAGCGGGCGGACGACCTCCTCCACATCATCCTGCCGCGCGGCGCGGTGGCGGAATTGAAGCTGGCCGGCGAAGTCCGCCCGCGACGCCATGAGAACGTCGGCGTCATCTTCTGCGACATCGTCGGCTTCGCCGCCTACTCCGACCGGCGCCCGCCTGAAGAGATTCTACCCCATCTGCAGAAGTTGGTGGAGTCCTTCGAGCAGATCGCCGTACGCCACGGGCTCGAGAAGATCAAGACCATCGGCGACTCCTTCATGGCCGTGGCCGGTCTCCCGGCGCCGGTGAGCACGCCCGCGCGCGCTTGCGTGTTGGCCGGCCTCGAGATGATTGCCTCGACGCGCGACCACGTCGCGGGCTGGCAGATCCGCGTGGGGGTCAACGTCGGTCCGGTCGTCGCCGGCATTGTTGGCCGGCTGAAATACCAGTTCGACATCTGGGGCGACACGGTGAACACCGCTGCCCGCGTCGAACACGCGGGCGCGCCCGGCGCCGTCTGCTTGCCCGCTGCCGTTTGGACTTCCATCGCCGAGGAGTTCCCAGGCCAGTCCCAAGGCCGTGTCTCCCTCAAAGGCAAGGGCGATGTCGAACTCGTCCTGGTCCGTCCTCGGATGCACCCTCCCTCCCAGAATCCTTGAAACCCCAAACCCCGCGCGACGAAGTCGAGTCCTCCCTTCTCCCCGGCTCCAAATAACCAGCGGGGTTTGATCCGAATGGCGCAGGATCTGCTAGCCATCAAGAAAGATCGCAAGTTAGTCAGGTCATTTTGTTGTGCTCATAGTGAGCCTATGCCAAGCACTGACCAGTAAGTTCCCTGTCGATTGGAGGTTGCCTTAATGGAAAACTGTGTCCTGCCGCTGGCCAGGTCGTGCCTTGGGCCTTGACCCGCCGGCCTTTTTCACGATGATCGGCCCTTGTGAACAAGCCATCTCATCCTGCTTTGCCGCCGGCGGCGCGCTGCTCCCGCCCGAGCCGCATGACCCGCCGGCAGTTCCTCCTGCAATCCAGCGCATCCCTGGCCGCGATCCAGCTCGTGCCGGGCGCTGTGCTGGGCCTCCAAGGCGCAACCCCCCCGAATTCGCGGCTCCAGATCGCCTGCATCGGCGTCGCCGGCCGAGGCGCCGCCAACCTCAGCGGTATCCGCGGAGAATCTGTCGTGGCGCTGTGCGATGTCGACACCGCCCGCATGGCGAGCGCCCGCGGCGCCCATCCCCAGGCCAAAGTGTTCCAGGATTACCGGGTGCTGCTCGACCAAATGGACCCTTCGATCGACGCCGTCACCATCTCGACTCCCGATCACACACACGCCGCTGTGGCCATGAACGCCATCCGCCGCGGCAAGCACGTCTATTGCGAAAAACCGCTTGCGCATTCCATTCACGAGGTGCGCCAGCTCGTGCAGGCGGCTCGCCGCTACCGGGTCGTCACCCAGCTGGGCAACCAGGGCCATTCCAGCGACACCATCCGCACCTTCCGCGAGTGGATCCAGGATGGCGCCATCGGCAGCGTCCATACCATCCATGCCGCCAGCAGCGCCAACCACTGCAAGGTCGATCAGCTCCCGCTCCTGCGCGAGAAGCATCCCGTGCCCGACTCCCTCGATTGGGACCTCTGGCTGGGGCCGGCCCAGCAGCGCCCCTACCATCCCGCCTATCTGCCTGGCAAATGGCGCGGGTGGATGCCGTTCGGATGCGGCGCGATCGGCGACTGGGTCTGCCACGTCGTGGATCCATCCTTCTGGGCATTGGACCTGGGCTCGCCCATCGCCATCCGCGCCGAAGCCAGGAATTACGATCCGGTTCAGCACGCCGATACCTTCCCCGCCGGCTCGGTGGTGACCTTCGAATTCGCCGCTCGAGGATCGCGCGGTCCCGTCAAGCTCGTCTGGCACGATGGCGTCGAAAAGCTGCCCCGGCCCGCGGAGCTGGAACCGGATGATCAGGTCCCGCCCACCGGCGCAATCGTGATCGGCGACCGAGGCGCCATCCTCCATGGATCGCACGGCGCAGGCGGCCTCCGCCTCATCCCCGACGCGAAAATGGATGCATACCGGCGCCCGCCCAAAACCCTCCCTCGCGTCCAGAACCATCACGCCGACTGGCTGGAGGCCATCCGGAAGGGCGGATCGCCGGGCTCCCGCTTCGATTACGGCGGCCCGCTGACCGAGATTGCGCTGCTCGGCATCATCGCCACGCGGTTCCTGGGCATCCGGCTCGAATGGGATGGCGCCGCCGGACGATTCACCAACCACCCGCCGGCCAACCAGCTCCTCCGCCCCGCGTTCCGCGACGGCTGGGGCCTCTGAGCATCCGCCGCCATTCCACGTTCGACTTCCCCTTGACCGTTTGTCTATAGATTCCGACTGGCATGGGCACCGAAACATCTCCGAGGCGGCCGTGGGCGACCTTGATCCTGGCCGCGGGCCGCGGCACGCGCATGGGCGAAGGAGACCACCCCAAGGTCTGCCAGGCCCTGCTCGGCACGCCCGTGATCATCCGCGCTCTGGAGACATACAACCTGGGCGGAGCGCGGTTCAATGTCGTCGTCGTGGGCCATCGCGCGCCGGAAGTCATGGCCACGATCAGCCGGCGGTTTCCCGACACCGTGTTTGCATTCCAGGATCAACCGCTTGGCACGGGGCACGCGGCTCGCATCGGCGCAGCCGTTCTGGAGCGGTTGCGCCATGAGGGCGACCTGCTGGTCGTGGCCGGCGACAAGGTGATCGAACCGGAAGTCGTCCAGCAACTGCTCGCCCGCCACCGCCAGTCCGATGCCGATCTCACAATCGCCACCGCGCCGCGCCCTCCCCATTCCTCGGGCGGCATTATCCTCCAGACTCCCTCCGGACAGATCACGGGCATTCTCGAGCTGGCCGAGCTCCACCGGCTCCAGGTCCTGGCCCGGCTCCAATCCCGATTTCAGCGGGTTGCCCGGCTGAAGGGCGCCGAGATCGATTCCATCGTGCGGGCTGGCCTGGATGAGAAACATGCCCTGCGCCTGATCGAATGGCTCGAGTTGACATCCAATCCGGACCGGGGCCTGAGCCGGCAGCAGTTCCATTCCCGGGTGCCCGAAGCCGACCGCTCCGGACGGCTCCGGGCAGGCAGCCGCTCCGTCCCTGTCGAGCAGGCCCTCGAGGTCTTCAACCAAGTCAACCTCTCGACCTATGTCTTTCGCGCGCCCGCCCTGCTGGCCGCCTTGGACCACCTCAAACCGCGCCTTTCCCATCAGGAGGAATACCTTACCGACACCATCGAGATCCTCATGCGCGGCGCCCCGCCCGCTCGGATCATCGGGTTCCCGGTCCCCGACCCTCGCGGGCTCATGGCCTTCAATTGCCCCGCCGAATTGCACGCCATCGAACAGGTCTGCCGAGAGCGCGAATCGGAGGAAACAGCCCTCACCGCCGAAGGCCATGGCCTGGCTCGAGCTGAGGAGTGGATCGCGATGCTTGCCAAACCGTCGGCAAATGCGCGCCGCATGCTCCGCCGGTGGTACGGCGCCCACCCGGCCCAGAGCCTCTACACCAAGGTGCTCGCCGCCTTCGCCCAGCGGTTCGGCCCTGAGTCGCGCACCGCCGTCTTCCGCTCCCCCGGCCGCATCAACTTGCTCGGACGCCACATCGATCACCAGGGCGGCAGCGTCAATGTGCTCGCCATCAACCGCGAGATCATCCTCGCCGCCGCACCCCGAACCGACGATCTCGTCCGACTCGTCAATGTCAATGGGGCCCAGTTCGCCGAGCATCACTTCCGCTTGTCTGACCTGGTGGCCAGCGTCGACTGGGAAGACTGGCAGCGCATCATCGACGGCCCCCGGCTCCACCGGCTTCTCGACCGGGCACGGGGCGACTGGGTCAATTATTCCAAGGCATCCATCCTCCGGCTCCAGGAGCTGTTCCGACACCGCCGCCTGCGCGGGTTCGACGCGGTCGTGGGCGGCGAAATCCCCATGGGCGCCGGGCTGAGCTCCTCGTCAGCCCTGGTCGTCGCCGCCGCCGAAGCCACCATCGCCTTCAACCAGCTGCCCGTGAGCGCCCGGCGCCTTGTCAGCTTGTGCGGCGAAGGCGAGTGGTTCGTCGGCACCCGTGGCGGCGCCGCGGACCACGCCGCCATCAAGCTTTCCCGGCGCGGCTATGTCACGCGGGTTGGCTTCTTCCCTTTCCGGCTCGAGGCGGCGGCGCCCTTCCTCCCGGACCACGACCTTGTGGTCTGCAACTCGGGCGTCTACGCCGGCAAGTCCGCCCAGGCGCGCCATCGGTTCAACGCCCAGGTGGCCGCCTATCACCTCGGCCGGGTCTGGTGCCGCTTGCACCACCCCGAGATTGCCGATCCCATCGTCCACCTGCGCGACCTGGACCCCGTTCGCCTCGGTCTTCCTCAGCCCGTCTTCCTCCGGATGCTGGCGGGCTTGCCCGCGCGCCTTAACCGATCCCAGGCGCTTCTGCTCGCCCGCCAGGCCCCCTCCCCCGATCGCGAAAGGCTCGAACGCCTCCTCGAATCCCACCACGCCCCTCCCAACGGCTATGCCGTGCGCGATGTCGTCCTGTTCGGCCTGGCCGAAATGGCTCGCGCCCGCCGCTGCATCGATCTCCTCCGCCGAAACGATGCAGCCGGATTGGGCCGCCTGATGAGCCTCTCCCACGACGGCGACCGGGTCAGCCGCACCGACACGGATGGACGGTCCCGCCGATTCCATCCGCAGGACGCCGGCCGCGCATTGACCATCCTGGCCGATCGGAAATCGCCGGCAGCCGATCTGGCCGACTTGCCCGGCTCCTATGCCTGCAGCCTGCCGGAGCTGGACCGGATGGTCGACCTGGCGCTCCGCCAGCCGGGTGTCCAGGGAGCCCAGCTCGCCGGAGCCGGGCTCGGCGGATGCATCATGATCCTGGTCCAGGCGCCCCACACCGCCGGCCTGGTCCGCGCCTTCGCCTGCCAAGACGTCCAGGCCGATGTCTTTCGCCCCATCGCCGGCGCATCCCGGCTGCTCCTGGTCTAATAAGGGTCTGTGCAAAGCTTGATTTTGGTGGCGCGGCCGTCCAGTATCCTCCCAGGCATGCGCATCCAGGATTATGGCCGTGCGTTCGCGCTCGCGCTTTCGATCGCGCTGGGCGGGACCGCCCTGCTGGCTCAGCCAGCCGGCAGCCGGCTCTGGGAACTGGAAACCCGAGGCCGAATCGGCGGCTCACCATCCATCGGCAAGGACGGCACCATCTACGTGGGCGCCGGCTCCGAGCTGCTGGCGATCGGACGCAACGGCGCCCTCAAATGGCGCTACCGCTCCTTTGGACCCATGCCCGGCACACCCGCCGTGGGCGCCGACGGCACCATCTTCTGCGGATCCTACGACCACCACGTTTACGCCTTGAGCCCGACCGGCGCCGTCCATTGGACCTACACCACCGGGGATCGGGTCTGCTCCTCTCCCGCCCTCGCTTTGGACGGAACGATCTACGTCGGCTCGGACGACGGGCATCTCCATGCCCTAACCCCGAGTGGCGCGCCCTTGTGGCGGTTCTATGCCGGAGGCTACGTGCGATCCTCGCCGGCGATCGGGGCCGACGGCACAGTCTATTTCGGCTCCCACGACCGTCACCTGTACGCCGTTTCCCCTCAAGGCAAGCTCCTTTGGTCGTTCCCCACCGGCCACTACGTCGCCTCCTCCCCCGCAATCGGCCTGGATCATACGATCTACGTCGGCTCCGCCAACGGCCGCCTCTACGCAGTCTCGCCCGACGGGCAACGATTATGGGAGGCCGCCTCCGATGGCCACCTCTACTCATCCCCCGTGCTGGCCCCCGATGGCTCGATTTACATCGGTTCCTGGGACACCAAACTCTACGCCTTCAGCCCCGACGGAAAACGGAAATGGGCTCTGGCCACCGGCGACCTAATTCAATCCACCCCCGTCGTGGCGGCCGACGGCACCATCTATGTCGGCTCGGACGAAGGCAAGCTCTACGCCATCAGCCCCGAGGGCTCCAAGAAATGGGCCTACACCGCCCGCAGCGTCATCCGATCCTCCCCCGTCCTGACCCCCGAAGGCAATGTGCTCTTCGGCGACGAAGAGGGCGTTCTGTATGCATTGCGCGGCGCCGGGGCGCCCGCCCAAAGCCCCTGGCCCATGTTCCATGCCGATTCGGCCCACCGCGGCAAAATCCTCTTGGTCATCACCCGCCAGCCCGAAAGCCAGCTGGTTATCCAGCACCGGCCCGTGTCCTTCGAGGTCCAGGTCAAGGGCGCCGGGCCGATCGGATGCCAATGGCAGCTTAACGGCACCAATGTGGCCGGCGCCGATCAGTTCACGCTCGCCATTCCCGAAGCTCGCCCCGACCAGGCCGGCGATTACACCGCCGTCCTCACCAACGCCGCCGAGCGCCTTGTCAGCCTCCCCGCCACTCTCAAAGTCATGGTGCCACCCGTGATCACCACCGGCCCCAAAGACCTGTTCGCCACCGTCAAATCCAACGTCGTGCTCCGCGTCGTCGCCAGCAGCCTTGGCCCCCTCACCTACCAATGGACCTTTCAGTCCACCAACATGCCCAGCGCCATTTCACCCGAACTGGCTTTGCCCCAGATCCAGGCCTCTCAGGCCGGCCCTTACGCGGTGATCGTCTCCAACCCCGCTGGCGCCATCACCAGCGCCGTCGCCAACCTCACCGTCGTCACGGTCCCCGAAATCAAATCCCCTCCCCAGCCGCGCACCGTCGTCACAGGCAGCCCCCTGCAGCTCACCGTCGAGGCAGCCAGCGCCGTGCCCGTCCAATACCAATGGCAGTTGAACGGCTCCAATATCTCGGGCGCCACCAGCCAGACCCTCACCCTGTCCAGCGCTCAGGCCACCAACGCGGGAAATTATTCGGTCGTCGTATCCAATCCCGCCGGCCGGATTTCCACCCCCCCCGTCCCCGTCATCGTGGTCCTTCCTCCTGTCTTCTCTTCCTCGCCGAAAAGCGTGGCGGGCGTTGCGGGGCAAAAGGCGGTGTTCAACGCGACGGTCGCCAGCACCGGCCCGGTCGGCTACCAATGGTTCTTCGGCCAACAGCTCCTGTCCAACGCCCTCTCTGACAACCTGGTCATCTCCAACCTCGGCCCGCAGCACACCGGGGAGTTTCGTGTCGTGGTGACCAATCTGGCTGGCAGTATCACCAGCATGCCCGCTCACCTCTCGCTGCTATATCCACCCGTTCTCCTCGCCCCGCCGTCCCCTCAAACCAATCGCCCGGGCAAGGACGCCACCTTCTCCGTGAACGCAACCGGGAGCCCGCCGCTGCGGTTCTTCTGGTATTTCAATGAGACGAACCTCCTCGATTCGGAATCCGCCACGCTCGAACTCCGCCGCGTTTCGCCCGATCAGGCTGGCCTCTACTCCGTGACCGTATCCAACCAGGCCGGAAGCGTGCGAAGCCCGCCTGTCCCCTTCGTCATCCCCACCAACTCGTCCTGGTGGCAGCGCCTCAAAGACTGGTTCTAACCCTTGTATACGATCATCACCCCGTAATCCGTCATCAGCTGCCGGGTCGCCATGTCCATATGCGTGTAGGCGAGCGAGTTGATGCTGACGATGTTCTGCTCGCCTACCTGCGCCAGGAATTCCGAGACCTTGTCGTCGAACCTGTCATGGCCCACTTCCATGCAGTCCGTCCGCCGAATCGACCGGATCCGCATTTGGAGTGGGCCTTGGCTGACGGTCGTGCCCAGCACCGGGTTCGCCTTCTTGATCAAGACCTCCGGCGGCCCGTCCCGCACCGGCACCGTGTAGTGCTTCTCCTCTCGGGCTGCCGCGGACGAGGCGATCGGATTGTGGGGCACAATGTTGGTGACGTCCGGCTCCGGCACTTTCACCGCCGTCCCGCATGACGGGCAGTTGACCTCCGAGCCGGCCCCGGTCGCATCCACAATCATTGCCTGACGGCAGTTGGGACAAGAAAAACTTAAATCCATAGTTGCCTCGCTGCTATCGCTGTTGTTCGACTGGATCCGCGCCAGTCTAAAGACCCTGAGCCATGCTGCCAACAAAAACCTTTCCGCATCACGCGCCCCGCCCGGGGGCTCAATTCAGGCTCAGGTCATCCGGCGAGTCGGCCAGCAACCGGTACTCCTTGCCTTTCCGACCCAGAATCAGCCGCCATACCTGGGCCGGTTCCTGGTGGAAAACGAGGTCCAGCGAGGCCGGATGGACCAGCCAGGCATCCCTTCGCATCTCGTCCTCCAACTGGCCCGGGCTCCAGCCCGCGTACCCTGCAAACAACCGGACCTTGCGAGTCGGAGACTGCACCTCTGACCACTCCGCAAGCAGGTCCAGCGAATGCTCCAGACGCAGGCAAGGCATCACGTTAGCGTCGGGCAGATCCACGTCCGACCACAGATAGCTCAGAGCCGTCGGCTGAACCGGCCCGCCTAAAAACAGCGGCTGCGACTTGATCGCCGCCGGCAGGTTCGCCACCAGCACCTCACCCACCGTGTTGCCCGCCGAACGGTTCAGGACCAGCCCAAATGCCCCATCCTCGTCATGCTGGCAAATCAGGACCACCGTCCGATGAAAAAACGATCCTCGCAGCTTTCCGCCATCCAGCAAGAGCTGGCCCTGCATCGATCGATGCTTGTTTGTCATAGGCCCCCATCGGCACATCCATCTTGCCTTGACGATAAGGTTAGCCTAAGAATTTTACCATGGCAAAAGCATGTCTTTGGATTCTCCTGGCCCTCACCCTCGCGCTGGCCGGCTGCAAGACCGATCCCGGCAACCGCGAGTTCATCCCCAACCAGGGCTGGACACCGGTCCATTAACTCCCTCGCGCCCCGCGCCGTCTGCCGACGCTCATCGGCGCCACCCACGAACCATCACGGCACCTCCGCATGGCCACTCCCGCACCGTCTCAACCGGCGGACCCTCGAGCCCCTCCGAGCTTCCAGCCCTACATCCCCCCGACAGCCCGGATGCGGGAGTTCTCGGCCCTGCCCGTGGTCATCGGCACGGTCTTGGGCATGGTCTTCGGGGCCTCTTCGCTCTACCTGGTTCTCAAGGTCGGCCTCACGGTCAGCGCCTCGATCCCCGTCGCCGTCATCGCGATCACGCTGTTTCGCATCCTCTCCCGATTTGGCCTTCGCCCCTCGACCATCCTCGAAAACAACATCGTCCAGACCGCTGGCTCGGCCGGCGAATCGATCGCCTTCGGCGTGGGCGTCACCATGCCTGCCATTCTGATCCTTGGCTTTGACCTCGAGATCAGCCGCATCACCCTGGTCGCCGTCCTCGGGGGGCTGCTGGGCATTCTCATGATGATCCCGTTGCGCCGGGCCCTGATCGTCCAGCAGCACGGCATCCTGAAGTACCCCGAAGGCACCGCCTGCGCCGAGGTGCTCAAGGCCGGCGCTTCCGCCGAATCGCGAGCCGCCGCGCTGGCTGGCGCCGGCCATCCCCATGGCCAGACCTCCGCCGCCTCCAACCCCCGAGGCGCATACGTCATCTTCTCCGGATTCGCCATTGGCCTGGTCTACAAGACCCTGATGACCGCCTTCAAGGCCTGGAAGGAGATCCCCCAGAAGATCTTCGGATCGTCCTTTGCCGGCGCCTCGGTCGGGGCCGAAATCTCCCCCGAGCTCCTCGGCGTCGGCTATATCATCGGAACCCGCCTGGCTGCCATCATGTGCGCCGGCGGCGTCCTCGCATACCTGGTGCTAATCCCCGCCATCCAGTTCTTCGGCGCCGGCCTCGAGCAAGTCCTCCCCCCCGGCTCCATGCTCATCCGCGACATGGGCCCGGACGATATCCGCGGCGCTTACATTCTTTACATCGGAGCGGGAGCGGTCGCAGCCGGAGGCATCATCAGCGTCCTCCGCTCCTTGCCCGTCATCTGGCAGGGAATCCAAGGCGGGTTGGCCGCCGTCCGCGTCGCGCGCCGGGGCGGACACGCCCCATTGCGCACGGACCAGGATCTGCCCCTGGGCGCTGTCCTGGGGGGAATCGCCGGCCTGATCGTGATGATCACCTTGGCTCCGCCTCTCCACATGAACCTCGTCGGCGCCATCCTCATCGTGTTCTTCGGATTCCTCTTCGCCACCGTCTCGTCCAGGCTCACCGGTGAGATCGGCTCTTCCTCGAATCCGATTTCAGGGATGACCGTTGCGACGCTGCTGCTGACCTGCCTGTGCTTTTGGAAGCTGGGCTGGACCCAGCCGGCCTATTACCTCACCGCCCTCTCCGTCGGCGGCATTGTCTGCATCGCCGCTTCCAATGCCGGCACCACGTCCCAGGATCTCAAGACTGGCTTTCTCGTCGGCGCCACCCCCCGCCTCCAGCAGATCAGCATCCTCATCGGCGCCCTCGGTTCCGCCCTGATCCTCGGCCCCATTCTCCTTCGCCTCAACCAGGAAAGCACCGTCTACGTCCCCCGTGTCACGCTCGAGAGGATCGAAAATCCGCTGGCCGCCACCGGCCCCTATTCCACCGCCCCCTGGCCGGAAGGATGGAAATCTATCGCATTGCCTGAGGGCGGCCCCTTCGAGTGGTTTCCCGTGGCCTCCGCCGTTGCCGGCGCCGATGGCTCCCCGATCCTTCCCGCCGGCGATTACCTGGTCGGGACCAATTCCGCGATCCTCTGGCGCGTGCGCGAGCACTTCCCCGCATCCTTGCGCGCGCCCCCGTCCGAATGGGGCCCCCGCGAAAGTCTGCTGGGCCGGCAAGGGGTCGCGGATCCCGCCCAATACAACGTCTGGCACAACACCACTCCTCAGGCAGGCCCGACCGGCCGCTACCTCGTCGATGCATCCGGAGCTCCCGTCTACCTCGTCGATCCCGGCATCAATGGCGTCTATTCCCGGCGGCCCGACGGCTCCACCGTGAGCAAGTTCCAAGCCCCCAAGGCCGTCCTCATGTCATACATCATCAAAGGCATCCTGAGCCAGGAGCTCCCCTGGGCGCTCGTGTTGCTCGGTGTCATGATCGCCATCGTCCTCGAAATGTCCGGCATCCCTTCCCTCGCCTTTGCCGTCGGCGTTTATCTGCCCCTGTCCTCCTCCGCCCCCATTTTCGTGGGCGGCCTGGTCCGCCTGCTCGTCGACCGCTACCTCGCCCGCAAACATGCCGCCGCCCAATTGACCCCCGAACAGCTCGCCGCCGAAGGCGACCGCAGCCCCGGCGTGCTGCTCGCCTCCGGCTACATCGCCGGCGGCGCCATCGCCGGCATCCTCATCGCTTTCATGGCCGGGTTCCTCGGCTTCTTCATCGATGCCATGACATCCCTGTCCGAACGCTGGAATCCGTTCTATGCTGGCTCTTATTCGGACCTCCTGGCCTTGCTGCCTTTCACCGCGCTGGTGATCCTGCTTTTGCTGGCCGGCCGCGAAGCCATCTTCCGACGTTCATGACTCCTTCGCCGTCACGCCCCGAACCCTGCCTCGGCGGCGCCCGGTCGATTCAGCGAATCGGCTGCGCCCACCCCGGGCCTCGAGCCTTTCCCGGCGCGGATGATCGTGCAGCATGAACCCCGCCCGCCATGGCCCGCGGCCACCATCCCCTCGCGGCCGCGGCGCGGCCATCAATCCGCCCAACCGCTTCAAACCTCTGTTCCTCGAACGGGACGCGGACTGGGATCCATCGGCCGATCCCGACCCGCGCACTTCGTTCTACCAGGACCAATCCCAATCGGTCATCACCCGCAACCAAAGTCCGGACCTTCCTTTTTCAGCCAGCCTCAACCCGTACCGCGGTTGCGAGCACGGCTGCGCTTACTGTTTCGCTCGCCCGACGCACGAATACCTCGGGTTCTCCGCCGGGCTCGACTTCGAGACCCGGATCCTGGTCAAGACCAACGCTCCTGCCCTCCTCCGTCGCGAGCTGGCCTCTCGCCGCTGGACCCCGCAAACCCTCACGCTGAGCGGCGTGACGGATCCCTACCAGCCGGTCGAACGCCGGTTCGAGATCACGCGCCATTGCCTCGAGATCCTCGCCGCCTGCCGCCACCCCGTCTGCCTGGTCACGAAGAACGCGCTCATCACCCGCGACATCGATCTCCTGGCCGAATTGGCACGCCATCAGGCCGTCACGGTCGCCCTTTCAATTACCTCGCTGGATCGCGATCTGCTACGGCGCCTCGAGCCGCGCACCTCGAGCCCTGCCCAACGCCTCGAAGCCATCGCCGCCCTCCGCCGCCACGGCGTCCCCGCCGGCGTTCTCATGGCGCCCGTAATCCCCGGGCTCACGGACCATGAAATTCCCGGGGTCATCGCCGCTGCCGCCCAGGCCGGCGCCCAGTGGGCCGCCATGGAACCCCTCCGATTGCCTCTGGCCGTCGCCGATGTCTTCACCGATTGGCTCGCCCGCGAAGAACCCCAAAAACAACAGAAAATCCTCGACCGCGTCCGCGCCTTGCATGGCGGCAAGCTCAACGATCCCCGCTTCGGCCTCCGCTTCAGCGGCGAAGGCATCTGGGCCGAGCAGCTGGCCCGCCTCTTTGCCGTCGCATGTCGCCGGAACCGCCTGCCAGTCGAAAGCCCCGTTCTCTCCACGACCGCCTTCCGACGGCCGGGTACCAGCCAGCTCGATCTCTTCAGCGATCCAATCGAGCGAACACCCCCTGGCTCAGGTTCGTAAACGATCCGCTCCCGGTCACCCTCAGTGCCGCGGCGCGGACCTGGTACAGCTTGGGCCCCTCCGGCGCGCCCGCATCCACAAATCGCGTCCCCGCCAACGCCTCCGTATTCAGCCGCTCGAAGGGCCCGTCCAATCCGTTCCGCGATCGATAGACCCAATAGCTCGCCCCTGGCTCGGATGCCGCATCCCATTCCAGGCTCACCCCCGAGCCTGTCCGCCGGGCCTGCACCCGGCTCGGCGGCGCAATCACCTCGAGCCGCAGCGTCGGATCCCCCAGCCAGGCCAGGAACAAGCTCGCCGTCGCGCCGAAAGAGGTCGGTTCGTTCATCGTCCGACGCAGCCCCGTTGCCACCGGCTCACCCAACCCCATCGCCTCGAGCCGCACCGCTGGGTTCCGGGCCCAAATGATCCCGAGACCGCGATTGGGCGTCGCCAGACAAGCGCGCAAAAAATTGTCCGGCGTGTTCCAGTCCCCAAAATAGGAGCCGTCCACCATCAGAAACGCCGCCCCGGGTTCCCGCGCCGGATCCGCCAGGTGCGCCGCGGCGTGCGAATGCGGATGCCCGCAGCAGTTCAAGGTGTCGACCGAGCTGTATCCGCCCTGCAATCCCCAGACCACCGGAGTCCCCGCCGCAAAGACATCCCCTTCCCTCACCCGATCCGCTTCGCCGCCAAAACATCGGCTCGCGTGCCGCTGCGCCAGCCGATACAAATTCTCGTTAACCACCTCCATCGCGCCCATGAAATATCCTGCCACCACGGCCCGCTCCTCGAACTGGATCCCCCCATGCCGGTACCGGTGAGCCTTGTCCAGATACCGCCGCAGCAGATCCGGCTCCGACGCTGGAGCGACCCCCCGGGGCGTGTTCCTCCTGAAAACCTCGAGCCCCGCAAAATCCACCCGCCCCACCACCAGATCCAACGCGGCCGGATACCGGCCCTGATCGAATCGGCCGTCGCCGGGCAGATTGGGCGGTTGGCTCGCCCGGACCTCGGCCTTGTCGGTCCACAATTCGGGCCGGCTCACCAATCCATACACGCCATCCACCGGCCATAGCCGCGCCCCATGCCCGTCCGGATTGATCGGCCCCGCATACGGAATGGCCACATGCCCCACGATATAGATCGCACGAGTGTCGCCCCGCCCCCCATCGGAGGCCGCCTTCACCCAATCGCGGATCTTCTCGATCCGGGACGGATTCCCCCCCCAATTCGCGTCGTCGTGCCGAGGCGCGTCAAACCGCGTGACCGTCCACCCATCACCCACGAGGTCCTCCCGCAACCGCTCGAGCTCCGCCCGCAGATCCCCCGCCACCGTCTCGTCCACCACCAACAAGATCCCTCCCCGATGCTCGACCGGAACGGCGCGCACCCCGGCCAGCAGATAGCGGTCTCCCACCCAATACTCGTATCGCCCCCCCAATGCCACGCCGTTCGTATCCCGGCGGCTCCAACCGCCCGGACCAGACCTCAAGTCGACCCAGTTCGTCTCTCCCCAGGCGCGCCGGCGGATCGGCATGGGCTCGTTCGGAGCCGCCTGCCACCGGAGCATGACCGCGGGAGGATCGGTCTGCGCCTCCGCGCTCAACGCCTCCCGGCTCGCCCACGCCTCGGCCGGACCCAGCGGATAATTGAACGTCTCCAGCTCGTCCAGCGTGCCTCGCACCTGCCCATCTCCCGCCCGGCCGCATCCGACAAAGAAACCGCCCGCCCGGGTCGCCGGCCCCGGATAAACGCTGACGCCGCTGCCCTGCGCCACCCGCCTGCCATCGACGTACAAGGCCGTCATCCGTGGGCTGTAGGCCAGCGTGATCTCATGCCACTGGTTGGACACCCACCGGATCGGATGCGTGAGGAATGTCGCTCCTGCCCCATTGGTTTGCGCGGCGAATCCGAGCTCCGTGCCCTGGCCGTTCACGTAAAATCCCCACCACCCATATCGCGGCGGCGGCGGGCTCCAGACGCCTGCCTCGAGAAACATCCCCGGCGCGCCCGGCCCCGCTCCCCCCGCCGTCGCGCTGCTCCAGTCCGGCCGGAACCAGAACCGAACCGATCCGGCTCCAAAGGCCAGATTCAGGCGCCCGTCCGACTCCGCCTCGCGATAGCTCAGCAGCGCCGGCCGCGCATGATGCAGGCGCAACGCGGTGCCATCCACCCCCGGCACCACCCAGACATTCGAGTGGCTCAGCGGCCACTGGCCGCGATCCCCCCCCCAGATCGACCCGTTGAAATCCCAGCGCGCCAGCCGCTCCGGCGCCGCCTCGACCCCTGAAATCCATGGCGCCGGATTCGCTCCGGCGCACTGCGGAATGCCTCGGGCGACCATGCACAGCCCCACCAGAAACCACCTCGGCCATCGCCACCGGGGAACCGCCCGCCCGGCGGGCGGCTGCACCGCCTTCCACCGGATGATTCCCAACACCCTCGCACGCAGGATCGCTTTCAATGGATCGCATTGTCCAGCCGGGTGGGAGCGGAATCAAGCCGCCGTTTCGGTTCCTTGAAAGACCGGCCAGACACTTGCCTTCCTTCGGCGCTGGCATTTCGTCGCTGGACTGCGTAGGATCTGGAGAAACAGATCGCTGAGGTGTCCGAACCCTGGCGCCTGCATGCCTCCATGAAAATCCAGAACGTGTTGCTCATCCAGCCGATGCACGAGAAACGCTCGGGCAAGGAAAGGACATCGTTCCATTTTCCGTGGGGCATCGCTTACGTGGCCACCTGCCTCAAGCAGGCGGGTTTCAACGTCCGTTTCGTCGACGGGCAGGCCCTCCAGCTCCCCAAGGAACTGCTCATCCCCCAGCTCGATGCATTCGAGCGCGATGCGGTAGGGATCACGGCTTTCTCGACCCAATACAACGCGGTCCGCCAGATCGCCGCCCACCTCAAGGCTGCCTCCAACGCCCCCATCATTGTCGGCGGCCCCCTGGCCACTTACCAGCCTGAGCTCGTCCTCCAAACCACTGCGGCCGATGTCTGCGTCATCGGGGACGGCGAGAGCACCGGCGTCGAGCTCCTCCGCAACTTCGATAATCTCGAACGAGTCAACGGCATCGCCTTCCGCCAAAATGGACGCATCTGCCGCACGCCTTCGCAGGACCGCCTCGTCCATCTCGACGATCTTCCCATCCCGGACTTTGGCTTCTTCGACATGGCCAAATACCTCAACCAATCGAACAGCTTCGCCCAGAAACAAGCGACCGGGCCTGCCATCAGCTTCATTACTTCCCGCGGCTGCCCCTACAACTGCCATTTCTGCTCCAAATCATCCCGCCTCTATCGCAGCATGTCTCCCCGCCGAGTCTTCGAGCTGCTCCAATTCATCCAAGACCAGTTCCATATCGAGGAGGTCGCATTCAACGACGAGCTGTTCCTCGCCTCGAAAAAGCGGCTGGGCGAACTGGGCCCTTATCTGACGCAGTTGGGTCTTCGCTGGGGAGGCCAAGCCCGCGTCAATCTCGTCGATGCCGAGGTCCTCGACCTCGCCCAGCGCCACGGGTGCATCGGCCTCGGCTATGGCATCGAGTCCGGCAGCCAGAAAATCCTCGATAACATGAGCAAGAGGATCACCGTCGCCCAGATCGAAAATGCGATGCGCCTGACCCTGCAGCGCCGCCTCCCCGTCAAGGTCCAGCTCATCTTTGGCTACCCGGGCGAGGACGATCAAACCGTCCAGGAGACCATCGATCTCTTCCGCCGCGTCGATCACCCCGGCCGCCGATTCGTCGTGATCACCCCGATCCCCGGCTCCCAGCTCTACCGAGACTGCATCGCCCAAGGCCGCATCCGCGACGAGCCCGCCTACCTCTGCGCCCTCGAAAAAAGTTTCGGCTACGGGAGTGTCCATGTCAATTTCACCCCCTGGCCCGACCACGAAATCTACCCCCGCAAACGCGCCGCCGAGGAAGCCATGCGCCGCAATTATGTCTCCCGATCCTGGACCCGCAGGATCCGATACTTCTTCACCCGCCGCCTCACATAGGATGGCGGCGAGATCCTCACCGGACGATGGCCTTGCGTCCCAGCCCCAGCACCTCGCGCCCATAGGCCAGGCTATGTTCCAGCTCCACCTTCTGGTACTCCTTCTCCGCCAGCTCCGCGTCGAACATCGCCGGCGGCGCCCACGGCTCGCGCGGCTGCCCCTGCCGAGCCAGCCGGATGAACCGCATCAGATCCCGGGCCGGCACCGCCGGATAGGCCTTCCAGTAGCTGGGCACCAGATACGGCAGGTTGAGGTTGACCCCCGAGACCGTCCGCACGCAAAAAGCCGCCTCCGGACAGAGCTGCGCGAACCGCCGGACGTAAGCCCGAAAATCCACCTGGCCCTGCCCCAGCGCTGTCCATTGCACCGCCGCCCCTTCCCGCACCTCCCAGATCGCCGAATCCCGAATCCCCGTCGTGATCGCATACGGGCCCAGCACCTCCAAGCTGTCCAGCGGATCCTCCAGACTCAGGACCGCGTTCCCGGCATCCATGCTCGCCCCCACAAAATCCCGCCCCGCCTCCTCGATCAGCCCCGCCAGCTCGGACGCCCGCAGATCGCCTGCATGATTCTCCACCGCGATCTTCACGCCCGCATCGAGCGCGCGGCTGCGGCAGCTCTTGAGCGCCTCGACCACCTCCCGCACCCGGGACGAAATACCCTCCGAACCCAGGCGGTCCTCGTAGGACCCCAACACACAGCGAATCACCCGCGCCCCCAGCCATCCGGCGGCCTGGATCGCCTGGCTTATCTGATCCTCCGCCGTGCCGGCTTGCGGGTTGAACAGCCTCGAGCCCGGGCAGATGCTCCCCGTGCCGATCTGGAGCTCGATCCCCGCCGCCTCGGCCCGCGCTCGCAATTCCTGAAGATAGCTCGCCTCCAGCCGCTCCATCGAGCTGAGTCCGGAAAACATCAGCACGTCGACCTGCTGAGCGGCCGCGTAGGCCAGCAGCGCCGGCGCCTTCCATCGCCAGGATCGCACGCAGAGAATATCGAAACCCAGCTTGATCCGGGTCGTCCGATCCTCCGCCTCGCCTTCCCGGGCCCCCGCGCGCTCCGCCATCGCCCATCCGGCGCCGGCCATTGCCGCCCGCACCCATGGCTTGCGCCTCGCATTCCTGGACCGCTCGATGGTCATGCCCCTAATTCACACGGTCCATTCCTGTAAGGCAAGCGGCGAAATCAAACCCCCGGTTCAATCGTCATCCACCGCCTTCACCGCCCATTCGGGATAGGGCGCCGCCGCCCCCTTCATGGCGCGCCACAGGATTCGGTTCAGAACATCCTCCGGACAGCGGTCCACTTCATCGAGCGGAAGCCGGCTTGATACCAAAGCGTCCTGGCGCAGCACAGGATCGATGACCGCCTTCGGCTCGGGGTTCAGCTGATCCAGCGGCACGCGGCTCGGCACGCTCGCGAACGGCGTGAAATCGGGCGTCTCGGTAAAACAATCCGTCATGGGCGTGGCCGACGCATCCAGCTGGTTCATCGGCGGCAGCCCCAGGATCAGCTCGATCGTCCGCACGAGGCTCGTCTGGTTATATTGGGAGCTGATCGTCTGGCCGCGCTTCGTGTAGGGGCTCACGACATAGCAGGTCGTGCGGTACCCGCTCACGTGATCCCAGCCGGCCTGCGGATCGTCCTCGATCGCGAACAGGCACGTCTCCGGCCAGAACCGGCTCCGCGTCACCGCCTCGACCACCTGCCCCAGCGCCAGGTCGTTGTCCGCAATCTGCGCCCCCGGCGTCGGATACTCGCCGCGCGTGCCCCCCGTGTGGTCGTTGGGCAGAAACAGGATGATCAGCTCCGGAAAGCCGCCGCCGGCCTCGAACTGCCGCAGCTCGCGGATGAACTCGGCCGCGCGCATCACGTCCGGCACCTTCAGATCCCAGCCCACAGTGTTGGTGTTGCTGTGCGCCCGCAGCGACTCGATCCCCGGACGGCTCCGCAGCTGCACCCGGCCCCCCCCGACCTGGTGCTCCCGCCAAAAATCGCTCCAGGTCAGACGCCCTTTCCGCGCCCGATCCGCCCAGCCTGCATCCGACATCATCCATTCCCCGTAATTCCGAAAGCTCTTCCCGTGCGCCAGCGCGTTGTCCCACAAAAAACCCGACGAAGCCCATGCCAGCGCATCGATGTTATCCTCGCTCTTCGCCCCCGGATAGCTCCGCGGGCTCCCCGAGGTAAGCTGGCGCTCGACATACGCGCTGGCGATCGAGCTGTCCGTCCATTGGTGCCCGTCGGCGCTCTGCACCCCCGAGCAGTAGGTGTTGTCCAGCAATACAAACTCGCGCGCGATCTTGTGCTGGTTCGGCGTGTAGCGCTCGCCAAAGATGCACAGCCCGGCGTCGCCGTTGCCCTCCGGCATGTCTCCCAGCACCTGGTCATAGCTCCGATTTTCCTTGATGACATAGATCACATGCCGAAACACGCTGGGCTCGCCCGCCCGCTCCGGCACCGGCCGCGCAGGCTGCCCCGCGCGCGGCGGGAGAAACGCCTCTCGCATTTTCGGGTAGTGCATGTTCCTCCGCGCATCCGCCGTCAGAGCCGTCAGCCGCACCCGCGAAGGCGCCGGGATCAACGAGACAGTGCCGAAGAAATCCTTGGTGCGAAGCTTCACGGGCTCTTCGGGCCCGAACACCTTCACCGCCCCAATGCCCTTGATGTTCGCCACGCACAGCGCCCGCCGCCGCGCATCGTATTGCACCGCGCCCGGAAACCACCCGGTCGGAATCAGCCCGGCCACCCCCGAGGCGTTCCCGGCCGGATCGAACCGGATGACGGCCACAGAGTTCTGCGTCCCATTGCACACATACAGCCGCCGGCCGGAGGGATCGAAGGCCAGCGCGTTCGGCTGGGCCCCGAACAGATCGGCCGGTGTCTGGCGCGCCCAGATCTTCTCCACCACCCGATCTGTCCGAACATCGATCACGCTCAGGGTGTCGCTGCCCGTGTTCGCAACGACGACGTGCCTCCTATCGGGCGATACCGCCAGCGCCGAGGGATTTAGCCCCACCATGACCTCGCCCCGCACCTCGCCGCTCCCCAGGTGGATCACTGTCACCGAGCCTTCATTGGGGATGTGCCTGACCTCATCCACCCTCACGGTGGTGCCTTTCCCGGCCGGAGCGACGGTCTCCGCTTCCGGCGATGGACGCCGCCCGCCGCTGTTGCTCACATAGGCCTTCCCTCCAGCCAGCCCCACATCGTACGGCGCCACCCCCGTGTCCCAGGACCGAAGGACCTGCCCAGTCCGCGTGTCCAGCTCATGCAGCCGATTGCCCAGATTGCCCGCCACATAGAGCCGCCCCCCGTCCTCGGATAAAGCGAGCCCCACCGGAATCTCCTGCCTCCGCCGGGGCGCCTTCGCGTCCGGTATGGGCATCACCTCGGGCCGCCCCACCCGGCCCTGCCCGTCCACCGGAAACACCCAGACGCTTCCACCCGCGTTTGAAAGATAGATCCGCCGCCCGTCCAGCGAGAACAAAAGCCCCGCCAGGCTCATCTCGGCCGTTACCTTGTTCGAAACCCCGGCCGACAGCCCCACGGTTTGCAGGATCTGGCCGCTGCCCGGATCGATCAGGACCAGCGCGTTGGTCTTGCCCGCCGCAGCCAGCAGCCGGCCGTCCGGGCTCAGCGAAAGCGCTTGCGGACGCATCCCGGGCAGCTCGACCTGGCGCCCGGCCGGCGTCAGCACCTGCCCCGTGGGGGTCTCATAACGGTTGGCCCCCACACGCCCGATCGCGTTCGGCGCGGCCAGCCCCACCGACGACGTCGTCCGGTCCGCCACACAGCCCACCCCGATGGCGGCCACCACCCCGATCGAAACGCACAGCGATCCATAAATGGCAATTCGGCTCATGCGCGCTATCTGTTACCTGTTGCCTCGCGGAAACGTCAACCAAATCGAGATTGTCCATTCGATCCATCGGACTCGAAGAGGCCGTGAATCGCGCCCCACTCCAAACCCCCGCCGTTGACTTTCAGGCCGATTCACCGTAAAGCCACAATCCAGGCCGCCGCCTTTCCAGCGCCGGCCACTCTGTCCATGCACGATGCCACTGGCCCTCAGCCCGAACCGCTGGCCGCCTTCCGCGGCCGGATCGAACTGGCCCCCCACTTCCAGCCCCGCCATCCAATCAGCCACGTGCTCTTCGACTTTGACGGAACGCTCTCCCTCATCCGCCAGGGCTGGCCCGAGGTCATGCTGCCCATGTTCGTCGAGATGCTCCCCCTTCGGCCCGGCGAAACCGAGGCCGCCGTCCGACCGCTGCTCTTCGAGGATATCATGCGTCTCAATGGCAAGCAGACCATCTACCAGATGATCCAGTTCGCCGATCGCGTCCGGGAGCGCGGCGGCAGCCCCCGAGAGCCGCTCTGGTACAAACACGAATACCTCCGGCGCCTCGACCAGCGCATCCAATCCCGCATCCAAGGCCTCCAATCCGGCGCCATCCAGCCCGATGACCTCCTGGTCCACGGCGCCCGATGCCTCCTCGAAAACCTCCGCCGCCGCCGCCTGCCCCTCTACCTCGCCAGCGGCACCGACGAATCCTATGTCCGGCGCGAAGCTGCGCTCCTCCAGATCGACGCCTTCTTCGGCCCCCATATCTACGGCGCCCTCGACGATTTCCGCAATTTCTCGAAGAAAATGGTCATCGACCGCATCCTGCGCGACCACCGGATCCCCGGCCAACACCTGCTGTCGTTCGGCGATGGCTACGTCGAAATCCAGAACACCAAGGAGGTCGGCGGCCTGGCCGTCGCTGTCGCCAGCGACGAAGCCCACAATGGCTCCGGCCGCATGGATGAATGGAAACGACAGCGGCTTCTGGGCGTCGGCGCCGATATCGTCATCCCCGATTTCCGCGATGCCGGCCCGCTCCTGGATTGGCTCATCCCTGCCCTATGAACCCCCCTCTCCTGCCATGACGGACGAACTCGACCTCTCCCGCGTCCGCGTCTACCCCCTCGAGGAACGACGCAGCCTCAGCCGAATCGAGGAGATCCTGGTCGATCCCGATTCTCCTCCCCCGCCCGCCCCGCCCGATATCGCCGCCCTGGCCGCACAGTGCGCCGATGCCATCCTCGCCGCGCGCCGCCGCCAGCGGGCTGTGATCCTCATGTACGGAGCCCACCTGCTCCGCAACGGCGCCGCCCTCATCATCGAACGGCTCCTGCGCAACCGATCGATCACCCTCCTGGCCACCAACGGCGCCGCCACGATCCACGACTGGGAGTTCGCCTTCCTGGGCCGCTCCACCGAAAGCGTCCGCGATCACGTCGCCCGCGGCCAGTTTGGGACTTGGGATGAAACCGGCCGCTTCCTGCACCTGGCCCTCTGGGTCGGAAGCCTCCGGGGCGATGGCTACGGCGCCAGCCTCGGACGGTTCATCCTCGAAGACGGCGCCACTCTCCCATCGCCGGCTGAGCTCGAAGAATCCATCCGCGCCCGACCCCGCGATCCGCTCGCAGCCGCCCGTGCCGACGTCCTCCATGCCATGATCCAGCATGACTTGCAGCCCGGCCCCCTCCGTGTGCCCCATCCATGGAAACACGCATCCATCCTCGCCCAGGCCTTCCAGCACCAGGTCCCCCTCACCGTCCATCCCGGCGTCGGTTACGATATCATCGCGACCCATCCCATGTTCCATGGGGCCGTCATCGGCCGCTCGGCGACCGTCGATTTCCGCCGGTTCGCCGCCGCCGTCGAGCAGCTCGACGGCGGAGTCGTGCTCGTGCTCGGATCGGCCGTCATGGCGCCCCAGGTCTTCGAAAAGAGCCTCAGCTGCGTCAATAACCTCCGCTCCCAAGACCGCCGCCCTCCCGTTTGCGACCACTCCATCTATGTCGTCGACCTGCAGCCCGGCGGCCAGTGGGACTGGTCCCGGGGCGAACCCCCCAAATCCCACCCCGCCTACTACCTCCGCTTCTGCAAAAGCTTCGCCCGGATGGGCGGCCAGATGCATTACGCGTGCTTCGATCATGTCTCTTTCCTCCGCCTTGTATGCAGCGCATTGAGCCTCCCCCGATGAATCCCGACCGATTCCAGGCCATCACCGCGCGCTACCCCCAGTTGCGGATTGCGCTGATCGGCGATTATTGCCTCGACCGCTACCTCGAAATCGATCCCGCACGTGCCGAGACCTCCATCGAAACCGGCCTCACCGTCCATAACGTGATGCGCGTCCGCGCCCAGCCCGGCGGCGCCGGCACCATCCTCAACAACCTCGATGCGCTCGGCATCGGGCGGATCGACGCGGTGGGTTTTGCCGGCCAGGACGGCGAGGGATGGGAGCTGTGCCGGGCCCTGGCCAGCCTGCCGCGCGTTCACCTCGACCATTTCCTGCAGACGCCGGACCGCCGGACGTTCACCTACACCAAACCCTTGCTGGTGCGCCCCGGCCGCCCCCCCGAGGAGATCAGCCGCCTCGATTTCAAGAACTGGTCCCCCATGCCCCAGCCCCTCGAATCCCGGTTCATCGATGCGATCTCCCAGCTCGATCCCCACGTCGATGCGTGGATCCTCCTCGAACAGGTCGATCGCCCCGGCACCGGCGTGTTCACGGATCGCATTCTCGAGGCCCTGGGCCGCGCCGCCGCCAACCGTCCCGCACGCCTCGTGATCGGCGACAGCCGGCGCGGCCTTCGCCATTTCCCGCCCATGACCGCCAAGATGAATGCGTTCGAGCTGGCCTGCTGGATGGGATCCGACTCCCCGCCCCCCCTCCCCGAGATCCAGATCCAGGCCCTCAACCTCGCCCGCCAGCTCCGCCACCCCGTCTTCGTCACCCTGGCCGAACTCGGCCTGCTCGGCGCCTCTCCCGCCGGCGAGATCGTCCACGATCCCGCCCTCCCCCAGCGCGGGCCCATCGATATCGTCGGAGCCGGCGATGCCGTGACCGCCAACCTCGCCGCCGCCCTGGCCGCCGGCGCCACCCTCCGCGAGGCCCTCGCCCTCGCCAATGCCGCCGCCTCGATCGTCATCCACCAGCTCGGCACCACCGGCGCCGCCTCCGTCCCCCAGCTCGCTCAGCTCGTCTGCGCGCCTCCCTTTTCTCATTGACCCCGTGGCGTCAAGGACTGAATCTCTAGGGGCTGCGCTTCGGTGCGGCATGGAATGAACACTGCAGGCGGCCGGCTGGCCCCTGCGCACAACCAACGAACACTGATCATGGCTACCATCGAGTTTGGCGGAATGAAGGAAGAAGTCATCACGCGGCGCGAGTTCTCAATGGCCCGCGCCCGCAAGGTCCTCAAGAACGAGGTCATCGCGGTCATCGGCTACGGCGTCCAGGGCCCCGCCCAGTCGCTCAACCTTCGCGACAACGGCTTCCATGTCATCATCGGCCAAGCCCCGCAGTTCAAACGCGACTGGGACCGCGCCCGCAAGGATGGCTGGATCCCCGGCAAAACCCTGTTCGACATCGAGGAGGCCGCCCAAAAAGGCACCATCATCCAAATGCTCGTGTCCGATGCCGCCCAGCGCGCCATCTGGCCCGCCATTCGCAGGAACCTCAACCCCGGCGACGCGCTCTATTTCTCCCACGGATTCTCGATCGTCTATCGCAACCAGACCAAGGTCGTCCCGCCCGACGACGTCGATGTGATCATGGTGGCCCCGAAGGGCTCCGGCACCTCCGTGCGCCGCAACTTCCTCTCCGGCGCCGGCATCAACTCGAGCTTCGCCGTCGCCCAGGACTACACCGGCCGCGCCCAGGAGCGATGCCTCGCCATCGGCATCGGCATCGGCTCCGGCTACCTCTTTCCCACCAGCTTCGAGAAGGAGGTCTTCAGCGATCTGACCGGCGAGCGCGGCGTCCTGATGGGCGCTCTGGCCGGGATCATGGAGGCCCAATACGACGTCCTCCGCCACCATGGCCACACCCCCAGCGAGGCCTTCAACGAAACCGTCGAGGAGCTCACCCAAAGCCTCATCCGCCTCGTCGACGAGAACGGTATGGACTGGATGTACGCCAATTGCTCTGCCACCGCCCAGCGCGGCGCCCTCGACTGGAAACCCAAGTTCAAACAGGCCGTGCTCCCCGTCTTCAAGGAGCTCTATCGCCGCGTCCAAACCGGCAAGGAATCCGCCCGCGTCCTCTCCGCCTGCGGCCGGCCCAATTACCAGGAGCTGCTCACCGCCGAGCTCCGCGCCATGGGCGAATCCGAAATGTGGCGCGCCGGCCGCGCCGTCCGCGCCCTCCGGCCCAAGGAATCCGCCCGCCCCATCGGCAAGTCCACCCGGGGCGTTGCCGGCCGCGCGGCCAATTAGGCCCCCCGCCGATCCTCCATGGAAAACGTGGTCATCATCGGCAGCGGCTGCGCCGGGCTCACCGCTGCCATCTATACCGCCCGCGCCAATCTCAAGCCGCTGGTCCTGACGGGCGTCAGCCCCGGCGGCCTCCTCACCACCACCAGCATCGTCGAGAATTATCCCGGATTCCCCGACGGCATCGACGGCTACGAGCTGATGACCCGCCTCCAGCGGCAGGCCGAAAAATTCGGGGCTCGCGTCCAGTTCGCGACGGTCGAATCGGTCGATTTCTCCAAACACCCGTTCTGGATCACTGCCGACGGCCAGCTCGTCGTCTCCAAATCCGTCGTCATCGCCAGCGGCGCCGGGCATCGCCACCTCGGCATCGAAAGCGAATCCAGGCTCGAGAAAAAGGGCGTGACCTATTGCGCAACCTGCGACGGCGCCTTGCCCGTCTTCCGAAATCAGCCGCTCGTCGTCGTCGGTGGAGGCGACTCCGCCTGCGAGGAAGCCCTCTACCTGACCCGCTTCGCCGCCGTCGTCCACCTCGTCCACCGGCGCGATGCCCTCCGCGCCTCGAAAATCATGGCCGAACGCGCCCTCAACCACCCCAAAATCAAGCCTGTCTGGGATTCCGTCGTCACCGAAATCCTCGATGTCAACCAAGAGAAAGTCACGGGCGTCCGGCTCAAGAACGTCCGCTCCGGCCAGGAGCATCTCCTCCCTTGCGCCGGCGTCTTCGTCGCCATCGGCCACACGCCCAATACCGATCTGTTCCGCGGCCAAATCGAGCTCGACGAGCAGGGCTATGTCCGGACGAAGCAAGGATCCCAAACCACCGTGCCCGGCGTGTTCGCCGCCGGCGATTGCGTCGATCGCGTCTACCGGCAGGCCATCACCGCCGCCGGCTTGGGCTGCGCCGCCGCCATCGACGTGGAACGATACCTCGCCGCATCGAGCTGACACCCCCCTCCCGCAGCCGCCAAGGCAACGAGGCGGACCTCGATCGCCCATCCGCCGGAGCCGCCTACTTGAACACCGACGGCAACCAAGTCGTCAGAACCGGCACGTAGGTCACCAGCAGCACGCCGATCGCCAGCACCAGCAGCATCGGCAGTGCCGCCCGCGCCACCACGTAGATCGGCTGCCCAAACCGATACGACGCTAAAAACAAATTCATCCCCACCGGCGGCGTCAAATACCCCAGCTCCATGTTGGCCAGAAAGATGACCGCCATGTGAACAGGCTCGATCCCGAACGCGCTCGCCATCGGCACGATCAGCGGCACCACAACGATGATCGCCGAATAGATGTCCATCAGGCAGCCGACCCCCAACAGAAACAGGTTGATCGCCAGCAGAAAAACCCACCGCGAATGGATCGTCTCCTGAACCCATGCAACGGCCTGGTCCGGGATCTGCGCCGTGATCAGGTAATTGGTGAATCCCATCGCCACCCCCAGAATCAGCAGCACACCGCCCACCAGCAAACCGCACTCCATCATCACCCGCACCACATCTCGTCCCCGCCACAAATCCCGATAGACGACGCTCTCGACGATATATGCGTAAAGCGCGGTAACCGCCGCCGCCTCGACCGGCGTGGCGAAACCGCCAAACAATGCCACCAACGCCACCACCGGCAGCAGCAGTTCCCACTTCGCCTCCCCCACCGCGGAAAGCGCCTCTCGAAACCGAAAGGCCGGCCGCGGCCCTTCCGCCTTCGGCTCGAGCCGAATCCCCCATAGCGCCGTCAGCACGACCAGCAGCAACCCCGGGATCAACCCCGCCAGAAACACCTCCTTCAACGTGATCGTCGTCCCCGCCGTCGTCGCCACAATCGCATACAGAATCGGCGGCAGACAGGGCGGAAACAATAAGCCCAGCGATCCCGCCCCGGTCAGCAACCCCAGAGCCTGGCGCTCCGGATACCGCGCCGCCACCAGGACCGGCAACAGCAGCCCCCCCAACGCCAAAATCGTCACCCCCGATGCCCCCGTGAAGGTCGTGAAAAACGCGCACAGCAGCGCCGTCACAATCGCCGGCCCGCCCCGCACATGCGAGAACAGCGCCTGAAATACCCGGATCAGCCGGCGCGATGCGCCCCCCTCGGCCAGGAAATACCCCGCTAGCGTGAACAGCGGAATCGTCGGCAGCGACGGATTCACCACCATCCGGTAGTGGTCGACTGCCAGCGACGCGATCGGCGCATCCTCGCCCCAGAAAAGCACCAGGGCCGCCCCGCCCAGCACGGCGAAGATGGGCATCCCCAAGACCGCCCCCAACCCCACCACGCCCAGCATCCACGGCGCCCACGCCCCCGCCGATCCCACCGGATGCCATCCCAATAGCACCAGCACCCCCCCCCACGCCGCCGCGGCCAACCGCCCGCTCCACACCGGCGCCGAATGCCATAAGATGCGCAGCGCGACGATCCCGAACGCCACCGGCAAGACCAGTTGAAAAACCCAGACCGGTATCCCATAGGCGATCGCCTTACCCATCAGCCGGCTGCTGGCCACAAACTGACTGCTGCCCACCGCAAGCCATATGCTGATCGCCGCCCCGCAGCCGCCGCTGAACACTCCCGTCACCGCCTTCCATCGCTTCGGCAAAAACGTCGTGAATGTCGATAGCGAAAGCAGCCGGTTCTCCCGCGCCGCCACCATCCCGCCCACGGCGCTCACTGCCAGAACGAAGTGCTGCGTGAAAGCGATCGAACCCGATATGCCCCACCCAAACACCTTGCGCAGCGCGATCTCCAGCAGCGGCAGCAGCACCATCGCCGCCAGGCAGAACGCGAGCAGCCCGTCCTCGATCCACCGCGCAATGCTCCACCAGCCCGCCCCCGCTCGAGCCCCATCCTCCGCCGTTGGTATCTCCGCCGACATTCCATCCGCCCTATGGCGCCGTCGAACGCTTCGCACGATACTCCGCCAGCTTCTGCTGCACCTCATCGAAGATCTCGGCCGGCACGATCGGCCCCCGGATCTTCGGATAAATCCCCTCCGCCAATTGGCGCCACTCCGTCTCGATCTCCGGCGTCATCGTGTGCACTTTCAATCCCCATTTCTCTTTCATGGTCTGAACCGCCTGGTCGCCCTCTGCCCGGCCGGCCGCCTTGATCTCCTGGCCCGCCGCCGCCGCCGCCTTTCGAAACTCCGGCTGCCAGGCGGCGGGGATCCTGTCCCAAGCTCGGGACGTCATCACCGTGGCCCCCACCAGCGGCGCCCACGTGATCTCCAGCATGTGCGGCGCCACGCTGTAGATCTGCGTGTAGAGCGCGTAAAAGGGGGTGTTCGGCACGGCGTCGATCAGCCCGTTCTGCAGGCTCACCAGGATGTCCGACGTCTCCAGCGACACCGGCCTGAACCCGCTCTCCTTCATGATGTCCACTTGCGCGCTGCTGCCCGCCCACGTGAACATCTTCAGCCGCCGGAAATCGTCCGGACGCACCGCGGGATTCCGCGAAAAGAACCTCACCCACCCCGTGTCCGCCCAGAACAATACCATGTAGCCCTTGGCCCGCATCTGCTTCTCCAGCCGGGGCTGCAGCTGGGATTGGATATATTCCACCTCGGCGAAATCCCGGAACATCATCGGCATGTTCTGCAATCCCGATACGTCCGGCTCGATCTCGGCCAGGCCGACCGCGGTGAGCATCGCCGCCTGCACCTGGTGGATGTTCATCCGGTCCACCATCGCGGCCTCGCCCCCCTGGATGCCCCCCGGATACACGATCAGATCCACCTGGCCCCCCGAGATCTGCCGCCAGGTCTGGCCCATCTTCAGCAGGGACCGATGGAACGAATGATCCTTCGGCGCCAGCGTCGTCAGCTTGACGACCTGAGTCGCCCCCCCCGCCGCCACCGCGCCCGCCACCATCACCGATGCGATCCCGCCCGCCGTCCATCTCCACATCCGCCTTGCCGATTCGAATGATTTCATCGCTGCTCCGATTGTTGCTTCTTGATCTTGTTTTGACTGGCGCCCCATGCCAATCCCCCGATCCCCGGGCGCCCGACGGCCCGAACACCGCCGTAATTCTAACACCGCCGCTACTCCAAAAATAAACGATCCATGCGGCCCAGCAACCACCGCGCCCGCCGCTGGTGAATCAGGTTCGCCAGCCGGCTCTCCGGCCGCCGGTCCGGATCGATCGC
This sequence comes from uncultured Verrucomicrobiota bacterium, assembly GCA_964458325.1. Classification (GTDB taxonomy): domain Bacteria; phylum Verrucomicrobiota; class Verrucomicrobiia; order Limisphaerales; family UBA1319; genus JAGMXM01. The sequence continues at coordinate 47,811 of CAYWIM010000024.1, forward strand.
CAGGGCCTGCTTCAGCAATGCCTCGAACTGCCCCTTCTGCTGCTCCGGTTGGGCCACCGCCTCCGCCAGCGCCACCAGCGGCCCCGCCTCCATGCCACCCCCCAGCTCCATCGCCCGCGCAAAGTGTTTTCGCGACCGCGCCGCCGGATCCCCTTCCCCCCCCTGGCGAATGGTCTCGAACGTGATCAGAAAACCGTGAATCGCCCCCCGGTCATAATCCTCGTCGAGCTCGAGCGCCCGATCCGCCAGCGCCTCCACCAACGGCAGGTCCGCCACCTCCTCCGGACGATCCTTCCCCAGCGAGATCGCCGCCCCCCAGGACGCCGCCGCCCAATACAGCAGGGGCACATCTCGGGCTTCCGCCATCCCCGCTGCCTCCCTCGGCCGCCCCCGCAACGCCTCCCCAAATCCCCTGTGCCGCGCATCCAATCCCCGCAGGGCATAGCCCCGCGCCCGCACATACAGCCTCCGCGCCCGCTCCCGCATCGCCGTCGCCGCCTCGAGATCCCGATCCTCGAGCTCGTCGGCTTCCTGCTGCACGAAGGCAAACCCATACTGGGTGAAACCGCTCGCCGCCGCCAGCAGCAACCCCTCGTGCTGCGGCGCCTCCTCGAGCAGGCTCTCCATCAGCTTCAAACTGAACGGCGCCGCCGCTCGGATCAGCTCCGGATCGTCGTCGCTTCGAAAGGCCGTCCCCCCCGCCGCCAAAGCGTCCCCCACCCGGTTCACTGCCATCCGGCGCACCGAGCACCCCGGCATCGCCAGCAAAAGCCCGGCCATCAGCACCGCCACTCGGCTCCACGCATTCATATTTCATTCTCGCATCGACCCTAATACCCCAGCAGCGACCCCGGATTGTCGCTGTCCTGGCCCAGGTTGAACCGCGGAAATGCCTTCAGCGAAAACATCGCCGCCACGCTGAAATCCTCCTCCCCGTCTTGCTGCTCGCGCAATCGGAAGGTCAGCGCCCCCGTCCAGCTCCGGAAATCCCGGTAGACGGTGTAATACTGCTCCTGCAAAAGGCCGTTCCGCGCCTCAAAATGCTCCGCCACGCTGAACGCCCAGTTCTCGTTCAGCTTGTAAAAGATCCGGCCGTAAATCAGGTTGTTCCCGATCGCGTAATCCGCCCCCAGCGACGGCTCGTCCCGCAGATAACGCTGCCCCAGCGACAGCGACCAGGTGTCGTTCGGACGCAGTGTCAGCCGATGGCTCGCCAGCCGCAGCCGGCCGATCTCCAGGTCGTATCGCACCTCGGAGGACAAGGTGATCCACGTCCGCGGCTTGAAGTCCAGATCCGAATACAGATCCGCCATCGTCGCCTGGCCCGGCCGCGGGTTCAGACGCCAGTCGGTCGCCAGCCCCCACGCCAGCAGATGATCGATCTCCTCCCCCCGCTTGGTCTGCAGCCGGTTGTAAAGCTCGAAACGAAGCGCGTTCTGGCTGTCGATCGAGTCGATCGCGTTGTAGTCCGGATACTCGATCGGCAGCAGCCGATACGTCGGCACCTCGTAGTCGAATTGCGGGAGCCGCGCCGGCGCCTCCGACGGATTCGGCACATACACGTACTGGATCGAAGGCTCCGCGATGTGCCGCAAACCGTTCATCTCCCAGAACCGGCTCCGGGCCCCCTTCCACAGCCGCGACACCTTGGCCGACGCTTCCGCCCCCGTGTTGAATACCCCTCGAGTCTCTTCCTCCGTCACGCCGCCCGGTCCATCCGCCTCCCCGTAATACGTCAATCGCCCCCCGGCGCGCGGCGTCACGTTCAGCCAGCCAAATAGCGTCCGCGGCAGCACCAGCTGCTGGAACGTGTCCGCACGCATCGCCTCGTAACGCGGAAGCGCATCGTCCGCATACTGCCGCCGGAAGTAGCCCAGCGAACTCTCGCTCTCATAGTAGATCGGCGAAATCCCCAGCCGCTGCCGCATCCCCGTCAGCCGCACATCGGGCAGGCGCTCGACGGTCTCGAAGAAATCGTTGATCTGGGCCTGAGCCATCGCGCTCAGGCTGAAATCCCCCGCAATCCACTGGCCCTCGACATAGGTCCGCGGCTGCATGTCGCGGCGGTATTCGCGCTCGAACAGGTCGTGAAGAACGAACTCGTCGCTCTGCCGGTGCACCGCCGCCCGCACGGTCAAGTTGGTCCGCAGCTCGATCTGGTGCTGAAACCGGAACCGGTACCGGTCATTGTCGATGGGCTGGCCCGCGCTGTCCTCGCCCGGCTCCTGGTCGTCCAGGTAATACAGCTGAAGCCCGCCCTTGCCCCACCGGCCCAGGTCGTATTCCGCCTCCGGCCCCACCCCCAGACCCCGCTCCAGCCGGTAATCCAGCCGCATCCCCAGCTCGAGCCGGTCGCTCGCCTGCCAGTTGTACTTCGTCAGCAGAAACGGCCCGTAGGCGCTCCGGTAGCCCGGCGCCAGCTCCCAGTAGTTCGCCTGCGTGTCCAGCGGCCGCCGGTAATACGGAAAATAAAACAAGGGGACCTTCCCCAGCAGCACCGTCGCATGCCGCGCCTGGATGTACTTGCCCGGCACCATCCGGATCTCCCGAGCCCGAATCTTCACGCCCGGGGCTCCCACGTCGTCGGTCGTCACGATCGCGTTGGTCGCCACATAGGTCTGGTTGGTCGGATCCAGGCTCAATCCCTGGCCCGCGGCGAACACGGGCGGATACCCCGTCCGAAAGGAGCCCGTTCGAGCCTCCCCCGTCGTGAAGTTGTAGTCCAGCTGCTCCCCCACCCATCGCTGCCCCGACTGCTCGAGAACCACCGCCCCCGCCGCCCGAGCCTCCCCCGAACGCCGGTTCCACCAAAGCCGGTTCGCCGTCAGCACCACCGGCGCGTTCGTGCCGTCAATATACCGAATCGTCGTCCGCTCCGCCGACTCCAGCTCCTCCCGATCCAGCGCATACTCGAAGTCGCCGGCCGATTCCATCTCCCACACCACCTCCGCGGCGAGCATGCCCGGCCACGCAATCATGCATGCCAGATACAAGATCTTCGCCCGATAACACTTGGGAATCATCGCCGGTCCGTCTCGGCCGAGAAGTCAAACAGAATCGCCCCCGACTGCCAAGCGCTTTCCCCGTCAGGGTCTGTGCAAATATTACTTCCGATTTTTGCACAGACCCTCAGGGCAGCCGGCGCACCCGGATATCCTTGAACCGTATCCGCAGCTCGTCGCCCGCATGCAGCTGCAGCGCAAACTGACCCGTCCGCCCAACCCCATGCTGGACGTGGGCCGCGTTGTCCAGCACCCCCGCCCCATTCCAATCCGTCACCACGATCCCGTTCAGCTCGGTCCGGACCTGCATCCCATCGCAGACCAACACCAGCTCGTTCCACCCGTCGCCCTCATCGCTGAACTTGAACACGTGCCGGGCGGGCTGGTGCCGCGGATCCATGCGCGCGTCCCTTTGGCTGGGATGGATCCATCGCTTTTCTTCGCGCGTCTCGTCGTAAATGAAGCCAGTCCGCCAGGTCGCAGGCGGCAAAGGATGGATGTCCACCTGCGGACCGTCCAGCCAACCCCCGCGCGCCGAAGCGTCATACCGGCTCCGAAATTGCAGGCCGCTGTTCCCCGTCGAGTTCCGGTAGGCCTGAAACTTCAGCCGCAGCTCGAAATCCGAAAACTCCGCATCCGACATCAGCCAGACATAGTTGTGGTCCTTCCGGCCCAACGAGTCGCACAGGATCGTCCCATCCTCCACCCGCCAAAAATCTCGGCCCTCGTCCCCGGGCTGGCAGCGCACCGTCCAGCCCTCGAGGTCCCTGCCGTTAAACAGCGCCATCCAATCACCCCCGCCGCGCCGGCTCGTCGCGCAGCCCGATGACACCACCATGCCTGCCATCAAAGCGATCCGGATCCATTTCCACGGTTCCCGCCAAAACAGGAGGTAATTCTTGCACAGATCCATAGTCGCCGAACGCTACCCGCAGCCCGCCGCGCCGTAAAGCGGGAATCCGTCCGGGATCGCCTCGTCCGCACCAGCCTGCAGCCAGCCAATTGACCGCGCTGCGGGCCAGGAGGCCCGCGCTCCGAATCCTTCCGGACCGCGGACGCCTTGTCCGCAGCAGCCTACAGCCCGTCAGCCGACAGCCTTCCGGACCGCGGACGTCCCCGTCCGCAGCAGCCTACAACCCGTCAGGCGACCGCGCTGCGGGCCAGGAGGCCCGCGCTCCGAATCCTTCCGGACCGCGGACGC
>CAYWIM010000025.1:0-11735 GCA_964458325.1 uncultured Verrucomicrobiota bacterium
GGCGGCCACTCCGTGGACGCCGCCTTGTTGGCTGCAAGCCCTCGGCTCGGCGCGCGGCGGAGCGCGCGCCCTACCTTGCAAGCCGATAGGTAGGGCGGCCACTCCGTGGACGCCGCTTTGATGGCTGCAAGCTCTCGGCTCGGCGCGCGGCGGAGCGCGCGCCCTACCTTGAAAGCTCGCCGTGCGCGGAATTCTTTTGACTTGGCTGCCTCATGATGTAACATTGGCTCCCATAAAGAGATAGGTGTGCGAGGTTGCTAGTTTTTTATGCCGACGCCCATTTTCCCCCAACCTGGAGATGATCTATGAAAAGCCGGTTTCGTCGTCTGCTGCCCCGCATCGTCCTCTGGACAGGGTTGATCGCACTGGTGGCCGGTGCGGTGATGGTCCATTCGTATCAAACGCGCATCAAACGCCTGGGCGACGGCCGCATCCAGCTCGATTGGGATGCCCAGCCCGGCGCGCTCTACGAGGTGTTGTGGCGATCCAACCTCGTTCACGCCCCCTGGCTGCTCATGACCGAGACTACCGCCGCCTCCAATTCGGTCACGGTGATCGATGCCGGCGAGGGAAGCCGACCTCACCCCACCCTGGACCGCGCGCGTTTCTATTATGTGCGCCAGATGCCAATCGGCCAGGAACCCACCACGGTCACCAATGACATCGTCCTGCCCACCACCTGGAGCCTGGCCAATAGCCCCTACCTCGTCACCCGCGACATCCTCATCCAGAATGGCGCCTCCCTCTCCATCGAAGCCGGGGTCGAGGTGTTCTTTCAGGCCAACAGCGGGATCAGCGTCAGCGGAAGCCTCCGGATCCTCGGCTCGGCCGCACAACCCGTCCAGCTGACCAGCGCCGACTTCTACCCCTGGCCCGGCGATTGGATCGGCATCAAATTCCTCGATCTCAGCGACGATGCCTCCTGCCTCATCTCGAACGCTGTCATCGGCTTTGCCAAAACCGGCGTCCGCTGCGTCGACGCTTCGCCTACGATTGTCCAATCGACCATCGGGGACGGCAGCGAAAACGGGATCTACCTCGAACGCAGCTCCGCCATCATCCGGGACAATGTTATCCAGAACAACACCCAGGACGGCATCTTCGCCAAAGACCGATCGTTCCCTCAGGTCACCGGAAACCGGATCTGGGGCAATGGATCCGACGGCATCGAGCTGAGCGGCGACACCGCCCGCGACCGCAACAGCCTGCCGATCCTGTCGCGCAATGTGATTTATGAGAACTCCCAGTATGGCCTGCGGACCTACAACTATTTCGAGCCTCGCACCACGCTGATCAGCGCCCGCAGCAACTGGTGGGGAAGCGCCGAAGTCCCCTTGATCGCGCAAACCATTTACGACAACACGGATAACGCCACCACCGCGCCCGTGGTTGATTACGGCAACTGGTGGATCTCATCCATCGGGCCCGCCCTTCCCGGCCTGTTCGTCCAGGGCCAACTGGCCAGCAACATGGTCTGGCGGACCGCAGATTCCCCGGTGCGAGTGCTCACCCATTTCCAGGTCGCCAGCAACGCCACCCTCCGAATCGAGCCCGGCGTCTCGGTGCTGATCATGGGGGCGTTCCGGTTCGAAACCTATGGCGTGCTTGCCGCCACCGGCGCCGCCGACCGCCCGATCACGTTCACCAGCGGCTTCGAGGGGCCGTGGCCGGGAGATTGGATCGGGCTGCAGTTCAAGGACTCCAGCGACGACGCCTCCTGCCTGCTCTCGAACGTTGTCGTCGAATACGCCCGGACCGGGATCGATTGCGCCAGCGCTTCCCCTCGCATCGTGAGCAGCCGCATCCGCCACGGCACCCAGCAGGGCATCTACCTCGATAACTCGTCCCCCCTCATCCAGAATTGCGTGATCGAGAACAACGACAGCGAGGGCATCTACTGCCAGAACCGGTCTTCACCGGACATCTTCAATAACCAGATCTACGGAAACTATTATGGGATCCGCCTGACGGCCCAGACGACCACCAACCAGAACTGCCTGCCTCGGATCAATGGCAACCTCATCTACCGCAGCCGCAGCTACGCCCTTTACACCCTCAGCTATTACCAGCCCAACCAAACCGTCATCAACGCCCGAAACAACTGGTGGGGCGTCACTGATCCCCCCGCCATCCAGCAGGCAATCCACGACCGCGCCGACAACGCCAACTGCCCCTACGTCGATTTCGGCAATTACCTGCTCACATCGAGCGGGCCTCCCGCTGCGGGATTCTTCGTCAACGGGCCCGTGCTCACCAACACAACCTGGCGGGCAATCGATTCCCCCATCTACGCCGTCGGCGACCTCATCATCCCCACGAACATCACCCTTCGGGTCGATCCGGGCGTGCGCGTCGAGTTCATGAGCAGCTACGGGCTGAGCGTCAACGGGGCCTTGCAGCTGCTAGGCTCCTCCAACGAGCCGATCGTGTTCACCAGCGGACGCCAGCCGCCCACCCGAGGCCAATGGACGGGCATCCAGTTCGCTGACACGAGCGACGACGCCGCGTGCGTGATCTCGAACGCCGTCATCGAATACGCCGTCAACGGCATCCGCTGCTACAGCGCCTCCCCGTCCATCGCCCGTTCCACGATCCGCCTGAACTCGGAGCGCGGCGTGTTCCTGCAGCAATCCTCCCCCCTCATCCAGTCCAGCCTCATCGAGTCCAACGGCTACGACGGCATCTACGGCGAATGGCTCTCGCACCCCTCCATCCTCAGCAACGTGATCCGAAACAACGACGGCGACGGCATCGAGGTCTACGGGGACAGCTCCCAGCCGCGGAACAGCCTGCCCAACATCCACTTCAACCAGCTCACGGGCAACAAGCAGATGGCCGTGCGCGCCGGCAACTATAACCTGTCGCAGAATGTCGTCATCAACACCCGCAGCAACTGGTGGGGCACCGCCCAGGCCGTGCAGATCAGCGCGATGATCTACGATTATAACGACAACACCACGCGCTCGCCCGTGGTCGATTTCGGCAACTGGTATTTGTCCGAGGCCGGCCCCGCCGTAGCCGGCACTCCGGCTCAGGGCCTCTTGTCATCCAATGCCACCTGGCGCATCTCGGATTCGCCCATCAACGTGCTCGGACACCTCACCGTGGCCACCAACGCCACTCTCGCGATTGATCCGGGCGTTCAGGTCTTTTTCTACGGCAATTACAGGATCGAGGTCGGCGGCGCCCTCCAGGCGCTCGGCAGCCCCTCCAATCGCGTCGTCTTCACCAGCGCCCAAACCCTCCCCGCCCAGGGCAACTGGGAAGGGCTCCGGTTCCTCGATGCCTCCGATGACGCATCCTGCGTCCTGTCCAATGTCCTGATCGAGTTCGCCACCAAAGGCGTGAGCTGCGAAAGCGCCTCGCCCGCGATCGTCGGCGTCCAGCTCCGCGACAACCTGACCGCCGCCTATTTCCACACGTCGACCTCCCGGGTCGATCGCTGCCTGGTCGAGCTCAACCAGACCGGCCTGGACATCTACGACTACGCCGATCCGATCGTCCAAAGCAACACCGTCACCCTCCAGCAGCGCCACGGCTTGTCCATCACGGCCTCGACCCGGTCGTCCGACCGCAATCCCGAGCCGATCCTCCTTCAGAACTGCCTCACCGGCAACGGCACCTCCGGCGCCAATTACTACGACCTCTACGCCTACAATTTCTTCTCGGCCGCCAGCGTCACCATCGGCGCCCAGTCCAACTGGTGGGCGACCGACGCCAGCAACCTCATCGAACGGGTCGTCTATCACCGCGTCGACCACACATACTCCCCGACCGTCGACTTCAGCAACCCGCTCGCTATCAACCCCCATTTCACCCCGTTCGGCATCCGTCATGCCAGCCGGTGGTTCTCGCCCAATGGCGACGGCCGGGGCGACACGCTGGCGATCCAGGGCGCCATCTCCGCCGCTTCGCTCTGGAACCTCGAGATCGTCGATCTCGCTGGCGCCGTGGTCCGGCAATTCACTGGCGCCGGCACGAGCGTCTCGAACGTCTGGGACGGCGCCAACCAGGCCGGCACTCCCGCTGCCGACGGAGTCTACCGCTCCCGCATCATCGCCACTCATGCCGGCGACGGCCGCATCGCGGCCGCCCACGGCGAGATCATCCGGCTGGACCGCACCGCGCCGTTCAGCTCCGTCGCGCTCAATTCGCTTCCCGATGGCAAATACGCCAACGACCTGGTGTTTCAGGGCACGGCCAGCGACAACGCATTCGCCTATTCGGTTGTCGATTACGGCATCGGCGCCACCCCCACCAACTTCATCACCATCCGCAGCAACACGCTCCCCGTCATCAACGGCGTCCTCGGGCAGATCGACTCGCGAACGCTCAGCAACGGCGTCTACGTGTTCCGGGTTCGGACGGCCGACCTGGCGGGCAACATCGTCCAGACCCAATGGGTGGCTCAGGTCGACAACGTCAAGATCTCGGGCGTCGCGCTCAGCCGGCAGCTGTTCGATCCGCCCCTCGAGGATGTCAGCATCGACTTCACCCTCAGCAAACGCAGCGATGTCACCGTCGACATCTCGATGGTCGAAACCAACATCGATTTCATGGGGTCGGTCGGCGTCACGTTCACATCGAACACGGTCTGGTCGGTTCGCCAGACCATGGAGCCCGGCGCCCGCCGGGTCACGTGGAGCGGCCGCGACCCACAGGGCCAGTTGCTCGCGCCCGGCATCTATGCGTTCACCGTCCGCGCCGCCGCCGAGCACGGGCGATCCGATGTCTACCAGCCCGAATACGTGCCCGGCCCCGTCACGGTGTCCGGTGTGAACGTCAGCACGAATTTCAACTTCCAGGCCAACGAGCCCGTCAAGATCACCTTCAGCCTGTTCGCGCCCGCCTTCGTGTTCCTCGCCGTGCCCAACCAGGCCTATCCGATCATTTGGGGCGAAGCCCAGGACGCCGGCGAGCGGACCGTTTACTGGAACGGGCGCAGCAGCGCCGACCAGTCGATCTACTACGGCAAGTTCACGCTGTCGACGAAGACCCAAGTCCTGCCCGAGAACACCGTCGCTCTCTATCATCGCCGCGGCCTCATCATCGCCGATCTCCAAACCGAAGCTTATGTCATCGTGCCTTCCCACTCGACGGTCTCCGAGATCCATTACACGCTCAACCGGGCAGCCAATGTCCAGATGCGGCTGCGCGATCCCAACGGAAACTTCATCTCGCTCTTCAGCCTGACGCCCCGCCCGGCCGGGACGCACGAGCTCGAATGGAATGGCGCCTACCAGGACAACGCCGTGGTCCGCGCCACCGGCGATTACGAGGTGATCCTCATGGCGATCGATCCGGCCACCGGCATCCAGGAAACGCGAATCGCCAATCTGACGGTCCGATGAACCCGATTCGCTGGATTTCGCTGATGCTCCTCTGCGGGCTGGCGGGGCTTGGCGGCCTGCCCGGCCGGATGGCCGCCGCGCCGTCAGACCCGGCCGTCGCCTACGCCCGTTGCTCGAATGGCTCATGGAAGATATGGACCTCGAATCTCGAAGGCCAGGATCACCGGCCCGCACCGCTCTCGGTTGATGACCCGCGAACGCTCCGCGCTGTTCCCGGCGCTTCCCGCCTCCTGTTCCGCGATAACCAGGGCCGGCTCTTCCAATGGGATCCGCCCCGCCCTGATGCGGCCCGCGTCCGCCTCCCCGACGTCGAGGTGATCAAGGACTTCGATCTCGACCCCGCACGCGGTTGCCTGGTCGCCACTTACGCCCCCAACGCCCTCGATAACATCCGGATCTGGTGGTTCTCCCCTGACCTCAAAGAGAAACGGCTCCTCATCGCCGATCCGCACCTCAACGAGATGCCTCGCTGGATTCCAGGCCAGAACGCGTTCCTGTTCGTCCAAGCGCACCAGGGCCGATCCCAGATCTGCCGGGCCGGCTTCGAACAGCCCCGCCCCCAAGTCCTGTTCGGCGATGCCTTCGCCACCGCTACCGATCCCGCTCCCGACCCCGCCGGCCGGCAGATCGCGTTCTGTCGGGAAACCCCCAATGGCATCGACCTCTGGATCGCCCCGATCCTGGGCGGATCTCCCAGCGCGCTCTACGCCGGCCCGGGCCTCGAGGCCGAGCCTTGCTGGTCGCTCGATAGCCAGCTCATCGTCTTTACATCCTGGGACGGACTCCACTTCCGCATCGCACGCATCAGGCCCGATGGCGCCGATTTCCGCTGGATCAGCCCGCCCGGGGCTGACTGCCGTTACCCCGCTGTTTTCCCCAGCCCCAACTCCTGAATCCACCATGAAACAGATCCTGCCCATCCTCGCCGCCTGCATCGGATTCACCCTTCTGGGCGCCTCCGCACCGGAGCGAACCGATCTGGCTAAAGATGTCTATGTCGAGAAATCTCCCGCGGATTTCGCCTTAACCCAGAAAGCCCGAGCCTCGACAACCCCCCAGGTCCTCGCGTTCGATCTGGCCGCAGGCGATCTGCGCGGCCAGCAGACGCTGCTCTGTTTCGTCGATGGCGCGCTCTGGCAGTTGACCCGGATCGATTTGCCCGGCGTCTATCGATTGTCCACCCGCGGACTGGCGCCCGGCGAACATCGCGTCACGTTCCAGGCCGTGACAGCCGACAACCGCATCGGGGCCGTCACGTTCAAGATCTCCCGTCCATGACGATCCGTTCGCGCCAACCCAACTGCCTCTCCGCATCCTGCCTCGATCGGGCCGCTCGGGATCGCCTGGGCCGGCCCGCCATCTTGTGCCTGTCGATTCTGCTGTCAGCACTCTCCCCTGCTCGAGGCCAGAACGCCGCGGACCTTTTCGACGAGGTCGTTGTCTACCAGCGCTTCTTCCGCCCCATCGAGGAGGCGCCTCTCCTCCGCATCCGCACCTCGAGACCGGTCCTTGTCCACACGCTCCTCTACGATCATCAAGGCAAGCTGGCTGCCACAGGTGCTCCAACGCCCCTCGGCACCAAACACGAACTCAACCTCCAGAACCTCCCCGCTGTCCCGCGGGGCATGTTCTGGTTCTGCCTGGCCGCCCATGACGAAACCGGCGCCCGGGTGGGGATCTTCCCCGCCCAGCCCAGCGGCGGCCAATCGCTCTCGATCGCCGAAGCCCAAAAAGACGCCCGCCAGAAAACGATCCGCTATTTGCTTCCGAAGGCCGCCCAGGTCCGGATCCGAGCCGGCTTTGTTGAAGGCCCATATCTCGAGCCGATCCTGGCATGGACACCCCAGCCGGCTGGTTGGCAGGAGGTCGCCTGGGACGGTTCCTGCCAGAACGGACAGTTCCAGAACCTCTATCAACACCCCCGGGGCCAGGTCATCGTCTCGGCGGTCGCTTTGCCGGACAACGTCTTGGTTGCGACCGGCCCGTGGCCCAACCTGCCTGCCGTCCAATCGATCGCTGAAGATCGCCTCGCGCCTTCTCTGGCCGATCTCAAGTCACCCCCGTGGCCGTTGACGCCCGCCACCCCATCCACAATGCCCGTCGCCGACGATTTCCCGATCGACCTCGCCGTCGAACCCAACCCGCTCGATCGCACGGTCATCATCCGCGCCAATTGCCGGCTGGAGGATCGCGCGCGCCTCCTCAACCAGCGGTTCGAGATCATGCTTTTCCTGGATGCCATGTTTGTCATGGAAGACGAACGCGGTCTGCTGCCATTCAATTATCGCATGTCCACCCGCGGGATTCCCCCCGGACGCCATGCGCTCACGGTCAATGTCATTGACCGCTATGGCGGCCTCGGCACCGCCAGCCAAACCGTCGATCTAGCCCCCGAAGGAGGCACCCCATGAACTGTAGGAACTATCCCATCGCCTTAATCGTTGCCCTCGCGCTCGGCTTTGTCCTGGGACTCGGCGCCCCGCCCGCCACCCGCGCCTTTGATAACGGCATCAATGACCTGCACGGTGGCACCCCAATTGGCGATGGGGACAGCGACCCCGAACCCGATCCCGACCAGCCCTGGGATGACGATTCCGACAAGAACGGCGAGGGTGACGAGGGCGAACCGGTCGATCTCTTCTCGGGCCAATTCCATTTCGAGGTCAACGATGTGACCATCCCTGGCCGCATCCCCCTCCAGGTCAAACGGTTCTATCGCTCCGGAACCGGTTTTCAAGGCTCGTTCGGCTACGGCTGGAACCTCATGTACAATGAGCGCATCTTCATCCTCGCCGAAACCGGCAACCTGCTCCTTCGCTGCGACAACAGCACACTCAGGGAATTCAAGAATAACGGCGATAACACCTTCTCGCCGCCGGCGGGATGTTATGACCGGATCACCCTCCATCCTGATGGCACCTACACGCTCCAGGAAAAATACGGCACACGGAAAATCTACAACGCGGAGGGCTGTCTGACCGAGGTCCGCCACCGCGGCGGCAATCAGTTGCTCCTCGCTTACCAGGCGGGCGGACGCCTCCCTATCAGCGCCATTTCCCAGTTCACTCATTTCACCAATGCGATCGTCGTCGCCCGCGATTACCAGATCACTCGGATCGAGGTCGCCTTCAATTACGCGCGCAGCGGGCGCTTCGTCGAGTTCACTTATGACGCCAATGGCCGGATCATCCGGATGGCCGATTTCACCGGTCGCGCCTGGAATTACACCTACGACGCCGCCCAGCAGGGTCTGCTGCTCTCGGCCACCACGCCCCCCGTGCCGGGCTACCCGAGCGGCCTCACCACCGCCTACACCTATTCACCCACCAACGGCAACCGCCTTGCCTCCATCACCGATCCCGATGGCCGCACCTATCTTCGCAACTTCTACAATGCCCAGGACCGCATCTCCCGCCAGGAATGGGGGGGCGCCACCTGGCACTTCGGCTATCCCAGCGACCTCACCCGCATCGTCACCAACGGCAACGGCTTCCGCATCGAGCGCGCGTTTGACAACAGAGGCAATGTCCTCAGCCGCAAAGAGTACACCGCCGGCCTCCGCCCCTCCGATCCAGCCTCTTACCTGACCAGGTTCGAATACAACGCCAACAACGAGGTCACCAAAACCACCTTCCCCGCCGGCAATGTCCTCAAGAACACCTACGATGCCATCGGCAACCTCCTCGAGATCCGCCACAAGGCCAAGGACGTCGCCGACGGCACCAACGATATCGTCCACTCATATACTTACGAGCCACGCTTTAACCGCCGCAAGGCCTGCACAGACCCTCTCGGCCGGATCCGAACCTACGTCTACGATTACGAGAACCCCGCCTTCGGCACCACCAACGGCCATCTCATGCAGATCATCGAACCCGAGGTGGACGGCGTCCATCCGACCGCCTCGCGCACGTATGACCGCTATGGCAAGATCCTGACTTTGACCGACGCCGGCGGGTGCACCACCAAGTTCGAATACCAGGAGGCCACCGGTTACCTCGTCGGAAAAACGTTTGCTCATGGAACATCCGATGCCGCGGCTTATACCTACACCGTCGATGCCCGCGGCAACCGGCTCGGCAAAACCGATCCTCTCGGCCGCACCATCACGTTCGAATACGACACCCTCGATCGGATGACCCGGGAAATCTCCCCCGCGCCCTTCTACTACGAGACCCGCTACACGCTCAATGCCGCCGGCAAAACCGTCCGCATCGAACGCCAAACCGGCGATCCCGCCAACCCGTGGCAAGTGCTGTCCTATTCCTTCGACGCCCTCGATCGCGCTGCAACGGTCACCGACAACCTCGGAAACCTCACCCGATATCACTACGACGGCAATGGGAATCGAATCCAAGTCGTTAACCCCAGTTCCCATACCAACATCACCCTCTTCGACGAGCGGAACCTCCGCTGGCGCGTCATCGACGGCCTCTCCAACCGCATCGAATATGCCTACGACCTCAACGGGAACATCGCCTCCGTCACCGACGCCCGCACCAACACGCTCCGCGTTCTCTATGACGCCTTTGACCGGCCCGCTACCAATACGTTCGCCGACGGTTCCTCCGAGCTGTTCTCGTACGATAAAGCCGGCATGGTCGTCACCCAGCAAAACCGCGCCGCCCAGATCACCACCCACGCCTACGACAGCCTCAATCGGCTGGTCCTGACTCTGTTCCCGGACGGCACCTCGAACACCTTCCGCTATGACGCCGGCAGCCGCCTCCGACAGGCCCGCGATCCGCACGGGACCACCTCCATCGCCCATGATACACGCCATCGCGTCGTCGCCATCACCAACTCCCATGGCTATGCCGTCGGATACGCTTACGACAAGGTCGGCAACTGGACCCGCCTCACCTACCCGGACGGCAGCGCCGTCACCTACCAGTACGACTCGCTCAACCGCATGACCAATGTCTCCGAAGGCGGCACTGCGACCGTCGCCGGCTTCGCCTACGATGCCCTCAACCGCCGCACCCGAATTGCGTACGGCAATGGCACCCGCGCCGATTTTGCCTACGATAGCGCCAGTCGCCTCACCAACATCGTCCACCGCGTTGCGGCCTCCAGCGCGCTGCTCGGTCAGTTCGACTATACTTACGATCCTGATGGCAACCGCCTGACCATGTCGACCGCGGGCATCCCGAACCCGGGCCTCCATCGCTACACTCATGATCCGATCGGCCAGCTCACCGCAGTCGATTACCCGGCCGGACATCCGTTTCCCGATATCCGCTACGATTACGATGCCCTCGGCAACCGAACCCAGACCGTCGCGACCGTGACCGCTCCCTACACCGTCAATGCCCTCCACCAATACACCTCCGTCGGCGGCGTTCCCCATGCTTACGACGCCAATGGCAACCTCGCCAGCGATGGCGTCGCCACTTTCGCCTATGACTCCCAAAACCGCCTCACCGGATATTCCAAGGCCTCCACTGCCGCCACTTACGACTATGACGCGTTCGGCCGCCGGATTGCCAAGACCGTCAACGGCACAGGCACACGTTACGTCTGGGCAGGCGGCTGGCTGATCGCCGAATATGATGGATCCGGCGCACTCCTCCGCAAACATATCGTCAGCCACCGGCGCCACCAGCCCATCAAGACCATCTCCGGCGCCACCCAACGCTTCTACCATTACGATGGCCTCGGCAGCGTCGCCTTCCATACCGATGCGGCTGCCGCCAAGACAGAGTCGTTCGCTTACGACGTCTTCGGCCGGCCCGACCGCACACCCACCCAAGGCGGAAGCTTCCTCTTCGCCGGCCGGGAATTCGACTCGGAGAGCGGCCTCTATTTTATGGGGGCGCGCCACTACTCCCCTCTCTTGGGACGCTTCCTCCAGCCCGATCCATTCCTCTTCCTCGATGCGCCCAACCCCTACACCTACGTACGAAACAACCCCGTCGACTTGACCGATCCTTCGGGGCTGGCCCCCGGCGATAGCTACCCCACACAGGATGACGCCGGCCGCGCCGCTCTGACCGATATCTACAACGACTCCGTCAATAACAACAGGGAGTACGGCGGCTACATCTACCAAAACGACGATGGCACCTATTCCTATACAGCGCCCGGAGGTGGAGACATCGACAGCCTCGACCTCGGCCCCAAACCCGATAACGCCACCGCCGATTACCACTCCCATGGCGCCGACAGCCATGGCGTTTACGATGACGAGAACTTCTCCGATACCGATACTAACGGGAACGATTCCATGGACACCGACGGTTACCTTGTCACACCCAGTGGCGACATGCAGCGCTACGATCACGACAGCGGTAACCCCGCCAACGATATCGGCGATGTCGACACCGGCGGCGGCGGCGAAGGCGATGGTGGCAGTGACGGCGGCGACGGCGGCGACGGGGGCGA
>CAYWIM010000025.1:11835-51552 GCA_964458325.1 uncultured Verrucomicrobiota bacterium
GACGGCGGCGACGGCGGCGACGGGGGCGATGGAGGTGACGGGGGCGACGGCGGTGATGGTGGCGATGGAGGCAAGAAATGAAGACTGCTCTCCTGCTTATCGCCCTTGTGTGTCTGGTTTGCGCTGCAGATGGATGTGGAAGCACGCCCGCTGGACCCGGGACTTCTCAGCCCGCCCTCACGCTCGGCCAAGCGGTCGAGCGCGCCCGCACGGAGCTCCGCCGCCTCGGCCGCGACACGTCCGATCGGCCCCTTGTCAGCCGGGCCGATGACGCTAATTCCGCCTGGACGCAGCGAACCCGGCGAACCCCATCGCTTCTCCAATCCCCTCAAGTCCAAGCCATGAAGCTGGCGGAACGCTCGTACTGGGCGGTCTATTTCGCCCCTCAACCGACCGCAGGAAACACGATCAAGGGTGGCGACGCTTACGTCTTCGTCGACCGCGCCACCGGCGAAATCATTGGCACCCTCTTCGGCAAATGATCAGGGGCTGTCGAACACTGCTGGCTTTGTCTGTCATCGCGCTGATGGCTTGCGCCTGCAGCCCCCGCGAATCCGTGCCGGAATCGCCGCCGCCGGCCCACCAGTTCGTCACCACCGACCTGCTCGAGCCGGACAAGCTCGCATCGCTCTGGCTGATCAAGTGTTTCGTGGATCCGGAGGCCCAGTTCATCTTCCTCACCAACGAGGTCGCCGTGCTCCCCGGGATCCCCGTCGATATGCCCCAAGGCGATTATCGCCGGTACGCATCAATGTCCTGTTACGAAAGCATCCTGCAGCGCCACCCAGTCGCTGATCCCGCGCTCGCCCGGATTGCCAGGATTATCCGCGAGCTCGAGCTCAATTTCTGGGGCGACCGGCGCGTGGCTGGCGCCGCCGACCTCGAACAGCAAATCCGCCAGATCCTCCAGGACCACCCGAACGATCCGGCCGCATGCCTGCCGCCCGTCTTCGAGCTGTTCGACCAACTCCATCGATCGCTGGGCAGCCAGCCCTGATCTTCGCCCCTCGATCCAACCTACGATCGCCGGGACAGCACATCCTTTTCGTAGCGCCGGACATCGTTTATCCATGCCGAACCCACCGGCACTCCGGCGGCGTCGCAGTAGCGATCCCAAACCGCGCCGAACGGCAGCGTCCGGGTCTCTTCGAGGAGGGCCAAACGCCCGGTGAAATCCCCGTCTGCTTCGAGCCGCCGCAAGGAGTCAATCGGCTCGAGCAGCGCCAGCAGCAGGGCCTTGATCATGCACCGGCACCCGATCACCCAGGCCGCCACCCGGTTGATGCTTGCGTCGAAATAATCCAGGCCGATGTGGACCCGGTCGAAGTAGTCGCCCCGGGCCAATTCCTGAGCCAACCCCTCGAGCTCATCGGTCAACGTCACCACGTGATCACTGTCCCAGCGGATGCCTCGGCTCACATGCAGCAGCACTTCGTCGACCCACATCAGAACCGACGACAGCTTGTCGTGCAGGACCTCGGTCGGATGGAAATGGCCCGCGTCCAGACACAGCAGCTTGTTATGTTTGACTGCGTAACCGAGATAGAACTCGTGCGACCCGACCACATAGCTCTCGGATCCGATTCCAAAGAGTTTGGACTCGATGGCATCGAGGTTGTGTTTCGGGCTGATTGTCCGGGCGAAGATCGCATCGAGGGATGCCGCCAGCCGCTCTCGAGGGCCTTTCCGGTCCACCGGCGTGTCCTTGAACCCGTCCGGAATCCACACGTTTGTGACGCAAGGCGTGCCAAGGGCCTTCCCCATCGCTGCGCCAATCTCGCGGCATCGAGTGCCGTGCTCGACCCAGAATTTCCGGATCCCGGGATCCGGGTGCGCCAGCGTGAATCCGCTGTCGGCCTTGGGATGCGCGAAATAGGTCGGATTGAAATCCAGCCCCAATCCGTTCGATTTCGCCCAGCCGATCCAGTTCCGGAAATGCTCGGGAGCCAGCTCATCCCGATCCACCTTCCGCCCCTCGGTCTCGGCATAGCATGCATGCAGGTTCAGCCGGTGGTTTCCTGGGATGAGCGAATAGGCCCGCTCCAGATCCGCTCGCAGCTCGTCCGGAGTGCGCGCCTTGCCCGGATAATTCCCCGTCACCGCCAGCCCGCCTCCCAGCTCGCTCCCCAGCCGCTCGAATCCGCCCACATCATCCCCTTGCCAACAGTGCAGCGAGATGGGAATGGATTGCAGGCGCCGGAGCGCCTTTTCGGTGTCCACTCCCCATTCGGCATACTGTTTCTGAGCCAGCTGGTAGGCGCGTTCAATGTTTCGTTTGGTCGATGCCATGGCAGATTGTCTTGTTCGTGATTTAGGGTCTGTTGATGATCGGCTGCGGCGACTGTACTCGGCCGGGTGTCGAAGGGCAATCCTTAGTGTCTGGGCGCGATGCGCAATGCCGGCCGGATGCGGCGCATTGGCTATTGCAGGCGCGAGAATACCACCTCGAACGTTTCCTGCATCGCCGCCTGCAGATACTCGCCTGCCAGCATGTCGCTCACTGGATCGTATGCCAACCGATACGTGCAACCCGGATATCCCTCGTCCTGGAGCTCGATGAACAGCTTGGCCGTCGGGCCCGCCACCGAGGCTTCCGCGCGCGAAATCCGGATCGGACGCGGATTGAAATACCCGGCATCGACCCGCCCCTGCGGCTCCACCCGGCGGATCTCGAGGATATAGCCGCCGTCCGGACGCACCCATCGGCCCACCAGCTTTGCAAACAGCGGCCGCGGATCCGGCGGGATCGACGCCGCCGGGTTCGTGGGCGCCGACTCGGCCATCGCCGGTGCGCGCGAATCCTGGGGCGCCGGCGGCGACGCCGCGGGCATGAGCCGTTCCTTGATCAGGATCAGCGCCGCCAACCCAATCAGCAGCAACACCCCGATCCACACGATCGAGCGCGAATGCGGCCGATCCGATCCAGCCGGCGCCTCTCTTTGGTTCGATGGCCTATTCATGGCTTTTTGAGAATGATCGATGGAGCACACGTCGCAATCCCCACCCCGCAACCACAAACACCGCAATCCAAAAGACGGCCTGGGGCCAGCGCCCAAACAGCAGGCAACCGGACCCGAACAGCGCCGCATATACGGTCAAACAGCCGCATACCCACCCCAGCACCGCCTCCGGCATCGGATCCGGCGCGCCCGTCTCACCTGCATCGGCCCGAATGGCCGACCAGCCCGGGCCCGCCGGGCGGACCCGCCGATAAAACTCGATCAGCTGGGCGCGATCCACCGGCCGCGTCCACCAGGTCACCCCGAGCCACACGATCGTTGTCACGCCAACGCTCGCGAGCAGACCCAGATGCGACGGGACCTGCATACCCGCCTTCGAGAGCAGCAGCAGCCCCACCGCAACCGCCAGCGAGCTCGCCATCGCCGCAATCTCGCTCCATGCATTGATCCGCCACCAAAACCATCGCAGCAGGTAGATCAACCCCGTACCGGCCCCCACCGACAGCAGGATGTCGAACGCCTGCCGCGCCGTGTCCAACACCAGCGTCACCCCGCTGGCCGCCAGCATCAGCCCCACCGTCGCCAGCCGCCCTGCCATGACCTGATGCGACTGGCTCGCTCCCGGACGGACGAACCGCGCGTAGAAATCGTGCACCAGATACGACGCCCCCCAGTTCAAATGCGTCACCATCGTCGATACGTATGCCGACAGAAGCCCCGCCACCATCAATCCCATGAAACCCGCCGGCAGGAACCGCAGCATGGCCGGATACGCCATGTCATGCCCCAGCATCTTTGGACTCACATGCGGCAAGGCCCGCTGGATATCGTCGAGCGACGGATAGACCAGCATCGACGCCAGCGCGACCAGGATCCATGGCCATGGCCGCAAGGCGTAATGGGCCGCATTGAACAGCAGCGTCCCCGCCATCGCGTCTCGCTCCGTCCGCGCCGCCAGCATCCGTTGCGCGATATAGCTTCCGCCCCCCGGCTCCGCTCCCGGATACCAGACCGACCACCACTGCACCGTCAGCGGAATCAGAAAGATGGACAGGGTTAAACCCCAATCCCGAAAATCCGGCAGCATCGCCAGCTGCGCAGCCGGCAGCCGCTCGACCAGCCCCGCCAGACCGCCCACCTCGGGCTGCTGGAGCGCAAACCACGCCGCCGCCACCGAGGCGCTCATCGCAACCCCGAACTGGATCAGATCCACATAAAGCACACCCCAGAGACCCGACGTCGCCGCGAACACCACGTTCAGCCCCGCGCACACCCACAGCGTCCGGCCCATCGGCCACCCGAGCAGCACGTTGGCGATCTTCGCCATCGCCAAATTCACCGTCGCCATGATCACGCAGTTGAAAAACAGCCCCAGATAGATCGACCGGAACCCCCGAACCAGCGATGCCGGCCGCCCCGAATACCGCAGCTCGTAAAACTCCAGATCCGTCAGCACCCCCGAACGACGCCACAGCCGCGCATAGAAAAAGACGGTCAGCATCCCCGTCAGCAAAAATGACCACCAGACCCAGTTGTGCGCCACCCCCTTTTCCCGAACCAGATTCGTCACGAGGTTTGGCGTGTCCGTGCTGAACGTTGTCGCCACCATCGACACCCCGATCAGCCACCACGGCGCCGACCGGCCCGACGTGAAAAACTCCGCCGCGCTCGACCGCGCCCGCCGCATCAGAAGCAGAGGCGGCACCAGACAGATCGACATCGTCAGACCGACAATTATCCAGTCAATGGCCGCCAACTGCATGCCGTCACCTCACCATGCCGCCTCCCAGGAGTCAAGTGGAGCTGTGCGGCTCGTCGCGGCAAAAAACATCGGCGAAGCCCGGCGCCCAACCTTGTCTTTTGCAAGCCGACTGCGCCTTCCCTCCCCCCGCGAGGATCGAGCAGGGTGAGGAACACGGAGCAGTTGCCCGCGAATCACGAATCACACGAATTGAATTTCATAAGCCGACAGCCGAAAGGTAGGGCGGCCACTCCGTGGGCGCCGCTCGATCTCTTGCCGCCCCGCGCCTTTTTTCCATTCGCACTCCCGCTCCGCTTTCCGTTATTCTATCGCCAATGAAACTCGACTCGACGGCATCCGCCCTGTGCGGGCTTCTCTTCGTGGTCGGATCCGCCGCGCCTCTGGCGTCCGCTGCCGACCTGCCCGCCCGATCGAGCCGCCCCAACGTCCTCTTCATTCTGACCGACGACATGCGATGGGATGCCATGAGCTGCGCCGGCAATCCCCACCTCCAGACCTCGCACATCGACCGCCTCGCCGCCGAGGGCGTCCGATTCGCCAACGCGTTCTGCACCACATCGCTCTGCTCGCCCAGCCGCGCATCGATCCTCAGCGGTCTTTACGCCCATGCGCACGGCGTCGTCAACAATTTCACCGAATACCCCGCCGATCTCCCCAGCTTCCCGCGCATCCTCCAAACCGCCGGCTACGATACCGCTTATATCGGCAAATGGCACATGGGCGAAGACAACGACGAGCGCCGCCCTGGGTTCGACTATTTCGTGACGCACAAGGGCCAGGGCAAATACTACGATACCGAGTTCAACATCGATGGCGCCCGGCAGGTTTTGCCCGGCTATTACACCCGCGTCGTGACCGACCTGGCCGTCCGCTGGCTCGAGCGGCCCCGATCGAAACCGTTCCTTCTCATGCTCGGCCACAAGGCGCCTCATAGCTTCTATATCCCCGAGCCCCAATACTCGAACCTCTTCGACCGCGTCGAGATCCCCTACCCCGAGACGGCCTTCCGCCTCGAAGACAAACCGCTCTGGATAGCTCTGCGGCTCGATACCTGGCATGGCATCTATGGCCCGCTGTTCGAGTGGCGCAAAAGCTTCCCCGACCGCCGCCCCGAGGCCGTCAAGGATTTCGCCGCCATGACCCGCGCCTACTGGGGCACGATCCGGTCCGTCGACGACAGCGTTGGCGAGCTCCGCCGCGCCCTCGAGGCCTCCGGCCAGCTCGATCGCACATTGATCCTCTTCATGGGCGACAACGGCCTCCTCAACGGCGAGCACGGCATGGTCGATAAACGCACCATGCACGAGCCCAGCATCCGCATCCCGATCGTCATGCGCTATCCCCCCCTCGTCCCCGCCAGCCAGCCGCGCGTGATCCGTTCCCAGGTCCTGACCGTCGATGTCGCTCCCTCGATCCTGGATCTCTGCGGCGCGCCGTCCCTCGAAAAAATCCATGGGCGCTCCTGGAGGCATCTCGTCCAAGGCAACGATCCCGGGTGGCGGACATCCTGGTTCTACGAATACAATTACGAAAAACAATTCCCTTACACGCCCAATGTCCGAGGCGTCCGAACGGACCGCTGGAAATACATGCGCTACCCCCACGGGGACGGCGGCCCCGACCGGCACCTGGCCGAACTCTATGACCTGCAAAACGATCCCGAGGAACGCCGCAACCTGATCCGCAACCCCCGCTATGCGGACCAGCTCGAGTCCCTCAAGCTCGAGCTCGCCCAATGCCAGCGCGCCGCCGGCCTCGAACAAGACTCCATGCCGTTGGACGAAGGCATCCAGTCCGCACTCCCCGAGCAATCGATCCGCTAATCCCCCTCCAACTCGAATCCGATCCCAACCTGATCCTATGAAAAACAGTGACATCCGACGACTCATTGGTCTCTGCGCGATCCACAGCCTGATCATTGCCGGTGCGTCGGCGGCCCAGGAATGGCCCCCAAGCCGCGCGCCGCTCATGACCCGCTGGGCCAGCGATGTCTCGCCCGCCCAACCCCATCCCGAATATCCACGACCCCAGCTCGAACGCGCCGAGTGGCTCAACCTCAATGGCCTCTGGGATTACTCGATCGAGAATGTCGCTGGCACACCGCGCCGCGCGGTCAAAGACAAGGTTCCAAACGCCGGGTCAGGTGACCCAGCCTACACCGGGACGGTCGCTGGCGATGCAGGCCGCGTGCCCTCGCGCGGCGGGATCTCTGACACCGCATCTCCTGCCAAAAATCCATCGGCGGCCAGCGCCGTTGCGGGCCTGCAGCCGCCCTCTCAATACCAGGGCAAGATCCTCGTTCCGTTCCCGATCGAGTCCGCTCTCTCTGGCGTCATGAAACGCCTGGGCGAAACCAACCGTCTGTGGTACCGCCGAACATTCCAGATCCCCGCCCAATGGGCCGGACGCCGCGTCCGCCTTCACTTCGGGGCGGTGGATTGGGAGTGCGCCGTGTGGCTCAACGACAAGCTCCTGGGCCAGCACCGCGGCGGTTATGACGGCTTTTCCTTCGACATCACGGACGCGCTCCGGACCGAAGGGGGCCAGGAGCTCCGCGTGGCCGTCTACGACCCTACCGACGCCGGCAGCCAGCCCCGCGGCAAGCAAGTCCGGAATCCGCACGGGATCTGGTACACGCCATCGAGCGGCATCTGGCAGACCGTCTGGCTCGAGCCTGTCGGGGCCGCCTACGTCGATTCCCTCCGCATCACCCCCAACCTCGATGCCGCCGCCGTGACTTTTGATGCATCGATCCAAGCCCCCGCCGGAAAACGCAGCACGACGCTCCTTGTCGATATCCTCGAAGCCGGCCAGATCATCCAGCAAGCCGAGATCTCCACCATCACAACGACCTCCGCGCCTCCGCGTGTTCCCCTCTCGATGCGCGTCATCATGCCCGTGCCGCACCCGCGTCCCTGGTCCCCCGACCAGCCATTCCTGTATGACGCACGCCTGACCGTCTACCAGGACGGCGCCGCGACGGATCGGCTCACGACGTACTTCGGCCTCCGCAAGATCTCGATCGGCAAGGACGAAAAAGGGCTGACCCGGCTGATGCTGAACAACGAGCCCCTGTTCCAGTTCGGCCCTCTCGACCAGGGCTTCTGGCCGGACGGCCTGTATACCGCGCCCACCGACGAAGCGCTCCGGTTCGACATCGAGATGACCCGCCAGCTCGGATTCAACACCGCCCGGAAACACGTCAAGATCGAGCCCGATCGGTGGTATTACTGGTGCGATAAGCTGGGCCTGATCGTCTGGCAGGACATGCCCAGCGCGCGCCCTCGCACCCCCGAAGACCAGCGGCAGTTCGAAGCCGAGCTCCGCGCCATGGTCGCCGGCCTCTTCAACCATCCCAGCATTGTCATGTGGGTGCCTTTCAACGAAGGCTGGGGCCAATACGATACCGAACGCATCGTCGATCTCACTCGCCAGCTCGATCCCACCCGGCTCGTCAACAACGCCAGCGGCTGGACCGACAAGAAGGTCGGCGACGTCCTCGATATCCATTCCTACCCCGGCCCCAGCGCCCCTCCACCCGAGCCCGCCCGCGCCGGCGTCCTCGGCGAGTTCGGCGGGCTCGGCCTGCCCTTGCGCGGCCATACATGGCAAGACGAGAAGAACTGGGGCTATCGGAGCTTCGCCGATCCCGAGACATTGACCGCCGGCTACCTCGGCCTGATCCGAAAGCTCCGTCCCTTGATCGGCTCGCGCGGCCTCTCCGCCGCCATCTACACCCAAACCACCGATGTCGAGATCGAGGTCAACGGCCTCCTGACCTATGATCGCGCCCGGGTCAAGCCCGATGGCGAGGCCATCGCCCAAGCCAATCGTTCAGTCTATCTCCCCCCGCCTCCGCCGCCCGTCATCCGCGAGATCATCCCTACCTCTCAGAAAACCGCTGCCACATGGCGATACTCCACGAACACGCCCCCCCCGCAATGGAACCAGCCCGGCTTCGATGACGCGCAATGGGCAGCCGGCCCCGCCGGATTCGGCGTTGCCACCACGCCCGGCGCCGTCGTCCGCACCGACTGGAAAACGCCCGACCTGTGGCTCCGGCGCATTGTCAACCTGCCTGCCGATTTCCCGCGCGAAAACCTCCATTGGATGATCCACCACGACGAAGACGCCGAGCTGTTCGTTAATGGCCAGCCTGCCGCCACGTTCGCCGGTTACACCACGGATTACGAGCCGATCCCGGTCCCCGCTGCGGTCGTCTCCGCGCTCAAGCCGGGCCCTAACCTGCTGGCCGTCCACTGCCGCCAAACCGGCGGCGGCCAATACATCGATGTCGGCCTCGCCGCCATCACCGATTTCACCGATGTCACGCCGCCTGCCGCGCCCGCAGCCGGCCAGCCCCCCGAGATCCGATCCGCTCTCACCGCCATCGCCCAACGCCGCGACGGCCTCTATGTCGCACCACGCGACCCGATCCGGCCCGCGCCGTTCCTCAAGCTGCCCCCCGGCGCCGTCCAGCCCCGCGGCTGGCTCCGCCATATGCTCGAGCTCGAACGCGACGGCATGATCGGCCACCTCCAGGAGATCTCACCCTGGCTCGATTTCGATCAGAGCGCCTGGACCCGGCCCGACGGGGCAGGCGAACGCGGCTGGGAAGAGCTGCCTTACTGGCTCAAAGGCTACGGCGACCTCGGCTATGTGCTCGATGACGCCCCGATCATCGCCGAGACACGGCGCTGGATCGAAGCCGCCATGGCATCCCAGCGCGAGGATGGCTATTTCGGCCCCCGAGCCCTTCTCGCCGGCCTCGACGGCAAGCCCGACCTCTGGCCCCACATGGTCATGCTCAATATCCTCCAATCCTATTACGAATACAGCGCCGATCCGCGCGCCATCAATGTCATGATCCGATACTGCGCCTGGCAAAACCGCCTGCCTGCCTCCGCGTTCGGAGAAGGCTACTGGCCCCGGATCCGCGCCGGCGACAACATCGAGAGCGTCCATTGGCTTTACCACCGCACCAGCCACCCCTGGCTGCTCGAGCTCGCCCGCAAAATCCACGACAACATGGCCCGCTGGGATCAGGACGTCATCAACTGGCACAACGTCAATATCGCCCAGGGCTTCCGCGCGCCCGCCATGTTCTATGTCCAGAGCCGCGATCCGATCCTGCTCTACGCGGCCGAACGCAATTACCGCAAGATCCTCAACCTCTACGGCCAGTTCCCCGGCGGCACGTTCGCCGGCGACGAAAACTGCCGGCCCGGCTTCACCGACCCGCGGCAGGGATTCGAAACGTGCGGGATCGTCGAGTTCATGCACAGCTTCCAGCTCCTCGAGCGGATTTCCGGCAATCCCGTCTGGTCCGATCGCTGCGAGGAGATCGCCTTCAACAGCTTCCCCGCCGCGCTCACCCCCGACCTCAAGGCCCTCCATTACCTGACCTGCGCCAACCAGGTCCAGCTCGACCGCCACAATAAATCCCCCGCCATCCAAAACCGCGGCACCATGTTCTCCTACAGCCCGTTCGAGACCTACCGCTGCTGCCAGCACAACGTCTCCCACGGCTGGCCGTTCTTCGCCGAGGAGCTCTGGCTCGCCACCTGGGACCGCGGGCTCGCCGCCTCGCTCTATGCCGCCTCCGAGGTCCGCGCCCGCGTCGCCTCCGGCATCCCCATCCAGATCACCGAGGAAACCGATTATCCATTCGATGATCTCGTCCGGCTCCGCCTTTCCACACCCCAATCCATTGCTTTCCCCCTCTACCTGCGCGTGCCAGGCTGGAGCGGCCTCCCCATCGTGAAGATCAATGGCCAATCGATCCGCGTCTCGACCGCGCCGCCTTCCTGGCTCGTCATTCGTCGCACCTGGCAGAACGGCGACGTCCTCACTATCGAGTTCTCCCGCCAAATCATGCTCCGCCGCTGGGCGAAAAACCAAAACGCGGTCTCGGTCGACCATGGCCCTCTGACTTTCGCTCTCGAGATCCAGGAGCGCTGGCAGCCCTACGGCCAGCGCAAGAGCTGGACCGAATGGGAGGTCCTCCCCGGCTCGGCCTGGAACTACGGCTTGGCCCTCAACGCCGATCACCCGGCAGGATCGTTCGAGGTCGTTCGCCAGCGAAATCCGTTGCCCGCCCAGCCGTTTACGCCCTCCAACGCCCCCATCCGGCTCAAGGTCAATGCCCGCAAGATCCCCGCCTGGCAGACCGATCCGCTCGGCCTGGTCGGCAAGCTCCAGCCCAGCCCCGCCCGCTCGACCGAACCCCTCGAGACCGTCACGCTCATCCCCATGGGTGCCGCCCGCCTCCGCATCTCGTCCTTTCCAACAATCGGCACAGGCCCCGCCGCCCATGAGTGGATCGCCCCGCCGCAGGCCAGACGTTCCACGTTCCGGATCTCCGCCTCCCACTGCTTCGAAAACGACACCGTCGATGCCCTCGATGACGGGCTCGATCCCTCCCGGTCCAGCGACCAGTCCATCCCGAGGTTCAGTTGGTGGAACCACCAGGGCACCACCGAATGGGTTCAATTCGACTTCGATAAGCCCCGGCCAGTGACTGGAGTCTCCGTTTACTGGTTCGACGATACTGGGGTTGGCCATTGCCGCGTGCCGGCATCGTGGAGAGTGCTCCATCGCGTGGGCGAGGAATGGCGCCCCGTCGAGCCTTCCACCGGCTTAGGCGTTCAACTCGATGCCTGGAACCAGGCGCGGTTCACCCGGCTCGAGACCCGATCCCTCCGCCTCGAAGCCCGGCTCCAGCCCGGATTCTCCGCGGGCATCCTTGAATGGAAGATCCTCGGCGATCCCTGAGCGCGCTGGACTTCCAGCGCTTTGCATGGCTGAGAGAGCCCCAGCCCGACTCGGGGGATCATCACCACTCCGCCAACGGCCGAACCTTCGGCGCGTGGCCCGCCGCGTTTTCATCCGGCCGTAACGGGACCAGCCAAACCGCGAGCCGCAGGTCCCGCGCGTCCGGCAGATGAATCGCCAGCTTGCGGACGCCGCGGTTCGAGTCCTGGCGCGCCGGCTGAGGTGTTCCCGGCAGCGGCGCCGCCTCGAGCACCTCGAACCGCGCCCCCGCCGGCTCGAGAATCTGCGCCTGCAACCGCTGGCCATCCTGCCGCAGCCAGGCCTCGCGCCCTTCGGCCGAGATCTCGGCACGGGTGTGCATGAACCACCAGAAGTCCACCGGCTTCCCGGCCTGCAACTCGTCCTGCACCATGGCTTGCCCTGCCGCCAGCCGCGCGATCCCGCGTTTCACGGAGTTGGCATGCGGTGCATACGCCTCGGTCAGATCCGCCACCGCCAGCGCTCTCCCAGGCTCGCTCGAGAACCGGACCACCTTCGCCGACGCCTTCGGCGCTTGATCCGGCCCTGGCCCGGGATTCAGCACCACGGTGTTTTGCCCCTCGGCGCGCAACCGGTAATAGGTCCATCGCTGGCTCCCGAAATAGCCCGGCAGATTGTAGTTGCCCGCCCCCAGATCCACCGCCCAACGCACCCCCAGCGCGTCCAGCACGAACGTCCCCAGATCGAGGTTGCTATGATTGGCCTTGTTGTCACCGCCCTTGAATCCGATGAACAGAGCGTCCTTCGAGTCCCATGCCTCGCGCATGGTGACCACATCGGCCTTCCGAAACCACTTGTCCAGCGGCGGATGCCCTGCCGCCATGAGAGCCGCATCCGATCCCCGCCACACCAGATCCAGCACGTGCGGAGCCGCAACCCGCGCCTGGTAGGCCGCATACTCGGGCCGCTGGAATCGCCGCGCCAGCCAGAACATCTGCGGCGCCCGGATCGGGCTGTCCCCCCCGTCCGCATAGTTGAACGTCCGACCCAACGGACCCGTCATGTAGATCGGAAACCAGCCCGTCTCCCCAAAACCCGGCGAGGCTGAAAGGCCGAAATCGGTCCCCAGCGCCGTCTCGAGCGCAGCCAGAAAATAGATGTTGTACGAAGTCGCGTAATTCCAGTAGCCCGGTCCCTCCTGCCATGCGCCGTCCGGATCGAATTCCGCCATCGGCAAGCGCACCGACCGCAGCGCCCCCGCCAGGATTTCCCCGGCCGCCTCCGGCATCTCGTCACCGATCGCCAGCGCTGCGATCCCCAGCCCCCCGTTGCAGACCTGGTTCCAGTTGTGGCGCGCTCGAGTCCAGCCCGAGTTCTTTCGATACAGAACCAGCGCCGGCTCGAACGCCTTTTGGGCAATCGCTTCGCGCAGCATCTCCTTCTGCTTCGTTGTCCAGTAATCCCAGAGCCAGTCGTACCCGATTGCAAACGCGTGCGCCATCTCCGCTGTATCGAGAAAATGCCGCGGATTCCAGTCCTTGAACCCCGCCGCCGTCTCGAGCTCCCGCGCCAGCCGGTCCGCGTATCGCCGATCGCCCGTCATCCGGTGCGCGAATCCCAGCGTGTAGGCCCGTTGCAGCACCCGCCTGCTCGTGCTCAGCAGGCGCAACCCGTCCGGGATCTCGTATCTCGAGGGCGCCTGGCCGCAGATGTCGTCGGCCGACTGCCGCAATCGTTTCCACCATCCACCCAAATCACCTTCCCCATTCACCGCCTCCCGCAATCGATCGAAATCCCCCGCGCTGGCCATCAGCCGCGGATGCCCCCCCTTCAGCCGAGCCACCACCTCCCCGCCATCCGGCAGCTCAGGCGGAAATCCATCCGCCGCGCTCGACCGCCCGAATGCAGCCAGCCATACAGCCGCCACCCCCAGCAACACTCCAATCGATTTCATCCGCCCCATATACTCCAGCGCCCCGATCCGCTCAAACCAAAACCGAATCCTGTCCTGCACCCCGCGCGCCCCCGGCGGGAAAATCGCCTTGCCGGGCCGCTCCGCGCGCGTGAACATCAAGCGATCGATTATGTGCGGCCGTTACACGCTCCAGCACTCGTCGGTGGCCATCTCGCACCGGTTTGCTCTCGGGCAGATCCATTTCGATTGGACGCCCCGCTACAATATCGCCCCCAGCCAGCTCATTCCCGTGATCTGGAACCAGGACGGCCTCCGGCACATCGCCAGCCATCGCTGGGGTCTGGTCCCCTTTTGGGCCAAGGATCCATCGACCGGCAGCCAATGGATCAACGCACGCGCCGAGACCCTTCAGGATCGAGCCGCGTTTCGACAGGCATTCGAGCGCCGGCGCTGCCTGATTCCCGCGGATGCCTTTTACGAATGGACCGGCCCCGCCCGATCCCGGCAGCCCGTCTACATCCGGCGACGCGACGCCGAACTGTTCGCCTTCGCCGGCCTCTGGGAAGAATGGCGCCCACCCGACGGCCTCCCCCTTCGCACCGCCGCCATCGTCACCGTACCGCCCAATTCGCTGTTGACCTCCATTCACAATCGGATGCCGGCCATCCTCCGCCCCGAGCACGAGGCCCTCTGGCTTGCGCCCGAGACCGCCGCGAAAGATCTCGTCTCCTGCCTCCAGCCGTATCCGTCCGAATGCATGGAATGGTTTCCGGTCTCGCGCCGCGTCAATTCTCCTGCGCACGACAACCCGGAATGCATGGCACGCGAGGGATCTTCACATCCGATCCTGCCGACGTAACGAGGCGGAAGGCCAAATTCTTGACCGCAGATGGCATGGATCTGAAATCGCAGCCGCCGGCGTCAAGAGGCGGAGAATCGATTTTGCGGGGTCTTGGTTCTTTGTGTTCCCATGGTCCGGTTTCGAGCAAGCAGGATTTGGATTGGGAATTGTCATAGACCGCCCAGGCATTGGCCAGGGGCCGATCCAGCGGTCATGCGCGGCTGTTGCACTCCGATACCTGTCCCAGCTGCACCGCGCGGCGCGCGCCAGTCGTGGCCGGCAAATTCCCCGGCAATCCCATCATCCGCCGCCACGCCAGCAAGGCGAACGCCGCCGGCTCGATGCTGCTCGACGGCCAGCCCATCTGCGCGCTCGTCCGAACTCGAACATCCGCCCGGAACACCGACAGCGCCGCGCGGATTTCCTCCGCCAAAACCGGGTTCTCGGCGCCGCCGCCCGTCAGTATGACCTCATCCGGGATCTCGCGCAGATGCCAGCGATAGTTCAGAGCGATCGAGCGCGCCGTAAAGGTTGTCAGCGTCGCGAGCGTGTCGGCTGCGCCCAGCCGCCCGGCCCGCGCCTCGGCAAGCGCCCTCCTCCAGAACGGCTCGCCGAACAGCTCGCGCCCGGTGCTCTTCGGAGGCGGCCGCCGAAAAAAAGGATGCCGCAACCACCGTTCCAGCAGCCATCCAGCCGCCCGCCCGCGGCTCGCCCAGGCGCCGTCCCGGTCCATGTTTAACCGCCCTCGAGAGTAGTGCCGCGCCGCCATGTCGATCAGCACGTTGGCCGGACCCGTGTCGAATGCCAGCACCGTCGGCTCCCTGCCCTTTCTCCAATCCATGGACGTCACGTTGCTGATGCCCCCCAGGTTGTTCACAGCCCGGTGCCGCCCTCGTTCCGCAAACACGACTCGATGAAACAGCGTGGCCAGGGGCGCCCCTTGCCCTCCCGCCACCAGATCCGCCACCCGAAAGTTGCTCACCACGGGCGTCCGAAACGCCTCCGCCAGATAGGCCGGCTCGCCCAGTTGCCACGTCGCAGGACGGCGGCCGTTGGGCTGATGATACACCGTCTGGCCGTGCACCCCGATCCAATGGGGCCGCGCCTTCCTCCCTCCACCCCTCGCATGCCGGGCATAGAACCGGCCCAAATCGTGATGCAGCTGCCCCAGCGGATGCGTCTTGAGCTCGCCCCGCGCCGCGGCATGCAGGCTCCGACGCAGCCCCGCCGGGAACTCCGCGTGCCACAGATCCAGGAGCCGGACCTCGCCCTCCCGGATGGCACACAGCGCGTAATCCACGCCATCCATGCTCGTCCCGGACATGATGCCAAGCACTCGCATCCACTTTCTGGCAGCCGCACTCATGATCTTCTTTTCGGCTTTCATACAGATCCTCACAAGTCCACAACACCGGGTCGGGGGACCCACCCTGCCCGCCTCGGGGCAAAGGCGGGCCGCGCGGATTTTTCTGGCCAAGCCTGCCCGCTCAGGTTTCGATGCACGCAATGAATTATCTGGGCACCAGCGATTGGATCGTGATCGGGCTTTACCTGACGGGGATCGTAGCCCTCGGGGTTTGGTTCGGCAAGGACCAGCGCAACACGCGGGACTATTTCCTGGGCAGCAAGAACACGCCCTGGTGGGGGATCGGCCTGTCGATTGTCGCCGCCGAAACCAGCGCGCTCACTATCATCGGCGTCCCCGCCATGGCCTTCGGGGGCAATATCATGTTCATCCAGATGATCGTCGGCTACGTGATCGCCCGCATCATTCTGGCCATCGTCATGGTGCCCCACTACCTCAAAGGCGAGATCTATTCGCCTTACCAGTTGTTCTCGAATCGGTTCGGCCCCGCCGCGCGCCAGACCGCCGGCGGGCTGTTCATCATCAGCGAAATCCTGGCCGCCGGCGTCCGCGTCTACGTCGTCTCCATCCCCATCCAGCTCATGTTGGGACGCGAGTGGCTCGGCGCCCTGACCCAATACCCGCTGCTGGCCTTGCACCGGCTCATCGGTGTCGACACCCCGCCCGATTTCGCCGGCGACCCCGTCCTGGGCGCCATCCTGCTGTTCGTCTTCCTTTCGCTCGTCTACACCTACATCGGAGGCGTCAAGGCTGTCATCTGGACCGATGCGGTCCAGTTCGGCCTGTTCCTCGCAGGCGGCCTGTTCACCCTCTTCTACATCCCTAGCCAGATCGAGGGCGGCTGGACAGCCACGTGGAATATGGCGGCCGCCGCCGGCAAGCTTCACTGGTTCAATCCCGCATTCTCCTGGAGCGCGCCGTTCAACATCTGGATGGGCATCATCGGCGGAACCGTAATGGTGCTTTCCTCCCACGGGGCCGAGCAGCTCATCGTCCAGCGAGTTCTCGCATGCGGCACGGTCACCGATGGACGCAAAGCGCTTGCCCTGAGCGCAGTCCTGATCTTCCCGCTCTTCCTGGTGTTCCTCCTGGTCGGCGCGTTTCTCGCCGTCTACTACCAGCTCAATCCCATCGCCATCCCCATCCCCGAGGCGCGCCCGGGCATCCAGGCCAACGATTTCATCTTCCCCATCTTCATGCTCACGGAGGCGCCCCACATCCTCAAAGGATTTCTCATCGTCGCCATCCTCTCCGCCGCCATGGCGTCGGTCAGCTCCGCCCTGACCTCGCTGGCATCCGTGTCGACCATGGACTTCGTCAAGCCCTTGCGGCCGGGAAAACCGGAGATCCACTACCTGAGGTTCAGCAGAAACTCGACCGTGTTCTGGGCTGGCGTGCTGGTGTTGACTGCCTATCTGAGCCGCGAGGTTGCCTTTGTCCTCAATGCCGCGTTCACGCTGCGCGGCCTCACCAGCGGCGCCCTCCTGGGCGGCCTCATCCTCGCCGTCTTCGCCCGCCTGCGCGGACCTCGTCCCATCATCATCGGAATGCTGGTCTCGCTCGTGTTCATGGTCGGGTTGAGCCAGCTGAAATGGACCGTCGATGTCGGTGGCCACCCCGAAACCCGAACCGTGTTTTGGCCGTGGTTCACTCTCATCGGCGCCACCGTCACCCTGGCGACCGCCTGGATCGTTCACCGGCTCGAACCGTCTTCGGCCGCTCCGGCAGCCCCACAGAGCCAGCCAGCCCCATCGGTCACGCCCGCGCCCCCTCCGGCTCGCTGACCTCCGGCAGCGCCCACCCCGGCCGGACCTCCTCCTGCTCGCCCGCGGGCCGGCTGCCGGTCTGCAGCTTCAGCTCCGCCAGCACGCCAATCATGCCGGCGTTGTCCGTGCAATAAGCCGGATCCGCCAGCCGCAGCTCCATCCCCGCCTGCGCGCACCGTTCCGCCAGCTCGCGGCGCAATCCCCGGCTGCTCGTCACCCCCCCAGCCGCGGCCAGACATCCCGCGCCCAACCGCTGCGCGGCTCGGACCGATTTCACCGCCAGCACCTCGACGACCGCCGCACGCACGCTGGCACACAAGTCGCGCAAACCCGCTGCGTCCTCCGCCAGATCCGGATGCCGCGCCAAAAAATAGCGCACCGCCGTCTTGAGCCCGCTGAAGCTAAAATCATCGCCAGGATCGTCCCGAAGCGGACGGGGAAAATCGTAGGCCCCGGGATCCCCCTTCTCCGCCAGCTGATCCAGGATCGGGCCGCCCGGATAAGGCAACCCGAGCATCTTGCCCACCTTGTCGAAACACTCCCCCGCCGCGTCATCCAGGGTCGATCCCAGCAGCCGATGCCCCAGCACCGCCGGCACGTGCACCAGCAAGGTATGACCCCCGCTGACCACCAGCGCCACGTTCGGCTTGAAATCGTCGAATCGCGCCCGGCCGCTCTCCCCGTCGATCCAGGCCGAATACAGGTGGGCCTCGTGATGGTGGATCCCCATCAAGGGGCGGTCCAGGGCAAAAGCCAGCGCTTGCGCCGCCTTGAACCCGATCATCAGCGCCTGGGGTAGCCCGGGCCCCTGGGTCGCTGCAACCGCATCCACATCCCCGGGACCGATCCCCGCCTGGCGAAGCGCCTCCCGAGCCACCGGCATCAGGTTCCGCAAATGCTCCCGCGTCGCCAGCTCCGGAACCACACCCCCATACTCCGCATGCAGCGCCACCTGCGAGGACACCACGTTGGACCGCACCCGGCCATCGATCACCACGGCTGACCCCGTCTCGTCGCACGACGTCTCGATCGCCCAGATGATCATGGCATTCGTCGGCCTGCGGCCCGCCCGCCCATGCCCGTTCAAGGATTCGACCGGGCGGCCAGCACCTCGACCGCTCGGCTCCTCTCCGCCAGGATCAGCATCCCCTTCAATAAATCCCGAGCCCGATCGAGGATCGCGTCCCGCGTCTCCCGAATCGCCTGGCGCCGGGCCTCGCTGACCGTCTCGAGGGCATCCACACCGCCCGGCTGCCGCTGCACAAACAGCGCTTCCTCATCCTCGGAGCTCACGGGAACCACGATGTCCGGCTGGATGCCCTTCCCATGAATGACCCGGTGGCTCGGCGTGTAATACTTCTGCGTCGTCAGCCGCAGCGCCGATCCGTCCGGCATTTGAATGACGGTCTGGACCGACCCCTTCCCGAAGGTCTGCTGCCCCAGGATCACGGCGCGGCGGTTGTCCTGCAGACAGCCGGCGACAATCTCGGACGCGCTCGCGCTGCCGCCGTCCACCAGCACCACTATCGGAATGTCCAGATGCTTGTTCCGGCCCGTCGCGCGATATTCCTTGCGCTTGGGCTCCAGCCGGCCCTCGGTCGATACCACCAGCGTGCCCCGCTTCACGAAACGATCGCACACGGCCACCGCCTGGTCCATCAGCCCCCCGGGATTATTGCGCAAATCCAGGATGAGCCCCTTCATGCCGTTGGCCTCAAGCTTCTTCAGCGCCGCCTCCAGATCATCGTTGGTCGGCTCGTTGAACTGCGTGATCCGGATATATCCCACCCCATTCGGCTCGACCCGAAACTCGCGCCGCCCTTGGATGTCTTTCACTGTCTCGACCTTGATGATCGCGCGCACCAGCTTGAATTCTCGGGTCTGCTGCGCTCCCGTCCGCCAGACGGTAATCCGAACCGCCGTCCCCGGTTCGCCCCGCAACACCTTGACCGCATCCGGCAGCGTCAGCCGCTCCGTGCTGCGCCCGTTGATCTTCATGATCCGGTCGCCCGCTTTCACCCCCGCGTTGAAGGCCGGCGTGTCTTCCATCGGGGCGATCACGGTCAGGTAGCCGTCCCGCGCCCCCACCACGATCCCC
Organism: uncultured Verrucomicrobiota bacterium; assembly: GCA_964458325.1. Classification (GTDB taxonomy): domain Bacteria; phylum Verrucomicrobiota; class Verrucomicrobiia; order Limisphaerales; family UBA1319; genus JAGMXM01. The sequence goes on from CAYWIM010000025.1 coordinate 31,297, forward strand.
ACCCCGCCAAAAGCGCCCTCGGTGTCCTTGCTGAAATCGTCGTATTGAACCGGCTCCATGAATTCGCTGTGCGAGTCGAGCGAATCCAGCATCCCCTTGAGCGCGCCATACACCAGGTCCCGATACCCCGTCTTCTCCGCATCCACATATCCCTTGCGCACCTTGTCCAGGACCGCCGTGAATAGCTCCAGGTGCTGGTATACAGAGTCCACATCATCCGGCCGAGCCGCCCGCAAATACAGATGTGCGCCCCATGCCAGATTCAATGCCAGCACGCCCGCCACCGTCCCAAATGCCAATCGCCTCATCATCATCGTCCCTTCCCGGCCGCTCCCGCGGCACTCGCTCGCTTCGCAGACTCCCCTTCGGCGAGCGCAATCCCTCCGCGCGGATCTCTTCGTGCGCCCGCGCCCGTCCACCACGTTACGGCTGCCTCATCCGGCTGACAAGCCGGCCGTTGGCCTCACTCATGCGCCGGGCTCTCGTGGGCCAGCAGCCACTCGATCCATGCCAGATCCGCCGGCACGGTCGCCTTCGGATTCGGATGCCGGCTCTCGACCAGCCTCACCGGGAACCCGATCCACTCGCATGCGGCCGCGTCATCGGTCACCTGCACACCCCCGGCCCGCACCGCCTCCAGCGCCCGCCGAATCACTGGCGCCCGAAAGGTCTGCGGCGTCTGCATCCCCCATAGCCGCGAGCGGTCCACGGTCCGCACCACCATCTGGCGCTCGTCGGCTTCCTTCAGCGTATCCGTCACGCGCATCGCCGCCGCTGCCGCGCCATGCTCGCGCGCCGCCGCGATCGTCGCGGAAACCAGCTCGGGCCGCGTGCAAGGCCGGGCGCCGTCCTGGATCGCCACCAGCTCGCAACCCGGCTCCAGGGCATCCAGCCCGTTGCGGACGCTATCCTGGCGTTCCCTCCCGCCATCGGCCAGCCGCCACGGCTTGCGCAGACGCAGGCGCCCCCCCCATTCGATCCATGCCGGCCGCTGATCCGCCCGCACAACCAGGACGATCTCGTCGATCCCATCGGCCCGATCGATCCGTTCCCAGGTGTGCGTCACCAGCGGGCGCCCCGCCACTGGCAGCCAAAGCTTGTCCACGCCCGGCCCCATCCGCACCCCGCGCCCCGCTGCCACGATGATCGCCGCAATCATGGCGCCCTCATACCAGTTCCGCCCGCATTGTCCAGCCCACCCTCGATCCCGACGCCGCTCACGACGCCGGCCTCCAGTCCAACACGTGCAGCTGCACCACGCAGCGGCCCTGGTATTCGTTGAGCCGCGGAGCGAATGCCAGGTCGAATTCTCCATCGGGCAGCGCAGCATCCCCGGCCCGCCACCAGACCGCTTCGCTGGCAGCCCGCCCGTCCGTCACCTGGAGCTTCACGTGCTGCTGATCCCGCCCCATCCGCTGGACCGGCCGCATGCATCGCAACCCCAGCGCCGCGAACTGCACAGGCGGATTGCCGGATCCCACGGGCTCCAGACAGCCCAGCTGCTCCACCAGCTCCCGAGTCATTTCCCCCAATGTCACCTCCGCATCCAGCCGCAGCACCCGCCGCAGATCCTCCCGCTGCAGCCGATCCCGGGCATAGGCGTTGAGCCGATCTCGCAAATGATTCACGTTCGCCGGATCCATCGTCAATCCCGCCGCCTGCGCATGCCCTCCATGCCGAACCAGCAGATCGCCGCACGCCCTCAGCCCGGCCGCCAAATCGAATCCCTCGATGCTCCGCCCCGATCCCCGCCATAGACTGCCATCCCCGCCCAGGATGATCGTCGGCCGATGATACTGCCGCAACACCCGCGCCGCCACGATCCCCACCACCCCGATGTGCCATGGCAGGCTGCCCTCGACAATCACGTAGTCCCGCTCCGGATCGAACGCGGCTCCGACCTTCCGGATGACCTCCGCCAGGATCTCCTGTTCAATCGCCTGCCGCTCGCGGTTCCGTGCATCCAGCTCGCCCGCCAGCCCCGCTGCTTCCGACGGATCTCGAGTTTGAAGCAGCCGCAGCGCCGTCTCCGCATCCTGCAACCGGCCCGCCGCGTTCAGCCGGGGCGCCAGTTGAAATCCCACCTGCGCCGCCCGAACCGGGCTTCCCACCTGGCTGATCTCCTTGAGCGCCACCAGACCCGGACGCTCGGTCTGCCCCAGCCGCCTCAGCCCGTGCGCAACCAGGATCCGATTCTCGCCCCTGAGCGGCACCATGTCCGCCACGGTCCCCAGCGCCACCAGGTCCAGCAAAGACCGGAGATCGTACCGGATCGCCTCCGGCCACCCCTGGCGCCGCCCGTGTTTCACCAGCGCATGCGCCAGCTTGAAAGCCAAACCCGCCGAGCAAAACCCATGCCTATCCCCCGCCGCTTCGCCTGAACCGCCGCGGCCCGACAGGCGCCGGGGGTTGATCAATGCCCGCGCGCCCGGGGCCGGAGAGGAGACCTGGTGATGATCGACCACAATCACATCCACCCCCCGCGATCCCAGCCAGCCGATCGCCTCCACCGATGTCGATCCGCAGTCCACCGCAATCCATAGCGGCGCCGCATGGCGCTCCCGACAATGACCCGCCACCTCCAGGCTCAACCCATAACCCTCATCCAGCCGCCGCGGCAAATAGCACTCCACCCCCCACCCCAACGCCCGCATCGACTCCTCCAGCAGCGCCGTCGCCGTCACCCCATCCACGTCGTAATCGCCGAAGATCACCACCGGCTCCTTCCGCGCACGCGCCTGCCCCAGCCGCTCCACCGCCGCCGCCATGTCCGGCAGATCGAATGGATCCCCCAGCCGCGCCAGCCGCGGATGAAGATACTCCTCGATCGCCGGACCGTCGCGATAGCCGCGGTTGGAAATGCACCGGCCCACCAAGGGCGTCACCCCCAGCTCCCCGAGCGCTCTCGCCACGCTGTCCGGCGGAGGCGCATCGATGCTCCAGTGCGGATTCAGGCACACAGGCGGCCCACCCACTCGTAAATCGTCGAGTAATATCGCGCCAGCACCCCCGCGATCAATCCGCTGATCAATCCGAAATAGAGCAGCGTCCCCACCACGCACGCATACGCCACCCAGATCAGTTTCCCGTCTTCTTCCATCAGGCTGGCCGAGAGAAATATGATCGCATAACAGGGGCCGGTGTTGGTGAACGGCAGGGGCAGCGGCAGTGTGAGAAACATCGCCATCAGCACCAACAAGACCCCGTTCCCGATCCGGGCGGCCCGCCAGCTCAGCCAGCTCGGGCCCCGCGGCCGAGCCCATCTCTCGATGAATCGCAGGAGCTTCATGCTGGCGTGCACCAGCTTCGGATGCCGGCTCCAGGCCACGGGCCGCTCGCCCAGGAACCGCGGCAGCCGCGGCGGCAACCCCATCATCTGCCGAATCGCCAGCAGCAGGATCGCCACGCCCAGCACCGTCGACACCGCCGGCAGCGGCAGCGGCGTCGCGAATGGCAGGCTCAGCACGATGATCAGCAGATAAACCCCCCGCCCTCCTGTCCCTTCCAGCATGCCGTTGAGGGTCCGGCGTCCCTCGCCCGCCGATCCCTGCAGCATCGACTCGATCTCCTTCGACAACGGCGGCGGTTTCGCGGCCCGGATTATGCCCCCCCCTTCGGGCGAGGGCGGATCCGCGCCAGCTCCACCAGCCGAGTCAGGATTCATTGTCGATTCGCCGCTTCACTCCCCGCCGGCGTCCGCCGCCGATCCCGGCAGCCGGCAATCACGGAGGCTGCAATCGAGAGCAGAATGATGCCCCCCACCACCCCGAGCGCCACCCCAATCGGCACCGGCCCCACCCAGTCCACAATCAGCATCTTCACCCCGATAAAGATCAGCACCACGGATAATCCCACCTTCAAATACCGGAAATAACAGATCGCGTTGGCCAGCACGAAATACAGCGAGCGCAGCCCCAGAATCGCAAATACGTTCGAGGTGAATATGATGAACGGCTTGGTCGTGATAGCAAAAATCGCAGGGATCGAGTCCAGCGCGAAGATCAGGTCGGTCGTCTCCACCATCAGCAGCACCAGCGCCAGCGGAGTCAGAAACCGCCGGCCGTTCACTCGAGTCAAAAACCGCTGCCCGTCATACTGCGTGGTCAGCGGAAACCAGCGCTGCGCCAATCGCACCAGCCGGTTGTTCTCCGGCCGCACTTCATCCAGCTTGCCGAACACCATCTTCAGCCCGCTGTAGATCAGGAATGCCCCGAAGAAATAGAGGGTCCAGTGAAACCGCGTCACCAGGGCCGCCCCACCCGCGATCATCACCCCCCGCATGATCAGCGCCCCCAGGATCCCCCAGAACAACACCCGATGCTGATAAACCGCCGGCACCTGGAAATAGCCGAAGATCATCGCGATCACAAAGACGTTGTCCATCGACAACGACAGCTCGATGATATACCCCGTCAGAAACTCCAGCGCCTCCACCCGCCCCCGCAGACTCACCAGGTTGGCCGCAAACGCCATCGCCAGCAGAAACCACAACGTCGTCCACGCCAGCGCTTCCCCAAACCGGACTTCGTGGGCCCGCTTGTGAAACACACCCAGATCCAGCGCCAGACACACCAGGATCGAGGCGATAAATAAAACCCAGTGCCACCAGTGGATTTCGGTGAACTCGAACATGCTAGAACGACCGGAAACCGTGGGCGCCCCACGGCTCCCCGCATCAGGCGTTCGCGGCGGCCGGACTCTCCTCGACAATCTGCGCGCTCAGCTTCGGACGCTCCCCCTTGTGCCACCAAAGCACCAGCGCGCTCGCAATGTAGATCGTCGAATAGCACCCCGTCAAAATACCCACCAGGAACGTGAACGCGAAATCGTTGATCACACCCCCGCCAAAAATATACAGCGACAGCGTCGCCAATAATACCGTCCCCGATGTGATGATGGTCCGGCTCAAGCATTGGTTCAATGCCTGGTTGATCACCTCCCGGAACGTGCCCCGCACGCCCAGCTTCAAATCCTCCCGGATCCGATCGAAGATCACGATCGTATCGTTGATCGAAAAGCCGATGATCGTCAGAATGGCGGCCACCATCGGCGCGCTGAACTGCCTCCCTGACAGGCAGAACCACCCGATCGTGATGAGAATGTCGTGGATGATCGCCACAACCGCCCCCACCGCGAACGAGAATTCATAGCGGATCGCCACGTAGATCAAGATGCCGAATAACGACAGAATGGTCGCTTTCAGCGCCGTCAGCTGGATCTCGCTCCCGACGGTCGCACCCACACGATCCAAGGCCAGCCGCTCGAACTTCGCCGCCGGAAACGCCTCCCGCAACGTCTGGTCCACCTTCACCCCCAAATCGTACGGAACCGTCACCCGCAAGGTCTCGTTCCCCGTGCTCAGCTCCTTCTGATACTGGATCAAGGTCTCCGCCGCTCCCACGCCTGCCGCCGCCTCCCGCAAACGGTCCACCTCAACCCGCTCCGCAAACCCTAGCGTCAACGTGTCCCCACCCGCGAAATCCACCCCCAGCGTGTCTTTCCCCCGATAGATCCCGTAGCCGATCCCGATCACGATCAACAGCCAGGACACGATGAACGCCGGCTTCGCATACTTCAGAAAGTCGATCCGCGTCTCCTTCACGAAGCGCATCATCGGCAGCGACGTGATCCACCCGCGGTCCAGGCACAGATCGAACAGCAGCCGCGTCACCACCAGCGCTGTGAACATGCTCACCATCACGCCGATGGTCAGCGTGACGCCGAACCCGCGCACCGGGCCCGTCCCCATGTAGATCAAGATCACCGACGAGATCAGCGTGGTCAGGTTGCTGTCGAAAATCGTGCCGAACGCCTTGTCATACCCGGCCGCCAGCGCGCCCCGCATCGATTTGCCCGCCGCCAGCTCCTCCCGAATCCGCTCGTAGATCAGCACGTTCGCGTCCACGGCCATGCCCACCGTCAGCACAATCCCCGCAATCCCCGGAATTGTCAGCGTCGTCTCGATATACCCCATCACGCCCATCAGCAGAACGATGTTCAGCACCAGCGCGATGTTCGCCACCACCCCCGCAAACAGGTAATACACCAGCATGAACAGCGACACCAAGACCGTTCCGACAATCGACGCCACAATCCCGCTCCGGATCGAGTCCGCACCCAGCGACGGATCCACCCGCCGCTCCTCGACGATCTTCACCGGAGCCTCGAGCGGGTTCTCCAGCGCGTTGGCCAGTGCGATCGCCTCGTCCAGGTCGAACCCGCCGCTGATCGTGCCGCGGCCGCCTAAAATCGGCTCGTTGATCCGCGGCGCCGAGATCAGCTCGCCATCGAGCACGATCCCCAGCAGGAAATATTTGTTTCCCTGCGGGCGGTATTCCATCGTGATCTCGCCGAACTTGGTCCGCCCTTCGTCGTCCAGCGTGAAATGGATCTCCGGCTCGTTCGTCACCGGATCCCGCACCACGTTGGCATACCGCACATTCTTTCCCGTCAAACCCCGCTCCGGCTTCCTCTTGACCAGAAACGGCTGCGGGGCTTGCCCCTCCTCCGGCCGTCGAGGAGCGATCGTCAGCACCTCGTACCCCGGCGCCGGGATCCCCTGCGCCAGATACTCCGCGCTCTCCGGATGAACCATCCGGAACTCGAGAAACGCCGCCTTCTCGATCGTCTGCCGGGCGCTCTCATTCTCCGCGTCGGTCAGCCCCGGCAGCGCGATCTGGATCCGCGTGCTCCCCACCGGCTGGATCAGCGGCTCCGCCACCCCCAGCCGGTCCACCCGCTTGCGCAACACCTCCGCCGCCTGGCTCAGCATCGATTCCATCCGGAACTTGGCGTCCACCGCGTTGGTGTCCGTGCCGCTCGCCACCTGCATCTCGACCAGAAACGATGTGCCGCCCCGCAAATCCAATCCCAGCTTGATCCGCCCCGCCGCCTCCTGCTGCAGCTTGCTCAGGATCCACCGGGTCGGATTCGCCCCCGGCTCCGGCTTCAGATCCGGAAAAAATGCGGCGATGTCGTTCGTCCCGATCGCATCCACCAGGTTGCCATACGTCCGAACTGGATTCGACTCCTGCAGCGCCCGAGCTCGGGCGACCACGTTCGTGAAGCGCGCATCCTCGCGGTTGGACGCCCGGTCCTGGAAATGCTCGATCAGGTTCCGTCCCATCGGCGGGTAGATCTCCCGCAGGGACCAGGCCACCACGAACGCCAAAAACGCCCACCTCCACACATTGTTCCGTTTCATGTTGAAAAATTACGATTCCCCGCCGCCCTCGGCCCTCTCCACGATCTCCGTCACGGCGCTCCGCAGCACCTCCAGCTTCGATTCCGCCGACCGCACGGATACGGATTTCTCCTTCACTCCCACCACCACTCCCAGGATTCCTCCGCTCACCACCACCTTGTCCCCGGGCCGCAATGACTTGATCATCTGCGTGTGCTCGCGGGCCTTCTTCTGCTGTGGCCGGATCATCAGCAAGTAGAGCACGAGCATGAAAAATGCCATCGTGCCCAGCATCTTGAGCATGTCGCCCGTCGGATTCGTCGATGTCCCTGGCGGCGACGCCATCGCCATCCATACCTTGATCGTCCAATTGTTCATTTCAGCTACAATTATGAAGGGTAGACAATAGGGAAAGCCCGCGCCCTTTGGCAAGCACAAGCTGCAATTCGTTCGCGGCCAGCCCATTTGCCTTGCTCTCACGCCGGCGGCCGGGCAGATTCGATCCCGATGCGGTATGCATGCATCACCCTGCTCGTTTGCCTCTTGCTGTCCGCGGTCAGCTCGGCCGCCCCATCCCCGACGCTCCGGCGCGTGACCGTCGATGGCCGCGATTACCTCGATGTCCGCGCCTGGGCCGCCAGCCAGCGCCTCCAGGTCGTCTCATCCGGCGATAAAGAGTGGCTCCTGACCAACCAGTGGCAGCGCCTGGCCTTCAAATCCGAATCCATCCGCTCCGAGATCAACGGCATCACCGTCTGGCTCTCCTACCCGTTCCTCATCCATAAGGGCCAGCTGCTCCTCTCTCTGCTCGATTACCGCACGATGCTCTCCCCATTGCTTCACCCCCCACGCCTGCCCCCACCCGCCGCCATCCGAACCGTCGCCATCGACCCCGGCCACGGCGGACGCGATCCCGGATTCCCCGCCGGTGACCAGTCCGAAAAACACATCACCCTCCAGTTGGCGCGCGAGCTCCAGCGCCGATTGCTCGGAGCCGGCTTCAAGGTCCTCCTCACCCGAACCACCGACGAGTCCGTCGACCTCGATCTCCGCCCCCAGCTTGCCCGCAAAGCCAAGGCCGACCTATTCATCAGCCTCCACTTCAACGCCGCCAGCTCCGAATCCAAGGACGCCCGAGGTTTCGAGGTCTACTGTCTCACCCCCGCCGGCGCACCCTCCACCAACGACCCCGCCGATCGCGGCCGCGTCGGCGCCCTCCCCGGCAACCTCAATGACCGGTTCAATATCCTCCTGGCCCACCAGATCCAACGCCACCTCGTCCGCGATCTCGAACACCTCGACCGCGGCGTCCGCCGCGCCCGGTTCGCCATCCTCCGCTCCGCTGCCATGCCCGCCGCCCTCGTCGAGTGCGGCTTCCTTTCCGATCCCAACGAAAACGCCCAGATCCTCACCGCCGAATATCGAAAGGATCTGGCGCAGACCCTCACCCAGGCCATTATCGACTACCAGCGCATCGTCCAACGCGCGCCATCCCCCCCAGCCCCCGCCGCCGCTCCGTGAAAACCCTTGCGGCCTTCGCCGCCCCCCGGCACGCTCAGGGCATGAGCATTGCCACACGGACCGGCGACTCCGGCCAAACCCGCCTGCTGTTCAACCGCTCGGTCTCCAAATGCCACCCCCGCATCGAAGCCTGCGGCAGCATCGATGAGTTGACCAGCGCCCTCGGACTGGCTCGAGCCGCCCAGCCCCCTCCTGCCATCCAGCAATGCATCGAGGCCATCCAGCACCACCTCGTCCGGCTCATGGGCGAGCTGGCTGCTCTCGAGGAGGACCAAGCCCGATTCGCCCAGGCCGGCTTCCTCCCCGTCGACTCCGCCATGATCGACCAGCTCGATCGCTGGATCCAGGAGTTCGAACCCCGCCTGCCCCACTCCCAAGGCTGGGCATTGCCCGGCGCCACCCCCCCCTCCGCCGCCCTCGACTTCGCCCGATCCACATGCCGCCGCGCCGAACGCCGCATCTGCGCCCTCCTCGATGCTGGCCAGATCGCCAACCCATGCCCGTTGATCTACCTCAACCGACTCAGCGACGTCCTCTGGATCTTCGCCCGGTTCACGGCTCTGTAAATGGCAGCCATCCCGCCCCGACTCACCCCCCCGCATCCGTCCCATCTGTCCTGTCCGTCGCGTTCGCCCACCCACCCACAAAACAATCGCCTTTCCCGGCCTCATGCCCTAGCATCCCCCCCGCCATGTCGCGATTGCCGGTGGAACTGTTTCTGGCCCTGCGGTATCTGCGCCCCAAGCGCACTCTTGTTTCGCGCATCACCCTCATCACCATCGTCGGCGTGACGCTCGGCGTCGCCGTTCTCATCATCGTGATCAGCGTCATGAGCGGTTTTGACCGGATGCTTCGCGAGAAGATCCTCGGATTCAACGCCCATTTGCGCGTGGTGGCCGATGGCGGCACGATGGATGATTATCGCCAGATCATTCCCCTCCTGGATCATCCCGATGTACTGGGCGCCGCGCCCCTGGTCTGGGGGCCGGTGCTCATGGAAACCCAGCCGGCCACCGGGAACGCCAAAGTCATGGCCCCCTACCTCCGCGGCATCGATCCTTCCATCGAACACCGCGTCAGCATCCTCCCCTCGAGCATTCGGGAAGGAGAATTCGACGTCCGCGGCAACGGCCTGCTCGTCGGCATCGAGCTGGCCCGCGCCCTCGACCTGCGCGTCGGCGATCCCCTGTCCATTTATTCCGTCCGCAGCCTCAAACAAATGCGCGATAGCCGCCAGCGCCAGGAGGAGGAGATCATCCTGCCCGCCGACTTCGAGGTCCGCGGCATCTTCGATGTCGGCTACTTCGATTTCAACATGTCCGTCGTTGTCGCCTCCCTCGCCAACGCCCAGGATCTCTACGACCTCGGCGATACTGTCCATGGCATCCTCGTCATGCTTCGGGATCCGTTTCGGGTGGACGATGTCCGCCGCAGCCTCTTGCCGCACCTCCCCGAGGGTGTCGGCATCCGCACCTGGTACGAGGAGAATTCCGGCATCCTCGACGCCCTCATGGTCGAGAAGAACGTGATGTTCTATATCCTCTTCTTCATCATGATCGTTGCCGCCTTTGGCATCACCAGCGCACTGTTCACGTTCGTCGTCCACAAAACCTCCGATATTGGCGTCCTCAAAGCCCTCGGGGCCGCTCCCGCCCAGATCATGGGCCTGTTCCTTTTCCAGAGCCTCACCGTCGGCCTGGCCGGCGTCCTTTCCGGACTCGGCCTCGGCCTCCTCGGCCTCCACTACCGCAACCCGTTCCTCCATGCCATGAACCGCATCACCGGCTTCGAGCTCTTTCCGGCCCAAATCTACAGCTTCTCCGAGCTCCCTGCCCTCATCGTCCCCCAGGACATCGCGCTCATCTGTGGCAGCTCGCTGGCCCTCTGCCTGCTCGCCGGCGTTCTCCCCGCCCGCCATGCCGCCCGCCTCAATCCCGTCGATGCCCTCCGCCATGAATGACCAGCCCGAGCTGTGCCCGACTCCGATCCTCGATGTCGCCGGCCTTCGAAAGAATTACGTGCTGGACCATCGGATCGTCGAGGTCCTGCGCGGGGTCGACCTCCGGGTCGATGCCGGCGAATTCCTCGCGCTCCGCGGCGCCTCCGGAACAGGCAAAAGCACCTTGCTGCACCTTCTCGCCGGGCTGGACTCGCCCACCGCGGGCGTGATCCGGCTCCACGGCGAAGACATCGCCGCCAGCCGCCCCCGCCTGTCCGCCCACCAGCGCAACCGGCGCATCGGCCTCATCTTCCAGGCCTACAATCTCTTGCCCGAATTGGACGCATTGGAAAACGTCTGTCTCCCGGGCCGGCTCGCCCGCCGCACCGCCGATGAGGTCGAGTCTCACGCCCGCAGCCTGCTCGAACGCGTCGGCCTCGGCCACCGATTCGAGCACCGCCCCGCCGAGCTCTCCGGCGGAGAACAACAGCGCGTCGCCATCGCCCGCGCCCTCGTCAATCATCCCATGCTCCTGCTCGCCGACGAACCCACCGGCAACCTCGATTCCCAGACCGGCCTCGATATCATCCGGCTGCTCGAATCCCTCTGGCGCGAACAGCGCGTCACCCTCATCATCGCCACACATGACTCGAGAGTCGCCGCCGCCGCCCCGCGCGCACTCGAACTGGCCGAGGGAATCCTCCGGCCCTGAACCGTCACGCACCCCCGTCGCGCCATTCTGGCGCAGGTCGATTCCCCTTCTGGCACAGGTCAGACGCACGGAAGGTCACGCGCTTCCTCCATCCTGCCCGTCCATCGATCCCTCGGCAACCATCACCGCCCCATTCGGTTCCATCCATTCGCCCGCTCCGCCCCCGCCCTGGAACAGCACTTGCTTTCAAAGGAGGCATTCAAGTAGTGTAGTTCGTGCGTAGTTTTAGCGTAGATCATGAAAATCTATCTGGATGGCAAATTCGTGGATGAGGCTCGCGCCAAGGTTTCCGTGTTCGACCACGGATTGCTTTACGGCGATGGGGTGTTCGAAGGGATTCGCGCCTATGGTGGGCGGGTGTTCAAGCTGGCCGAGCATGTCGAACGGCTCTACCGATCCGCCAAGGCCATCCTCCTCACGATCCCCATGGCCCCGCCCGACCTGACCCGCGCCGTGATCGCCACCTGCCGCCGCAACCGCATCCGCGACGGCTATATCCGCCTCGTCGTCACCCGCGGAGTCGGCACGCTCGGCCTCAACCCCAAAAGCTGCCGCAAACCCTCCCTCATCATCATCGCCGATAAAATCCAGCTCTATCCCCCGGAAATGTACCAGCGCGGCATGGAGATCGTCACCGTCGCCACCACGCGCAACCTCCACAGCGCCCTCAACCCGGCCATCAAATCCCTCAACTACCTCAACAATATCCTCGCCAAAATCGAGGCTAACCTCGCCGGATGCGAGGAGGCGGTCATGCTCAACGCCGAGGGGTTCGTGGCCGAGTGCACAGGAGATAACTTGTTCGTCGTTCAAGGCGACCGTCTCGCCACGCCTCCCCTCTGCGCCGGCGCTCTCTACGGCATCACCCGAGGGGTGGTCATCGAGCTGGCGCGCCACGCCGGCTTGACCGTCTCCGAAACGAACCTCACCCGCTACGACCTCTTCAATGCCGACGAGTGCTTCATCACCGGCAGCGCTGCGGAGATCGTGCCCGTGGTCAAGATCGACGGCCGGACGATTGGAGCCGGCAAGCCAGGCCCCGTTACCCGGCGCCTCATGCAGGATTACCACGCCTTGACCCAGGCCGCCGGCGAGCCCATCAACCCCTAACCGCCCCCCCCGCTGCCACGCATTTATGCTCTGCGACGTGTGCCATAAGAACGAGGCGACCGTCCACCTCACCCAGATCGTCGATAACCAGATGAAAACGGTCGATCTGTGCGAGCAGTGCTCCAAGGCCAAGGGCGTCGATGATCCCGCTGGTTTCTCGCTGGCCGGCATCCTCCTGGGCCTCAGCGGCGCCGCCGCTCCTGAACCCACTGCCGCTCAGGCCGAACTCCAATGCTCCCATTGCGGCTTCACCCTCGCTGACCTGAAGAAATCCGGCCGGCTCGGCTGCAGCGACTGTTACACGGTCTTCAGCGAACCGCTCCATAGCCTTCTGAAGTCCATGCATAAAGGGACGCGGCACACCGGCAAAGTCCCCCACCAGACCGCCAAATCCACCACTCTCAAGGAGCAGATCCAAAGGCTCCAGACCGATCTCGACGAGGCCGTCCGCGCCGAGCAATACGAGCACGCCGCCGCCCTCCGCGACCAGATCAAGCAGCTGCGCCAGCAGCTCAACCCGGCCAGCCATGCCTGAATCCATGCCACTCCAGGCCTTTCTCAGCAGCCCCGCTGACGCCAGCCGCCGCACCGGGCCCCACGACCGAATCGTCCTCACCAGCCGGGTCCGATTGGCCCGCAACCTCAAGAATTTTGCCTTTCCCGGCTGGGCCAAGAAACCCGACCGGCTCCAGGTGATGGATCTCGTCCGCCAGGCCGTCGCCAGCCTCCCCCCGCTGCAGGATGGATTCGCCGAATCCATGGACGCCCTCAGCTCTCTGGACAAGCAGATCCTGGTCGAGCGCCACCTGATCAGCCGCGAGCACGCCGCACGCAACGCCGGCAGCGGCTGGCTCCTCAGCCGCGACGAAGTCCTCAGCGTCATGATCAACGAGGAGGATCACCTCCGCATGCAGGTCCTCCTGCCCGGGCTCCAGATCCGGCAGGCCTGGGATACCATCAACCAGTTCGATTCCAGCCTCGAAAACCTCCTCGATTACGCATTCTCGCCCGAGATCGGCTACCTCACCGCCTGCCCCACGAACGTCGGCACCGGCATCCGGGTCAGCGCCATGCTCCATCTCCCCGGGCTCGTCCTCGCCGAGCACATCAACCAGATCATCCAGGCCGTTAACAAGCTCAGCTTCGCCGTCCGCGGCTTCTACGGCGAAGGCACCGAAGCCCTCGGCAACATCTTCCAGGTCTCCAACCAGATGACCCTCGGCGAGGCCGAGATCGAAATCGTCGAGCGCCTCATCAAGGTCCTCGCCCAGATCGTCGAAAGCGAGGAGAACGCGCGCGCCTTGCTCCTCGAAAAGCAGCCCGCCGTCGTCTGCAACCAGATCGGACGCGCTTACGGCATCCTCGCCCACGCCCACATCATCGCCTCGAAAGAAACCATGAACCAGCTCTCCCTCCTGCGCCTGGGCCTGGACCTCGGCATGTTCCCCGGCCTCGAACGATCCCTCGTCGATGAGCTCTTCCTGGTCACCCAGCCCGGCCACCTCCAGCAACGCTGCTCGGAAAAGCTCACCGCCGACGAGCGCGACCAGCGCCGCGCCGACCTCCTCCGGGAACGCCTGTTGGCCGTCAGCCGCCCCGTCATCCCCCCCCGCCGCGCTTCCTCCGGTCCTTCGCTGGACAAATCCGCTTCCGTGTAGCACATGTAAATGGGATGTTGAACGTATGAGCGACGAAGGACTCAGCAATTTTACTCCGCGCGCCCAGCAGGTGCTCGCCCTCGCCCGCAAGGAGGCCGACCGCCTCAACCATGGCGTGCTCGGCACCGAACACCTCCTCTTGGGCCTCATCAAGCTTGGCCAGGGCGTCGCCGTCAACGTCCTCCAGCGGCTCAACCTCGACCTCGAAGCCCTCCGGCTCGAGATCGAAAAACGGATCGGCACCGGCCCCGACCAGAAGGTCATCGGCAGCATCCCGTACACCCCGCGCGTCAAAAAGGTCCTCGCCCTCGCCGCCAAGGAGGCCAAGGCCCTCAACCATACCTACGTCGGCACCGAGCATATCCTCCTCGGCCTCCTCCGCGAAGGCGACGGCGTCGGCGCCCATATCCTCAAGGAGATGGATGTCGATATCGAACAGGCCCGCCAGGAGATCCTCAAGGAGCTCGATCCCAACTACAGCGCCGGCGAGGAAGGCGCTCCCGCCGAGCCCGCCGAAAAGGGGGCCGAGAAAAAAGGCGAGGTCAAAACGCCCGCCCTCAAAGCCTTCGGCCGCGACCTCACCGACATCGCCCGCAAGGGCGAAATGGATCCCGTCATCGGCCGCCACAACGAGATCGAGCGCGTCATCCAGATCCTCTGCCGCCGCACCAAAAACAATCCCGTGCTCCTCGGCGAAGCCGGCGTCGGCAAGACCGCCATCGTCGAAGGCCTCGCCCAGGAGATCGCCCGCGGCAATGTCCCCGAACTCCTCCGCGAGAAACGCGTCATCACCCTCGACCTCGCCCTCATGGTCGCCGGCACCAAATACCGCGGCCAGTTCGAGGAGCGCATCAAGGCCGTCATGGATGAGATCCGCCGCTCCAAAAACGTCATCCTCTTCATCGACGAGCTCCACACCATCGTCGGCGCCGGCTCCGCCGAGGGCACCATGGACGCCTCCAATATCATCAAGCCCGCCCTCAGCCGCGGCGAGATGCAGTGCATCGGCGCCACCACCCTCAACGAATACCGCAAATACATCGAGAAGGACGCCGCCCTCGAGCGCCGCTTCCAAACCGTTCGCGTCGAGGCCCCCTCGGTCGACGAGGCCATCCAGATCCTCCGCGGCTTGCGCCCTAAATACGAGCAGCATCACCGCGCCGAGTTCACCGATACCGCCCTCGAAGCCGCCGTCCGCCTCTCCGACCGATTCATCACCGGCCGCTACCTCCCCGACAAGGCCATCGATGTCCTCGATGAGGCCGGCTCCCGCTGCCGCATCAAGGCCATGACCCGGCCCCCCGAAGTCAAAACCCTCGAGGCCGATATCGAGGAGATCAAAACCCACAAGGAAAAGGCCATCAAAGACCAGGACTTCGAGCGCGCCGCCTCCATGCGCGACCAGGAAAAGCAGGCCAAGGAAAAACTCGAGGCTGTCCTCGCCAGTTGGCGCGCCTCCCGCGAGGAGAAACGCGTCCTCGTCGGCGAAGACGACATGATGCAGATCGTCTCCAAATGGACCGGCATCCCCCTCCAGCGCATGGAACAGGATGAGGTCCGGCGCCTCCTCGTGATCGAATCCGAGATCGCCCGCACCGTGGTCGGCCAGAAAGAAGCCGTCGGCGCCATCAGCAAGGCCCTGCGCCGATCCCGCGCCGACCTCAAGGACCCTCGACGCCCCATCGGCACCTTCATGCTCCTGGGCCCCACCGGCGTCGGCAAAACCCTCCTCGCCAAAGCCCTCGCCGAGGCCATGTTCGGCGACTCCAAATCCCTCGTTCAGCTCGATATGAGCGAATACATGGAGAAGTTTACCGTCTCCCGCCTCGTCGGCTCCCCCCCCGGCTACGTCGGCTACGAGGAGGGCGGCCAGCTCACCGAGCAGGTCCGCCGCAAACCCTATTGCGTCGTACTCTTCGACGAGGTCGAAAAAGCCCACCCCGATGTCTGGAACATCCTCCTCCAGATCCTCGAGGAAGGCAAACTCACCGATAGCATGGGACGCTCGGTCGATTTCCGCAACACCATCATCCTCCTCACCTCCAACGTCGGCGCCGAAGGCATCCGAAAGCAAACCACCATCGGCTTCACCTCCGCCTCCGAGGAGGCTTCCTACGAGAAGATGAAGGAGAAGCTCCTCGAAGACGCCAAACGCACCTTCAAACCCGAGTTCCTCAACCGCCTCGACGATGTCATCGTGTTCCGATCTCTCTCCCGCGATGACCTGATCCGCATTCTCGACCTCGAGGTCGCCAAGCTCAGCGAGCGCCTCAAAGCCCGAAGCCTCCGGCTCGAGCTCGATCCCGCCGCACGCGATTTCCTCATCCAGAAAGGCTACGACCCAGCCTATGGCGCCCGCCCCATGCGCCGCGCTGTCGAGCAGTTCCTCGAAGACCCGCTCGCCGAGGAGCTCCTCCAGGGCCACCTCCAGCCCCATCTCCCCGTCCAGGTGTCGCTCGCCAAGGATAAGCTCGCGTTCGCCCAAAAAGACAAACCCGCCGATGCCCTCTCGAGCACCGGCGAGCCCATCGCCAACGGCAGCTAGCTTGATCAATCCCATCATCGCCGCGCTCGATGTCGCTCCGCTCGACGCCGCGCTGCGCTTGGCCGAACGCGTTCGGCCCTTCGTCGGCGCGTTCAAAGTCGGAAGCGCGCTCTTTGCCGCCGAGGGACCGGCCGCAGTCCAGCGCCTGCGCGCCATGGGTGCGCCGGTCTTCCTGGACCTGAAATTCCATGACATCCCTCACACCGTGGCCGAAGCGGTCGCCCATGCCACCCGGCTCGATGTCCAGATGCTCACCGTCCACGCGGGAGGCGGACGCGCCATGATGCAGGCGGCCGAGACCGCCGCCCAGGAGACCGCTGCCGCCCTCCGGCAGCCTGCCCCCCTCGTCCTGGGCGTCACCGTCCTCACCAGCCTCGATCAGGCCGCCCTCGCCGCACTCGGCCTGCCGAATCCCCTGACTGCCCAGGTCGAGCTCCTGGCTCGACTGGCTGCCGATGCCGGCCTCCGCGGGCTCGTCTGTTCCCCGCTCGAGATCGGGCCTTTGCGCCGCTTCCTGCCCAAGCCGTTCGTCCTGGTCACACCCGGCATTCGGTCGGGTTCCGACCCCGCCGGCGACCAGAGGCGCACCCTGAGCGCCCGGGCCGCCCTCGAGGCCGGCGCAACCTGGCTCGTCGTCGGACGCCCCATCTGCGCCGCACCGGATCCCGTCATCGCCGCCCGCCGCATGCTCGACGACCTCCAGCAGGCGCAGTAGCCGGCCGATCGGGCAGACGAATGCTGTGGTCTGACGCTGCCCACGTCACACAATCTCCCAGCGGCAATTCCCCTTTCCCTTCGCGCTTCATCCCCGCTACAGTCCCCCCATGACGTTGCGCCAAATCCTCGATCTCGAGCCGGTCCGCCAATCGGAATTCCCGGTGACACGCGAGAAGGTGTTCCTGGCCCATGCGGGCGTCTGCCCGTTGCCTCGCCGGGTATCCGATGCCATCCGCAACTACGCGGCGCTCTGCACCTCGGGCGACCAGGAAACCATCGCGCCCGCCCTCCGCATGCCCCAGACCCGCGAGCTGGCCGCCCGGCTCATCGGGGCCGCCCCGGAGGAGATTGCGTTCGTCGGCCCGACATCGGCCGGGCTGAGCCAGGTCGCCTCCGGGCTGGCATGGAAGGCCGGCGACCAGATCCTGTTCTACCCCGAGGATTATCCGTCCAATGTCTATCCATGGATGGCCTTGGCGAAGGCCGGCGTCGATGTCGTCCCCATCCGCACCCCTTCCCTTGGAGCCATCACACCCGAGATCGTCGAACAACATCTCACCCCGCGCACGCGGCTCGTCGCGCTTGCCTCCTGCCATTTCGTATCGGGCTATCGAATCGACATTTCCTCGATCGGTTACCTCCTGCACCAGCGCGGCGTCCTCTTTTGCCTCGACGCCATCCAGACGCTCGGCGCATTTCCCACACCCGTCGACCACGTCGACTTCTTGGCCGCCGATGCCCATAAATGGATGCTGGGCCCGTGCGCTGCCGGCATCCTCTACGTCAGACGCTCGATCCAGGATCAGCTCCGCCCCGCCGCCTTCGGCTGGAACAACGTTCAATGCCCCCAATACATCGCCCAGGATACGCTCGACTTCATGCCCGATGCGCGGCGCTATGAGGCCGGTAGCGCCAATCTCCTGGGCATCGTCGGGCTCCACGCCGCGCTCGAGCTGCTGCTCGAGCTGGGCATCGACGACATCGCAGGCGAGCTGCTCCGGAAGCGTTCCTGGCTCACGGGCCAGCTCCAGCGCCGTGAATGGTCCATCCTCAACGCCGATGCACCCCCCGCCGCCGCCGGGGGCATCCTGTCCGTTCAACGCCCCGGCGTGGATCTGACTCTCCTCCAGGGCCGGCTCGAGGCTGATGGCATCGTCACCTCCCTCCGCTTCGACCCGTCCGGCCATGGCTATCTCCGAATCTCGCCGCATTTCTACAACACCGACGCCGAGCTCGAACGCCTGCTCGAGCGCCTCTGACCGGTTCAGAATTCAAGCACATCTGCCCGACACCATGAAAACAGCCGCACTGCATATCGGCCGGCGCGCTTTTCTCCAGCGCGGGGCCACCGCGCTCGGCATCGCCCTTGCCGCTCCGACCGTTCTGCCCTCGTCCGTCCTGGGCCGGGAAGGCGCAAAGGCGCCCGGCGACCGCATCACCATGGGGTTCATCGGCTTGGGCGGCCAGGGGGCCGGCCACCTCCTGGGCGGTGCCTGGACCTACGTGCCCGGCGGATACGTCGCTCGCAATGACGTTCAGGTCCTTGCCGTCTGCGATGTCCGCACGGACCGCCGCGACAACGCCCATCAGCGCGCCAGCCAGATGTATGCCCGCAAACTCGGACGATCCAGTTACACCGGCATCGAGGCGTACAACGACTTCCGCGAACTCCTCGCCCGGCCCGAGATCGACGCCGTGCTCTTGGCCCTCCCCTACCATTGGGCGGCGCCCATGTCGATCATGGCGATGCGCGCAGGCAAAGATGTCTATTGCGAGAAACCCATCGCCATCAGCCTCCGCGAGGGACGCGTCCTGATCGAGACAGCTCAGCGATTCGGACGCGTTTTTCAGGCCGGCACGCAGCAGCGTTCCGAGTACGATGGCAAGTTCCGGATCGCCTGCGAGCTGATCCGCAACGGCCGGATCGGCCAGCTCGAGGAGGTCTATGCCTATCGCCAGCCCGGCGCACTCTTCCCGTCCGCCTGGACTTCGAACGATTCCCGCCCCGTGCCGGCCGGATTCGACTGGGACATGTGGCTGGGGCCCTTGCCCTGGCGTCCGTTCGGCGGCGAAGCCGGCCATGCCCTGCCCGATTTGCTCGTCGGAGACCTGAACTGGAGCCCGCATCACTACGACTTCATCCATTGGACGGTGAACCCGGACATCGCCGCCCCGATCGAAGCGGACTACGAACCCGCGGCGGTCGCATCTTCGGGGGCCGCGCATCCGGGCGGCGTGGCCGGCCGGCCCGAAGACGGCCAAACCCACATCCGATATTCCAGCGGCGTCGTGGTCCACTCGATCGGCTATCCGGGCGAGCCCGTCGGCGGCGAAGGCGGCGCTTGCTTCGTCGGCGCCGAAGGCCGGATCGCCGTCGACCGCACCCACATCGTCGCCGATCCGGACCGGATCCTGCGCGAGCCGATCCGCGCCACGGACGCGCGGGTCGAGCGATCCGACAGCCATTCGGGCAATTTCCTCGATTGCGTCCGCACGCGGCGGCGGCCGATCGCCCACGTCGAGACGGCCGTGCGCGCCATGAACACGATCCTCGTCGGCGGCATTGCCATGGCCTTGCGCCGGACCGTCAGGTTCGATCCGGGCAAGGGCGAGTTTCTCGGAGACGAACAGGCCAATCGCCTCCGCTCTTATAGCCCTCGCCCTCCATGGCGCCTGTGAACACCCCGGTGCGATCCATCAACATATCCCCCATGAAGCCCCGTCTCTCCCTTCTCCTGCTGGCCAGCCTGATCGCATTGTCCGCTCTTAGGGTCTGTGCAAAAATTAATTCCGATTTTGCTGGAGGGGATTGGGCAAGCTGGCAAGGCGCGACGAGCGAGCATACCCGTGCGGTCTGTGAGCGAGGAGCAA
>CAYWIM010000026.1:0-51394 GCA_964458325.1 uncultured Verrucomicrobiota bacterium
ACCTGGCCAAAATCCCCGCCGGCGTGCGCACCGATTATTATCAGGGCAAATACTATTTCCCGAACCTCCCGCCGCATCTGTGCCGGCGGCTTTATTTCGAGTCCACGCGGGGCGTCCACGGCAGCTTGGTCCTCCAAGGCGAGTTTGTCGAGGAAGCGCTCGGAGAAAGCTATCTTCTGCTGAACGTGCTGCGCGGATCCGACCTGGCCGCGGCGAAGGATTTGTGTCCGGCGGGGGACGCCGACAAGTCCCGATGGGATTTATTGGTCGAGGCGCTGGCGACCGATGTGGAAACCTTCCATGAATCTCCCACGACGCCCGGCACCTATGAGCCCAACGAGGCATGGACCGTCACGGTCGGCGTCGAGGATCTGGTCGAGGTCGGCAGCGCGAACACCGCCGTGGATTCGTACGCCCTGAGCGCCACGGGCCCCGGAAGCGGTTACGTGATCCTGGCCGAGTCAAGCGGCACGGCGTTCACTGAATCCGGCGATCCGGTTTCCCTGCACGTATTTAAGGTGGGCGGGGATCTGGACACCGGCGAGCTGAAGGTGATCACCCCCGCCAACCCGCTGAGCGAGCAGGTCACCTTCCATCACACAGCGGATCTGGCGGGCCGGTTCGACGAGTTCGAGTATGAATGGAAGATCGCCAACCCGGTCGACGGCCAGCCGCCCGAGGCGGACGGCGAGATGACCCGCTACCAGTCGCTGGCCACCGGCATCGACATGCCGCGCCGGACCATCGGCGGCGCCGGCATCCAGGCGCTGTGCGACAATTACGTCGTCATGCGCTACCGCGCCAAGTCCACCGAGCATCCGCTCTGCAATCAATGGTCGGACTGGACCGATCCGAAGCTGGCCGAGGGCTGGATCAAGCGCGTGCTGGCGGGCATCAACCCGTTCAACCAGCGGGCGACCGACCTCTTCAACAACCAGGTCAGCACCGACGTGAGCATGCTGACCCAGGCCGGCCATCGCTGGGAGGGCGACGTGGCGTTGAATATCGACAACATCAACGACTTCGGGCTGATCGAGATCTACGAGACTGTCCTCCGGCGCGGCCGGATGCTCAGCATCGAGTCCGGATACAACTACGGTCCGGCCAACGACGCGCTGCTGCTGGCGGCGGGCTACCTGAACGATCTCTACCGGCTGGTGGGCAACGAGGCGTACGCCGACGCCTCCAATCCCACCATCGGGATCGGCACCCAGAGCCAGACGTATGGGAGCGTCGCCACCGCCCTGTTCGCCTTCCAAGGACAGACGGACTCGCTGCTCGAGGAGGAGCTGGCGCTGCTGCGCGGGCGCGATGACTTCCTGCAGCCGGGCGTCGAGGTGGCGCCCGTCTACAACCGGCTGGTCTGGAACTACACGCGGGGGATCGACTCCGGCGAGGTCATCTACGCCCTCAACTACAACATCCAGGAAAATCCCAACTTCGAGCCGGACGGCGTCATCAACGCCGCCGACGCCACCCACATGTTCCCGCAGGGTCATGGAGACGCTTACGGCCACTACCTCACCGCCCTCAAAGGGTATTACTCGCTGCTCATGAATTCCTATTTCGACTGGGTGCCCCGGATCGAGGCGGTCAACGTCCTCGGCCAGCCAGTGTCGGTCGACTACGAGGACGAACGCAAGTTCGCCTCGTCCGCCGCGGCATTCGCGCGCACGGGGCGGCAGGTGTTCGATCTGACCTGGCGCAAGGATTATCAGCCCGTGCAAGCCGTTGGTTGGGACCACTTCAACGCCACTCGAGTCAACTCGCAGCGGACGTTCGTCTCGGGAGGAACCAACCAGAACTCCGTCCGTTATTGGGGGTTGGATCATTGGGCCTGCCGTGTGGGCCAGGGCAATTATCTGAACTGGGTGGCCGGCAACGCCATCCTGCCGGACGTGGACCCCAATCCGTCGCACGAGGGCATCCAGAAAATCGATCGGACGACCGTTCCCGAGCTGCAGGAGCTGGCCACGGCGTCGGACTCGCTACAAACCGCGATGGACACCGCCGAGGGCGGCCTGAGCCCGCTGGGCATCCCCGAGGGCGGCATCGCCTTTGACATCAACCCCTCGGCCGTCGTCGGCGCCGAGAATGGAACCCATTTCGAGCAAATCTATCAGCGTGCAAAAGTGGCGTTGAACAACGCCGTCGCCGCGTTCGACGACGCGAAGGATGTGAGCCAGTTGATGCGATCGGAGCAGGACTCGCTGACCGCGTTCCAGGCGAGCGTCACCCTGCAGGAGCTGGCGTTCCGGAACGCGTTGATCGAGCTCTACGGCACGCCGTATCCGGACGACATGGGTCCCGGCAAGCTCTATCCGCAAAGCTATGTGGGGCCGGACATCATCCACTACGTGTATGTCGAGACGCCCGAGTATCCGTTTCCCGAGCTGTGGAGCTTCACCACCGAGGCCGCCGAGTTCCGCATCGATGTGCAGGATCTTCCCAGCGACTGGGCAACCCTGCTCTATCAGAACTTCCAGGCCGATAATGACGACGAGAACGGCGACATCGAGCTCTGGCTCCATCCGTCGATGGATGATGACGGATACGAGCGGCGCACGGAAGGCGAGGATTATATCACGTTCACGCTCGGCCCGACCGGCTACATCGAGAAACCCGGCGATTGGACCAGCCGGCGCGCCTCGCCGGGCAAGATCCAACAGGCCATCTCGGAGCAGCTCATGGCTCACACCCGGCTGCGCCAGGCCTTGAATGATTCGGTCGGCGCCAAGAACGACTTGGACAAGGCGATCAAATATTTCGATTCCTACGTCGAGTACATCGACAAGAAGTACAAGATCGAGGGAGGGCTCCTGGGGCTCGAGGAGACCGTGCAGTGGGCCAACTTCGCTCTCGAGGTGTATGAGAAATACAAGGACTCGATCAAGGAGGACATCGAGGACGGGACCCAAGTGACCACGGAACTGCTTCCGCGCATGATGATCGTGGGCGTGGCCAGCGGCGGCGACTTGACGTCGGCCGGCCGGAGCGCCGTCAAGGCGGCCGGTTTTACGTTGAAAAAGGCGCTCGAAACTGCCGCGTTCGTGCGGTTCACGGTGGTGAAGGCGCTCGAGGCGCTGGCCAACACATCGAAGCGATGGGTCCAGTATCGCGACATCCAGGGTTTGGACTGGGAGAACGAGCTGAACGAGAAGATCCTGGCCCTGGGCAACCAGCTCTCCGCGAACCAGGGACACCTCTGGACGATCAACGAGCGGTTGCGGCAGCTTGACGACGCCGAGCGAAAGGTGCGGGCCCTGATCGCCGAAGGCGACCGCATCCAGGAGGAACGCCTGATCTTCCGGCAGCAGGCCGCCGTTGTCATCCAGGGCTACCGCACCCGCGACGCCGCCTTCCGTCTGTTCCGCAACGAGAAGCTCGAACGCTACAAGACGCTCTTCGACCTGGCGGCCCGCTACTCCCTTCTCGCGGCCAATGCCTACGACTACGAGACCGGCCTGCTCAACACCGCTGCCGGACGCGAGTTCGTCCGCCGCATCGTCAATGCCCGCGCCCTGGGGATTGTCCGCAACGGCGAGCCCCAATATGCCGGCAGCACCACCGGCGATCCGGGTCTGTCGAGCGTGCTGGCCGAGATGAAAGCCGATTGGGATGTGCTCCGGGGCCGCCTCGGATTCAACAATCCGGACGCCTACGGGACCACTTTCTCCCTCCGCACCGAGGCATTCCGGATTCTCCCCGCCGCCGACGGGGATGCGAACTGGAAAGACATGCTCCACGCCGCGCGCGTCCGAAACATCCTCGAGGACGAGGACGTGCGGCAGCGTTGCATGCAGATCGACGCCGGAGACGGCCTGCCCGTGCCGGGCATTGTGCTGAAGTTCAGCACCACCGTTGCCGATGGCTACAATTTCTTCGGGCACGAACTGGCTGCGGGCGATCACACCTTCAGCCCGAGCTCCTTTGCGACCAAGATCTTCGCGGTGGGCGTGGGCTTGATCGGGTATCGCGGCATGGACAATCCCTCGGCCAACATCGGTGCGGTCAGCAGCGCCGGGGCGACGTCGCCCAGCGATCCGAGCCTGTGGTTCCTCGATGCGCTGGCGCTGTCCGCCACGCCGTATGTTTTTCTGATCCCGGTGGGAGTGGACTCGATGCGCAGCCCGCCCCTGGGGGATGCGAGCGCGATTCGGACATGGGCCGTGGATGATCTGGCGATCCCGATGCCGTTCAACATCGGACAGTCGGGTTTCTCGAGCCGCGCGCTGTGGCAGTCGAGCGACTCGCTGACCGAACCCCTGTTCGCCATCCGCAAGCACCAAGCATTTCGGCCCGTCTCGACCGCGGCCTGCTTCAGCCCTGCCCTCTATACGGGAATCGGCACCTTGCAGCGCTCCCAATACACCAACAACCGGCTCGTCGGCCGCTCGGTATGGAACAGCCAGTGGAAGCTGGTCATCCCCGGCAAAACGCTGCTCAAAGATCCCGGCGAAGGGCTGGACCGGTTCATCCAAACCGTGACCGACGTGAAACTGCACTTCGTCACTTACTCCTATGCGGGGAACTAGCTCGCGATCTCAACCCACATGAAAACAGAAATGAATCTCCCGCGTTCGACGCTGATCCGACGGGAGGCTGGGCACTGGGAGCGCCGGATTTTGCGCCTGTTTCCCGACTGCTGGCGGATCATGATCGGCTGCTGGCTGTGCGGGATGGGGAGCGCGCTCGCCTTCCCGCCCGCGCCCCATCACACGATCTACGGCTCGGTACGCGACGAGATGGGCGATCCCATCCGCGGCGCCCAAGCCACCGTGGTTCTCGAGACCTTCACGGGAGTGCGGCTCGAAACGATGGTCTTCCGGCAGGTCGCCGATGGGGTCAACTATCGGTTGGCCGTGCCCATGGACGCCGGCCTGACGCCCGACAACTACCGGCCCGTGGCGTTGCGGCCCAATGTCTCGTTCCGAATGAAAGTCCTGATGGGCGGCGTTACCTACCTGCCCATCGAGGCCAAGGCCAACTACGCCAATCTTGGCAAGCCCGCCCAAAGCACGCGGCTGGACCTGACCCTGGGCGAGGACTCCGACGGAGACGGGCTGCCGGACGCCTGGGAACGCATGCTGCTGGATTCGCTGGGCGGCGAGCTTGGCCTCCCTGACATTCGTCCCGGCGACGACGCCGATGCCGACGGGTTGTCCAATTACCAGGAATACCTTGCTGGCACCTACGCCTTCGATCCCCAGGACGGCTTCCGATTGGACATCCTGGGCCTCAACGAGGGCCGTCCCGTCATCGAAATCATGGTCATCCGCGGACGCACGTACACGTTGCGGGGATCGGCGGACCTCGAGACCTGGGTGCCGATTCCGTTTCGAATTGCGGGCGGCAGCTTGATGGAGCAGCCGTTGACAAGCTATTCGGCGACCGATGTCCGCATTCTGCGCCTCGAAGCGGAATTGCCGGCCGGCGTCGCCATTCAGATGTTCAAGATGCAGGTGGAATGACTTCCGGTCCGCCGGATCAGGCCTGCCTGCGCCGCCGCAGCGGGCAGGCCACACGCGGCGAGACTTGTGACACTATGCATCGAATGTTGGTCGAACAGCGCTTCTGGAACGATGGCGGGTGGGAGGGGCTGGCTCTCGAGCCGATCCTCGCGGATTGGGCCGCGGGCCATTCAACGCCCATGCGTGTGTATGTTCTGATCGTGGTGTTGGGATTCGCCGCGCTCGGCGGGCCGGTGGTGAGCGCCGCCATTCAGCCGGCCTCAACCTCGCGATATGCTGAGGATCGTGCGGTCGAGGCTGGAGGAGGCGGCAGAGGGATCGGCGGACCGTATGCGGTGACGGACACGGTCGGGCAGCCGGTGGTCGGAGAGTCGAGTTCATCGAGCTGCGCGCTGGCGAATGGCTTCTGGAACCGGGTGATCATTGAGCCTCCCGGCGGTTGGGCGAACCGTCCGCCGACGACCCAGCCGTTTGTCATCTTTCGTCAGCCCGGCGCGTCGCTGCGCATTCGAATTGCCGACTTGGCCGCCTTCTGGAGCGATCCGGATGGGCATGCGGTGGAGTGGGTGGGCGCGGAGAGCGCCAGCACCAACGGCGTGACCATTTTCACAAGCGCCGCCTGCATCCTTTACGATCCGGGGATCGATCCTCAACGGAATGTGCGGGACGAGTTCGCCTATACACTCCGGGATGTGCCGCCAGCGTGCATGGCATCCGAGATGGCTGCTGGTATCATCGTTGTCCTCGTCGAAGGCGACAGCGGGCGCAGCTTCAATATCGTCAGTGCCCGCCTGGCGCCGGACGGCAACTCGACGATCACGTTCGCCGGCATTCCGGGTCAGAGTTATATCGTCCAGCGCACCCTCCTCCTTGATTCACCGATCGTCTGGACGACGCTGACCAACCATGTGGACGGAGGGACGCAGTTCCTGGCTGGGTCGAATGGTCTCTGGATCCATACCGATCTTGACTCGACAAATCACCCGACCCGCTTTTACCGATCTGCCGTGCCCATAACGCCCAAAGGAATTAACCCTTGAAACGGGAATTTATGTTTCTTTCCATGCACATCCCCCTCTCCCTCGCGGACCGTGGGCGAGAGGGAACGAAGAGTTTGCGTTCGATGGTTCAGAGGCTCAAGCCCCGAGCCTTGGATTGGGAGAATCCCTCCCGGCGCACAAATGAAGATCGATCGTTCGCAGCCGCGGCGAATCCGTGCGCTCGAGCGTTTCGGGCCGGCGGGCGCATGCTCCTGGCTATCCTGCTGGTGCTCATTCTCGGCGGTTCGGCTCAAGGGGTGATGGTGGTCTATACGCTCGAGTTTGACAGCGGTTTCGCCAATGGCGGAGTTGTCCCGGACGGCAATCTGAACGGATGGGCTGATGCGCGGGTGCTGAAGGGGTTGACGGAGAACGTGATCGCCGATGTGAACGTGCGGCTCGATCTTGCGGGCGGTTGGAACGGCGATCTTTACGCCTATCTGACGCATGACACCGGGTTTGCGGTCCTGCTGAATCGCGTAGGCCGAAGCGCCAGCCAGCCGATGGGTTACGGGGATGCGGGATTTGGGCCGGCGGCTCAGGGAGTGTCGTTCACCCTCGATGATCAGGCGGACCACAATGTCCACGTCTATCAAGAGTCCGGTTACGCGCTCAACGACCAAGGCCAGTTGGAAGGCTCGTGGCAACCCGACGGACGCGAGATCGATCCGCGGTCCAAAGGATCAGCATTCGACACGGCGATGTCGATTTCGGGTTTCGATGGATTTATCGGAATGGACATGAACGGCATGTGGACGTTGTATCTGGCGGATGTTGTGGCGGGGGGTGATGCTTCGGTGATTCGCTCCTGGGAGCTCGAGGTCACCGCCATCCCGGAGCTCAACCTGCTGGCGCCAGGGCTGTTGACCTTGCTTTATGCAATGGTTCGGCGGGGGCGCCGCCGCTAGCCGACGTCGCGATGGACATCATTGGGCGGCGGGTCCAGAAGTACGTGCTTCAGCGGGACGTCCAGAGATAGGTGCTTCGGGCGCGGAGGGGTCCGAGACAGGAGATGGCACCGGGGGGGAGTGCCGTTTCGCGGTCGTCCCGCGCGCGCTTTTCGCAAGGCAGCAGGCTGAGCATGTCGTTCAGGTCGCGATCTCCCAACATCTTGGGTGGGGAATCGGCTTGGCCGCAGGCGGCCACGTCGTGCACGAACCGGTCGACCAGTCTGAAGCCGAATTCCTTAAGGGCGCGCTATCCCCAGCACGCCGGTCGATCGTTCTGAGCCGCCGGCTGCGTTGGCGGGTTTGGCGGACTACTTGAGAATGGCAGCCAGGTCCTTTTCGGGCGTCGTGATGGGCATCAGATTGAACTTCTCCACCAGGACGCGCAGCACGTTCGGGGTGACGAACGCCGGCAGCGTGGGGCCGATCCGGATGTTGCGGATGCCCAGATACAGGAGCGTCAGGAGAATCACGACGGCCTTCTGTTCATACCACGAGAGGACCATGGAGAGCGGCAGGTCGTTGACGCCGCACTGAAAGACCTTGGAGAGTGCGACCGCGATTTGAATGGCCGAGTAGGCGTCGTTGCACTGACCGACATCGAGCAGACGCGGGATGCCGCCGATCGTGCCGAAATCGAGCTTGTTGAACCTGTATTTGCCGCAGGCCAGGGTCAGGATCACGCAGTCCGACGGGACCGACTCGGCCAGTTCGGTGTAGTAGTCGCGGCCCGAACGCGCTCCATCGCAGCCGCCGATCAGGAAGAAATGGCGGATGGCGCCGGACTTGACTGCCTCGATGACCTTGTCGGCAACGCTCAGGACTGCCTGATGGCCAAAACCAACCAGAATGGTCTGGTCGGGGCCGTCTTCGTCGAATCCGGGCGCCTTAAGGGCGGCATCGATGACCGGTTTGAAATTGCGGTCCGCGATGTGGTGGACGCCGGGCCAGGCGACCAGGCCGGAGGTGAAGATCCGGTCCTTGTAGGTTGGCCTCGGTTTCTGAATGCAATTGGTCGTCATCAAAATGGCGCCGGGGAACACGTCGAATTCGTCGGCCTGATCCTGCCATGCGCCGCCGTAGTTGCCGGCGAGGTGCGGATAGGCCTTGAGTTTCGGGTAGCCGTGGGCGGGGAGCATCTCGCCGTGGGTGTAGACATGGATGCCAGTGCCGGCGGTCTGCTCGAGGAGTTCTTCGAGGTCCTTGAGGTCGTGCCCGGAAACGAGGATGGCCTTTCCGCGGACGGGATGGATGCGGACGGGGGTGGGGGTCGGGTGCCCGTAGGCGCCGGTGTTGGCGGCATCGAGCAGCTCCATGATCTTGAGGTTGACCTCGCCGCAGCGCAAGTTCATCCCGAGCAAGGCATCCACGGTTTGGTCCGCTCGTGTAAGAGAATCGAGCGCTTCATGGAAGAAAGCGAAAACCGCGTCGGATTCCTGGCCAAGGATCAGCGCGTGGTCCGCGTATGCGGCGGCGCCTTTGAGGCCATAGGTTAGCAGCTCCATGAGGCCGGAGATGTCCTCGCCGCGCTGCTCGCGGCGGTGTGGAATCGATACCAAGTCGCACTGGCCGAGAAGCCCATCGTAAGTGGGGGCGGGGGTCCAGGTGGCGGGGCCCGAGAGGCTTTCGGGCGCCTGGCCGGCTTTGCGGCATGCGGACTCATACAGGCTGCGCGCCTGATCCCGGATCCGCACCCCGTCTCGAATCCGCTGGGCGACGCGCTGGGGATCGAAGTTGACGTTGGTCACCGTGGTGAACAGGGCCTCGATAACGAACAGATCGATCGATCGGTCGCGCGCGCCCAGGGTGCGGGCCCGATGCGCGTATTGGGAGATGCCCTGGGTGACGTAGAGCAGGAGATCCTGGAGATTGGCGGTCGCTTCATCCTTGCCGCAGACCGAGGTGACGGTGCAGCCCTTGCCCTTCGAAGTTTGCTCGCACTGATAACAAAACATAAGTGTCCAATCTTGATCGAGTTTCTGTCGCGCATGTTCCACGGCCGCGGGGCACGCCAAGGCCCCGCCGGCCCGCCGACATGACACGGATCACACTAGGAGCCCAGGATGCATGATTCATTGACCTGGGTCAAGAAAACCGAGGGATGAGCGGCCATTCATTCTTGGCCGCATTCCCTCGAATCCGAGCATTGACATTTTCGATTTGTTCAACATTCTTGTTATACATGAAGACGGCGACGTTGCGGACGCTCCGGCACGATTTCAGGAGCGTGTTCGCTTTTGTGGAACAGGGCGAGCCGGTGGGCATTAGCAGGCGCGGCAGGATTATCGCGCTGCTGACTCCGCCACCTCGGGCGAAGGCGGCTCGGGCAACGAAGCGCCGCGATTTCGCGGAGCGGTTGAAGCGCATTTACGGCGACCGCGTGTTGCCGGGCGACGTGGTCGTTGAAGATCGTGAATCCAGGCCGTACTAGAATCGCGGCGCTCGTTCGACATGCCATTCTACGCCGACACCAGCTTCCTGGTCCGCGTGTACACTCCTCACACCGACTCCCGATGGGCGCTGGCATGGATGCAGAGGGCGCGCGAGCCGCTGCCCTTCACTCCGCTGCATCGCCACGAGTTGCGCAACGCCGTTCGGCTCCGGGTATTTCGCGGCGAAATCACAGCCGATCAGCGGCGCCGGACCCTCCAAGAGATCGAGTCCGATCTCGCCGACAACATCCTCGTGCACACGCTGATTCCGTGGACGGACACGTTCCGGCGGTCGGAGGAGCTGGCGGCCGCGCATACCGAAAGGCTGGGTGTGCGCAGCATCGATCTGCTGCATGTCGGACTCGCACTGACGCTCCACTCCACCGACTTCCTGACCCATGACGCGCGCCAGGCAATGCTGGCGAGCGCCGCCGGTTTGCGGGTCAAGCCGTGACTGGGCCGCGCCGCAACCCGGGCATTGCCCGGTGCGCCCCGCGGACGATTTCGATCCGGGTTGCATTTGGACCAGGGGAGGTCATAATGCAGGCCTCGTGGGATCAACAAGAACAGCGAAGACCAAAGACCATATGAAGACCAGTGCGATGATTTTCGGCGCGGCGGTTCTGCTGGCGGCCGGTGCGACGTGCATGCGGGGCGCCCAGGCGGAGCGCAAGCCGCTGCCGGTATTGAGCGAGGCGGAGCTGGGCCGGATCGATGCCGCCCTTCCGGAGAAGGCCACCGCCGCTCCCAAACAGCCCCGCCGTTTGCTGGTGTTTGACCGGTGCGAGGGTTTTGTGCATGGAGGAGGCATCGTGGCGGGGAACCGGGCGATCGAATCGATGGGCAAAAAGACCGGGGCATTCGCTGTGGATATCTCCGCGGATTACGGGGTGTTTACGCCCGACAACCTGGCCAAGTACGACGCGGTGGTGCTCAACAACACGACGCAACTGAAGATGTCCGATAGCGCGAGGCAGGCGCTCCTGGATTTCGTCCGAGGCGGCAAAGGCCTGGTCGGCATCCATGCCGCGACCGACAATTTCTACGATTGGCCGGAAGGGGCGGCGATGCTGGGCGGCGTGTTTGACGGGCATCCGTGGGGCGCCAGCGGGACGTGGGCGTTCAAGCTGGACGATCCGAAGCACGCGCTGAACCGCGCATTTGGCGGGCAGGGCTTCAAGCTCAAGGACGAGATCTACCAGTTCAAGGAACCCTATACCCGAGCCGACCGGCGCGTTTTGCTGACGCTGGATCTCTCGGATCCTGCCACGGGCGGCGTCCAGAAGGGCGTCAAGCGGGCCGACAAGGATTTCGCGGTGGCGTGGGTCAAGAGCGAGCAGCAAGGGCGCGTCTTTTTCTGCGGCTTGGGGCATGAACGCAACGTGTTCATGGAGCCCGCGGTCATGCAATTCCTCCTGGACGGCATCCAATATGCCGCGGGCGACCTGCGAGCCAACGCGCGGCCGCGGCAGCCGGGCAGGGCGCGTTGACATGGGCGACACACCGTTCATTCATCCGCAAGCCCTGGTCGAACCCGGGGCGACGGTGGGGGCTCGAACCCGGGTCTGGGCGTTTGCCCATCTGTTGCCGGGAGCGCGGGTGGGCGAGGACTGCAACATCTGCGACCATGTGTTCATCGAAAACGACGTGGCCGTGGGGGACCGGGTGACGATTAAATGCGGCGTCCAGCTATGGGACGCGGTGGTGCTCGAGGACGACGTGTTCGTCGGGCCGAACGCGACCTTCACGAACGACCGGTATCCCCGCAGCCGGCAGCGTCCCCCGGCCTATCTGTCGACCGTGGTCCGATCCGGGGCGTCGATTGGGGCGAACGCGACGATCCTGGCGGGGATCACGATCGGCCGCAACGCCATGGTCGGCGCGGGGGCGGTGGTGACCAAGGATGTTCCCGCCAACGCGGTGGTGGTGGGCAACCCGGCTCGAATCAAAGGTTATGTCACCGGGAGGGAGCGGGCGCCCGGAGCAGCGGCGGCCTCGGCGCCGCCACCGGCCGGACCGGGTGCCGAGCTCGATGTCCGCGGCGTGCGGCAACTCGATCTGCCGCTGGTCGTGGACCTGCGCGGCAGCCTCTCCTTTGCCGAGGTCGAGCGCCATCTGCCGTTCGCGCCGCGCCGGTATTTCGTCGTGTTCGATGTCCAGAGCGAGAAGATCCGCGGCGAGCATGCCCACCGGCGGCTGCATCAGTTCCTGGTTTGCCTCAAGGGATCGTGCACGGTCATGGTCGATGACGGGGAGCGGAGGGCGGAGGTGGTGTTGAACCGTCCGACGCTGGGGCTATGGGTGCCGCCGATGGTGTGGGCCGCCCAGTACCACTACTCTCCCGACGCGCTGTTGCTCGTTCTGGCGTCGGAGCCGTACGATGCCGCGGAGTACATCCGGGATTACGATGCTTTTCTGGCCGAGGTTCGGGCTTCGGGTGGACCGGGCCGCTCGGCCTGACGATCCACGGGATGACTCCCCGTAGCCAAGGTTCGCGCGCTGAACCCATGAACCGAACCCCCCCTTTCCCTGCCCTCTCTCCGGCGGACCGCGGGGGGGAGGGTGGCCGAAGGCCGGGAGAGGATGGGCGGCTCATGGGAAATGGAGTGGATGGGATGGCGGATTCGGCGCCGGATTCGAGGGGTTCGGACCGGCCGCTCATCAGCGTATTGATCCCGCTGTACAACCATGAGCGATACATCGAGCGATGCCTGGAGAGCCTTCGCGAGACGGCCTATCGGCCGCTCGAGGGAGTGGTGCTGGACGACGGATCGACCGACCGGTCCGCGCGCATCTCGGGGGAATGGATCCAGCGCGCCAGCCAACCCGGCCTGACGATCCAGCTCCACAGCGAACCCAACCGCGGGCTGCCAGGCGCGCTCAACCGCCTCGTGGAGCTGGCCCGGGGCGAGTTTTTCGTGATTCTTGCCAGCGACGATTACCTGCTGCCGGGCGGGGTCGAGGTCCGATGGCGCTCGCTGCAGGCGCATCCGGAATGGCTGGGAGTTTTTGGCGATGCCGTGGCGGTGGATGAGGAAGGGCAGACCGTGCACGCCAGCGCCCTCGAGCATCTGACCCGGGCGAACAAGCGAGCGCTGCTGGATGCGCGGTTAATTGCGCGCGAGCTGATCCTCCGTTGGGGGGTCCCGGGAGGCGCGCTGATGGTGCGGCGGTCGGCGTACGATCCGGAACGGGGGATCGGCCCGTACGACCCAAGCCTGAGCTTCGAGGACCGGGACTTTTATCTGCGCGGTCTGGCTCGGGGTGCGATCGGATTCGTCGATGCCTCGGTGTCGGCCTACCGGATCCATGGCGACAACACGTTCAAGACGGCCAATTCAGAGCGGCTCAAGCGGCTGTTCGGGGATCTGCGGCTGGTGGAGAACCGCAACGCCAAGCGGTTCCGGGGATTGGATGCGGTCGCGCTAAGGGTCCTGTCGCGGCTGGCGGATCACCGGTATCGCGAGCTCGAGGGTGATCGGCCGGCTCGGCTGCGCCAGGCGTTGCTTTGGAAGCTGGTGGGGGCTCTCTATCGGTGGCACTCGATCGAAGTCCGCCTGTGCGGCCGCCGTCCGAAACGCCCATGAACGTCCTGGCGATCCATAACACATGCCGTTTTGTGGGCGGCGCCGAGACGGTGTTGGGGTATCTGCTGGGAGGGAACGCCGAACAGCAGGGGAGCAACTGGACGGTGGCGATCGGATCTGATAGCCGGGTGGCGGAGCTGGTCCCTTCGAGCATGCGGACCGTGGTCATTCCCGGCAACGAAGACGTGCGGCCAATGCGCCTGATGCAACAGCTGATGGCCCTGTGGCGAGCCCATCGCCGGCAACGGTTCGACCTGATTCACGCCTGGGCGGCTCGGGATTGGGAGCTGGCATCGCTGTTGGGCGGCTGGATCCGGCGGCCGGTGGTCGGCACGCTCCATGATCACCCGCGGGCGCGATATCATGCGCCAAGGCGCCAGCGGCTCATGCGGCGCTGCGCGGGCTGGGGATTGAACCGGGTGGTGTGCGTGTCGCATGCATTGCGCGAGGCCTGCGCCGAGGCGGGATATCCGCGGGAGCGGCTGGCGGTGATTCATAACGGGCTGCCATGGCCGGCGGGATCGGCGGCGGCGCACAGGGAAGGGATCTGCCGGATCGGGTATCTGGGCGTCTTTTCGGAGCTCAAGGGGATGCCGTGGCTATTCGAGCTGGCGGACCGCCTGGCCATGCGGGTTCCCGATGGCTGGGAGTGGGTGATCGGCGGTGCGGCACAGGACGATGACGGCCGGAACATGCTGGCGTCGATTCAAGAACGATACCGAGGCAGGCCCTGGTGGGACCGGGTGAGGTGGACCGGATGGGTCGAGCGGCGGTTTGAGTTTCTCCGGTCGCTGGATCTGCTGGTGTTTCCAACCCAGGAATTCGATTGTCTGCCGACGGTGTTGATCGAGGCGGGCGCGTGCGGGGTGCCGGCGCTGGCCTCCCGCCGGGGAGGCGTGCCCGAGATTGTCGCCGACGGAGAGACTGGCTGGCTGATGGACCCGGGGGCGGCGGAGCCGGCAGTCGAAATCCTGGCGCGGCTGGTTGCGGATCCGGCGGCGCGATGGGCGGTGGGCCAGCGGGCGATGGCCAGGACGCGCGACGAATTTGCGCTGGAGAAAATGGTTGCACGCTACGGGCAACTATACTGTAGTTTGACGTCATGACATCAGGCGCCATGGTGCCGCGATCGCTGGTGATATTCGGGGTCTGCATTCCCCTGGCCTTGCTGCTGGGGTATGTGATGGCCAACCCCTTCAGCACGCGGAACATCATGCTCGTCGGGGTGGTGATGATGGTGATCACCCTGCCCCTCTGGATGCGGTGGCATCACGAGCTGTTGCTGCTGTCGTGGAACTCGATGCTGGTGGCGTTCTTCCTGCCCGGGCAGCAGCCGTTTTGGGTCCCTGCGGCATTCATCAGCCTCTTCTTCTCGGTGCTCAACCACACGATGGACAAGGAGCACGAGATCGTCCGGGTGCCTTCGCTGACGCGTCCGCTCCTCTGCCTGAGCGCCGTCTTGCTGGTGACGGCGCTGGCGACCGGCGGATTGATCGGGCAGGCCCTGGGCAGCGACCTGTGGGGCGCCCGCCGCTATTTCACCACCTTTGGGGCGGTCATTGGATTCTACGCGCTGATGATGGTCCGGCTCTCGCCCGCCCGAGCGCAGCTGCTGGTCGGGCTGTTTGTTGCGTCGACGATCGTGGCGGCCATGAGCGATTTGATCTACATGCTCGGACCGCGGTTCTACATCCTCTATCATTTCTTCAATCCCGAGCTGGCGGGGCTCCAGGCGAGCACTCAGGATTACTTGAACCGCCTGACGGGCGTCTCGCTGGCGGCCAACGCGCTGGTGCTCTGGATGCTGGTGCGGCATGGCGCCGGCGGCGTGCTGGACGTGTCGCATCCGATCCGGCTGGCGGCGTTCTGGGGGCTGGTGGCTCTGAGCATGCTGGGCGGCTTTCGATCGACGGTCGTCCTGTTCATCATGATCTTTGGATTTCTCTTTTATTTTGAAGGGCTGTTCCGAACCCGAGTGTTCCCGGCTTTGATCATGGTGGGAATCCTTGGGACGGTTTTCCTGTTCGCGTTTTCCGAGCATCTGCCGCTGTCGGTGCAGCGGAGCATCAGTTTCCTGCCGATCCGGATGGATCCGAAGGCGCGGATCGATGCGGCGAGCACGACCGACTGGCGTCTGCAGATGTGGAAGGCGGTGTGGCCCGAGGTGCCCAAGCACCTCCTGCTCGGGCGGGGCTATGCGTTTAGCGGGACGGATTATTATCTAACCCAAATGGCCGTGGCCCAGGAGCACTTGCCCGCCTATGAATCCACGCTGATCAACGGCAATTACCACAACGGATGGCTGACGGTCCTGATCCCGTTCGGCCTGCCCGGGCTGGCCGCGTTTCTGTGGTTCCTCGTGGCGGGCTATAAGGTGTTAAGGGCCAACTACCGATATGGCCCGGAGAACTATCGCAATCTGAACACCTTCCTGCTGGCGTATTACCTGTCCCGGTCGATCTTTTACTTGGTGGCCTATGGGCAGTTCGATCTTGACCTTTCGACGTTCACGGGGACGCTGGCCTTGAGCATCAGTTTGAATGGAGGCATCTGCCGGCCTGGCGGGAGCCGTGAATCTACACTGCGCCCCGCGGCGAAGCCCGTCATCCGCCCCGACCGATGGTTGGATCCGAACATCGGATTGATCCGGCCGCGGATGTAGGTGCAGCGGATCTGCGGCGGGCATCGAAGATCGGCGGCGGAAATATGCGCGTCGGCATCGACACCAATCCGATTTACGTCACGCGTGCGGGGACTGCCCGTTATGTGCGGAATCTATTGGACGGTCTGCGGAGGCTGAGCGGGCTGGAGATTTGCGAGGTGGGCTGGCCGGTCGAGAACTTCGGCTATCGGCAGCCGTGGCGGGCGCTGCGGACCGCCTACCGGGAGCTGGTCTGGTGCAAGACGCAGGCGCCCCGGCTGCTGCGCGATTTCGGGGCGGATTTGTTTCACACGACGGACATCCCGCTGGTCCGGTTGCCACCGGGTGTCGCGCACGTCATCACGGTTCATGATGTCGCCGTGTTTCGCCATCCCGAGCGGTTTCGCCGATGGCACCGCGCCGCGGCGAAGAGGCGATTTGGCCGATTGCACGAGGCCAGAGCTATCCTGTGCGTGAGCGAGTTCACGCGCCGCGAAGTCCATGCCGTGCTCGGGATCCCTCTCGATCGGATGCGCGTGGTCTATTCCGGACGAGCTTTCGAATCGCTGGCGCGGACGCCGGAAGAGCGTCGGCCGGACCGGATGATCGATGGGGACTTCTTTTTATTTGTGAGCTCCCTCGAGCCGGGCAAGAACGTGCGGCTGATCCGGCAGGTCTATGAGATGGCCAAGGGGCGGGGGGTGTCCCTGCCGCCGCTGGTGCTGATGGGCGCTCGATGGGAGGGCGTTCCGCACGAAGGCCCGCCGCCGTCGAGCTGGGTGTTCCTGGGATACCAGCCGGACAGCGTGTTGGTCTACTTGTATCGCCGGGCGCGGGCGTTGCTGTTTCCGAGTCAATACGAGGGTTTTGGGTTTCCGATCGTGGAGGCCATGGGGCTGGGTTGTCCGGTGATCTGCTCGCCGGTGGCCAGCTTGCCGGAGGCTGGCGGCACGGCCGCCTGCTACGCCGACCCGACGCCCGAGGCTTATTTGAAAGCCATGGTCCGGATGTGTCGCGAGGACGGCTGGCGAGCGGAGTGGATCGAACGCGGGCGATCGCATGCGTTGCGGTTTACATGGGATCGCTGTGCGGAGGAGACGTTCGACCTTTACAGGCGGGCCGCTCGGATGCAGTTGGACTGAGAGCGTGTTTGAAAAAAGTTCGCATCCCGCCGGCCGCATGGGCTATGGTCTATCAAGGCTTGGTCGCCGTTTGACGTGGATCCAGCGATGACGAAACCGTGGGCTACTTTGCCGGGACCGAATCCGCCGATGCTGAGCGAGTCGCAGCGGCGCGCCCTTGTCAGCCTTCTGGCGGACGAGGATGAGGCCATCCACGATATGGTGCGGGAGCGGTTGCTGGCCTATGGACCGGTCGTGCGAGGATGGCTTCAGGAAGCCAGGCGGGCCGACGATGCGCGTCTGCGGCGCCGCGCGCTGGCCATTGTCCGAGAGGTGGGCCGGCGGGAAGCCGACCGCGCCTTTCTCGATTTCTGCATGCGCCAAGGAGAAGACCTCGATCTCGAAGCTGGGGCGTGGATGCTCGCCCAAACCCGCTATCCCGACATTCACGTCGAGGCGTATCAGGCAATCCTGGACGGTTATGCGTGCGACCTGGCGGAGCGTTTGCAGGGGAGATTGGATCGGCGCGTCGTGTTGCCCGAGGTTCAGCATTACCTGTTCGAGACGCTGCAATATGCGGGGAACGAGCAGGACTTCTACGACCAGGAGAACAGCTACTTGAACCGGGTGATCGACCGCCGGGTGGGCAATCCCATCAGCTTGTGCACCGTCTACCTGCTTCTGGCGCGCCGGCTCCACCTGCCGGTGGTCGGAATCGCCATGCCCGGCCGGTTCCTCTGCCGATACCAGACATCCACGGGCGAGGTGTACATCGACGTCTTCCAAAAAGGCCGGCTTCTGACCAAGGCGGATTGCATCCGTTTCCTGCTCCAAAGCGGCCACGGATACCTGGAGGGGTTCCTGGCACCCGCGACCCCCCGTCGCACGCTGCTGCGCATGTGCCACAACCTGCATGAGATCTACCAGGGGCAAGGGATGATCGCGGAGACGCAGCGGTTCCAGCGCTACATCGTCGCCCTGGCGCGATGAGAAGGATGGCCATCCGAGCCCGCCGCATCCCTGGAATGGGATGCCTTCAGCGGTTCGCCCCGCTGGCTTCCCGCTGGCCAGACCAGCCATGCAGCGCCGTATAGGATTTGGGGAAACCCAGCAGCCGCTCGGTCCGGATGACTGAGGATGGAAACAGCCGCTGCACGTCGCGATGGGTCAGCAGGATCGTCGAGTCGGATACAGCCAGGCATTCCCGGAAGGTTGGCGCCGCCGGGAAATAGTTGATCCGGAAGCGGTGGATAAGCCACGCTCGCCCGCTGCGCGGGAGGAACTGGAACAGGGGGAGTCGGGCATGAGGCTCGAGCGGAAACCACAGGCTGGGGGTTTGGATGATGTGGCGAATGCCAACCCGATGGACCTCGCTGGCCATCCGGCGCTGGTTCTCCCTCGAGCCGACATGCTCGATGACCGAATTCGAAAAAACCACGTCGAATGAACGGTCCGGGAAAGGCAGCTGGATCGCGTCGCCGACGACCGATTGGATGCTGGGAAACGCGGGATCCAATGGTTCCGGATGGCGATTCAGCATGAGGATCTCGAATGGGCCGGATGGCATGCCGCCCAGCTTCCTCCAGAAGTCCATGGTCCCGCCGATGTCCAGAATGCGCAATCGCCCGGAGCCGGCTGCCACGGAATTCATAAGTCCGAGAAGACCTTCCATGCGCCGACGCCGGAGCCGATTCACATACGAGTCGTACCGGGCGTAAGAAAAAAGACCGGGCAGCAGGCGGCTGGCCCAGTCTGTTCGTGGAGACAATCCATCGCTCATGTGGACAAAGAGCAACGGCAGAACTCGGACCGCCTGGAAAGAGCCACCCGCGCTTTCATGCCGGGGAAGTTACTGGAAGCGGGCCAATCTGACAAGCGATCGATGGCGCAGGCGGCCCCCCAGAGGGACCGTGCGGGGGGGGTGACGGGCGGTCGCGGCGCCACGGCGCAATCGATGGCAGGGGGCCAGCGGACGCGCCGATTTGGGATTGACCCGCTATCCTGGAGTGAGGGTTAATGAAACCGATGCAACCCGCGGCGCCCAGCTTGCTGCTGTTGATCCCCGCCTACAACGAGGAGAGCCGCATCGGGCCCGTGCTGCGCGACTACGCCGCTCATTTGCGCTCTTTCCACCGCGGGCGATATGAGGTGCTGGTGGTCTTGAACGGTTGTACGGATCGGACGTTGGAGGTGGTCGAATCCGTCCGCTTGGACTATCCCGAGGTGCGGGCGATCAATTTCCCGGAAGCCATCGGCAAGGGCGGGGCGCTGATCGAGGGGTTGCGGATGGGGGCCGAATTCGATCTGATCGGCTATGTGGACGCAGACGGGGCGACCTCGCCGGCGGGCTTCCTCCAGCTGGTGGCCCATGCGGACCAGGCCGATTGCGTGATTGGCTCGCGCTGGATGGCCGGCTCAGTGATTCATCAAATGCAGTCGGGCCGCCGCCGATTTGCCAGCCGGATCTTCCATGCCATCGTGCAGTGTCTGTTCTGGATGAACATCCGCGACACCCAATGCGGCGCGAAGGTCATGCGGCGCGCCGCCGTCGAGCAGGTTCACTCCGCACTTCAAATCGCCGACATGGCCTTCGATATCAATCTGCTCTACGCCATGAAACGGAAGGGGTTCAAGATCCTCGAGGTCCCCACCGAGTGGACCGACCGATTGGGATCGAAAGTCGTCCTCGGCAGGACTTCCTTGACCATGCTGCTTTCGATCATCCGCCTGAGGCTCGTTTACTCGCCGTTTTATGGCTGGCTGAAACCCTTGCGCCCACTCGAAGCCTGGATCTATCAAACACTCCGTTCGCCAGTCCCTCGGCGGACGGATAAGGACTCGATCCCTAAAAAGTGACCGGGCTCCTTGGACAGAGGATGGCCAGGAGCCCGGGGAATTTCGAACTTAGTACATTTCGTGGGATTACGTAGGAAACCCGATACCGGCGTTGTACGCCGCCGGAACCGGAATTGGTTGGGCACTCAAAGAACATTTACCGCAGCTATGCCCGAAATCTTGCTCAGCCGTAATCCGCGTTCGGGGACAATCTCGTCGATCTGCCGAAATAAGTCAAGGGGTTTGGAAAAGTATTAGAATAAGTTAAATAATGCAGAAGATAGATGCAATAAAGTCATACGCTCCCGATGGCCTCATGCCCTTCGGATTGGAGCCATGCCCTGAATCTCGCGATCGCTCGGGCTCGATGGCTAATGGAGTTCTTTACGGATTCGCTCATCTCGGCGAAAGAAAGGCGGAATCGATCGGGAATGAACAATGGATCGTAGCCGAAGCCGGCTGCGCCGGCGGGCTTCAGGCCGATATGTCCCGGGCAAACTCCATCGAACTGATGTGTGCGAAAGCGGGGATCGGACGGCACGCTCGTGGAAAACGGGTCGAGGGGCAACGTGATCATGGAGGCCGCCAGCACGCAGCGAAAGCGGGCGGCACGTCGATCCCATGGCAGGCCTTCGAGGCAATCGAGCAATTTCCGGTTGTTGGCCTCGTCGGTGGAGTTATGCCGAGAACCGGGTTCCAGGGCGGCGAACCGGGCCGAGTGGACGCCCGGGGCGCCATCGAGCGCATCCACCTCCAGGCCGGAATCGTCGGCGAGGACGGCGAGCTCGATCGGGATGCCAGGCGGGATGGAAAGCCGTTGTCGCAGTGGTTCCGGCGGTTGCCGCGCAAGCCAGCCCGCCAGGGCGGCCGATTTCTTCGATGCGTTTTCGGCGAATGTCGCCCCATCCTCGATCGGGGTCGGCGCATCCGGAAAGTCAGCCAGCGAGACGCAGGGGCAGATGCACCCGAGCATATTGCTGAACTCGCGCGTTTTGTGGCGGTTGCGGGTGGCCACCATGATTGCGTGCATGGCATCGAAGCAAATCCTCTAGCGCCGTCTGAGAAGCGACGGCCCAGGCTCGCAAACGCAATGGTCTTCCACCTTCTTACGGGGCCGACCGTCGAATAGACCAACAATATTCCCCCCCGCGGCTCGCTGGAATGCAGCTCCGTCCGCGAGGTGCGGGAGCGGCCGATGCACTGCCAGTCAGGAGGGGGCTAGACTTTTTTTGCCGACTTGGCTTTGACTTCTGCCTTGCTCTTTTGGGCCAGGTCGGCTCGGTGAGCGCGCTCGTAGGTCTGGATATCCTTAAACTTACCCTTGGCATCGCGGACAGCATAGAGCTTCTTGCCGGCGCTGCTGCGGTGAGTGGTGCGTTGTGCTTTGCCTGCCATAGCATTTGCCTTTCCGATCCGACGTTGTGGTGCGACGGGATAGGATTCTGCGGCGACATGCCGTCCATTCGTCCCATTTCGATGCCGAGCCTCGATGGATTCCGGCAGAGCGAAACCGTCACACGCCAGTGGCTATTAATGCTATTCCCGGAATCCTGTGTCAATGATGAACGATCGACTGCGCCCTACCTGGTAGCAGGGTTACAGACCGACCACGGTATAGAACCGCGTTCCGACAGCGGGATCGACGACGGTGCAGAGGGGTCCGTCGCTGAGGACAGTTCTCAACGGCATCCAATGGCCCGACGAAAGGGTCTCCCGGTAGAACACGGCGTATAAGAACCCTTTCTGCGCAGGGAACGAGATCGCCACGTCCGTGCCGGACCGCGAGGCGGACAAGGAGATGGCCGAAGCGGGGACGAGCATCAAATAGCTCGGATGGCAATTGCCGGTGCTGGTCGAGAGACGCAATGTGGCGAGCCCGCCCAGCTGGACGGTGACTGGCAAGGCCATGCCTTCGTCGGTGAGAGGCAGCCACTGGTGGGTTTGATTATTCACTCCGATGCCGCTCCAATAGCCGAGCCGGCGGGTGGTCTGGTTGGTTGTGCCTGCCCCCGCGATCACCTCGTCCAGCTCCATCTGGAACGGGCCGTATCCGGCCGATCTCATGTAGACGAAGAATCGATTCGTGGGATAAACGCGGGTGTATTGGGCCCAATCCCCAATTCCGAACCAAGCCAGATGATAGTCGGTGCCGCCCCAGTCGATCCACGATTGACGGATGTAATCGCGCGCGATTTCCTGAGGGATGCCCTCGATGCGATAGGGGAATGTTTCATCCTCGAACGGCGTGGTGTGGCGGTAGTCGACGTTCGTCGTCGCGCCATATCCGCCATAAATCCCCGGATACCATTCCGCGATATACTGTCCGCCCTCGAAATCGAAATCCTCGGCCTCGACCATGGTGTTCGCCTGGGTGAACGTGTCGAAGCTGTTGGTGAGCGCGAGGCCGTTTCCAAGCGAATTGGTCACCGTGACGATGGCGGTATAGATCGCGTTAGGCTGAAGAAACGGGTAGGCCACGTTCCGGTTGGAATCCGATCCGGTGAAGGCCAGGTGCGAGGAGACATCGACTCCATTGAGGCGGAGGCGGATGCTCCCCTCCGGGAAGGTGGCGCCCACGGTGGTTACAGTGCAGCCGAACTCATTGGTGGATTCGAAGGGATGCTCACCCGTGGGATGGAGGTTGCTGAGCACGGGAAAATCGAGTTGTGCGGCGGAGAGCATGAAGAAGTTGGGCAGGAGATTGCCGCCGCTGGTGGCGCGCAAGGTGGCTTTGCCATCGAGCGCAACGTTGGCAATGTTGCCGTTCGCATCCCGGAGGAGCACATTTTCGAATGCAGTCCAACCGCGTCCGGAGGCGATGGTGAAGACGCCCAGGTCGGTGGTGGTGGAATCGGCCTCAACCCGGCTCAGCGTGATCGAGCCGGAGAGGCCCTCTCCCGTGGCGACTCGAGCGTTCACCCAGTAGATGCCCTCGGGCCAATCCCGCGTGTAGTTGAGCCATTCGTTGCCAATGAACGGATCGATTCGATAATCCTGCCGGCCCGCAAGGAACAGCGGCTTGCGCAAGGCGTCTCCGGCGATGCCCGTCGCGATCGGGTCGTCGGGCCGATACAACCGAGTGCTCGCGCTGACCACGCTATGGTAATCCACGCCCTCGATCCCCATCTTGCCGAAATAGCAGTTTGCAGTGCCGCTGGCGCTGCAAAGCTGCGGTTCGTTGATGTACTTGCCGCCCTCGAAATCGAAATCCTCCGCCTCCCAAAGGAAGAGGACAGGCGGCACGCCGACCCATGTGGTTTCAAAAGAGGTCGTGGTGGTCGCGGTGAAATCCATCGTGTCGGTGACGGTGATGGCGGCGGTGTACGTCTTGTTGGACTCGAGCCCGGAATAGGCGGCGTTCTTGCTCGAAGCCGTGCCGCTGACGACCAGCTGGCCGGAGACGTCGACGCCATTGACAACCAGGCTGATGCCGTTGGTCTCGATGGCAAAACCGCTGGGCGAGCTAACGGTGAAGGTGAGGCCTTCCTTCGGATCGGCAAAGATCATGTTCAAGGGGAGGACATTCGTGATGACGGGCGGCAGCGGGCCGCTGACCTGGTCCAGGAGGGCGTCGTCGAAATGGGCGGATCCACCCTCTCTCTCGGACTGGCTATAGGCGTATTGAAAGCGAACCGATTTTGTGCCCAACGGCGCGATCAACTGAGACACCGATCCGGTGACCGCATAGGTGTGCGCGTAGTACGGGTCGCCGCTCGGGACCGGCGCGGAGAGATCGCAGGCCTGGTTCACGGTGTAGCGGTGCCACTGATCGCTGCCCGCCGATCGAGTGAAATCATCGCTCTTGTACAGCGCCAGGAGGTTGCTGCTCGATCCGAGAAAGGCGACCTCGATCCATGTCTTGCAGTTGACCCCCAGCAGGTCAGTGCCTCGCGTGTAAAACCAGCCGCTGGCCTGATAGATCGAGCCTGGAGCGCTGCCGAAAACCTGATGGATCCCGGCGATATTGCTGACCCCCGCCTTGTACGATGCGCCCCACTGCTTCCAATACAGGCTGCCGGAGTGCGGGCCGGCATTTCCTTCGATCCAATAGTTGCCCCCCGGTTCCGCATCAGGCGGGGCAAACCGAGTCCATCCCACGGGAATTACGCGTCCGCTGTTGGCTTCGAAGCTGGGATTGACCAGCAGATTGGCTGCCATGGCTGACCGGGCGGTCCATGCCAAAGCTGCCGCCAGGGCAGGTCCCAACGACGGCCGGACGAACGGACAACGACAACGGAAGAACGGCTTGAGCATATGCATGGGCGTGAGGTTTGAATGTTGCTGCAAATCGATGTTCATCATACCCCTCGATCATGGCGTTTGGCGAGTCAAT
This sequence comes from uncultured Verrucomicrobiota bacterium, assembly GCA_964458325.1. Taxonomy (GTDB): domain Bacteria; phylum Verrucomicrobiota; class Verrucomicrobiia; order Limisphaerales; family UBA1319; genus JAGMXM01. Next base: position 24,408 of record CAYWIM010000026.1, read on the forward strand.
TTCGGGTGCGATGTCTCTGGAGTTATCCAAAGCGCCGGGGGGCTGGCGCAGTCCACGAGGCTGACGCCCGTTACTTTTCAGCGCGCCTGTCGATCGCCGCGCACCCGCTTTGGGGTTGCGCCATCCGATCGCAGCGGATACGTTGAGGCTCAGCTCAATCATCCGCAGCATCACAAGGACCTGTGCAAAAATGAAATCCGATTCTGCTGGCCGGATCCCCCCTGGCCCGGCGTTGTCGACTGAGTCCGTGCTTTGTAGATCCAGCATGAAGTGCCGAGTGATCCTGATCCTTATCGCGTCGACAGCGGCAGCCGCTTTTGGCCTGGAAGCGCCCAGCGGATTGGTCGGCCGTGCGGGAGACCAAAGCGTGGTGCTGCACTGGGATGGGAACCTGGAATCCGACCTCGCGGGTTATCGGGTATATCGGGCGGCATCGATCGACGGTTCCTTCACGCTGCCGAATCCCAATCTCATCACCATTCCCGGCTTTTGCGACCTCAACGTTATCAACGGGCGGACGAACTATTACCGGGTGACGGCGGTCGGCGCGTCCGGAGGCGAAAGCGATCCTTCGGCAACCCTTGCCGTCATCGCGCACCCGTTTGCCAGCGACGATGAATTCCTGGAATACGTCCAGCAGACCAGCTTCGATTATTTCTGGTATGGCGCCAATCCCGCCAACGGGCTCGTGCCCGATCGAAGCCCGACGCCTTCGCCTTGCAGCATCGCGGCGGTGGGGTTCGGGCTGAGCGCGATCTGTATCGGCATCGATCACGGGTGGATATCTCGAACGCAGGGAGCTTCACGCGTGCGAACGACGCTGAACGTCTTTCGCGATGGCCCCCAAGGACCGGAGACGGCGGGAACCATCGGCTATCGGGGCTGGTTCTATCATTTCCTGGATATGAAGACCGCGCGGCGCTACACGACGTTCAACACCGAGCTCTCGTCGATCGACACTGCGCTGTTGCTGGCGGGGATGCTTCATTGCAAACAGTATTTCGATCGAGCGGACGCGGAGGAGACCGGGATCCGCGCGGCGGCGGACGCCATATTCAGCCGTGTGGATTGGAACTGGATGGCTCGAGGGACCAATGTGCTGTCGATGGGGTGGCATCCGGGGTCGGGATTTCTCGGCGCCAACTGGGTGGGATACAACGAGGCAATGCTGCTCTATCTGCTGGCCATGGGGGCGGCCACGAATCCTCTGCCCGCCTCGGCCTGGAGCCGCTGGACCGCCGGCTACACCTGGGCCAATTATTACGGCCAATCCTTTGTGCCGTTCCCCCCTCTTTTCGGCCATCAATATTCCCACTGCTGGGTGGATTTCCGGCATGTGGCCGACGCTTACATGACCAGCCATCAGAGCACGTATTTCGAGAACTCGCGCCGCGCCACTCTGGCGCAGCGCGCCTACGGCATCGCCAATCCCCTCGGACGGGTCGGGTACTCGAGCAACGTCTGGGGCTGGACAGCCTGTGATGGGCCGAACGGATATGCGGCCCGAGGGGCGCCGCCTGCGCAACAGGACGATGGCACCGTCGCGCCCACGGCTGCCGGTGGATCCGTTGCGTTCGCTCCCGAATATACGGTTCCCACGTTGCGCTACTTTTATCGCCAGTTTCGGCGCAGCGTTTGGACCTCCTACGGCTTCCGGGACGCGTTCAACCAGGGCGAACAGTGGTGGGGGACGGACACGATCGGCATCGACCAAGGGCCGTTTGTCCTCATGATCGAGAATTATCGCAACCAGCGAGTCTGGCGATGGTTCATGCGGAACGACGAGATCCGGCGCGGCTTGGATCGAGCCGGCTTCGCGCCGCTCACATTCCTCAGGCCGGTGTTGCAGGCGTTGCCGGATCCGAACGCATTCCGCTTGTCATGGGACAGTCTGGCTGGACGCGCCTACCAGGTGGAATACTCGCCGGACCTGGACTCCTGGGCTGGATCGCCCACTGGCCTCATCGTTGCCTCCGGTTTGGCGGCGGACTGGACTGACAGCGGGCCTCCTGGAACCGATTCGCTGCCATCGAGCGTCGCTCGGAGGTTTTACCGCGTCTTCCAATTTGGCCCGCCGTAATCCAGCCATCTTCGGGGTGCATATACGAAAAGCCCGACACCGTTCGCGGTGTCGGGCTGATACTCGAAGGATGGTTGCCGCGTCGATGGCTAGCTGCGTCGGCGCCAGAACAACGGCAGCAAGCCCATACCAAGCAGCGCCAGGGTGCTGGGTTCGGGAATCACGACCGGCAGGATGCTGATGTTGCCGAACACAGCCTGGCCTGCATTCGAGGCATTGGCCGGATCATTGACGATCTGGAAATAACCACCCAGCGTGCTGCCATCGATGATTCCCTGCTCGAGGTTGGTGAACGGCAGTGCTGGACTGTTCACGCCATTGGCCGAGTAAATGATCGACCGCTGGCCGAGCTCATTCACTGTGTAGGTCATGCCAAGCGTAACGGTATCGCCCGAGTTGAACGTGCTTGGAAAGGCGTAGAAGGGGAACGGTCCGCCAAAGGCAACGACTTCATGGCCATCGGTGTTAACGATAAACTGGCCATCCCCACCAATCGAGTTCAGAAGAAACCCCGCCTCTTTCCGCGGTGTGATGGGCATTCCGGTCAGCGTCACGGTCATGCTCGCCTGGAAGAAATCATCGTTGCTGAACGCATACGAGGCTGTGCCATCGCTCGAGAAGCGCCAGACATCGCGATTGGCAAAACCGGAAGCAGCGCTGACGCTCGTCTCGCCCAGGGTGATCGATGACGGATAGGCGCCGCTATAAATGGCCGCAGCGTCCGGCACGTCGTTGAAAACGCGAGGTTGCACCACGACGGAATCAATACTGCTGACTTGGGCGTGGGCGCTGATCGCAATCAACCCGGCAAAAATCACGCCCGCAACAACACGCTGTAGCGCTTTCATTCTTCGTCCTTTGAGTAAAGTTATGACGCCTATTTGTCGCCTATCTATTCTGCGATTAAGTTGGGGCGTTATTGCCGATCTGTCAAGCGCCGAATTCGCCTTGAACGCAGCCGGCGCGCCCGCGTCACGGAAGCACCGCATTGGTTGCTTATCCCTTGACACTGGCTTCTATTTTAACTAAATCCACTCGCAGAGACAACCCAGAAGAAAGGCGCGCAATGTTCGGCATCCAGTTCATCAAGGTCCAGCCCACCACCTACCTCCTGCAATATCGCGGCGGCCGGATCGTCCGCGAGGGGCTCGGGCTTTCCTTTTTTTACTATGGGCCGACGACATCGCTGGTTGCGGTGCCGGTGGCCAGCGCCGATACGCCCTTCATTTTCGAGGAAACCACGGCGGACTTTCAGGCCGTCACCATCCAGGGGCAGGTGACCTACCGGGTGGGCGATCCCAAGCGATTGGCCGCACTGCTCAATTACACGCTCGCGCCCGACGGGCAGGCGTATGCCTCGGAAGATCCGCAGAAGCTGCCCGAACGCGTCCTCCACGTGGTCAACGTGCTTGCGCGTGCTGAGCTTCAGAAGCTCCCGCTGCGTGAAGCGATCCGCGCCTCGGATGATCTCGTCAAGGCCGTCAAAGCCGGGATCGTTGCCTCGGAAGAAATCACTTCCTTGGGCCTGGAGGTGCTTGGGCTCTCGATCCTGGCCATCAAGCCGACACCGGAAACGGCGCGGGCGCTGGAGGCCGATGCGCGGGAGAGGCTATTGCGCGAGGCCGACGAGGCCATTTATGCGCGGCGCAATTCGGCCGTGGAACAGGAGCGGGCCATCAAGGAAAACGAGCTGAACACCGAGATCGCCATCGAGACCAAGAAGCGCCAGATCCGTGAAACCCAAATGGACGCCGAGAGGGCCGTCCAGGAAAAGGAGGGTCTGCTCCAGAGGGAAGCCCTCGAATCGAACATCGGCCTGGAAGAGCGGCGCAAGGCCCTCGTCGCGCTGGCAGGGGAGAACGCCAAGGTCGAAGCAGACGCCCGGGCCTACGGGGTATCGGCCACCATGAAGGCGCTGGGGAGCGCCGATGCGAAGATTCTGCAAGCGCTCGCCAGCAGCGGCATGAAGCCCGAGCAGCTCATCGCCTTCGCCTTCCAGGAACTGGCCGGCAAGGCGGACAAGATCGGCCAGCTCAACATATCGCCGGATCTGCTCCGCGAGCTGTTGACGCCCCCGCCCACCCGAAAATGAGCCGTCTGACCGACGCAAAAATCGTCCTCGTCACGCGGCCGACGCGCCTGGCGGAGCTGGCCATCCGATTCAACACCGTCAGCCAGGCCCGCTTTTACATCGAGCACCAGGGCGCTGACTTCTCGGATTACCTCCGCGAAGACGAGACGTATCGTCGCGCGCTCCGCGAGACGCAGACCCTGCTGGCCCAGGTCGGCCGTGTCCAGGTTGTCGACCGCGGCTTCCTGCCGAACTTTGTCTTCGCGCCTGAGGACACGGTGGTCACCCTCGGACAGGATGGCCTGGTCGCCAACACGCTCAAGTATCTCGGCGGCCAGCCTGTCGTTGGCGTGAATCCCGATCCCGATCGATGGGATGGGCGGCTGCTCCCCTTCCGCGTGAGCGATCTTCCGAAAGTGATGCCCGAGGCCGTGCTGCGGAAGCGGCCGACGCGTTCGGTGACCATGGCCAAGGCGGCGTTGAACAACGGGCAGACATTGTATGGCGTCAACGACCTGTTCATCGGCCCGAAGACGCATGGCTCGGCCCGCTATCTCATCCGGAGCGGCGAGGCCAGCGAGATCCAATCGTCGAGCGGTGTGATCGTATCGACCGGCATGGGCTCGACGGGCTGGCTGAAGAGCTTGCTCACGGGGGCGGCCGCCATCACGCAGTCGGCAGGCTCAGCCCGGGCCCGGCCGCCGGCCACCGGGGGGTTCGGCGACGCCGCTCCCACGCCCCAACGCGGCCGAAAGGCGTGCGGGAACGTGAAGACCGAGTTTGCCTGGGATGCGAACTACCTCTGCTACACTGTGCGCGAACCATTCCCGACGAAGACCACGGGCGCCTCGATCGTGTTTGGCCGCGTCACCCCTGAAACGCCGTTGATCCTCGAATCACGCATGGCCGAGAACGGCGTGATGTTCAGCGACGGCATCGAAACCGACTACCTGGAATTCAACTCCGGCACGCAAGCCATCATCGGCATCGCCGAGCGGAAAGGCGTGCTGGTCGCATGAAAACCGTTTTCATCCTGGAAAACAACGATCCCAATGGAGTGCCATGCCAAACATCCATCCAGCCGCCAGAACTGAACTCAGCCGCCGCCGGTTCCTGCGGGTAACCGCGGGAGCGGCGCTGCTGGGGGCTGCGGGAGGCCGGCCAGGCCGCCTGTGGGCCCAAAGGGATCTCGAGGCGCTGCCGGCGGCCGGTTCGCCCGAGGACGCCCTGGCCGGACCGGCACGAGGACACTGGCGGCGATTGTTCCTGGATGGCGCCGCATGCGAGGAATCCAGCGGCCTGGCCCGAGTTTTCCATGCCGCCGAGAAACATCCCGCCAATCCCATCATCCAGGCGGACCGGCCTTGGGAAGGAGTCTCGGCCATCACCGGCCCGTACGTGTACGGAACCGCGATGCGCGAAGGCGGCCAATTCCGGCTGTGGTACCAGATCCTCAACCGGGGCAACCACGTCGGATACGCCGAATCCAGCGATGGTGTGCACTGGACCAAGCCGAACCTGGGGATCATCCCATTCGCGGGTTCGAGTGCTAACAACCTGGTTGTCTCGGCCGCGCAGCCCGAGGCGACCGGGGGCCACTGCCATAATCCAAGCGTCATCGGCTGTCCTTGGGAGAAAGAGCCAGCCAGGCGATATGCGCTGTATGGATTCGACGTGGAAGCCGGCCATGCGCGGGTGGCATTCTCAGCCGACGGATTGCGATGGCGCTATGCCGCCGGGACGGCCAGGACCCCGCTGTTCCGATCCTCCGACGTCGTGAATTTCTTCCGGGACGTCTACCGCAATCGTTACGCGGCCACGTGGAAGACCCGGAACCGCCGGGGGCGCGCCGTGGGCGTGGCATGGTCCGAGGATGGTTTGGCGTGGACCAAGCCGGTGGATGGGCCAGTGTTCGCAGCGGACGACCTGGATCCGGATACAACTCAGATCTACGGCATGCCGGTCTTCCCGTATCAAGGCCTCTACATCGGGATCCCCTGGATCTATCACGCCCGCTATTTCCGGTTCGGAGAATACTCGGTTCCGAAGCTGCACGAAGCGCAGGAGGACTCGCCTCGGACGATGGACGCGCACTTGGCGTGGAGCTGGGACCTGATCCACTGGACGCGGCCGGGGGAGCGGAGGCCGTTCATCGCGCTGGGCGCGCCCAGCGCGTGGGACCGCGGCATGATCGTGACCGCCCGGGCGCCGCTGGTTGTGGATGACCACCTCGATTTTTATTACGGCGGCTGCGATGGGCTCCACGATGACCCGCGGGTTCACGCCGCGATCGGGCTGGCCAGGCTCCGCCTGGACGGCTTCTGCTCGATGCGGGCTGGCGAGAGCGAGGGGTGGCTCGTCACGCGGCGCGAGCCGTTCGCGATCCCGGCGGTCACCCTCAATGCGCGAACGCGTCCCGGCGGATGGATCGCTGCGGAAATCCTCGATCGCCGAAACCGGATCGTGCCCGGATTCTCGCGGGCCGAATGCATTGCGTTCAGCGGCGACGCGGTTCGCCACGAGCTGGTGTGGAAAACCTGCGCATTCGGGGAGGGGCAGAGGGCAGGGGACTACAAGCTCCGGTTCTTTCTGAAGGAAGCGGACTTGTTCTCGTATCTGCCGCACGGTCTGGATCCGGCGGCGCCCGACCTGGCCCGGTTCGAATCGCCGTGATCAAGGCGCGAGGTCTCCGATCGAGAGCGGTTTCCGGCCGCCGGAGGCTGCAGGTCATCGTCGGCGGGCTCCGCTTTCCCGGCAGCCCGCAATCGACCCAGAGCATCTGCATCCACCAGTTTGCCGCTGCCGGGCTCGTGCCTTTCCTTGACAAAAGGAGTGTTATGCATGATATTGCCTTCGTTACCCGACGTCAAAACAACCCGTGAAATCCGCGTTCCAACGGGCCGGAGGAGTGGGCTCGGCAGGGTGGGGAGGGAGAGCTGTCGGACTTCGGCTTGGCGGAGGCGGCAAGGAGGAGTGAATGAAGCGTGAAATCGTGGGCGGTGCAGTGGTGTGGGCGCTGGTTTGGGGATGGGCGCAATGGGGGCTGGCGAGCGATTGCTCGAAGCCGGGCCTTGACCAGGAGATGGACTTCAGCGACAGCGGTGTCGATTACACTATTTTCTACCGGACGGATGCGGGCTCGACTCATCGCATATCCCACGCGGACGCGACCAATCTGCAGGCGAACGCGATCAGCTCGTATGACGCGCTGGTGGGGACGATGAACTTCCGCACCCCGTATCTGAACACCCTGCCGCAGTATGACATCATCGTGAAGGACGACTGGTATTACGCCGAGCCGGGCTGCCTGGTCATGCACGCCCCGGGGGTGCGCAGCGATCCCGAGTCGGACACCCGCTGCATCTTTCTCCACGAGCGGTTTCACACCGCGCAGCGGCATTACAAGTGCGGCGTGGCGGACTGCGATTCGGGATACATTGGAAGCACGTTTGGCAAGTGGGTGTCGGAGGGGACGGCCGATGCGGTCATGGACAAGGGCTATCTCGACCTCGATAATCTCACCGGCTATCCCTATTACGAGAACTCGGCCCGCAATTACCTGAACGATCCCGACGCCACGCTATTCGACCGCGAGTACAATGCCTGTCTCTGGTGGAATTACCTGATGGAACAGATGGGCGCCGTTCGGGTCGAGCCGCAGCTTGGGACCGATTTCATGCGGGCGTTCTGGGAGCGGGTGGCGTCCAACGGCGCCGCGGGCTCGGCGGCATGCCGGACCGCCATGGAGCAGACCATCTCGAGCTTTTCGTCGCGCAGCTTCGAGAACGTGTTCCTGGATTTCTCGATCTGCAATTACACGCGCGCATACGACGCGTCGGCCGTGCCCAATGCGTCCTATTACGCCTATGTGGATGAGCAGGCGCAGGCCATCCTGACCAGCGTTCCGGTGACCGCGATCGGCGCGCTGCCAGCCAGCCAGGACAACGTGGGCGTCCCCAGCTTCGCCACGCGGTATTTCGAGCACGTGCTCGACGGCGGCGGCGATTGCGAGGTCGTGGGGTTCAAGACCGACGACGCGGACGATGTGATGGGATTTGCCGCCGTGGCGGTGGACAGCTCGGGGCAGGTGATCGGCATCCGAAAGGGGATTGGACAGGAGTTCGCCGCCACCTTTTTCAACACTCCTTCCCGCCCCATCCGGCGCCTGGTCGGGATCGCGGTCGGTCTCGAGGAGACCACGCAGTTCGATTACGCCTTCGACCGCGGCTCGGTGAAGCTCGAGATCGTGCGGCCGACCTTTTCGCATCCAGCCTATCCGGGGCCGCACGATCAGCCGGGCAACGTCGTGGTGCGAACCCGGGTGCTGGGGCCGTCGGCGCTCGAGCCCGAAGGACCGGGCACCCTGTCGGTGCTGGGATTGCAGGCTTCCGATTTCACGATCTTGATCGGCGGAACCAACGCGCCGGTGAGCTATGCGGATTACGTCGGGGGCGAATACCAGCTGCTCGTCGAGGCCCCGGAACAGCCCGCGGATGGCCTGTACGATCTGACGGTCCAGCTGTGCACGACCGATCAGTCGGGCGTTTCGGCCACGTCCCGCCAGTCGGTTTATTACGGCGACATCCGGTTCCATCATGTCGTGGCTCTGGACATCTCGGGCAGCATGGAGTATCCCACCAGCGCCAAGCTCGATGCCGCCAAGGAAGCCGCCAAGTTCTACATCGACGCGGTCACCGACAACGACCGCCTCACGGTGGTGACGTTCACCGGAGATGCCACCGAATGCAACGAGGATGCGGTCAATCTCAAGGGATCGTCCGGCCTGCTGCTCGGCAGCAGCGTTTCCCGAGGGCTCCTCAAGATGGCCGTCGACGCCCAGACCAGCAAGAATATGACCTCGATCGGCGATGGCCTTTGGACCGCCCAGGACGCCCTCGATACCGAGGCCGCCAAAGTGTCCTACGAGCATTTCGACGCCATCCTGCTGCTCTCTGACGGCAAGGAGAACGAGGCGCGCTATTGGGACTCGACCACGTGCATCGCCTCGGGAACCGTGGCCAGCCGGCTGACCGCGTCGGATACGATGATCAATTCCCTGGCCTTCGGTGCGGATGCGGACCACAGCCTCATGCAGACGATCGGCCTGGCGACCGAGGGCGACTACAGCTACATCCCGGTCGATGAAGGCACAGGCGCGCTCATGCTGAAAGACGCCGCGGCGGCCTCGATCGGGATCGGCACAATGCAGAACGACCTCACGCTCCGTTTTCTCGAGGGGATCGAGCATGCCAAAGGGCTGCAGCGGCTGGTCATGGCCACCGCGAATGTCGCGGCGGGCGGCCGGCGCGATCTCCTGCTCGATCTGCGCGAGGAAGTCGTCCAGGGCGCGATCTTGTTCGTCGGATGGTCGGCGCCTGGCACCGTGCAGGTCCGGATCCAGGATCCCAGCGGCGTCGACCCCGAGACGTATGCGCTGGCGGTCTACTCGGGCGATTCGCATTATATCCTCCACCTCAAAGGGCTGAAATCGGGCGTGTATCGCGTCCAGCTCGATAACCAGTCAGGGCAGGCTCTCGAGTGTTTCGCCGGCATCTCGGGCATACCGGGCAACGGGTTGAGAGTCGAGTTTATGCTGGCGCCGTTCCGGACCGGCGGGGTGGCCGGGCGGTCGGAAAGCGCCCAGGAGCTGTTCGAGCAGGGTGTGCCGGTGCGGATGCTCGCCCGCATCTACGATCGCAAAGGAGCTGTCCGCGACGCCAAGGTCGAGGTGCAGGTCACCCTGCCCGACGGGGAAACCGCATGCCGGTCCCTTCACCTGTTCGACGACGGGAAGCATGTGGACCAGCGCGCTGGCGATGGGCTTTACGGCCTGCTCTACACCCGCACGCCGCTGGCCGGCCGGCCGGGAGGCAACTCGGACGAGAAACCGAAGATGCCTGACGATCCGAAGCAGTCCGGCAACTATCACGTCTCCCTGCTGGCCCAAGGCAAGGCTTATGATGGAACCGAGTTTGTCCGCCAGCTCGAAAGGGATTTCCAGGTCTACGAGCGAGTCGAGCAGCCCGATCGCGACCACGATGGCATGCCCGACACCTGGGAAGTCTATTATGGGACCGATCCCGCCAAACCCGATGGCGACCTCGATCTCGATCGCGACGGGCTGACGAACAAGGATGAGTTCGAGCACGGCACCCATCCCCGGGATCCGGACACGGACAATGGCGGCGAGTCCGACGGCTCGGAGGTCGATGCGGGCCAGTGTCCGCTGGATCCAACCGACGATCGTCTGCCGCCGGTGTCCGAGGTGTCGATCATCACCTCGCCCGACTCGAGGGGAGGGGTGGGCTATTTGAGGCCGAACGCGTTGCTGCTCCATTTCCCCGATCATGCCTCTTATCAGGGGATGGAGATCTTCCGGGCGGCATCGGCGGCCCAGACAACCCAGCCGTCCAACCGGGTGGCCACGGTCGACCTGCGCGGCAAGAACATCAATTCCTACTACGATGAGGGGTTGACCGATGGCGCCCGCTACTACTATCGGCTCCGCGCGCTGGGGCTTTCGGGATCGGCCACGCCATTCTCTCGAGTGATCTCCGCGGTGGCCAAGGCGGATCCGTATGTGCCGGGCGGCCACATCCTGATCAACCAGGGCGCCCGATACACCGATCGCCTCAACGTGCGGGTGGACCTGATCGCCGACTCGCTGGTCAAGGAATACCGGCTGAGCCAGCAGCCGTTCACCGGCGCCGAGCCGTATCTGTCGATCGTGCCCCGCACGAATTTCGTGTTCAGCGGTCTGTCCAGCGGCGATGTCGGGATGATCTATGTCCAGTTCCGCAGCGCCAGCGGCAACGAATCCGATGTCACTGACGACACGATCATCTACCGCACCACGGGCGACGCCGACCGCGACGGGACGGCGGATGGCGCCGACACGGACGATGACAACGATGGCCTGTTGGATTCCGCAGAGATCTTCCAACACGGCACGAATCCATTTACCCAGGACACCGATCGCGACGGCTGGTCGGATCCCGCGGAGATCAAGGCCGGATCCGATCCGCTCGATCCGATGTCGGTCCCGTCAGGCGATGGCGATACGGACGGGTATCCGAACGATCTCGAGCAGCGGTATGGCGCCGATGCGTCCGACGCGCTCGATTATCCGGACCTGCGATTCACGATCCAGCCTGGCGCCGCCGCGATCGAAGTGATGCTGCCCACTCGAGTCGGAGTCGCCTATCAGCTCCAGTATGCGGATGCCCTGGCCGGTCCATCGACGGCCTGGATGAACCTCGGCGCGGCCATTCCCGGCACCGGCGGCGTGGTGACGATTCCGCTGGCTCCCGATCAAAGCGCGCGATACCTGCGATTCAACGTCGTGGTTGATTGACCATTTGCTCCAGCGGTTCGGCGATCTTGTCCAGCAGCGAGCGCATGTCCAGGCGCAGGGGCGTGTTCTCGTAATGGGCCAGCTTTTGGAAAAGCATGAGGCGCGTTACCTCGTGGTGGGGGGCTATGCGTTCATGCTCTATTCCGAGCCGCGATGGACCAAGGATTTGGGCCTCTGGATCGCGCTCGATCCCCCCAATGCTCGAGCGGTCTTCCGCGCGCTGCAGGAGTTCGGCGCTCCGTTGGCGAACCTGACGGAAAAGGATTTCGCCGCTCCGGGTTACTTCTACCAGATGGGAAATCCGCCGTTGCGCGTGGACGTGATGATGGGCTTGCCAGGGGGCGATTTCGAGACCGCCTGGGCGAGACGCCACACCATCGTGTTAGGCGATGGCCGGATTCACTTCATCGGGAGGGATGATCTGATCGCTCTCAAACTGGCGTCGGGGCGAGACCAGGACCTGAAAGAAGTGGAGCTGTATGAAAGCGAAGGAATTTGACAGAAGGTTCGAGCGAGGCGAGGAAGTCGTCGACGCTTTGGATCTGTCAATGGCGCGTCGCCCCGGCCGGCAGGTCAAGCGGGTGAACGTTGATTTTCCAGAATGGATGATCGGCTGCTTGGACCGCGAAGCCAAACGGTTGGGAGTGACTCGGCAATCGATCATCAAGATCTGGATCGCGGATCGCCTGGAAAAAACCTCGCCTTGACGAGGAGCAACCAAGCCAGCTCGCCCAAGGCCCCGGGCCCGGCGGCGCTCGCGCCAAAACCGGAATGAATTTTTGCACAGATCCTTGACTCCAGGGGCTTGTGCCGATGATGAACCACGGTCGTCTGCTCCGGATCGGTCGCGGCGTTTTCTAGCTGCAAGGGGACATGGAAGGAGGCTATGGTGGCGGGCATGACACGGCCTTGCCTGCTGGCATCGCTGGTCGATCTGGCGGTTCAGATGCAGCGGGACGCCGATCGGCCCGAGACGGAGCTGCACCGGCGCGATCGCGGCCTGGTTCGCGCGCAGGCGGGAGACGCCTCGAATCGGCTTTGGCTTCTGATGGCGTGGCTCGAGGGCCTGCGCGCCGGCGGCGAGGCGATGCCGGGCCGCTCGTTCAGCTTCGTTTACCGCCTGCTGGTTCTCGGCCTGGCGGTTCTCGGGTTGGGGATCGGATGGGGGACCTCGGCGGCTCTGTTCTACTATGACGGCACACGGCCGGTGAATGTGGTCCACGTGCTGGCGGTGTTCGTCGCGGGGCAGTGGCTTCTGCTGCTGTTGCTGGGAATCGTGATGATTCCCGATCGATTCGCGCGGTGGATTCCGGGCGCCGCCGGGGTTCAGGAAACGCTGGCGCTCCTATCGCCCGGACAGCTTGCCCGGCTCGCGATTCGATTTGTTCCTCGGACCGCGCGCGATTTGCTCGTGGGAACCGTCGCGTTTGGGGCGGCGAATCTCTTCCAGTTCAAGAAGGTGTGGAAATGGGCGGTGATATTCGCCGCGCAATCGTTTGCGGTGGGATTCAACGCCGGCGCGCTGGCGGCCTGCCTCTACCTGGTTACGTTTTCGGACCTGGCGTTCTCGTGGAGCACGACGCTCGAGCCGGACGTCGAGGTGGTTCACCGTCTGACGCAGACCCTGTCGGCGCCGTGGTCGCGCTGGGCGCCGGACGCGGCGCCTTCGGCGGAGTTGATTCGCCAGACGCTGTATTACCGTCAGGCGGGCCCGCTGGCCGGCACGGCGCCGGAGCGCTGGGGGCAATGGTGGCCGTTTCTCGCTGCGTGCATGATCGCCTACGGGCTCGTCCCGCGGGCGTTCCTGCTGGGCCTGGCTGGCTGGCGGCTCCATCGCTCGGCCCGCCGCGCATTTGTCGAAGCTCCCGGCGTGGCCGTCGTGCTGGATCGGTTGACAAGCGAGTGGGTGACAACCCAGTCAACCGATCCTGAAGCCAAGTCTTCCCAACCGTCAAACGATGCCGCTGGGATCCCCAACGGCGCCGGCCTGGCGGATCGCTCGCCGCTGTGCCTGGTTAATTGGGGTGGAATCGAGGTGCCGGACGAAACCCTGGCGGGCTGCGCGAGCGAATCGTGGAGCCGCCGAATCGCCCGCGTGCATCATGCCGGGGGGCGTGCGTCGATCGAGTCGGACGGCAAGGTCATCGCCGACATATCCAAGGCCGCCGAACAGCCAGGCGTGGCGGTTCTGGTCAAGAGCTGGGAGCCGCCGGTTCTTGAAGCGACCGATTTCCTTCGCGAGCTGCGCCAGGCTATCGGTCCGGGGCGGCTCATGATTGTGGCGCCCGTCGCCCTCGATGCGGCGGGCGGCTTGGCGCCGCCCCGGGATGCGGACTTGGTCCAGTGGCGGAAAAGCCTGCGCGGCCTCCGGGATCCGGCCCTGGTCGTGCGCGGGTGGCAGGAAGGAGAGACGCCATGAGCCTGCCTGTGTTCGCCGTCGTGGGGCATCCGAACAAAGGCAAATCGAGCATTGTCGCCACGCTGGCATCGGACGATTCGGTCGAGATCGGCCCGGAGCCGGGCACGACCACGCGCTGCCGCCGGTATCCCATGGTGGTGGATGGCGAGGAGCTGTATGCGCTGGTCGACACGCCCGGGTTCCAGCGAGCGCGGCGCGCCCTGCAATGGATGAAGCAGCACGAGACCAGCGCCGATCTTCACGCGGATGTCGTGCGCCGTTTTTTCGAGGCCCATCGCGGGCAGGATTCGTTTCGGGACGAATGCGAGCTGCTGCAACCCATCCTCGATGGGGCGGGCATTCTCTATGTCGTCGATGGCTCCGTGCCGTATGGCGAGGAGTATGAGCCGGAGATGGAGATCCTGCGGTGGACCGGCCGGCCCAGCCTCGGATTGATCAATCCCATCGGCCCGGCGGATCACATTGCATCGTGGCGTTCGGCGCTCGGCCAATTCTTCAAGGTTGTCCGGGTTTTCAACGCGGTGACGGCCGAGTTCCGGAAACGGGTGGATCTGATCCGGGCATTTGGGCAATTGAACGAGGAGTGGCGGGCCCGGCTGGACCGGGTCGTCGTCAGCCTCGAGGGCGACCGGCGGCGGAAGCGCCGGCGATCCGCGCGCGCCGTGGCGGAGGCACTGGTCGAGATGCTTGCGCACCAGGTCGAGCGGAAGCTGCCTTCGGATGCCGACACCTCGGCCATTCGCCCGGCCATCGAGATGCAGTTCCGGGAAGACCTGCGCTGCGGCGAGCAACGAGCTCGCGATACCGTCGAGCAGTGTTATAGCCATCGCCGGATCGAGCGCCGGGAGGAAGCCTTGCCGCTGCTCGATGAAGATCTGTTCTCGGAGACGACTTGGCTGCGGTTCGGTCTGAGCCGCCGCGAGATCATGGCCACCGGCGCGATGGGCGGCGCGGCCACAGGCGCGATTGTGGACGCGCATTTTGGCGGGGCGTCGATGCTGGCGGGCACGCTGCTGGGGGCCGGGATCGGCGCGACGGTCGGGTGGTGGACGGCGGATCGGCTCGTGACGGTCAAGATCCTCGATATGCCGCTGGGTGGGAAACGGCTCGTGGCCGGCCCCACCCGGAACGCGAGCTTTCCCCACGTGGTGTTCAACCGGGCCCGATACCATCACTACCTGGTCTCGCATCGCACCCATGCCACGCGCGGCGATCTGACTCTGATGGGCATTCCGGGCAACCCGATGCCGGCGCTCGACAAAGAGGATCGGGCGGCGCTCGAGGGCGTGTTCGACCGATTGCGCAAGCGCCGCGGCGAACCTGAGACTGCCGGCCAGCTCGCCGAAGTCATCGAGAGGGTTTTCGACAAGGATGAGGGAGGGGAGGACGTCAACCCTGCAGGCCCGGTCACCTGACCGGGCGTTTGGCAGGCATGCCATCAAGCGCCGCGTGGGGGCACGCGACCGACAACGCCCGCGTCCACCGCCCTGCAGGCCCGGTCCCCCGACCGGGCGTTGTGGACAAAAGATACTGGCTGTCCAGGCGTGTCCCGCTATTCTGCGGGCATGTCCAGCATAGCGGGGAGACTGTTGTTGGCCATCGTCTTTGCGGTTGGCCATGCATGTGCATCGGGCGCGACGGCTCGGTTCATGACGCTCGAGTGATCGAGAGCGACGAGTACAAGGACCTGGCGCTGCTCAAGATCGAAGCCAGCGACCTTGCGCCCGCCGCGTCGCCGAGCGCGAGAAATGACATGGAGAGCGTGAACACATAGAATGAGCCGCCGATCGATCGACACGGAACTGAAATCATCTGAAATTCCGCGTCATTCCGCGTGTTCCGCGGGCATAAATTCTTCCTCTTTTCACCCATCCATGGCTTCGCTAGGCCACCCATCCAAGCTGAACACGAAGAGGAGTCCGCGGAACACGCGGAATGAAATCCATTCAATTCAAGATTCCCAGGCATTCTGTATTCCGCGGGGAAGAGATCAATTGTTTCCTGCTTTCGTTGCCTTCCTGCTGATGGTCGCGGGCACGCATGCCGCTGTTATCGCGCAATGGGATTTCAACAGCATCGAGCCGGATGGCAACGCGGCGACGGGCGCGCTATCGCCGGCGGAAGGCGCGGGCACGGCGGCGCTGGCGGGCGGAGTGACGTCGTCGTTCACGGCCTCGAATGGATCGTCGGATCCCAACGCCGACAACAGCAACTGGCGGATCACCACGTGGCCGACCCAAGGCGCCCAGAACAAACAGAATGGCGTTCTCACGATCGTCAGCTACAACGTGCTCGGACGCGACCAGCCCGATTGGACGACCAACTCGGCCCAGGTCCGCGCGATCGGTCGGCAGTTGGCATTCCTCGAACCTGACATCGTCGGTTTCCAGGAGATACCGGAAACGAACGCCAATTATCTCCAGATGAGCGCGTGGGTGACGGCGTATCTGCCGGGGTATTACCTGGCAACGGGCCAGCGGACCGACGGCGGTGAGCGCAGCGCCGTTGCCAGCCGTTTCCCGATCGCGCGCTCGCGGTCGTGGCTGGCGCGCAGCAGCTTGGCGGCATTCGGGTATGATGGTGTCTTCACGCGCGACCTGTTCGAGGCGGAGATCCTGGTGCCCGGGATGCCACAGCCGTTCCATTTCTTCACCACGCACCTCAAGGCGCATCCAGACCAGGCCAGCTCGGTCCGCCGGGCGGCGGAGGCGCGGGCGATCTCGAATTTTTTCGCGATCGTCTATCTGCCCGCGAAAGGCCTGCGGCCATACGTGCTGGTGGGCGACATGAACGAGGACATCGCCCGACCGCGGGCGTACGAGCAGCGGGCCATCCAAACCCTGACCAGCTTGCCCACAGGGCTTTGGCTGACCACCCCGCGCAATCCCGCCACGAACGACGAGCGGACATGGTCGATCCAGAACTCGAGCCTGACGATCCGGTTCGATTACATCCTGCCGTGCGGGCTCTTCTTCTCGAACATCGTCAGCAGCCAGGTCTTCCGTTCAGACAAGGTGGTTCCACCCGCGCCGCCGTTGCTGGCGAGCGACAGCGCCAGCGCGGCGGATCACCTGCCGGTCGTGATGGTCTTCCGCGATCCGTACGATGTGCCGCTGTCGATCCGCGGGTTGACGATCACCAACCAGACGGTCCGCCTCCGTTGGGGGGCCATACCAGGCGATCGCTATCGGGTCGAGCGTTCGTCCGACCTGGCCGCTTGGCAGCCGATTGCGCGCAATCTGCTGGCCGAAAGTCCCGGCATGCGGTTCGAGACGCTGGCCACCGGTCCCACGCTGTTCTTCCGGATCGCGCGAGAGCGATGATTTTTGCGGCCAGGATGGAGGAAGGGGGGCACTCCTATCTCCCGAACCCACGACCTTGAAGTAATCCTCGACCTGTTGCTGAGTTGCCGCCGCTGGGCCGAGGGGATGTGGCGCGTTTGCCGCGCTGGCCGCGCATCTTGACGGAGACCTCTTGCGGTTGTGCGGTGGTCCCGGAAGCGGTCTTGGGGCCGATGCGATGCTTGAATGTAAGTCACGCTTACGCTATTGTCCTTTGCATGCATGCCACGATCTATGGCCGTGGACAAATGGTGATTCCCGCCAAGGCCAGGAAGGCAGCCCGGATCGGCCGGGGCGACGTGGTTTCGGTCGAGCCCGAAGGCGACGGACGCATTGTGCTCATCCGCTTGGAGAAGCCAAGGCGCAAGGCGCCGAAGGTTACGATCGAGTATCGCAAGGGCACTCACGCGGTGGCCACTGCCGGCCGCCTGATCACCAGCGACCAAGTCCGCGCACTGCTCCTGGATTTTCCATGAAATACTTGCTCGACGTCAATGCGTTGATTGCCGCGGTCTGGACCGACCACGTTGACCACACGGCGGTTGACGCCTGGATCCAAGGCCGATCGCTGGCCACTTGTCCTTTGTCCGAATTGGGGTTTCTTCGCATCAGCACCCATCCCAAGGCGTTAGGCGCCTCGATGGCCGATGCCCGCAACCTCCTCCAAGATTTTCTTGCCTCGCATAAAGTGGAATTCGTGGAAGCCGATCTGCCCGCCCTCGAATCGAAGGCCAGCAAGAGCGAGGAGGTCACCGATGTCTATCTGGCCGATCTGGCCGGGCGGAACAACCTGAAGCTGGCAACCCTGGATCACGGCATATCCCATTCCGCGGTCGAGATCATTGCCTGAGCCGCCTTCGGCTTTCGTGTCGGGCATGAGTCGATATGCAAACGTTCCCCGCGGTGCGGTCGCATCAGGGAACAGCCAATGGGGTTGCGTCTGCCCCAACTTCGCGATCCCATATGTGGTTGTGGTTCGAATGCGCGCCAGCGTCGTGTTTGCGATCGGGACGGTTGGCATTATATTGATGCCGTTCACCAGACAGTGAATGGTTCGCACGAAAGCGCATTGATTTTATGAATGTTTCTCGGCATGTCCGCCCGCGGGGAGTTGGTTCTGATCGCCGTTTCTTCACGGAATCCCTCTGTTGCGCTGGCCGTCGGTTGCGCGTGAGCGTCGCGCTTCTGGCGGCGGCATGCTCGATCATTGGGCTTCCCGCAGTTGCTCTCTCCGCCGAATCCTCCGAGGGATTGCGCGACATCCAACTCTCGGAATACTACGAGCCTTCGACAATCGAATATCAGGCTAACAGTCCGGGAGCGCTGTTGCCGCTGGACCTGAGCCAAATCACAGGCGGCGTTGCCATCGCGGCGATGCTCGGTTTGGATGACAACGCGCGCAGCGCGCTCGAGCGCAATGGTTTCGTGGTCGTGCCGCGGGGCAGACAGACGGATTTTCTCGAAGCCTACCGGGAGTTGCGACATCGAGGCATCCCGCTGTTCGTCACGTCGGACACGTTGCTTCATTTCTACCACGTGCAGTTCGACGACATCCTGATGCATATCGAGACCAACGAGTTCCTGCCGGATCTAACAGCGTTGACCGAGGCGCTTCTGGCCCAGGCCAAGACCCAGCGGGATACATTCGAGGGAGATCTCGAGGAAGCTGCCGCACGTAACATCGCCTATTTCGCGGTCGCTCTCGAGTTGCTCGGCCACCCCGCCCAGGCGCCGGCCGACATCCAGAATCGCGTCCAGGCCGAGCTGGATCTCATCCAGGCCCACGCCGGATTCGATCCCAGCCCGGTTTTCGTTTACCACGAAGATTACTCGCAGTATGTGCCGCGGGGGCATTACACCCGGTCCGAGGAGCTGAAGCGATTCTTCCGGGCGATGATGTGGTATGGGCGGATGGCGTTTCTGCTGAAGGGCAGCTCGAGCTGGGGGCCGATGGGCGAGGCATTGGTCTCGGTCGAGGACGCGCGGATCCAGACGCTGCAGGCGCTTCTGATCACCCTGGGTCTGGATGCCCTCGAGGACGGCAATCGGCCGATTGCGGACATCTGGAACCGGATCTACGCCGTCACCGCGTTTTTTGTCGGGCTCGCCGACGACCTGACCCCATACGCTTACAAACAGGCGGTTCGGGAGGCCGCACAATGGCCGGCGGCTCCGGAAGCGCTGGCCGATCCCGACACTCTGCACGCGGTCAAGACTGAGCTTGCCCTGATGCGGAGTCCGGAGATCTACGGCGGGACTGGCTGGATCTGGGTCGATCCGCCGGTCACACCCGAGACGCTCGATGAGGTGCTGGACAAGACCAAAGGCATGCGGCTGATGGGACAGCGGTTCATCCCGGATTCCTACATGTTCCAGCAGCTGGTGTTTCCCGAGGTCAGCTATTACACGGGATCGAGTGATCCCAGGCCTTTTACGTTCGTTCCCAGCAAACGCGGATTTCCGCGAGGACTCGATGTCATGGCGGTCATGGGCTCCGAACGCGCCCTGCTGATCCTCGATCGCGATGGCGACACGGATTACCTGTCGTACGACGAGCAGATGAACGAATTGATCCGGCAGTTCCGCGCGTTCAGCGAGCTGGATTGGAACCGCAACCTGTATTGGAGCTGGCTCTTCACATTGCGCGCGCTGCTCGAACCCCCGGGCCCGGGGCATCCCGGATTCATGCGAACCGATGCCTGGCTCGACAAGCAGCTCAACAGCGTGCTGGCCTCATGGACCCAACTGCGCCACGACACGATCCTCTACGCCAAGCAGAGCTACACGCCCGGGGAAACCTCGATTCCCCCAGAACCGGATACGGCTTACGCTGAGCCTGTGCCCGAGTTTTACCATCGCCTGCTCGGATTGGCCTCCCTGACGCGGGCCGGTCTCATGGACTTGGGGGTGCTGGATTCGACCCAGGAAACTCGTCTCGCCGCCCTCGAGACCGTGCTTTCGCGGCTCGAGGCGATCTCGATCGGGCAACTGGCTGGCAATCCGATGAGCCTGGTGGACAGGAACTATCTTCTCGGCATCGATTCTGCCCTCGAGCCGCTGCTCGAGGGAATCGAGGACGAGCGCGGGTTTCGGTCTGCCCTCGTCGCGGACGTTCACACGGATATCAACACATCGGAAGTGCTCGAAGAAGGCGTCGGCTACGTCGAGATGATCGTCGTGGCATTTCCAGAGGCAAGCGGCGCGATGCGGCTGGCGGCGGGGCCGGTCTTCTCGCAGTACGAATTCAAGCATCCGATCGCCAACCGGTTGACCGACGAAGAGTGGTTCGACATGCTCGAAAAGGGGGAAGCCCCGGATCCCCCGGCCTGGACACGGTCGTTCCGGCATCCCGTCGTCCTGCCCCCGCTGGACAGCGACCAGGACGGGCTGCCGGATGATTGGGAACGAGCTGCCTGGGGCGACACAACCGCGTGTGACGATTCGGCCGGCGATCCGGATCAGGACGGCCAATCCAATCGCGCCGAATACGTGGCTGGCACCGATCCGCGCCGCTTCGATTCGTGCCTCCGCTTGACCGCGATCCGGCCGTCGCCTGCCGAAGTCACGCTCGAGTGGAAAGGAAATGCGGCTCAGCGATACCGCGTTTTCACTTCCAGCGATCTCCGGAACTGGTATTTACTTGGCGTTCCGACCGCGGGCGGTGACGGGCAGGCCCAGATCGCAGACACATCTGCCGATGCGGCAGCGACCCGGTTTTATCGGGTGCAGGTATTGCCCCAGCCGGCTTCCCTGGCGGGCGGGCGATGACCTGCCCGGGCGGGGCTGCGGCGGCGGGGCACAAGACAAAGTCCTTTGGTTGCCATACGCATGAAAGCTGGAATGAACCGGCGTCGGTTTTTGATGACGGCCGCGGGCGCAGGCGCCGCGGGTGGCTGGCAGCTTGTTGCTGCGCGTGTCCTGGGTGGCGAGGGGAATGTGGCGCCATCGAATCGCGTGACCATCGGCGTGATCGGCCTGGGCATCCAGGGGACGGGCGACATGAAGTCGTTCCTGGGGATGCGCGAAGCCCGGGTGCTGGCCGTATGCGACGTCCACGAGGGCCAGCGTGCGAAAGGCAAACAGTTGGTGGACACCTTTTACGGCAACTCGGACTGCTCGGCCTTCCGGGATTTCCGAGAACTCATTGCCCGGCCGGACATTGACGCCGTGCAGATCACAGCGCCGGACCACTGGCATCCGCTGATCGCGATCGAGGCGGCCCGCCGCGGCAAGCACATGTATCAGGAAAAACCGATGGGCTGGAGCTTCCGCGCCGCGCATGCGGTCGAGAAAGAGGTGAAGGACAATCGAGTCGTGTTCCAG
Source organism: uncultured Verrucomicrobiota bacterium (assembly GCA_964458325.1). Taxonomy (GTDB): domain Bacteria; phylum Verrucomicrobiota; class Verrucomicrobiia; order Limisphaerales; family UBA1319; genus JAGMXM01. The sequence continues at coordinate 45,996 of CAYWIM010000026.1, forward strand.
TTCGGCACGCAGCAGCGGTCGGATGGCAAGTTCCGGCTGGCCTGCGAGCTGGTGCGGAACGGGAGGATCGGGCAGTTGAAGACGATTCTGGTGGGTGTGCCTGGGAGTGTCTCGTCCTGTCCGATCCAGCCTATCGAGCTAGTGCCGAAGGAACTGGACTACGAGCTGTGGCTGGGGCCTGCTCCAATGGCGCCTTACTCCTACCAGCGGTGCCGGCCCTACAGCCAGAAGGAAGGCTGGAGTGTCTGGTACGAGATCTCGGACTACTGCATGGGCATGATCGGCAACTGGGGGGTCCATCACCTCGATATCGCCCAGTGGGGCAACAACACCGAGCTCAGCGGCCCCGTCGAGATCGAAGGCTTCGGGCAGTTTCCCAAGGGGCTGTTGACCGATTGCGCCATGAGCTGGCAGGTCGAGAACCGCTATGCCAACGGCGTTACGCTCATTCACATGGACGACGCGACCAGCCGGAAGCATCGCTTGCAGGAGGGCGGCCATGGCCACGGCGTGATGTTCCTGGGGACCGATGGCTGGGTGCATGTCGATCGCCAGAAGCTGGACGCGCGCCCCGTTTCGTTGCTCGAAACCGAGTTTGCGCCAGGTGAGCCGCGCTTGTTCCGGAGCGACAATCACGGCGCCAATTTCATCGGCGCCGTCAAAGGCCGGAACCAACCCGCCGCCCCGATCGATATCGCCGTCCGCACAGACACGCTCTGCCATTTGCAGCTCATCGCCGCGACCTTAAAGCGAAGACTCCGCTGGGATCCGGACAAAGAGCGGTTTCTCGGCGACGCCGAAGCTAACTCGATGCTCGATCGGCCCATGCGCGCTCCGTGGCGGCTGTAGGATTCTGCATCCTCGGAGCTGGTGAAGTGCGGGCTGCTGGACTGTAGCCGCCGACGGCAGGAGGCGGACAAGGAGTGGTAACGGATGATGGCGCATGATTCTCCTTGCGACCTTGACGTTCAGGGATTGAACGCGGAAGGGCCGCCCGGTGTCTCCTGATTGACAGGCACTATGAATCTCGTGTTACAGCTTCTGATTGGAGCCTTCTCGCTGCTGGTTGGATTATCCGACATTTTGATCTTCCTATGCGTGCCGGCAGCGGCCGCAGCATTGTTCATCGGTTTTCATCGTGGCGCGACATTCGATGGGGGACGATTCTGGAGATCGGCCCTGCATTGGGGGGGCTGGCTGGGCTTGGCGCTGCTTGTGTTTTGTCTGTTGCTATGGACGATTCCCGGCCTCGGAGGCGGTTGGGATCGGCTTGACTACGGAATTCTGACGGGAGTGCCAACCATCTACGTGGCTGCAATCTCCGCCTACACGATCCTGATCATGGCAGGGCTGGCGGCATTCGCGGTCGCACGCAGCATCGCACTCTTCTTTACGCAACGTTAAAAGTGACGCCGCGTGAGGGCACGCAGCCTGCCGGCGTCGGCCGCCTTGTAGGCCGGAACCCCAGACCCGGCGTTGTGGACTTCTGACGCTCTGTCTAGCCCGTGCCACGAAGCAGATGGCCCGGCGCCGCCCCGCCCCGCAGGGCTGGGGGCCTTGGGCGCGCTGGCTGTGTTGCTCCTCGCTCACAGACCGCGCGGGTATGCTCGCTCGTCGCGCCTTGCCAGCCCGCCCAATCCCCTCCAGCAAAATCGGAATTAATTTTTGCACAGACCCTAAGGTTACACCGAGGTTCGGTGTCTTACATGATAAAGGGCAGGATGGATTGGGGGATGGCGAGAGAGCGCTGAAGGAATGCACACCATGGCAGTCTTAATGAAATCGAAGGGGATGGTAATCGGTTTTCTTCAGCTTCCGGGGATCGGGATCCGTCTTTATGTGGTGTATGGCGGCACGGAGATGGCCCTCGAGCTGGATCCGGTCAGGATGGTCGAGGGAGATGCGCCCGCATGGCTGCAGGAGATGGTGGTGCATTGGGTGCGCCGCAACCGGTTGAAACTGATCGAGATGGCGCAACAGCGGTGCCAGCTGTTCAACGGGAATGGTTCAAGGTATGGCCAACCGCAGCTGCGTGGCGTCCCCCACCGCCCCAATGCATTACAGGCAAGGCCATAACTCGCGCCGCGCGAGAACCCGCAGCCTGCTTCACGATTCTGCAGGCCGGGCGCAAACAGCGGATCAAGGCCAGTTGCGGAATGTGCCATCGAATCCGATCACGTGCACCTGATCGGCTTCCCACGGCCGCTCGGGGCGGAGGTAGATGAGGCGGATATTGCGCTGCTCGAGCTCGAGCCGGGCGCCGGCAGGCAGATCGGGATCGAGTCCGGGCTCGAACAGGAAATCGCCCCAGTACGGCTTGTGAAACGTCTGGCAGGTTTGCGACCAGTAGCTTTGGAGAAGCAGAGGGGAACCGGTCAGGATGCCGGACATGGTTGTCGAGCCGAACCGCCAGAGGGTGGGGGTGAACCCGGTCATCCCTCCAGGCCATTCCTGGGGTTTGTAGATGTAGTCGATCGTGAAGCGTAACGCATTGTATGCGGTGAACGATGCGGTCTGGAGCGGCGGCAGTGCCGGATCGGCGGGCGGCACGGGCTCGAGAAGAACTGAATCCCGAGCGGTTTGCGCGACCTCTTGCTTCCAGGAATCGAAGATCATTTGGGGCTGAGAATAATCGGCGCGCAAGGAGACTTCGAGATCGCTCAGGCAGAATACAGGGCACGAGTCGATCTGGGCGGCTTGGGGTAAAACCACCTGAAGAGAGAACTCGATCCAGCCAAGGGCCGTGTTCATGGACCAATGGTCGCGCGAGCAGGGATGCTGCCTGTCATCGGATGCGATTTCATGCCAGGCATTGTCCCACGAAGCCGCGTTGCCGGCGGTGGATGCCACTGGGCCTTCGAGCGTGTGCTGCCACTCCGTCCGGGTGAAGAAGCTGGATGCCAGCCCCGCTTCGTTCAGCCAGCGGCTGTCGGTCTCGACCGACCACAAGGACTTGAGCCGGTGATGAGCGAAGGCGGAGGCGCGCGGCCCCTGGGATACCTGGAGCAGCACCGGCTCGTTGACAAGGGCGGGCGCGGTGGGAATAGCGGCTGGCTGGGGCAGCTCGCGGATTTGCTTGATCACGAGCCAATCGGGCGCAATCCGCTTGTACTCGAAGTCGAGGGTGAATTCGGACTTGGCAGGATAGTATGAGCGATAAGCATCAGCCAGTTGGATGAATAGCGTCTGGAACGCGCGATATTGGGTTTCATTCGCCAGCACCTGAGTCTCGCCGGGCGAAAGCAGGTTCGAGTTCTGGACGATTCGCGGGCCGGATGTGACTTCGGGCGGCTGTCCCTCGGAGATGATTTCCGCCACTTCCGGAATTGCGTCGCCGGAGGGATTGGCGACTGGAATGGGGCCTTTTTGGGTCACCATGGTCGTTTCGAGCCGCCGGGAATCTCCGATTTTCGAGCAAACGGCGGTGGCGACTCCGTTGGCGAGCTCGGTTTCATCGGGGAACGAGTGATGGACCAGAACGGCCATTCCGACCGCGGATTCGTCGACGCCGTGGCGCAGGCGTTCGATCACGGCATAATCGTTGTAGAAGCTGGCGAAGACCTTTCGGATGGCGCGGAACACGCCCCGTTCCTTGGGTTCGGCGGGATCGCACTGGGAAGGGCCGGCATCGTTGCCGTCGAGGTCGTCGAGCATGCAGCCGCTGTAGCTGTCGTAAAGCCCCGCGCCCACGAACAGCTCCGTATCCTCGACATTGGTCGAGCTGCGGAACCGGATCGGCCGGCCGGGATCGAAGGCGGCCAGCGCATCGAGAATGGCCGCTCGTTGCGCGGGGCTGAAATCGGCGACATCGGTGATCCAGCGCCGTATTTCCGCCAGGTCGGCGGCGAGGGCGGTCCTGTCGGCGGGGTAGGCGTAGCGGGAGAGGCGCGTGGCGATTTCCTCGGCCAGCGTTCTGCCCGCCGGCAGCATTTGCTCGAGATAATCCTCCCAGAGATCGAACGTGAAGGCGATGGCGGGGCTGGGGGAGTGATCGGGAATCGCGCGCCGCAGGAATCCGGAGTTGGCGGCCTTGCCGCCGACATGCCGGATATCGGCTGGCGTCAAGGGATCGACTGGCAGGCTGTAGGCGCCGCGGCGGGCGCGGGCCTGGATCGAGAGCGCAGGCGCGTATTTCAAGGTGCGAATCTCCGTTTTCAGGGCTGGATCGACACCCTCGATGTCGATCGCTTTCACGCGCGGACGCAGATCGTTGATGCCAATGGGTTCGATGACGCGCAGCAGAATATCATGGTTGAGCGCGGCCTGGAGCGTTTGGATGAACGCGGGATCGGTGGCATGCAGGAACGGGATTCCGTAGCTGCGGGAGAGAATGGCGACATGCGAATTCGGCGTGGAAGGCGACAGGCAGACGATCCCGGCCAGGACGGGGAGCTCGGCGGGCGCCTGGTCGGTCAAGAGGATGTCGTCGTGATCGAGGCGGCCGTCGCGGAATGCTCGTTCGATCTCGGAGCCGGCGAACCAGCGGAGCCTGCCGATCCCCCAGCCATGGCTGTAAATGTTCTCGCCTTCGAGCCACTGCTGGACGGTGCCCAGCGGAAGCCCTCGGGCCGCGAACCACGCCGAATCCGCTCTGGCAGCCTCGGTTTGTGCGAATGTCGGCAGGTAGAAGCGCCGGGCGTTGGCCGGCTTGTCGATGGCTGCGTCGACGGCTTCCGCAAGGAACCGGATCATCTCGCGCGGGTAGGGATCCTCGCCCGCGAACTCGAAGCCGTACTCGAGAGCATCGGGATCGAACAGAACGGATCCGATGACTGCGATCTGGCCGTTGGCAAGGAGCGTGGCGGCGTCGTAGGCGGCGGGGCCGGCGCCGAGGAACGGATCGAGATAAGTTGCGGCGAACTCGTAATGGAGCGGATGCTCGCGAGTGTTCTGGAAGATCACATGCGTTGGATCGCTTCGGAACAGGGTGAACTTGACCCAGTTGATCCGCTCGAGATCGGAAAGGGGATTGGGCGAGGTCCAGACGTTGGTATGGTGCCAGAATGGATCGTCGAGGAGTTGGATGCGGGTCTTCCAGGGAGCGGCCGGGGTGAGATCCAGGGGCTCATGGAGAGCCAATCGGTAAAACCGGGCATCCGTTTTCGGATCGATGCCGTCATCGGCGAATGACCAGGCGGCATTCGTCGAGGCGTGGATGGGGATCCATGAGGCGAGATCGGACGAGAACTCGAGCACGGCGATTCTTCCCGGTGTTCCTTCGGCTTCGATCTGGACGCTGCCGGATGCCGGTTCCGCGGTGATGGAACGAAAAGAAGCCGCGCTCGCTCCGACCACCGAGATCCACGCCGCCAAGAACCTCACACCCGCCGAAGCGATCGATGCGGATTTCACGGGATCGCCGTGCGCCAAAAGTAACTGTTACCCGGGAAGGGGTATCG
>CAYWIM010000027.1:0-50458 GCA_964458325.1 uncultured Verrucomicrobiota bacterium
TCCCCTGGTGATCCTGGCCGACGAGCCCACCGGCAACCTCGACTCCGTTTCCGGCGCCGATATCCTCGCCGTGTTCGACGATCTCAACCAGGCCGGCAAGACGCTCATCATGGTGACGCACGACGAGGAGATCGCGCACCGCGCGACCCGGATCGTGCGGTTCCGAGACGGGCAGATCGAAAAGGATGTTACGTTGCGAGAGCCTCCTTATCAGGCGCCGGCAGATCGAGCCGCCGCCACCGCTTGAGCCATGTCTCCAGACCTCCATCCGTCCCAACTCTGGCAGCAGGTCACGACGGCGACCCATCGTCCGCCGGTCGGGTGGCGCCTGGCATTGACCCGCTTCCAGCGGATTATTCGGCTCGGCCTCAAAAGCATATGGATCCATCGCCTGCGGTCGCTGCTCACGGTCCTGGGGATCGTGTTCGGCGTCTGCTCGGTCATTGCGATGCTCGCCATCGGCGAAGGCGCCAGCTACGAAGCCCAGGAGCAGATCAAGAGCCTCGGCAGCCAGAACATCATCCTCCGCAGCGTCAAACCCCCCGAGGACGAGAAAGCATCCGCCAACCGCAACATGGTGCTGGATTATGGGCTCAGCTATCCGGATATCCGCCGCATCCAAATGACCATCCCGGGCGTTACCGTGGTCGTTCCCGGCCGGATCATCCGCGAATACATCTGGAACATCACCCGGAATGTCGATGCCGAGGTGGTCGGCACCGTCCCGTGGTATCCCCAGATGCGGAACCACCGCGTCGCGCGCGGGCGTTTCATCAACGAGATGGAAATGGACGACATGGCCAGCGTCTGCGTCCTCGGCCAGGAGATCGCCACGCGGCTGTTCCCATGGCAATCCCCCATGGGCAAGACCATCCGGGTGGGCAGCACCTACTACCGGATCATCGGAGTGATGGAGCCCCGCGGCCGCCAGGGCAAGCCCGGCGAATCCAGCAGCGGCGCCCAGGCGACCGCGGTGGATCAGATGTTCATTCCGCTCACCACCGCCCGAATGCGGTTCGGCGAGACCATCTTCAAACAGCGGTCCGGCAGCCGCGAAGCCGAAAAAGTCGCCCTCCACGAGGTCACCGTCAAGGTCGCCGAACGCGAACAGGTCGTTCCCGTCTCCCGGGCCATCCAGGAGCTCCTCGAACGCAACCATAAGAAAAAAGATTTCACCATGACCGTGCCGCTCGAGATGCTCAAACAGTCCGAACGCACCAAGCAGATCTTCAATATCGTCCTCGGGTCCATCGCCGCCATCTCGCTCCTGGTCGGTGGCATCGGCATCATGAACATCATGCTTGCCAGCGTCACGGAACGCACCCGCGAGATCGGGATCCGCCGCGCCCTCGGCGCCAAGCGCCGCGATATCACCATCCAGTTCCTGGTCGAGACCGTGATGCTCTCCGCCACCGGCGGAATCATCGGCGTCATCCTGGGCATCTCGATCCCGTTTTTCGTCACGCTGTTCGCGGGCATGGTCACGATCGTCACCCTCTGGTCCCCCCTCATCGCCTTCACGATCTCCGCCGCCATCGGTGTTGTGTTCGGCCTCTACCCCGCCCTCCGCGCCGCCAACATGGACCCCGTCGAAGCCCTCCGGCACGAGTGATTGTTGCGCTCCTGCGTCGCGAAACAATGTGGCCCCGCTCCGCGGGGTTCGATCGGGGCAATGGCATGTGGTTATTCGGAACCAGGCAACCGATGAAATCCAGGATCCACGCAGTCCTCTTGGCTCTGATTGTCGCGATGACGCAAGCGGTTCATGGGTCCAGGAAACCCGATGTTGCTTGGTGGCAGGGCGGCCACGCCGGCCCTGTCAATGCAGTCGCGTTTTCCCCAACCGGCGGGCTGTTTGCGTCGGGCGGAGGCGATGCCACGGTGAAGCTCTGGGGAGCGGCGGATGGGCAATTGCTGCGAACCCTCCTCGGGCATTCAGGGACGGTCTTTTCGCTCGGGTTCTCCGTCGATGGAACGGCATTGGCTTCGGCCAGCTACGACAATACGGTCCGGCTCTGGCAAATGCCCGAGGGTCGATCTGGTCCGGTGATTTCGGGAGGGACAATCCCGTTGCAGTCCGCGGTTCTCTCGCCGGATGGCCAGTGGCTGGCCTGCGGCAACGGAACCCGAGCGTGGCCTTGGACGTTGGACGGATCGGTCACGCTCTGGAATGCGGCCAGCGGTAATCCGATCGCCACGCTGACCAACCAAGCTGTCTATGTTACTGGACTGGCGTTTTCTCCCGACAGCCGGATATTGGCATCCACATTTGCCGATGGTGAACTGGTCCTTTGGCAAGCCGCGGAGGGTGAGCCAATCGGCCGGCAGTTCGGTGTGTCGGTCATTAACCGGTGCTTGGCGTTCTCGCCGGATGGGGAGAAATTAGCCGCTGGCAGCGGCTCAGGCCCGAGCTCGCTGAGCCTGTACCAGGCGAGCGACGGCAGCCAGATCTGGACGACAACAGTCCACGCTCACAGCATCGACTCGATCGCCTTCTCGACGGACGGGAGCACGATCGCCACGGGCGCAAGCTACCACGACTACTCAGGCGCCGGGCCGCAAGACCCCACCGTCAAGCTCTGGGCGGTCTCGAATGGACAGTGGATTCGTGCGATCAACAAAATCGACTGGAACATCCACGCAGTGGCCTTTGCCCCGGATGGCAACACGCTTGCGGCAGGGGGTCTGCGCACCAGCTACGGCACATCCGAATCCGTGGTGCGATTCTGGGACCCAGATGCAGGCGCGTTGATCCGGACATTGAGCGGTCATTCGAGCGGCGTGACGGCCCTGGCGTTTTCCCTGGACGGCAACCTGCTGGCATCGGGCGCTCGCGGATCGGATCGCAGCGTGCGCGTGTGGCGGAGCGCCGACGGGGCGGAGATTCTGCGGGTGCGGGGCCTGACGGGGGATGCCGTCGGAGTGGCGTTCGCCCCTGACGGATTAAGCGTGGTCGGGGTGGACGACTGGTCCAGCGCAACGGTTCGCAACTGGCGCCTGGCCGATGGCAAGGAACTCTGGTGGGCCGACTTGTATCCTTACCAGGGCACATGCCTCGCTGCCTCGGCGGTGGCCGCCCAGTTCGCAGTCGCCCTGTCCGCGATCTCCATCCGCGATAACCATTTGATTGAGATCCGCCGATTCGCCGACGGGAAACTCGAGCGGGTGCTGCGCGGACACACGGATCGCGTCGAGGGATTGGCGTTCTCCCTGGACGGCCAACGTCTGGTTTCGGCCAGCCTCGATCAGACTCTGAAGCTTTGGGCGCCGGGCAGCACCAATGCGTTATGGACTGTCCCGACGGGTTCGGGCGTTTCTGACGCAGCACTCTCACCGGACGGCCAGTTGCTGGCGAGCGGACACCTGGACGGCTCTGTCCGCCTCTGGCAGAGCGCCACCGGCGATCCAGTTCGGGGTTGGGAAGGACATCCGGCAGCGCTCAGGCGCGTTCGTTTTTCGCCTGAAGGGCGGGAACTGCTCACGACAGGTGAGGAGGGCACATTGCGCCTTTGGCGGGTGGCGGATGGCGCCCTCATCGCCACATACGACACCGAGGTGCAAGGAGTCCTGTCGCTGGCGATGCATCCGCGTGAACGCCGATTCGCCTATGGCCGCCATGACGCCACCTTGGCAAGCTGCCGATTGCCGGTCGTGTTGACCGGCGCCGCCACCATGCCCACCCAGGGGCTGCAATTCGATGTCGAGGCCGTGACGGGTGAATCCTATCGCGTCCAAACCTCGGTCGACCTGCAACGGTGGACTGATTGGCGTGCCTTTCAGCCAACCCAGTCTGCCAGCACCATCTCCGATCTGGACATCGTCGATAAATCCTCCCGGTTCTACCGCGTCGTCCGACCCTGAGGCGCCAAACCACTTCGCGCAGCTTCAAAGCCTCGGTTGGCAGGCCTGTCATCGGTTTTCCCTTTGACGGGCAACTCTTGGCTCGGCACACTTCGATCCGGTCGAACAAGCCAATGCCTATCCGTAAATCGGCAAGTCTTTCTCTGGCGGCGGCCGCGCTCCTCGGCGGCTGCGGCGGCGCCCCGGATCGGACCCCGCCGGAAGCCCCGAGATCGCACTCGAGCTGGCAATCCGCCTACGTCCACAGCAACGGCATCCGTTTGCACTACTGGCGCACGGGAGGAGCCGGCAAGCCGCCCCTGGTCCTGGCGCACGGCATCACGGACTACGGCCTGAACTGGGCGTCGCTCGCGGAGCGGTTCGAGGGGGAGTGCGACATCGTCATGTACGACGCCCGCGGCCACGGATACTCCGATAAACCCGCCAGACCGTATGACCTGGCCACGCACGTCGCCGATCTCGTGGGCCTCATTCACGCACTGGGTATCGAGAAACCGGTCCTGATGGGGCACTCGATGGGAGGGGGGATCGTCGCCCTGGCGGCGGCCACCCATCCCGGCCTGGCGCGCGCTGTCATCCTCGAGGATCCAGCCGACATGCTGGCGCGGCTCGAGCCGCTCGGCGAGGCTATCATTCCCGACTGGAAGAAGCAGATCAGGGGCGATCGGCGGGCGGGCATGGCGAAGCTCATGGCCGTGGCCCGTAGCGAGCGCCATCCCGGCTGGCGCGACCGCGATTACGAGCTGTGGGCTGAGTCGAAGCTGCTGGTGAGCCCGAACGTCGTGGATATCCTCCACGGCGACGGCTTCGGCGACGCGGGTGCGACCTATCCGAAGCTGATGGTTCCGACCCTGATCCTCAAGGCTGACGCGGATGCGGACAGCCGAAAGAAGCATCTCGAGATCGCCCGCCTTCTGCCCCATGGGAGGCTGGTCCACATCGACGGCGCCGGACACGTGATACGGAACGACAGACCGGCGGATACCGAGCGAGAGATCCGGGCCTTTCTCGCCGGGAATCCTGGTGGGCTACGACGGTTCGAAGGGCGGCAAGGTGGTGTTGCGCCGCGCCGCCGTGCTGGCGTAAGGTCATAAAATCCAAACACTCACATCTGACCGGCCCTTATGCGGCTCGACTTCAGTTTTCGTGGCGGGGACCGGCCCAAAAACGCGGAGCGCGAGTTCCCGGAAGTTTGCGTAACCCCGAAGGGTGCCTACGAGCCGTGGATGCTTTTCCGCAAGCAGATTTCCGAGCAAACAGTGGCGGGCAACCTGCGCCGCTGGAAGACTGGCGGACTGCGGCGTTTGGCGGCGGAGCGTCCTTTGCCGGATGTCATCCGCAGCGGGCGCACCCCGGATCGGGAGGCTGCTATCTCGAATCATCCATGCCTCAAGCCGCAGCACTTCATGCGCGTTCTTGTGCGCGCTTTGCTACCGCTCGGTGAAGGTGTCGTTTGCGATCCCTTCATGGGTTCAGGTTCCACCGTTGCGGCGGCCCAGGCAGTGGGCTACGAGGCCATCGGAATCGAAATCGATGAGCAGTATTTTTCCCTGGCCAAGCTGGCGATCCCAGGGTTAGCGAAGCTCTACCCGCGCTTTCATGGTGAAACAACCGAACTCCAACTGGAGGACACCGTTCCCGTTGTGGCAACCGGCCAGTTGGAATTTACCCTGGCAGAGGATGCGATCGATTACCGGACCAGCTCCCGATCCGGTGGCCAGGCTGCCGAGGAAGTGGAGTTGCGAACAACTGGCAACCGGCGGCATCACTGAGGGGGGTTTCGCGCCCAGCCTCGAAAGCAATGAACAGGCGATAGAAGTCATCCTCGAGGCGATCCCCGCGGCCGGGTTCAAACCCGGCGAGGATGTGGCCATCACGCTTGATCCTGCGGCGAGTTCGTTCTGCAAGCATGGTAAATCCGTGCTTGCCAAAGCAGATCGATGTCCGAAGACCAGTGACCAGAGTTCTACTGAAGAATGGCAAGCCGTTCGCGCGCATTGAACCCGATCACGAGAAGCGCTGCATTGGTCGCAGCCTGCTTCATCGGTTCTTGGCTTCGACCGCCGGCAGCTTCATGGGCTCGAACCTTGGGAGGATGGCGTGGATGATGGCGAGGTTGACAAGGTACGCCGAGGCCGCAATCCCGAACGGGATGGCGTAGCTGTGGGACCATTCGAGTATGTACCCGACCAGCTTGGCGATGAACATCCCCCCAATCGCACCCGCAAATCCCCCGATGCCCACCACGGAGCTGACCGCTTTGCGCGGCATGGTATCGGAAACCATGGTGTAGAGATTGGCGGAGAATCCCTGGTGCGCCGACGCCGCCAGGCCAATTAAAAGCACAGCGATCCACAGGTTGGTGACCCGCGATGCCATGAAGATGGGCACCACGCAAAGGGCGCAGGCGAGCATGGCGGTCTTCCGTGCCGCATGAAGCGACCAACCTCGCTGAATAAGAAATGACGAGAACCAGCCGCCCGCGATGCTCCCGACATCGGTCATGAGATAGATCACCACCAGCGGCGGGCCCAGCTCGAGCAGCTTCAGCCCGTGCTTTTCCTCAAGGAAACCGGGAATCCAATAGAGATAGAACCACCAGATCGGCGAGCTCAGGAACATGCCGATCAGAAACGCCCACGTCTGGCGATGCCCCAGCAGCGACAGCCACGAGATCGCAACCGGCGGATCGGGCGGATCGCTTCGGATATGAGCCAGCTCGGCCGGCGAGACGCGCGGATGACGCTCGGGCGCCAGGTAAAGCCCGAACCAAAGCGCCAGCCAGATGAAACCCAGGCTGCCGGTGGCGAGGAAAGCCGCCGGCCACCCATACCGGTAGGTCAGCCAGGGCACCATCAGCGGCGTGATCAGCGCGCCCACGTTGCTGCCGGCGTTGAAGATGCCCGTAGCCAGGGCGCGCTCCTTTTTCGGAAACCATTCGCTCACGGTCTTGATGGCGGCGGGGAAGTTGCCGCCCTCGGCCAGCCCGAGCGCCGCCCGGGCCACGCTGAACCCAGTCACCGTGCGCGCCAGCGCGTGCCCCATCGCCGCCAGACTCCAGAACAGCACCGCCAGCCCATAGCCCAGCCGAACCCCGATCCAGTCCATCGCCCGGCCCCCCACCGCGTAGCCAATCGCATACGCAGCCTGGAAAGCGAACACCACGTTGCTGTAATCGATCTCGTTCCAGTGAAGATCCCGGATCAGGGTGTTCTTGAGGACGCCCACCACCTGCCGATCGATGTAATTGACCGTGGTAGCCAGAAACAGAAGACCGCAGATCACCCAGCGAAACCAGCCGATCGAAGTCGCCGCTCCGTTCCCGGAGTCGGCCGGCATTCGGTGTTCGGATTGCATTGGCGCCGAAGGGTACGGCGAGCGGCAGCGAGGCACAAGCCCGGATTCATACCTGCCAGCCCATTGCTGCGGGCAGTGGCGTCATACTGTTGGGCGTGGCGCCCGAAGTTGATGCGTTGACATCCCGAATTGCGCCAGCGCTAATCGGACGGCTCCGACCAGCAGCTCGTCATCACCGTGCCCGGGACGCCCGACCTCCGCGGAATCGCTTGGCATCAGGCGTCGGATCGGATATCATCGGAACCACGTGCATGAGGTGCTGGGCGCGAACAACGGCATGCTCATGACGACCGCCAGCGGCACAGCGGTGAAGCTGGCCTGAGCCGATCTTCTCAGGGGACTTCGCACTCCAACGACGGGCCAGTGGATTGGGCAGCGTCTTCACACACGACAAATATCTGGTTGGAGGGCTCGATGGGCGAGGGGATCCGTCGCACATAAGCGATCCCGAGGCCGTCCGGCGAGAAGACACAGGCCTCCGGCCTCGGCGCCGCCGCCGGATCGGCGGGATCGGTCCATCGGATGGTCCGGCCGGTGGCGACTTCGGTGACGCACACGCTGCGGTCCATGACATGGGCGATGTGGTGTCCGTCCGGGCTCCAGGTGAATGCGGACGCGATCGGCCAGGGATTGCGGGTGATCTGAGAAGGCGGCCCGCCCAGAGGCGACACGGTCCAGAGCTGCACGATGCCCTGGTCATCCTTCATGAGAAATGCGATTCGGGTTCCGTCGGGCGAACTGCGCAGCCAATGACGCGGTCCTTGGATGCCGGGGAAAGGCCGGTCCGCGGTGTAAGTCAGCCGGCGTTGAGTCGTCCCGGCGGGAGGGACAGGACGGCGCGTTTCCGTGCCGGCCAGTCCTGCATCGGCAGCGCCGCCGATCTCGTCGGGCAGATCGACAATGAACACTTCGGAGATCGGATTGGCTTGAGGAGTGATCACCTGGCCCTGAAAGGCGAGGGCGCGGCGCTGGCGTGCGCCGTCCGCTCGGACATAGCCGTTAGTCCCCACCCAGCCTTCCTCGAACGCGCGCTGGATGTCGTCCGAACCCGGCCGGGGCCGGCCGACGGTCCGGGTGACGAGGACGCTGAAATAGGCGCCGTCGTGGTTGCGGGGATGATCGGGCTTCACCCGCACCGGCCGGCCCGGCACGCTGACGCCGATGTTGCGCAGATTCATCTCGTGGTCCGCGTTCTCCTCCGCGAAGCCGGCCAGAACATGATCCTCGTAGGTGAACGAGATCCACTGGCCGGCGGCGTCCCAAACATGGACATGCGATCCGCCCCGCAACGCTCCGGGCGTGAACGGCGGCACGATATCCCGGGCATCGACGGGGATCGCCGTGCCCGGCTGGCGGATATCGACCATCACGCCCTGGCGATGCCACGCGTTGTAGGACCAATCGGGAGCGGGATGCTCGGGCCCGAGGATGAAGATCACCCGATGCTCGAACGGGTGGAACGTGGCCACGCCGCAGTGGGCGCCATGGGCGGCCTCGTAGAGCGTGCGGACCTCGCCGGTGCTCACGCGCACCATTTCGATCCGGCACCCGTCGAACACGGTCCCATCGGGATCCGACCGCGTGTCGTAGACAATCCATTGGCTGTCGGGCGACCAGACGCCGATATTCGTCAGGATCCGGCCGCCCGGCCCGCGGGTGACCTGTTTGTCATTGGATTTCATGGCGCCAGAAGCATGGGCGGCCAGCAGGATCATCGAAAGCGCCGCAAGATGGCGCCGCTTGATCCCCAGCCGGAGAAGCAAGGCCATCGCGTCCGCGGACAAGCGACGCGACATGGATTTCATGGAAGGGCATTCTGCGTCGGATCGGATTCGGTGGCAAGCCGCCACGGCCTGCACGGGCGCCCACTCCTCGCATGCCCGCTTCTGGCCCGACCGCCGGTCTGTGGATCATTCTGGACGCGGCTCGGCTCGCCGTATACAGTCGCCCTCTGACAACATCAATCCGAACAAAGAATTCACTATGTCAAAACTAACTCGGCGCAGTTTTCTGAAATACTCGATGGCCGCGGGCGCCACGGTGTGGATCGGCGGCACGGCGTCCACCCCGCGCGTGTTTGGGGCCAATGACCGGCTCCGCATCGCGGTGGCGGGCGTCAATGGGCGGGGGGGCAACCACATCAGCGGCTGGCTCGAGCAGCCCAACGTCGAGATCGCGTGCCTTGTCGACCCGGACCAGCGTGTGCTGGGGAACCAGCTGAAGAACCTGGAAAAGAAGGTCGCAGGCAAGTATGCCTGCAAAGGCGTCGCCGACATCCGCCGGGCGCTCGAAGACAAGACCCTTGATGCCATATCGATCGCCACGCCCAATCACTGGCACTCGCTGATGACCATTTGGGCCGCCCAGGCCGGCAAGCATGTCTATGTCGAAAAGCCGATGAGCCACGACATCGCCGAAGGCCGCGTCGCCTGGGAGGCGCAGAAGAAATATGGGGTGGTCGTCCAGCACGGCACGCAGAGCCGCAGCAGCGCCTCCAACGCCGGCCTCCACCAAGCCATCCACGCGGGCAAGTTCGGCAAGCTCAAGATCTCCTACGGTTACGCCTGCAAGCCGCGCGCCGGGATCGGTTTCAAACAGCCGTCCGATCCGCCGGCCGACCTCGATTGGAACCTGTGGCGTGGCCCGGCGGTCATCCCCCAATTCCACGCCAACCTGGTCCATTACAACTGGCATTGGTTCTGGGTGAGCGGCAACGGCGAGCTCAACAACCAGGGCACGCACCAGCTGGACATGGCCTATTGGGCGCTCGATCCGACCGTGACCCTGCCCGTCCGCGCCATGGCGATCGGCGGGCGGTTCCAATGGAACGACCAGGGCGAGACCCCGAACACCATGTTCGGCATCGCCCAATACCCCAACGGCCAATACGTGTTCTTCAACGTGCGCAACGTGAACTACAAGGGGTATCAGCACCAGGTCGAGAACGAGTATTATTTCGAGGACGGCGGCAAGATCGTCGACAACCTGTATTACGCCAAAGGCAGCAGCCAGGGCGAGAAGGTGTCGGTCCCGGCCGGCAACGTCACTCCAGGAGGCAACTGGGGCAGCTTCATCGCCGCCTGCCGCGCCGGCAAGCCCGAGATGGCCAACGGCACCGCCGCCCAGGCGCATTACAGCTGCACGCTCGGCCACGTGATCAACAACTCCTATCGCCTCGGCCAGAAGGTGCCGTTCAACGCCAAAGCCGGCCGGTTCGGCGATAACCGGGATGCCTACGAGCATTTCATGACGCTCCACGCCCTGATGCGCGACGGTGTCGGCGTGCCGGAAAACGACGCCCAATACATCGTCGGCCCCTGGCTGACCTTCGATCCCAAGACCGAGCGGTTCACCGGCGAGTTCGCCGCCCAAGCCAATCGGCTCGTCAAAGACCCCAACCGGCCCGGATTCGAAGTGCCCGCCCCGGACAAGGTCTGATCGATCCCATCCTGCGGCGATCGCCCCCCGCTCCATCGAGGAGCGGGGGGGGCTCGAGATTGGTCTTGCCGCGCTTGCTGCGATCGAGCGGATTTTGCCAATGAATCATCTCCCTGCGTTCCCAGCCGCGCTTTGGCTGGCTGCCGCCCTGGCCGCCATTGTCCCCACGCGCGCCGCCCAGCCGTCCGTTGTCGAGGCGCACACCCTCGGATACGATCCCGCGGATGCCACCAAGGCGCTGCAGGCGGCGATCTCTTCCGGCGCGGGAACGGTCCTCGTTCGCAAAATGGATGGTCCTTGGATCGTGGATCCGATCCGGCTGGCGAGCGACCAGGAGCTGATCTTCGAGCCGGGCGTTGTGGTGCTGGCCAAGAAAGGATCCTTTCGCGGGTCGAACGACTCGCTCTTCACCGCCGCGTCCGGAAGGAACATTCGCCTGACCGGCCCTGGCGCCGTCTGGCGGATGCACCGTTCGGACTACGATGCGCCGCCCTACCGGAAGGCCGAATGGCGCCATGCCCTCAACCTGCGCAGCTGCACCAATGTCGCCGTGGCCGGCCTCACCCTGGCCGAGAGCGGCGGCGACGGCATCTACCTGGGCGTGGACCGCTCGGGCGGGCCCAATCGCGACATTGTCATTCGGGACGTCGTGTGCGACCGCAACTATCGGCAGGGGATCAGCGTCATCAGCGCCGAAAACCTGATGATCGAAAACTGCGTTCTCAAGAACACCGCGGGCACCGCCCCCGCGGCCGGGATCGACTTCGAGCCGAACCACCCGGGCGAATGCCTCGTCGATTGCGTCATGCGGGGCTGCGTGTCGGAAGACAATCAGGGGCTGGGTTGCCATTTCTACCTCAACAACCTGGATGCCGCGAGCCGGCCGCTTTCGATCCGGATCGAGGATTGCATCTTCCGAGGCACGAACCGCCAGTCGCTCAACGTATCTCTGCCGATGCGGAATCGGGACTCGCTGGTGGCCGGCCGAATCGATTTCGTCCGGTGCCGGTTCGAGGAGCAGGGCCATGCGGGGATCGCGATCTCGAAGCCCGCCCTGGGCGCGCGGCTCCGGTTCGAGGGCTGCCTGCTGGCCGATCCCGCAGCCTCGCCGGCCCTTGCGTCGCCGATCGTCCTCCAGGCTCGAGCCGGAGCCAGGCTCAGGCTCGGCGGCATCGATTTTGGCCGGTTCGTTTGCCGGGAGAAAATCCGGCGTCCGCTGTTCGATTATCCCAGCGGCGGCGCCGTGCCCCTGGAAGCGATCGAGGGCGTGTTGATTCGGGAGCTGGATGGGCGCGCCGAGCCGATCGTGCTGGACGCCGCCTGGCTGGCGGAGGCCTCCCCGCCGAACCCATTCTTCGACCTGGCCGCCGTGCCGGTCGATTGGATGCAGCTGCCCCAGCGGGCCGCGTGGACCGAGGTTCGCCCGCTGCCCGCGCACCGGTTGCGGGGGCCTGCCACCTTCGCGCTGCATGCTCGCGCCGGTGAACACGTCCGGTTGGTCCTGCGGTTCCAGGCCGTGGGGGCCGCGACGAATCCCAATCCGTTCGCCGTCCACGTCACAAGACCTTCCGGCCAGTCGGTCGCGCGATTCACGGGCCAGCTCGGAGCGGATTGCGCCAGCCAGTTCGCCGCGCCCGAAGCCGGCGTCTACCTCGTCCAATGCGATCCGGGCCGGCACACCGTGACCGCGGCGGCCTCGACGCATCCCCTCTGCGTGCTGGGCCAGGAGGGATTATTTCACTGGGTGCGCACGGAGGCCACATTCTATTTTTCGATGCCCGCGGGGTCGGGCGATTTCGGGCTCCAGGTCAGCGGCGGCGGCGGCGAGGAGCGGGCGAAAGCCAGCCTGTTCGATCCGGACGGACGCCGGGTCTGGGCCGAGGACGCCATCGACAACCCTCGAAGCTTCATCGGGCGCGCGCCCTCCTCGGGACCGGACCGGATCTGGCAACTGCGACTCCAGCGCCCGGATCGAGGCGTGCATGAAGATCATTACGTCGAGCTGCGCGGTGTGCCCGCGATTCTGTTTTTCGAGCCCGCAGGATTGATTCCCGAACCAGCGCCATGAACCACGCCAATCGTGCAACCGGCTCGGCGCGTCCCGGCGCCGCCCGTTTCATCGTGCCGGCCTTCCTGGCTGCCGTGGCATCGATGGCATGGGCCGCCTTCCCGGGTGACGCGGCTGCCCCGCCCGCGACCGGCCGGCCCGCTGACCTGCCCGGCCGGCCCAACATCGTCTTCATCCTCTGCGATGATCTGGGCTATGGCGACGTGCGCTGTTTCAATCCTGCCGGCAAGATCGCAACGCCGTCTTTCGACCGGCTGGCCGCGCAGGGGATGCGCTGCACCGATGCCCACTCCTCATCATCCGTCTGCACGCCCACGCGATACAGCCTCATGACCGGCCGCTACTCGTGGCGGTCGCGCCTCCAGAGCGGCGTGCTGGGCGGACTGAGCCCGCTCCTCATCGAGGAGGGGCGCCTCACGGTTGCCGAGCTGCTCCGCCGCCATGGCTATCACACTGCCGCCATCGGCAAATGGCACCTCGGCATGGGCTGGGCCCGCATCCCCGGCGGCGCCGTCAGCGAGCTCGCCATCGAAACCGCCGCCCAGCATCGCAGCGTCGATTTCGCCCAGCCCATCCGGAACGGGCCCATGACGGTCGGGTTCGACCAATATTTCGGCATCAGCGCGTCGCTCGATATGGTGCCCTATGCGTTCATCGAAAACGACCGGCTCACCCGGATGCCCACGGCCGACCGCAGCTTTCCCATGATGCTCGGCCAGTCCGGCAAGCAGACTCGGCCCGGCCCGGCGGCGCCGGAGTTCGAGGCCATGGATGTCCTGCCGATCCTCGCGCGGCGCGCGGTCGCCTGCATCGAGAGCCGCGCCGCCGCCGCCCGCGCCGGCCATCCATTCTTCCTCTATGTTCCCCTCAACGCGCCGCACACGCCGATCCTCCCCGCCCCCGAATGGCAGGGCCGCGCCGGCCTCAACCCTTATGCCGACTTCGTCATGCAGACCGATGCGGCCATCGGCCAAATCCTGGACGCGCTCGACCGGCACGGGCTCGCCGATCAAACCCTCGTCATCGCCACCAGCGACAACGGATGTTCCCCCGAGGCGAACTTCCCCCGGCTCGCCAGCGCCGGACACCATCCCAGCGCCGGTTTTCGGGGCGCCAAGGCCGACATTTATGAGGGCGGCCACCGCGTTCCGTTCGTGGCGCGCTGGCCCGGCCGCATCCCTGCCGGCGCCTCCAGCGCCGCTCTTCTGTGCCTGGTCGATCTCATGGCCACGTGCGCGGACCTGCTCGAGGTGGCGTTGCCGCCCAATGCCGGCGAAGATAGCGTCAGCTTCCTCCCCGTCCTCCTGGGCCGCGCCCGCGCGCCCGGCCGCCCGACGCTGATCCACCATTCCATCAACGGATCTTTCGCCATCCGCCAAGGCCCGTGGAAGCTCGCCTTATGCCCCGACTCCGGCGGCTGGAGCGCGCCCAGGCCGGGTTCCGCCGCCGCGCGGGACCTCCCGGCAGCCCAGCTCTTCAACCTCGACGCCGATCCAGGCGAAACCAACAATCTCTCCCCCCAATACCCCGGCATCGTCGCCCGCATGACCGCACTGATCGAACGGCAGGTCGCCCAGGGACGGACCACCCCGGGCCCGCCTCAGACCAACGCGGTCCACGTGCAAATTCGGAAAAGCACGGGCGGCGGACGCCCTCGTCCGCAGCAGCCGGCTTCCAAGCCTTGAGCCGGACGCGACAGCGTCGCATTCCGATAGCCAAGTGGGTAGGGCGGCCACTCCGTGGACGCCGCATTGACAGCTGCAAGCTTACAGCCCGGCGCGCAGCGGAGTGCGCGCCCCACCTTTCAGGTGAATGAGCCGCCGGCTCGTCCGCGGCGTTTGGCTGGAGATTCATACCATGACAATTCGATCCGCTATCGGTATGTTGATCATTGGCGGATTATGAATATGCGTCTGACAATGTTTGCCATCCGGCTCCGAGGCTTCCAATGGAGGATAGCATCTGCGGGAGCCGCGGCATGGCTGGCCATGGCCAGCGCCCCCTGCGCCCGTGCGAATGTCTGGATCAGCGAGATTGTCGCCGACAACGAAAATGGCCTCCAGACGGCTGCCGGCAAAGCTGCCGACTGGATCGAGCTGCACAATAGCAGTCCGAACGCGGTCGACCTGAGCGGGTGGCATCTCACCGACCAGGCCGCACAGCCGGTCCTGTGGCGGTTCCCCGACGGCGCCACGATCGCTCCCCAAGGCTACCTGGTCATCTTCGCCGACAGCTCCGACGTCTCGATCACCAACAAGGAAATCCACGCCAGCTTCAGCCTCAACAAGGAGGGCGAATACCTCGCCCTGGTCCTTCCCGATGGCATGACCGTTGCCGACGCGCTCGCGCCGGAATTTCCGCCGCAGATCGAGGATGTCTCTTACGGCCGCGCGCTCTTTGACGAACGCGAGCTGATCGGCGGCGGATCTCCTGTGCGCTATCGGATCCCGAATGCGGCCGGGACGGCGCCCTGGACCGACGCGGCCGGCGCACTGGGGTTCACTGGCGTGAGCGGCGCCTTCACGGTCCGCTACTACGAAATGAATAGCGGCATCGACAACATCGATGCGGCCGAAAGCATGGCAGCCAACAGCGCCTACTGGATGACCGATCGCGCCTATCCGATCGTCGGCGAATACGACACGATCGACTTCCATGCCAACTCCGATTCGGGCTACTTCGGGAACAACGCGCTTTTTCCCGGCCACGATTACGCCGGCCAGGACAAGGAGTGTTTTGTGGTCGCCGCCGCCGGCGCCATTTACGTGCCAACCGCAGGCGAGTGGACCTTCGCTGTCGGCAGCGACGACGGCTTCCGCCTCCGGATTCGCGGTCACGGCGTCGATTTCGAATCCGAATTCCCCACCGGGCGCAGCTTCGGCACGACGCTGGCCACATTCAACTTCCCCGTGGCCGGCGTCTATGACCTGAATCTCGTCTACTACGAGAACTACGGCGGCGCGAGCGTCGAGCTGTCCGCGGCTCGGGATTTTCAAAGCGATTTCTCATTCGAGGCATTCCGCCTGGTCGGCGATCCCGCCGGCGGCATCCTCCACGCCGGCGCCATTGGATCGTTCATCGAGACCGACGTGGCCAAGCCAATGAAAGATGTCAACTCCCGCCTCGACGCCGAGTACGGGTTCTTTCTCGACAAGGCTCCCGCCGCAGGCGATGCGTTCGTGCTTTCCGTGCGCTGCGCGGACGGATTCAGCGCCAGGGTCAATGGCGTGCCTGTCGCCGCCCTCCATGCGCCCGAGCCGCTGCTATGGAATAGCGCCGCCGCCGCCGCCCGGCCGCTGGCCGATGCCGTGCAGTGGCTCTCCTATCCCGTCCCCGCCTCCCTGCTCGTCACGGGCGCCAACAGCCTTGCCATCACTGCGCTGAACGATTCCGCCGCCGACTCGGAATTTCTGATTCAGCCCCGCCTGACCTGGCGCGTGGCCCAGGATGCGCTGTTTTATTTCAAAACCCCAACCCCAGGGGCGGCCAATGGCCAGGCATACACCCCCCCCACTCCCATCGTCGCTGCCAGCGAGCCGCGCGGATACAAGACCGCCGCCTTCAACGTCTCTCTCGATTCCCCGGTTGCCTCCGCCCCGATCCGCTACACCCTCGATGGCAGCCCACCCAAAACCAACTCGACGCTCTACACCGGCCCCATCTCCGTCTCGAAAACCACCACGCTGCGCGCCGCAGTCGTCGATCCCAGGAGCGTCCGGCAGAACGTCACCACCGTCACGTGGCTGTTCATCGAGGACATCGTCCGCCAGAGCACGGCCACGCCCGGGGGCTGGCCTGCGAGTTGGCAGGTCAACAACCACGTCATGGAATACGGCATGCGGGAGTCGATCGTCTCCGGCGATCCGGTGCGCCTCCGCAACGGCATGACCAACGCCATTGCCTCCCTTTCCCTCGTCACCGATCGGGCGAACCTCTTCAATCCCCAGACCGGCATCTACGTCAATCCAGGCAATGACGGGCGCCAGTGGGAGCGGCCTGTCTCGGTCGAGCTCATCGATCCCGTTCGCGGCTCCGGATCCGAATTCCAGATCAACGCCGGGATCCGGATCCGCGGCGCTTACAGCCGGAGCTCGAGCAATCCCAAGCACTCGTTCCGCCTCTTTTTCCGGTCCGATTACGGCGACGGCAGGCTGCGCTTCCCGCTCTTCGACGACGAGGGGGCGTCCGAGTTCGACAAGGTGGACCTGCGGACCTCGCAGAACTACTCGTGGGCCTACGAGAACAGCGACCAAGATACCTTTGTCCGCGAGGTCTTCTCCCGCGATTCCCAGCGCGACATGGGCATGCCGTACACCCGCAGCCGCTACTACCACCTCTACATCAATGGCCAATACTGGGGCCTCTACCAAACCCAGGAACGCGGCGACGCGGACTTCGCCGCCACCTATCTGGGGGGCGACAACGACGATTGGGACTGCATCAAGACCACCATCCCCGGATATACCACCACCGCCAGCGACGGCAACTTCCAGGCCTTCTACGCCCTCCATCAGCTGGCCGTCAACCAGGGCTTCGGCGGCTCCCTCTCCAATAACCTCCTGCGCATCAAAGGGCTCAATCCCGACGGCACGCCCAACCCCGCCTACCCCGTTTACCTCGATGAGGACAACCTGATCGTCTACATGCTGATCGCCTATTACACCGGCGATCCGGACTCGCCCGTCTCGATCTGGGGCGGATTCCCCAACAACATGTACGCCCTTTACAACCGCAGTGCGCCCGCTGGCTTTCAGTGGCTGCGCCACGACGCCGAACATTCGCTGGGCGCCCACGGCAGCTACCCCGTCACCTGCAACACCACCGCCGCCGGCGCCAATTTCACCTCCCAATCCCAGTTCAATCCCGCCACGCTCCACCTCCGCCTCTCCACCCATCCCGCCTACCGAATGCGGTTCGCCGACCTCGCGCAAAAGCACCTCTACGGCGATGGCGCGCTGACCCCTGCCAATGCCCAGAAACGTTTCCGCGCCCGCATGGACGAGATCGACTGGGCCATCATCGCCGAATCCGCCCGGTGGGGCCGGGGCAAAACTCGCGATGCCAACTGGCTCCCCGTCTGCAACACCGTCCTCAACACCTACCTGGCCCAGCGCCGCGATATCGTCATCGGCCAGTTCCGAGCCCGCGGCTGGTTCCCGTCCATCGACGCCCCTGCGTTCTCCGACATGAATGCGACGGTCCCATCCGGCCACCCGCTGCGCATCTCGTCCGCGCAGACCTTTTACTACACGACCGACGGATCCGATCCGCGCCTGCCCAACGGCGGCATCAGCCCTTCGGCCATTGCCGTGTCTTCCGGCTCCGGATCCACCGCGCCCCGGACGCTGATCCCGCTCGGAGCCGAGTGGCGCTATTCCGACGCCGGCGCCGAGCCCGCCTCGTCGGGCGGGCTGACCTGGCGCGATGCGGGTTACCCGGACGCTGCCTGGGCGCGCGGGCCCGCCGTCATCGGCTTCGCCGGCTCCGCCACCGCCAACTCCGTGGCAACCGTGACCCGCCGCTATGTCAACGGCGTCTCCGCCCCCCAGGTCACCACCACCTACTTGCGCCGCACGTTCACGCTCGATGCCACCCATCGCATCTCGACGCTCCTCATCGACATCCTGCGCGACGACGGCGCCTGGGTCTATCTCAACGGCACGCCCATCCTCCGCGAGAACATGAACGAGGGCGCCACCAACTACGCCGATTACTCCCTCGATGTCGCCAGCTCGCCCGACCAGAACACCTACTTCACTCGGAGCGTCGATGCCGGACACCTCCTCCGAACCGGAACCAACATCCTGGCCGTCGAGCTGCACCAGTGCAACGCCGGCAGCTCCGACCTCTATTTCGATCTCGCCCTCACCGTGCCCGGCGACACCAACAACGTGTTCGCCGACCTCGTCGTCACCCATGATCTGACCGTCAAAGCCCGGGCCATCAACGGCGCCGAGTGGAGCGCGCTCTCGGAAAGCACCCTCACCGTCGAGCGGCCCGCTGTCGATTACTCCGCGCTGCGCGTATCCGAGCTTATGTACGCGCCTCCCGCGCCTGCCTCCGACAGCCCCTATGCCACCGACGATTTCGCCTGGATCGAGCTCCGGAACGCAGGCGCCGGCCCCATCGACCTCGAAGGCGTGCGGTTCGCGGCCGGCATCGCTCATGCTTTTGCGTCTCGAGTCCTTGCGTCCGGCGCGCGGCTCGTCCTCGCGAAGAACCCGGCCGCTTTCGCCACCCGGCACGCGACCAACGCGATCGTGCTTCTGGCGTGGGATAGCGGAAACCTCGCGCGCAACGGCGAGACCCTCTCGATCGTGAGCCCCGCCGGAACCAACATCCTCACCTTCACCTACTCGAGGCTCTGGCACCCCGAGACCTACGACACGGGCATCTCGCTGGTGGCCATCGATCTCGCCGCCCCCGAGCCCCTCTGGAGCACCGCCGGCCAGTGGCGCCCCAGCCGCGCCCCGTCCGCCTCACCCGGTCTGCCCGACGCCCCCGCGTTCACCTCCGCCCAGATCGAGGAGGGCCGCTTCCTGCTCCTCGATACCATCGGCCTCGAAGACACCATCGAGCTCTGGATCTCGACCGGCTTCGATCATTGGACGAGCGCCAGCCCGGACGCCTGGTCCCGAGTCGGCGACACGATCCGGATCGATCTGCAGCATCCGTCCCTGCCCGCCGATCCCCTCCGCTTCTTCCAGATCCGGCTCCTGCCCTGATCCTACTTCAGTTCACGAATCCGGATCGAGCGCCAGCGCGCCTCATACGGGCCGGCCCCCTTCTTGATCCCATGGACCTGCAGCCCGATGAACCCTTCGGGGAATGCCTTGTAAATCTCCTCGTGCGCAATGTCCTCGATCGGCTCCCCGTTGATCCACGTGCGAATCCGCGGACCCTGGGCCACGATCCGAAACCGGTTCCATTCGCCGTCCTTGAACATCTTGTGCGGCTTGAGCCTCTCCGGCGGCGTCAGCCACCCATGCCCCGTCGCCTCGCCGTAGACGTACCCGGCCTCCGCGCCGTTGGCGCCCCCGGCCTCGATCTCGACCTGCGGCCCGTACACCCGGCCGGCTTCGTTGTTTTTCCCCGCCCCCGTGGTCCGATCCTTGGTCTTGGACCGGATCTGGACCCCGGAATTCAACCCCGAATCCACCTTGACCTCGAACTCGAGCTCGAAATCGTCATACGCCTTCTCCGTGCAGAGAAAGGAGTTGGGGCTGCCTTCGGCGGTCCTGCCCACAATCGCCCCCTCCTCGACCCGATAGCTTGCGGTGCCGTTCTTCTGGATCCAGCCCGTGAGCGTCTTTCCGTCGAACAGCCTCGCCCAGCTGCCCTTCTCTGCGGCGCCGCACCCGAGGGTCAACGACAGGCCGGCAATGAGGGAAATCAGTTTTTTATTCATGGCAAGGACCTTATCCCAATCCACATCCTCTGGCAATCCTCGCCCCTGGCCCCGATTGCCTCTTGACGCATCGCGATCGCCGGTCAGGATAAAGCTCATTGCACATCCGGAGATCACGACCATGAAGAAGAACATATCCGCTAAGAGGCAGGCTTCTGCCATGCCGGGCGCCCGATCAGCCATCGACCTCTCGCGCCGCCAATTCCTCGGCCGATCCGCGGCCGTGGCGGCCCTGACCATCGTGCCCCGATCCGTTCTGGGCGGGGCGGGATACGTGCCTCCCAGCCGAAAGATCGCGATGGCATGCATCGGCATGGGCTCGCAAGGCTACCAGAATCTCGTCGCGTTTCTCGAGTTCCAGGAGGTCCAGGTCGTCGCGGTCTGCGACGTGAATCGCGAGAGCGGCGGCTATCTCTCCTGGTACTGGGGGCAGGGGCGGGAGCGCCGGGTGGGCGGACGCGAGCCCGCGCGGCGGACCGTGGATGAACATTATGCCAAGCAGCAGCGATCCGGCCAGCACCGCGGCTGCCAAGCCTACAACGATTACCGCGAGTTGCTCGAGCGCGAGGACGTCGATGCCGTCATGGTGGCCACGCCCGATCACACTCACGCCGTCATCACCATGGCCGCCCTCAAGCGCGGATGCCATGTCTATTGCGAAAAGCCCCTCACCTACTCGGTCCTCGAGGCGCGGCGGGTCACCGAAGCCGCCCGCAAGGCCGGCGTCGCCACGCAGATGGGCAACATGGGCCAGGCCGACGAATCCGCCCGCACGGTCCGCGAGATGATCGATTCCGGCGCGATCGGCCGCGTGCGCGAAGTCCAGGTGTGGAGCTCGGCTCGATTCTGGAGATCGGCCCTCTACGAGGATCGCCCCTCGGATACGCCCCCCGCACCGGAGGGTCTGGATTGGGATTTGTGGCTGGGGCCGGCCCCCGCCCGGCCCTACCACCCCGAATACCACCCATGGAGCTGGCGGAACTGGTGGGACTTCGGCACCGGCTTGCTCGGCGATCTCGGCTGCCACAAACTCTCGACCGTGTTCAAGGCCCTCCAGCTCGGCCATCCCGTCAGCGTCGAGGCATGCTCGACCAAGCTCAACCCCGAGACCTATCCGCTGGGCGTGATCGCCCGGTTCGAGTTCCCCGCCCGCGGCCCCCTGCCGCCCGTCACTCTCCACTGGTACGATGGCGGGCTCAAACCGCCGCGCCCGCCCGAGATCGAGCCTGGCGACGCGATGCAGGACATCATCTACATCGGCGATCAAGGCAAGCTGATGGGCGAACGCCTCCTGCCCGAGTCCCGCATGGAAAACTACCAGCGGCCCCCCAAGACCCTGCCGCGGTCTCCCGGCCATTACCACGAGTTCGTCGCTGCCTGCCGGGGCGGAGCCCGGGCGGGCTCCGACTTTGTCGATCATGCCGGCCTGCTCACGGAGGCGTGCCTGTTAGGGAACGTCGCCCTGCGTGCGGGCCGCAAGCTCGATTGGGACGGCCCCAACATGCGGGTCACCAACTACCCGGCCGCCAACCAGTGGCTCGAGCGCGAATACCGCCAGGGATGGAGCCTTTGATCACACGCGTACCGCGAATCCATCTTCCCATGAACCTGCCCTGCCGGAGCGCGGCCTTCAGGCCGCTGCAAAACGCGACAGGCCCAACGCACGGAAGCGGGCTAAAGCCCGCGCTCGTGCCTGCCCATGATTAATCCCATCATCACGCACCTTCTGACCTTGCTCTGCCTGTCCGGCCTCGGGCGCTTCGGCGCTCCTGCCGCCGAACCGGCTGATCCAGTTGCCCGGTTGATCCTCGAGGCCGGCAACGCCGAAAACGAACTCGACCGCTATCGCCTGCTCCGAAGCTTGGAATCCACCGCCGATCTGCCGCCGGATCTACGGGCCGACCTCGCCAAGCTGCTCCCCGTTGTCGAGGAGTGGGCCAATGGGAAGTCCAGGGTCGTTGTCGATGCCAGTCGCGCTGCCGAGAACGGCTACCTCTGCCGGTTCATCACCGGCAAGGTCCAGCCCGAGGCCGACGGACCCGTCCACCCCCCCGCCATCTCCTCCGGCTCGCCGCTCTACCCGATTTGGTGCCTCTACCGCGGACGCATGCTCATCTGGCGTGTGATCCAAAGCGGGCCTCTGCTCCGCGTGCCCGAACGCCGCGATGCCTACTACGGCGAAGCCGCCCGCCTCCTCGAGACCGCCCGCCGGCATTTCCCGGACAATCGCGTCGTGCGGATGTATCTGGGCCAGCCGATCCCATGGCCCCGAACCATCCCCCCGCTCGCCGGAGCGCCCCCGTGGGCCAACCTCCAGCGCGAAGGGCTCGAAAAACTCGCCGACCTCATCCATTGGTGGATCGACGAACGCCAGCTCCCCGACGGCCAGTTCGGGGGCGGCTGGGGCGACGACGTCGAGATGTGGCGCTGGTGGACCCCCCTCCTCATCGGATTCGACGATCCCAAAATCAACGCCGCCCAGGAGCGCATCTCGAGTGGCATCTTCCGCCAGCCCCATCTGCGGGACGGATTCACCACCCGCGTCACCGACGTCGAGCACTCGAACGAGGATACCACCGACACCATCCTGCCCATGATGTTTCTGAGGCCGGACGACCCGATCTGGCAAGCCCGCGCTCAAAAGCTCGCCCAGTACATGCGCGAACGATGGACCGGACGCAACCAGCGCGGCCAGCTCCAGTTCCGGTCCATCTATTTCAGCGTCGATCGCGTCGATTCATCCGAGGCGCGCGCCTTCGATACCGTGTACCACCCGTCGGTGGTTCAGCCTGCGCTGCTCCTGTGGCAGCGGACTGGCGATCCGGAGCTGGGCAAACTCTTTGGCGAATGGCTCCGGCTCTGGGTCGATGCCGCCGCCCGCGCCGAGAACGGCAAGCCGGCCGGCGTTCTCCCGTCCGCCATCCGATGGCCCGACGGCATGATCGGCCGGCCGGGACAGCCCTGGTGGGAGCCGTTCTCGCCCGGCCACAACGACGCCCTCTACAACTGGCCCGGCGCAACACGCCTCATGACGTCCACCCTCCTTCTCGCCTATCATATGCTCGGCGATCCCCAATACCTCGAGCCCATCCGCTCGATGGCCCAGCTGCGGCTCCGGGAGCTCGATGCCCCTCCGCCCGCCAGCCTCTCCCCCGGATCCGCCCCTTGGTGCGCCCGCCGGATGGACGGTTTCCTACCCGATACCCTCGCCAAATACCGGTTCCTCACCGGCGACCGGCACTACGATGCCCTGCTCCTCGAGGATGCATCCGGCTACGCCCGATATCGGCTGGCCGGTGACAGCCAATCGCTCGCGCGCGCCTTGGAACGGAACGCCCTCGCGTTCCGATCGAACTGGGAGGCCTATACCAGCGAGATGCGCTGGACCGACCGCGTCATATCGTTCACCCGGAATTTCCTGGCCTATCTGCCCGATCCGCCCCCTGCGCCCTCGCCCGAGATCCTCTATTCCAGCGCCACCGGCGATCCCGGCAATCCGCTCGTGTTTCCGATGAACCGGGTCCGGTGGCTGACGCCGCCGCGCGAGATCGCCGCCCTGGTCACCGACGCCGGCGCCCGAAGCTTCGAGGCGGAGATGTTCCACTTCGGCCTCGAACCCCGATCCCTCGACGCCGAGCTTTACCTCCTCGAGACAGGCGTTTACGACGTCCGGATCGAGTCCGCCGCCTCGGGTGAAATCCTCGATCGCCAAACCCTCGAGGTCGATGGCCCCCGGTCGCGCATCCATTTCAGCCTGCCCCCGCGCGACCTCTGCCGCATTCGAATCCAACGCGCCCAGTCAGCCGAAGGCCCGCGGTAGCAACCGCCCACCGGGTTTTGGCCTGCGGAAGGCCTGGCGCACGGGCAGCTGAACAGGCAACAGCTCGTCGGTTGCTCGGAATGAGACTGCGATGCTGTTGACAGATGAGTCAGACGACGCGAGGCCGTTTCCCGGAGCAGACCAAATGAGCCATGCCTGTGCGCACAGATGCCTGGGTCAGCGTCTGCTCAAGATGAGGACCTTATGCCTGCGGCGAGGATTCCGATTCGGCTGGGGGAGGCGGCTCCGGGCCCGGCTGGCCCGGCTTGGGAGGCGGAGTGACGTGGATCAGCGGGATGGGATATCTCAGCTTCATCACGTCCTCGACCAGGACCTCGATGTAGTAGATGCCCGCCACCTTGAACTCGACCTGGCGGAACAGGGTCACATTGGTGGCGTGGTGGGCCGGATCCTGCAGATGGAAATGGGTCTGCCGCTCGCGCAGGACGGTGGTCTGGTCGGGCGCCACCATGCGCACCGCCTCCTGGAACTGGCCCAGGCCCGCCGTCCACCGGTTGAACACGCAGATCTGAAAAGCCACAACCGGTATCTGCGGCACCCGGATCACCCCGCAGACGCCAATCAGGATGAAATTGCCATTGATCTCCTGGCGGACTTCCTCGCAGACAATCGACGCCTGAAGATCCGGTAGAATGCGGGTTGGATTCATGATTGCATTTCAGCGGCTTGAACAGTGTTGCGCATCAGCATCGCGATGGTCATCGGGCCCACGCCGCCCGGGTTCGGCGTCAGGCGGCCGGCGACGGCCCTGACCCCCTCGAAATCGACGTCCCCCACCAGCCTCGAACCGCCCTTGGCCGCCGGGTCCGGCACCCGATTCACCCCGACGTCGATCACCGCCGCCCCCGGCTTCACCATGCCGGCCTTCACAAACTCCCGCACGCCCATCGCCGCGATCAGGATGTCCGCGCGCCGGCAATGGGCCGCCAGGTCGCGCGTCCTCGAGTGGCACACCGTGACCGTCGCGTCGGCATCGGGGGCTTTTTGGATCAGGATTGCGGCCATGGGCTTGCCGACAATGTTTCCCCGGCCCAGGATCACCACCTCGGCCCCGGCCAGAGGCACCCCCGTCCGGATCAGCAGCTGGTGAATCCCGGCCGGCGTGCACGGGACGAATCCGCCCGGGTCCCCCAGCATCAGCTTGCCCACGTTCACCGGATGAAACCCGTCGACGTCCTTCCCGGGCGCCACGGAGGCGAAGATCTGCGCAGATCGGATCGTGTGCGGCAGGGGGGCTTGCACCAAAATGCCGTGCACCGCGGGATCGGCATTCAACCGGGCGATCAGGGCCAGGAGCTCGGCCTCGGCTGTGGATTCGGGCAGGACAAGCGTGGTCGAGCGGATCCCGAGCCTCTGGCACGCGCGCTCCTTCATCCCCACATACACCTTCGATGCCGGGTCATCCCCGACCCGCACGAACGTCAGGCCGGGCGTCGTGCCGCACGCTGCAAGCGCAGCCACGCGGGCGGCGGTTTCCCGGTGGATCTCCTCCGCGATGGCCCTGCCGTCAATCAGGTCAGCGGCCATGGGGGAGAAGCTGGATCTTGTCCACTTTCAGCACCGGGGTGTACTGCCACCGCTCGTCCATGGCTTCCTCGCCTGTGATCCGCACCTTGCGCTGGACGTAAGACCGCAGGTTCCAGTTGGTCGACGGGTTGTAGAGGTAATTGATCTTGCGGCCGGTCTCGATGCTGACCAGCTCGAACGCGCTGGGCGCCGGCAGGCTGTAGGTCGGCTGCACGATGCCCTCCCGGGTCACCACCCGCTTCACCGGCACCGAATCCGCGGCCGGCGCCGCCGTGACCGCCGGAGCCGGATCTTGCGGGATCGCCGGCGGACGCGATTCGGGGGCCGGAGCGCTCACCACCGCGGGAAGCGCGGCCGGCGGGGCGGGAGGGGACACCACAGCTGGCGCAGGCGCCGGCGCAGGTGCAGCCTCTGGCTTCGGCGCAGGCACAGGCGCGGGCGCGGGTGTCGGAGGCAGGGCAGGGGCGGGGGCGGGGGCGGGTGTTGGCGCTGCAGTTCGAGCGATGGGACGCGCCGGTTCGACCGCCGGAGCCGGCGGGGCGGATGGACGGGCGGATGCCGCCGCCGCGGCTGCCGGCTTGCGGCTCACCAGGCTCGATGCCACATACGCGCTGGCGCTTTCGGGGCTGGCAATCTCGATCCAATCGTCCACCTGGCGGATGACCTGGACGGTGGCACCCTTCTCGAGGCGCGCCACGACGCTGTAGTTCTCGCCGGGACCGGCACGCACGTTCAGGCGGCTGGCCTTGACGGTGTTCGGGCCCGGATTGACGTAGTCGGCGAACACCCAGGCGGTGATCTTCTCCGGCATCCGGATCCGGGTCCACTCCGAGGGCTCGCCCGGCTTGGGCTTGTCGATGGAGGCGGTATCGAGGATCCAGACGGCGTCGCCTTCCTTGAGCTGCGTGATGACCTCGCTCGACAGGGAAGGCAGCGCGCGCACGTTCGCGACACCCGCTTTGATCACCCCCGGATCAGCAGATTGCGACACCACCGCCGCCGCCAGGCTCAAGCACCATCCGAGCACCAGGACGGACCCAGGCTGTGTTTTCATAAGAATTCCAGTAAAGATTTAATCTCTCCGGCTGTCAAGGTCCGCCATTTCCCAGGCGGCAGCTCGCCGAGCTTGATCGGCCCCACCTGCACGCGCTGCAGCCGAATGACCGTCCACCCCCGCGCCGCGCACAGCCTCCGGATCTCCCGTTTTTTGCCCTCGCGCATCTCGATCTCGAGGATGCTCTGGGAATGGTTGTGCGAGACGAGCCTGGCGGCGGCCGCCTGCAGCCGCTCCCCCTCATCCATGATCCCCGCCCGCAGCGGGGCCAGGGCGGGCAGCTCGACCTTGCCGGCCACGGTCACCCGATATTTCTTGGAGACCCCATACCGCGGATGGGTCAGCTTGAGGCAGAACTCACCGTCGTTGGTCAGGAACATCAGCCCTTCGCTGTCGCGATCGAGGCGCCCGACCGAATACAGATCCTTCCACTCCAGCGGCAGCAGGTCGTGGATCCGCCGGCGCCCCGCCGAATCCCGCCGTGTGCATAAGAACCCGGGCGGCTTGTGGAGCGCGATGTAGAACTTGCGTCGCCGCCGCGCCACGATCTGGCCCGCCACCTCGACCCGATCGCTTGCGGGGTCCACTCGAGTGCCCAACACCCGGACGGCAGACCCGTTCACCGCAACCTGGCCCGCCAGGATCATCCGCTCCGCCGCCCGCCTCGAGGCCACGCCGGCCTCCGCCAGGAATTTCTGGAGCCGAATGCCTGCCAGCGATTCCCCCGGCCGGATCACGGCTTGGTCTTGCGCAAGCCGGTCACGCGGTCGCCCGCTTTCCATTGCCCGCGCTTCTTGAGCAGCTCGACCCGCTCGAACCGCTTGAGCACATTCCGCTTGGCGCCGAGTGTCGTGGCGGCGCGTAAACTCCGATGTTGTGACATAAGCCTGATTCCTCTTCGATCCTGGGATTCATCGTCTCGCAGCCGGCTGCTGCCGGCCGCGGTCGGACGGTTTCGAATACCACAGCCCCCCGGAAATGCAAACCTTCATTTTCCGTTTTTCCGTTTGCTTTCGGCCGCGATTCCCCCTCCAATCGCACCCCTGGCGGATCATGCAAGATACCTGGAAATCCACAGCCGGCTTCGATGCCTCCTGCGTCCAAGCCGCCATTTTCGACATGGACGGCGTCCTGGTGGACAGCGAGCCGCTCCATGAACGCGCCTACCGCGACATCTTCGCCGAGATGGGCTGCGCCGACACGCATGGCATCGATTTCGTCTCCTATTACGGCCGGTCGGACTGGACGCTCTGGGCGGATTTCATCGAGCGCCATCGTCCCGCGCAGCCGATCGAGGAGCTTCTTGCGTGGAAACAGCGGCATTACCTCGAGCTCCTCCGCCGGGAAAAACCCATCATCGCCGATGCCGTCGCCCTCGTCCAGCAGCTCCACGCCCGGTTCCCGCTTGCGCTTGCTTCCGGCTCCCTCCACCCGGTGATCCAGGAGGTCTTCCACCTGGCGCCTGTCCTCCGGTCCCTCTTCCGGGCTGTCGTCAGCGTCCAGGACGTCCCCCATGGCAAGCCCGCCCCCGACGTGTTCCTCCGGGCGGCCTCGCTCCTGGGCGTCTCTCCCGCCGCCTGCTGCGTCATCGAGGATGCCCCCGCCGGAGTCGAGGCCGCCCGCGCCGCCGGCATGGCCGTCATCGCCATCACCAATTCTCTCCCCCCCGAAAAGCTCGCCCGCGCCACCCGCGTCGTCTCCCGCTACTCCGAGATCGCCGATCTCCTGCTCGGCCCCGGGCGCGGCGGCGATTCCCGCTTGCGCCCCCCGGCTGAGCTCCGCGGTCGCGGATAAGAGATCGCGGATGGGGATCCTCGCGCTGCCGCCGGCTCCCCAGCACCCTTGCGCAGCTCGCGGACCTGGTCCCGCAGCAGCGCCGCCTTTTCGAACTCGAGCCGGTCGGCCGCCGCGATCATCTCGGCTTCGAGCTCGCGGATCGTCTCGGTGATGTCGAAGCTGCCGCCGGCATCGTTGATCACCGCCGCCGCGTAATCCCCTCCCGGGCGCGCCAGGGCCAGCCCTTCCTCGATCGGGCGGCTGACGCCGCGGGGCACGATCCCATGCGCCGCGTTGTAGGCCAGCTGCTTCTGGCGGCGATACTCCGTCGCCGCGAGGAATTTTTGGATGCTCTGCGTCAGCCGGTCGGCGTAGAGGATCACGGCGCCGTGCAGGTGCCGCGCCGCGCGCCCTGCCGTCTGGGTGAGGCTGGTCGCCGAACGCAGGTAGCCCTCCTTGTCGGCGTCGAGGATCGCCACCAGGGCGACCTCCGGCAGATCGAGCCCCTCCCGCAACAGGTTGATCCCCACCAGCACGTCGAAATCGCCCTTCCGAAGCGCCCGCAGGATCTCGACCCGCTCGATGGCCCCGATCTCGCTGTGCAGATACCGGACATTGATCCCGATGTCGCGCAGGTAATCGGTGAGCTCCTCGGCCGTCCGCTTGGTGAGGGTGGTGACCAGGACGCGCTCGCCGGCCTCGGCCCGCCGCCGGATCTCCTCGATCAGATCGTCGATCTGCCCGCCCAGCGGCTTGACCGTCACCGGCGGATCCACCAGCCCCGTCGGCCGCACGATCAGCTCCGCCACGCGCGGCCCCGACCATCCCAGCTCCCGGTCCCCGGGCGTGGCGCTCACGTAGATCGCCTGCCCCTGCAGCCCCTGGAACTCATCGAAGCTCAGCGGCCGGTTGTCCAGCGCGCTCGGCAGCCGAAACCCGTAATCCACCAGCACCGTCTTCCGCGACCGGTCCCCGGCATGCATCCCCCCGATCTGCGGCACCGTCGCGTGCGACTCGTCGATGACCAGCAGATAATCCGGCGGGAAGAAATCCAGCAGCGTGCAGGGGCGCGACCCCGGCGCCCGCCCGCTCAGATGCCTCGAGTAATTCTCGATCCCGGAGCAAAACCCCATCTCGAGCATCATCTCGAGGTCGTATTCGGTCCGCATCTTGACCCGCTGGGCCTCGATCAGCTTGTTGCGCGCCTCGAACCAGGCGATCCGCTCGCCCAGCTCCTCTCGGATGGCCAGCGCCGCCCTCTTGATCTTGTCCAGCGGCGTCACAAACTGCCGGCCCGGATAGACCGTCACCGAGCTCAGTGCGGCCCCGGCCCGCCCCGTCAGCGGATCGAAGCGCGCGATCCGCTCGATCTCCTCGCCGAAAAACTCGATCCGCAGCCCGTCCTCCTCGGCCGCCGGGCGGACCTCGACGGTGTCGCCGCGCGCGCGGAACTGGCCGCGGCTCAGCTCGACGTCGTTCCGGCTGTATTGGAGGTCGACGAGGCGCTCGAGGAGCAGCTCGCGCCCCATCTCCTGCCCCACCCGGAGCGGGATCACCATCGCCTCGTAATCCTCCTTGCTGCCGATCCCGTAAATGCAGGAGACGCTCGCCACCACAATCACATCCCGCCGCGCGAACAGCGAGCTCATCGTCGAGAGCCGCAGCCGCTCGATCTCCTCGTTGATGCTCGAGTCCTTCTCGATGTAGGTGTCCGTGCTCGGGAGGTAGGCCTCCGGCTGGTAATAGTCGAAGTAGCTCACGAAATACTCGACGGCGTTCTCGGGAAAGAACGACTTGAACTCGGCGTAGAGC
Source organism: uncultured Verrucomicrobiota bacterium (assembly GCA_964458325.1). Lineage (GTDB taxonomy): Bacteria > Verrucomicrobiota > Verrucomicrobiia > Limisphaerales > UBA1319 > JAGMXM01. The sequence continues at coordinate 30,143 of CAYWIM010000027.1, forward strand.
TGAGCCGCCAGGGTCTTGTTGTGCGAGATCACCAGCGCCGGCCGGCTCAGCGCCGCAATGACGTTGGCGACCGTGTAGGTCTTTCCCGAGCCTGTGACCCCCAGCAGAGTCTGGTGGCGCTCCCCGGCCTCCAGCCACGCCGTCAGCCGGGCGATCGCCTCCGGCTGGTCCCCTGTCGGCTCAAATGGCGCCACCAGCTTGAACATGCCCGAATCCTTGAACAGCCAGCCGGATTGTCAAGCTGCCAGGTTCGGCTGGCTCGGGGCATCCGGCGCCGCCTGCAGGCCGGCCTCGCGACAGGCCGCTCGGCTTCGGCCCGGCGCGGCGGGTCAGTCCGGGTCGCCGATTCGATCCAGCGCGACCGCGGCGAGGATCACCAGGCCTTTGATGACCTGCTGCCAAAAGGGCGACACTTCGAGCAGCACGAGCCCGTTGTTGAGAACCCCGATGATCAGGCATCCCAGAACGGTGCCGAGCACGGAGCCGCGTCCGCCGCTGAGCGAGGTGCCGCCGATGACCACGGCGGCGATGGAATCGAGCTCGTAGCCGATGCCGGCGCTCGGGGTCGCGGAGTCGAGCCGGGCGGTGAGCAGAAGCCCCGCCACGCCCGCCAGCGCGCCGCCCAGCGCATAGACAGCCACCTTGATGGCCCGGAGGTTGAGCCCGCTGAGCCGCGCGGCCCGCTCGTTGCCGCCGATCGCGTACAGATAGCGGCCCAGGCGCGTCTTGCGCGTGACCAGGACAAACACGGCGATGAGCGCGCCGGAGATCCACACCGGCATCGGCAGCCCCAGCCAATGGCCGGTCCCGATGAAGCCGAACTGGGTCCCCAGACCCGTGATGGGAAACCCTTGGGTCCAAAGCTGCGTCAGGCCCCGCGCGATGCTCAACATGCCCAGCGTCGCGACAAAGGGCGGCAGCCGGAACCGCGTGATGGCCCAGCCGTTGAAGGCGCCCAGAAGCGCGCCGACGGCGATCCCCGCCACCATGGCGCCCCAGGGTGTGAACTGGATCGCAACGCCCCACACTGGAAGCCCGATCCCGTTCTTCAGCAGGCCCGCCGCAACCGCCCCCGCGAACGCCAGCACCGAGCCGACCGACAGATCGATGCCCCCGCTCAGGATCACCAGCGTCATGCCGATCGAGAGACAGAGATTGACCGAGATCTGCCTCAGGACGTTCAGGGCGTTTTCCTGGCTGAGGAACGTGTCGGACACCTGGGGGTGCAGGCTCAGGAATGCCACCATCAGCAGCAGCGCGGCGATGCTCTGAAACCGGGCCAGATAGGATGACGATGGCGGAAACATAAATGCGTCGAGGTTCCAGCGCCGGTTCAACCCCGCGTTTCCTCCGGGCGCTCGAGCCCCATGTTTCGGGGCAGGGCGGCCTTGAGGATCGTTACCTCGTCCGCCTGGCCGCGGGCGAACTCCGCGGTTATCCGACCCTCGCACATCACGAGGATCCGGTCGGCGACCCCGAGGATCTCGGGCAGCTCGGACGACACGAGCACCACGCCCAGGCCGCCTGCGACCAGTTCGTCGATGAGCGCATGGATTTCCCCTTTGGCTTGGACGTCGATGCCGCGGGTGGGCTCGTCCAGGAGGAGGATCTTCGGCTGGGCGGCCAGCCATTTGGCCAGCACCACCTTTTGCTGATTGCCGCCGCTGAGGTGGAGGACACGCTCCCGGACCGAGGGCGTCCGCGTGCGCAGCCGCTTCACGTAGCGTTCGGCGAGGGCCGCCTCGAGCCGGGCGTCGATCAGCCCCAGCCGCTCCGTCTGGGCGATGGATGCCAGGCTGATGTTGGCGGCGACGCTGAGGGAGGGCGCCAGCCCTTCGCGCTTTCGATCCTCGGGCGCCAGCGCCACGCCGGCATCGATCGCCTGGCGCGGGCTCTCGAACCACACGGGCCGGCCGTCGACGGCCATCCGGCCGCGCGCGCGCCGGGGATGGAGCCCGAAGATGGTCTCGAGCAGCTCCGTCCGCCCCGCCCCCATCAGGCCGAAGATGCCGAGCACCTCCCCGCGCCGCAGCGCCAGCGACACATCCCGCACCGAGAAATCGCCCGGACGATCGGGATGCTCGAGGTGGAGCCCCTCGACTCGCAGAACCTCCTCCGACGGCTCGTGCGGACGCCGCGCGAACTGGTCCGAAAGGTCGCGCCCGACCATCTGCCGGATGATCTCGTCGCGCGAGGCGTTGCATGCCGGGCTCGAGCCCGCGTTGCGGCCGTCGCGCAGCACGGTGAGCTCGTCGGCGATGAGCGGCAGCTCATCGAGCTTGTGCGTGATGTAGATCATGGCGACGCCCTCGCGCTTGAGCTGGCGGATGAGATCGTGCAGGACGGCCGTCTCGTGCTCCGTGATGGCCGATGTGGGCTCGTCCAGGATCAGGAGCCGCGCCTGCATCGAGAGCGCCCGGGCGATCTCGACGATCTGCTGCTGGCCGACACGCAGGCGGGCGGCCGGGGTCTGGGGCGGGATATCGAGCCCGAGGCGGCCCAGCCATGCGGCGGCCTCGCGATTCATCCGGGCGTCGTCGATCAGCCCTCCGCGCGCCAGCGGTTCCCGGCCCAGAAAGATGTTCTGCCCCACGGTGAGATGCGGGATGAGATTCAGTTCCTGGAAGATGATGGCGATGCCGGCTTGGCGCGCCTCGCGGGTGTTGCGAAACGACACCCGCCGGCCATCGAGCCGGATCTCGCCCCGATCCGGGGGGAACACCCCGGCGAGGATGTTCATGAGCGTGGACTTGCCCGCGCCGTTCTCTCCAAGGAGTGCGTGGAGCCGGCCGCGCCGCACGGTGATCGACACCTCCTCGAGCGCGCGCACCCCCGGGAACGATTTGCAGATCCCCCGCGCTTCCAGGACGACTTCCGGATCGACGGCAGCGGGATTCATGGCCACTCCGCGCGGAGGGGGATGACGGTCAGAACCTGCGGCTCGGCGCCCTCCTCGAGCTCCGCGCAGCCCGCAAAACGGATGGCCTTTCCGACTGCCGCCCGGTCGCGCAGCGCCGGCGCGACCTGGGTTTCCACGATGAGGTTCAGCTCGGTCGAGAGAGCGTTGAAGTCCTGCGAGTTCGGGAATGCGCTGACATCCAGGAGCCCGGTTGCATCCCGCACAGCGTTGCCGAACAGCAGGCCGGTCGCCAGGCGGACCGTGGCGTGAGCGCCGCCATCGAGGGTCACCTCGACCGCCTCGTCACCGACGGCGGCCACCCGGCCCGAGCCCCGCACCAGGAACAGCGTCGCGCCGCCAATCCCCAGGGCGCGCCCGTGCAGCGCCCGCGCTGCGGCAGCGTCCTCTCGCAGGGCGGCAAGCAGATCGTTCAGCTCGATGGCGCGATCCGCGGCCGGCAGCAGCTTCGATTCCCAGAATCTCGATGCGTGCTCGGCAGCGTCGAATGCGGATGCCCGCTGCTCCTGATGCGCCAGCTCGAGGGGAACGACGCGAAAGAGCGGGAAACGCCAGCACGCGGCGCCGGCGCAGCCCAGGAGGGCCAGGCCGAGGATCGAGCGCCGAATCCATCGGCGCTCGGGTGCGCGCGGCGCATGATCGTTCATCGGTGCGGCGAGGCGGGGCTATCTCCGGCCGTAATCGCCGTATTGGCTGACGTTTTCCGGCGTCACCAAGTCGACCCGGACAGGGATCTTCTGGGGGAAATCGCGCTTGCCCTTGAGATATTGGTCGGCGAACTCGGCGGCTTTCGCGGCCATGATTTTGGGGAACTGCATCCCGGTGGCGGCGATCTTCTTTTCGGCGACGAGCCGGACGACATCGTCGGCGCCGTCGAATCCGAAGACTTTCACCTGCCGGTCCTTGCCGGCGCTGACGAGGGCCTGGTAGGCGCCCATGGCCATGGCATCGTTCCCGCAAAAGACCGCGTCCAGGCCGGGATTCTTTTGCAGGATCGACTCCATCACCTCGAGGGCCTTGGCGCGGTCGAAGTCGGCGCTCTGCTGGGCCACCATCCTGAGCCCGGGGAACCGATCGACCACGCTGTGGAATCCTTTGGAGCGATTCCAGGTGTTGTTGTCGCCGACGAGCCCGAGCAGCTCGGCGTATCGGCCCGTCCGGCCCACCTGGCGGACAAAATACTGCCCCAGCGCGACGCAGCCCGAGTAGTTGTCCGACAGGAGCTGCGCTGTTGCGGCATTGGTCGAGTTGATCTCCCGGTCGATGCAAAAGACGGGCACCCCGGCGGCCTTGGCCTTTCGCACATGGGCGACCGACCCGTCGGCGTCGGTCGGGTTAAACAGGATGGCCTTGTAGCCGCGGGCGAGGATGTTTTCGAAGTGGGCGGCTTCCTTGGCGGTGTCGTTCTGGGAATCGAACACGGCGGCGTCGTAGCCCAGCTCGACGGCGCGGGCTTGGGCGGCCTGGCCCAGGACGACAAACCACGGGTTGTTCAGCGTCGAGATGACGACGGCGATTTTCGGCGGGTCGGCGGCCGGGGCGATGGCGCCCGGCAGCATCGCCAGGACAAGGGCGCCCAGCTGGATTCGCGCCCGCAGGATCGGGGAGATTGGCATTCGAGCATTCATGGTGAACTGGAGATGGTTTACAGCACGCGGCGGACCGCGCCAAGCCATTCGTTGTGGAGCTGCTGCGCCTGGGCGGCGGGCATCTGTGGCGAGAAGCGGCGGACTTCTCGGGGAATCGCGGCCAGATCGTCGAGCGTGCGGTGAACGCCCAGGGCCAGCAGCCCGTTCATCGCCGCGCCCCAGGCGGAGGATTCGGCGACATCGGCCACGCTCAGCTCGACGCCGGTCAGGTCGGCGGTGAACTGCATCAGGAACGCATTCCGTGTCGGCCCGCCATCGGCGTGGAGGGTTTGCGGGGCCACACCCGCATCGGCGCGCATCATATCGAGCACGTCGCGGAGCTGGTAGGCGATGGATTCGAGCGCGGCGCGGACAATGTGCTCGCGGCGGGTGAACGCAGTCAGCCCCACGAGCGCCGCGCGGGCGCGGGGGGCTCGATAGGGCGCGCCCAGGCCCGAGAAGGCCGGCACGAGATAGACGCCGCCGTTATCGCTCACCGCCCGCGCGAGCGCCTCGGTCTCCGCTGCATCGCGAACGAGGCCGATCTGGTTCTTGAGCCACTCGATGGTCGCCGCAGAGCAATGAATCAGGCCTTCGAAGGCGTAGGTGGGCTGGCCGCGCCAGACCCATGCCAGCGCCGTGACCGCCCCCTTGTCCGAGACTTTGAACTCATGGCCGATATTCATCAGAACGCTCGTGCCGGAGCCAAACGTCGCTTTCGTGGCGCCCGCCGGGTAGCAGCGCTGGGCAAAGAGCGAGGCCTGGGAATCTCCCATGACGCCCGCGATCGGAACGCGCCGGGGCAGGACACCGCACGCGTCGGTTTCACCAAAGAAGGCGGCGCTCTCGCGGATTTCGGGCAGCGCATCGATCGGCACGCCGAACAGCTCGCACAGGGCTGGATCCCAGCGCAGGGCGCCGAGATCGAACAGGAGGGTGCGGCTGGCGTTGGTGGCATCGGTGGCGAACACGGCGCCGCCGGTGAGCCGGTGGATGAGGTAGGCGTCCATCGTGCCGGCGACGGCGCTGCCGTCGCGAAGCCGCCGCGCAATGGCCGGCCGGTTCTCGATGAGCCAGGCCAGCTTCGAGGCGGAGAAATAGGTGTCGATGCTCAGGCCGGTCTTCGCCTGGACGATGGATTGGTGGCCCTGCTCGATCAACCGCTGGCAGAGGCCGTGGCCGCGGCGGCACTGCCAGACGATCGCATGGTCCAAGGGCTGGCCGGTGGCGCGATCGAAAACAACGATGGTTTCGCGCTGGTTGGCAATGCTGATGCCGGCGATCTCGCCGGCGGCGATGCCGCCCGCGGCCTCGCGGATGACCTCGAGGGTGTTCTGCCAGATTTCCTCGGCGTCATGCTCGACCCAGCCCGGCTGCGGATAGATCTGGCGGTGGCCGCGCGAGGCCTTGCGCAAGACGGCGCCGGCGGCGTCGAAGCAGACCGCCTTGGTGGCGGATGTGCTCTGGTCAATGGCGACAATCAGCGGCATGGGGGGAGAGCCTATTGGGATCGATCGAGGGTGGCGGCGGCCTGGCTCAAGCCTTCCATGCTGATGCCATAATGCCGGAAGATGTCCGCCTGCGATCCGGTCACGGTCTCCTCGTCCGGGATGCCGACGATTCGAAAGGGGACGCGGATGCCGGCTTCCAGGAGCGCGGCCGCGCACGCCGATCCAAGCCCGCCGTGGACCATGTGCTCCTCGACCGTGATCACGCCGCGGCACTCGCGGCCGGCGCGGAGCACGGACTCGATGTCGAGCGGCTTGAGCGTGTGCGCCGAAAGCACGCGGGCGCGGATCCCTTGGCGGGCCAGATCCCCGGCCGCCAGCAGCGCATGGATGACGGTCTCGCCCGTGGCGATGAACGCGATGTCGCTCCCCTCGCGCACGGTGATTGCTCGGCCCACCTCGAACGCCGCCCCGGGCGGATGCACTCCATACATCGCCGCCTTGCCGAACCGGATGTAGATGGGCCGCGTGGTTTGCGCGGCGGCGCGGATGGCTTCCCGCGTCTCGAAGTTATCGGCCGGGACAACGATCGCGATGTTCGGGATGGCCCGCAGCGCCGCAATGTCGTGCAGCGAATGATGCGTCGCGCCCAGCGCGCCGTAGCTCACGCCGGCGCTGATGCCGATCAGCACCGCGGGGACGTTCGAGTCGCAGACGTCGTTCTTGATTTGCTCGAGGGCCCGCGCCGTGAGAAAGCACGCCGGCGACACGGCGAACGGCCGCTTGCCGCACGAGGCGAGGCCGGCGGCGATCCCGACGAGGTTCTGCTCGGCGATGCCGACCTCGACGATCTGCCGGGGCAACGCATGGCCGAACGACGCGAGCTTGCCGGACCCGCGGGAATCGCTGGTGACGGCGAGGATGTTGCGGTCGGCTTCGGCCAGCGCCTGCAGGGTCGACGCGAACGTCTCGAGGTTCGGGCGCTCGATGCGAAGGCCGAGGCTCTCGGCCATCGCCGCGGCGGCGGGCGTGAGCGCGGAAGGCGCGGGCGCGCTCATGGCGAGGCCTCCTCGAGCCGCGCCTGGGCGGCATCGAGCTCCGCCAGGGCGCGCCGGTAATCCGCGTCCCCCGGCACGCCGTGGTGCCATTGGCTGGCGTTCTCCATGAAGCTGACGCCTTTGCCTTTGATCGTGTCCGCGACGACAAAAACGGGCTTGCCCTCCGGCGCGGGCTGCGCGAGCGCTCGGGTCAGGCTGGCGTAGTCGTGGCCGTCAGCGGCGCGGACCTCCCAGCCGAACGCGCGCCACTTGGCCTCGAGCGGCTCGTGGCTCATCACGTCCCGGGTGCGGCCGGTGATCTGGAGCGCGTTGTGATCGAGGATGGCCACGAGGTTGTCCAGCCGATAATGGGCGGCCGCCATCGCAGCCTCCCAGTTCGATCCCTCGGCCAGCTCGCCGTCGCCCAGCAGCGTGAAGACGCGGTAGGGCGCGCCATCCATCTTCCCGGCCAGGGCCATGCCGACGCTGATGGGCAGGCCGTGGCCCAGCGCTCCGGTGTTCATTTCGATCCCGCGGATCTTCCGGGTCGGATGCCCGATGTAGGGCGACCGGTAGCGGCAGAGGGTGTCGAGGTCGGCTTCGGGGAAGAAGCCGCGGTCGGCGAGCACCACGTAGAGGGCTTCGACGCAGTGCCCCTTGCTTTGCACGTAGCGGTCGCGGCACGGGTCGGCGGCCGTCTCCGGCGCCGCTCGAAGCACGCGGTGGTAGAGGACGTTGAGGATGTCGAGGCAGGACAGCCCGCCGCCCGTGTGGCCGGCCCCCGCGCGGACAATGACCTCGAGCAGCCGCCTCCGCAGCGCCACCGCCTTCCGCGCCAGATCACGATCGGTCATCATGCCTCGGGCGCGTCATGGCGGTGCGTCTCCCAGCCGAGGTAGTTGCCCAATGCCTCGGCCAGCGCGCCGGCGGTGCGGGATTGAGTCATCGCGACGTGGTGCTCGAAACCGTTGCGACAGATGTGGCGCATGAGGGATTGCAGGCGCGGGATCCTGGCCACGGCGCGGCTGCCGAAGGTGTCGAGCGCATCGCCGGTGAGCTCGCCTTGGCCCACGTAAGCGCGGATCCGGCCCTCGATGTCCGCGGTGGTGATGCGCCCATAGGTGAGCGGCCCGGCGGGGGCGCGGCCTTCGAGCGCGCCGCAGGTGTTGTCGATCCCCAGAGTGCTTCCCAGGATGGGCGCGCGGGAAATCCGGAGGTCCGGCAGAAACGCGCGGGCCCAGTTGCCGCAGTGGAACAGGACGCACTTGTCTTCGTCGCCCGCATAATTGTTGTTCCAGTCGACCAGCGCGGCGGGCGTCCCGCTGGCGAGCTGCATGGCAACCATGGTCAGGGCGCCGGTCACGTCGACCTCGCAGGCGCTGGGCAGGAGCTGGTCGCTCATCATGCTCATCAGGACGCAGACGTTGCAGCCCAGGTTCCGCTGAATCGAGGTCCAGCACTGGATGGCCGTGGCGTCGATGGCGTTCGCCTCCATCCATTGGCTCAGGACGACGCCCAGCTTGGCCATCCGCACCAGCTTTTCGGCGGGCACACCCGGCGCCGGCGCGTAGCTTCGGATCTCGGCCAGCTTCGCCTTCACCGCTTCGGCGCCGGCGTCCATCCGATCCGCCGCGGGGAGGATCTCGGACAGGTCGGCCGTCGTCACGCTGACTCCGTTGCGCTCGAGGATCTTTTCCGAGTACCGAACGGTGTTGAACGCGGCGGGCCGCGCGCCGATGGCTCCCAGGCGGAGGCCGCGCAGGCCGTTGACCACCCGGCACACTGCCAGAAACCGCTCGAGATCCCGCTGAAAACTGTCCGAGGCCGGATGCGAGACATGCTCGGTGGTCAGCGTGAACCGGATGCCGCGCTGGACGAGGTTGTTGCAGACGGAGATCTTCCCGCAGAACGCGTCGCGGCGGCGCTCGGGCGTCAATTGGTCGAGCGTGTCCGGGTAGGCCTGGACGAGGACAGGCTTGTTCAGCCGGGCCATTTGGAGCGTGTCGGCCACGCCTTTTTCATCCCCGAAATTGGGCAGGCAAACCAGCACGCCGTCGATCTCATCGGCATGGCTTCGGAACAGGTCGGCGCATCGGCAGGCGTCCGCGTGGGTCTCGACGCCGCCGAGCTTGGAATCGGACTCGCCGAGCTGAACGGCCCGGATCCCGAGCCGCGCGAACGCAGCCGCGACGTCCCTCCGCGCCTCGGCGACCAGAACATCCGGGAAGAAATCGCGGTTGCCGTAGAGGACGGCCAGAACGGGAGTTTTCGGAGTCGCGGTCATAGTGTTTTTTTGCTGCGCCTTTTTACCCGACAAGAGAGGATAACGGAAACTAAAAAGGTAGGGCGGCCACTCCGTGGGCGCCGCTCGAGAGCTGCAAGCCTGCAACCCGGCGCGCAGCGGAGTGCGCGCCCTACCTCGCAAGCCGAAAGCAAAAACATGAAGACCCAATTGGCCATCGGCGTGGCGGTTTGCTTTGGACTGAATTTGAACGCCGGGCTGCCCCGCGCCACCCCGGAATCGCAGGGGGTCCCGCCCTCGGCGATCCTCTCGTTTGTCGAAGCGGCGGACCAGAACATCGACTCTCTGCACAGCTTTATGCTGGTGCGGCACGGGCGCGTGATCGCCGAAGGCTGGTGGTCGCCGTATGCGGCGGAGTCGCCGCACGCCCTTTTCTCGCTCAGCAAGAGCTTCTGCTCGACGGCGGCCGGGCTGGCGATTGCCGAGGGCCTGCTCAGCCTGGATGACGAGCTGGTGAAGATATTTCCCGAGGACGCCCCCGCCGAGCCGAGCCCCCATTTGAAGGCAATGCGGATCCGGGATCTGCTCCGGATGAACACGGGCCACGAGACCGAGCCACCGCGCGCAGCCGACCCGTCGTGGAAAAAGGTCTTTCTGAATCATCCGGTGCGGTTCAAGCCGGGAACGCACTTTCTCTACAACACGTCAGCGACCTACATGCTGGCAGCCGCAGTCGAGAAACGCGCGGGAATGCCGCTGGTGGATTACCTCCGGCCCCGGCTGTTCGATCCGCTGGGCATCGAGCATCCGATCTGGGAGAAGAGCCCCGAGGGGGTCACCCTGGGCGGCTACGGATTGAGCGTCCGCACGGAGGACATCGCCTGCTTCGGCCAGCTTTACCTGCAGAAAGGGAAATGGGCCGGAAAACAGCTCGTCCCCGAATCCTGGGTGGCCGAGGCGACAGCGCTTCAAACCTCCAATGGAAGCAACCCGGCGAGCGATTGGGACCAGGGATACGGCTACCAGTTCTGGCGCTGCCGCAACGGCTGCTATCGCGGCGATGGCGCCTTCGGCCAATACTGCATCGTGATGCCAAGCCGCGACGCCGTCATCGCCATCACCAGCGGGCTCCGCGATATGCAGGCGGTCCTGAACCTGGTGTGGGGCCAGCTGCTGCCCGCCATGGGCGATGCGCCCCTCCCCGCCAACGAACCCGCCCGGCGATCGCTCGAGCGCAAGCTCCGGAACCTCGAGCTGCCTGCCCAGATCGGAACGGCAACCGCACCCGGCGTCTTTGGACGGAAATACAAGTTTCCGGATAACGCGAGGAAGCTCGAGACCATCGCGCTCGAGAGGAATTCCGATGGCACGACGACGCTGGCAACCCGGGTCGATGGCGTCGAGGGGCGGATCGAGTGCGGCCCTGGGGCGTGGAAGAAGGGCCTCACCGCGTGGGGCTCGAGCGCGCTCCAGCCCGTCGCTGCCAGCGGCGGCTGGACAGCCAACGACACTTTCACTGCCAGGATTTGCCTCTATGAGACACCCTTCGTATTCCGACTGGATCTCCGTTTTGCCGGCGACGAGCTTGGCTGCAGGATCGAGGCCAACGTCGGATTCGGCGCCACCCAGGAGCCGGAGCTGGTGGGCGCTGCGGTCCGTGGCGAGAAACCGTAGATTGCAGTCGGGAAACTACACGAAGTATTACAAGCCCACAAACGCCCGGTCAGGGGACCGGGCCTACACGGCGGTGGACGCTAGCAGCAGGCCGCGCGACTTCATGCGGCGGCGTGGAAAACCCGGTTTCAGACGCCCGGTCAGGGGACCGGGCCACGGGGAGCGGACGCTGGCGCTGCAGGCCGCGTAACCGGCCAGCCGTCGGCGTCCCATGCGATCGGGAACATTCGGAGCCGCGGCCGGCCTCCGAGGTCGCGGTCGTAATAGTGATGGACCAGCCATTCCCGGCCGTTGCGTTCGAGGATCGAGGCATGGCCGGGGCCGATCCACCGGTCTTCGCTCTCGAGCACCAGCGTGCCGCCGCCGTCGCGCAGGTCCGCGCCGTTGCGGTCCCGATACGGCCCGGCCACCGACCGGCTGCGACCGACTCGGATCTCATAGGTGCTCTGGATCCCGCGGCAGCACTTGCCCCAGTTCAGGAACAGGTAATAGAAATCGCCGCGCTGATGGAGAAATGGCGCCTCGATGTCCGGGGCCCACGCGATCCGCTCCGGCGGGCGGCCGGCATCGCGGCGCAGGCCGGTGGCGGGATCCAGCTCGATGAGGTGGATGCCGTTCCAGTAGGAGCCGAAAACCATCCAGAGCGATCCCGAGGCGGGGTCGGCGAAGAGCGCCGGATCGATCGTGTTGAACCGATTCCCGGCGCGCGACTGGATCACGGGCCCGCGGTCTTCCCATGCCCACTCCTTCGAGGCCGGATCGAGCGTTTTGCCGACTGCCAGACCGATGGCCGAGGTGTTCTTCCCGAACGTGGAGACGGAATAATAGACGAAGAACATGCCATTCAGCCGGATGACGTCGGGGGCCCAGAGATGGCCGCGGTTGCCGGGGACCCGTTCCTGATGCCAGCCGGGGAACTTGCCTTCGTCGAAAAGGCGCCCCTCCGGAAGCCACTTCCCGGAAGCATCCTCGCGCAGCAAGGTCAGACCCGGCCCGGTCGAGAAGCATCGGCTGACTCCGTCGACGGTCACGATGGTCGATGGATCATGGACGCGTTCAGGGTCGGGCCCCGGGCGGCGGGGGGCCAGTCCGGCCGACGGATCTGTCGCTGCGAACGGCAAGCTGGCGCACGTCAGCCACAGGACCAGAACGCCGCATCGGGACGCCAGGCCGCCTGCCTGGACCCGGCCGCAGCCATCGATCGATCGGGCATTCAAGGCCGACCGGCTATCTGTTGGGGCGAGCGATCTGGTCATGTTTTGGACGCGCGTTGCGGTGGGGTTGGGCATCGAGCAACTGCCAGACCCGAAGGGCCTCGGTCGCGCTCCACGCCTGGGCGTCGCAGCCGCGCTGGGCATGGGGAGCGTCGCCGTCGACGATCTCGGGCAAGTGGCCGGTGCAGCCTTCGATGAGGAGCCGATCGAGGCTGCCCAGGTAAGCGCGCGCGGCGGCGACGGCGGTGGGCTCGAAGCCCCAGGCGGCCGCCATGGCCTCGGCAAAGATGGGCAGCATCCAGACCCAGGCCGTGCCGTTGTGGTAGGCGGGTTTGCGGCGCGTGTCTTCGTCGCCGGCATACTGCCCCCAATAGGGAAAGTCCGGGTTGTTCAGAAGGCGGCCGTCGGAGGCTCGCACGGGCATGGGAGGCACGGCCGGCAGCGGGGCGAGGGATCGGAGGGCGCCGGGCACCAGGAGATGTTGTTGGGCGGCGTCAACGCAGCGGCGGGCGCGCGAAGGCTCGACCAGGCCGAGACTCACGGCCAGGAGCATGTTGCTGCGGAGGGAGGGAGAGGGAAACGCCTTCGCGGCCGGGACCCCTGGCCCGGCTTCGAGGACATCGGCGAAGTGCCCGGGCGCTTCGAGCCAGAACCAGTGCTGCAAAGATGCCTCGGCTCGAGCGGCCAGCTCGGCCCAGTCGATCCGCCCGGCGCGCGAGCGGCGCGAGGCCGGGTGAATCCCGCGGGCCAGCTGTTTCAGGAGCCGGATCCAGAGCGCCTGGATCTCGACGGGGTATCCTTCACGCGGTGTTGCAGCGGGGTGATTCGTATCCATCCAGGTGAAGTGCGCGGGGCTCCAGACCAGGGCGGACTCGGGATCCATTCGGATGCCATTGGGCGTGCCGTCGTGGTATCCCCGCGCGATCGAGGCCAGGACATCGGCGATCGTGCGCCGGGAATCGTCGGCGGGCTGGCGGTAGAAGCCGGTCCCGGCGCGCTGGGCGTATTCCTCGCACACCAGGCCGAACCAGAGCGGGGCATCGGAGGTGTCGCGATTGGAGGTGTTGTCGCCGTGAATGGCATTGGGGAGCGTCCCGCCGCGTTCAAGCCGGGCGAAGGTGAGGAGGATCTGGCGGACATCCTCTTGATAACCCGCGGCCAGGAGTCCTCGAGCGCAGATGAGGGTGTCGCGGCCCCAGTCCAGGAACCACGGGTAGCCCGCGATCACGGTTCGGCCGGGATTGCGCCGGACCAGGTAGGCGGGGAGGATGGCCGCCAGGTGACGCGTGAACGCGGCAGCAGCGGCGGATATCCCCGCCGAAGCGGCGGCGGCCGGCGAGTGAATCCGGGACGCGCGCCCTGGCGGATGCTCGGGGCGCCGGCCGGGCGCGGGGACGGGCTCGGCGTCGAGCTCGAGCACGGTCTCGGCTCCGGGCCGCAACGGCAGCTCGAACCATCCGGGGCTATAGGCGTCCCCGTCGGCCACCTGGCCGCGGGTTTGTTCGACCGGGTGCGGAATGCGGTCGCACCATTCGGGCTGGTGGTGGAACCGGCCCGCGGATGCCTGCACCTGCAACCGGCGGTCGGGAACAGGGGTGAATTCGAAGCCGATGGCATCGGGCAGCAGATGGGTATGGGTGCTGAAATGGTGTTCCGCGCCGCCGTTGCGATGGGTTTCCTGGTGGAAATTCCGGTCCTCGAGGTCGATGCGGACCGTCAGCCGGACATCGGCCGAAGGGGGCAGGTCTCGGCCGCGGCGGGGCGGGCCGGCCGGGCGCAGGAATCGGAGGCGGACAGCGTTGAGCTCCGCGGGCATTTCGGCCTCGAGATGGATTTCGACGCAGCGTCCGTCGCCCGCGTTGGCGACGAACTCCCACCGGGCCGGCGGTCCGGGAGACGCGACGGCCAGGTTGCGCCCATCGAGCGGCGACAGAAAACCGTCGGCATTGACCCAGACGCGGGCGCGTTTGGCGAGCACGTGGCGGTCGACCGGCAAGTCAGGATTCAGATTGGCGGCCAGGAGGCAGTCGTATTTGGACTCGATCCGTCCGAGATCGAGATGGAGGCGGGCCATGGCGCCGCGGCCATTGGTGAGGAGGAACAGGCCGGGCACATCGGCGCCGGGCTCATCCATCTGCCGGATCAAACCGGTCAGATCCGGCTCGGCGGACAGCCAGCGGAGGCGGGCCTCGAGGCGTTGCACCGGGGCGTCCAGGACCTGAAGCCTCAGGGACGAATCGCCGCTGGCGGTTTGAGGCGGGAACGCCGCGCAGTGAACCGCGCCGAATCTTTGCGACGACAGGGGCCGCCCGGGCCGGCCGCGTGCCGGGTGGACGCGGGCGCGGAACGGATGTCCGCACTCGATCAGCAGCCAATGGCCGGGCGGGATGAGCGCGATGCGGCGCAGATCGTTCGGGCGCCAGACGATGACGGCCGGGTAACGATCGCGGGCGATCAGCTGGCGCAAGGCGGGGATGATCGGCTCGCGGTCGATGGCGGCTGCCAAGCCGTCCAAGGCGGCCAGGAAACGGAACGGGCCTGTCTCGTTGACCAGGGCGGCCAGCTCGAGCCACGAGAGGGCGCCGAGCCGCTCGGCGGGCGCCGTTTGGGCAATGGCTTCGACCGCCCACGCGGCGGCGGCGCGCTGCTGGCGGTAGCGATCCCCCGCCAGCCCGCGCGGCTGGGGTTCGATCGACAGGCAATGGCAGGCGGCCGGGGCGAGCTCGATCTGGCGTCCGCCGGCGGGCAGCGGATGGATGGCCGGCAGGGGCTGGCCCAGGAGATCGATCGCGCCGGATCGGACGAATGGGACGGCCTGGGGCGGGACGATCATCCGGGCCGCACGCCGGACGTCCGCATTGACAAGCACCAGGACGCGGTCCTGGCCATCCGCCGACTCGCGCAGCAAAACCAGGACATCGGAATCGGCCGCGCTCAGGCGCTCGATGCGGGCGCCGTCGAAGAACGCCGGGTGATCGGACAGGAGCCGGTTGAGCGCGGCGATCTCGGGCACGATGTTGTCGGGCTGGCCCCAAGCCAGCCCGGTGGTGGCGTGGACATCGATTTTTTCCGGGGCGAGCCACTCGACGCCGCAGGTGAAGCCGAAGCCGCCGCTGACGCTGGCCAGCGCGCAAAGCCGGTTGCGCAGGAGCGACCAGGCTCGGCCTTTCTCGGCCAGACGGCGATTATCGTGAGTCTCGCTGTAATGGATCCAGAGGCCGCGCTGGCGGGATTGGGCCAAGCAATAGTCGAGGTAGGCGGCGATCTCGCGGCCCGAGTCGTTCTGGAACAGCTCGGAGTAGGCCCACTGCATGCCGCCCTCGGTGAGGATCTCCTCGGTGGCGGACCACGGGCCGCCCAGGCCTTCCAGAAGAAAGATCGTCTCCGGGAACCGATCGCGAATGCGGGCGATGATGTATTGCCAGGCCGGCAAGGGCACCTTGTAGCCGGCGTCGCATCGGAAGCCATCCACGCCGCGGTCGCACCAGGTGAGAAATGCGTCGGCAAGGTGATCCCACAGATCCGGGGTGCGATGGGCCAGCTCGACCAGATCCTCCCACGTGGCGCCCCAGGCGCCCGGGCTGAGAAAGGTCCCATCCGGACCGCGCAGGAACCACTCGGGGTGCGTCTCCTGGAGGACGGATCCCCAGCCGGTGTGGTTGATGGCCAAGTCGAGAAACACGCGCGCGCCGGCCGCGTGCGCCGCGTCGGCCAGCTCGATGAATTGATCCACCCCGGTGGTGCGGCGGTCGAACTCGACGAGCGCCGGATCGACGGCGGTGAAGTCCAGGGCGGCATAGGGGCTGCCGTGGCGTCCCATGCGCGCATAGGTGGCAGGGGTGGGATTGACCGGCAACAGATGCAGGACGCGGCAGCCGAGCGTCCCGACAATATGGGGTATCTGGCGGGCCAGGTCGCGGAGCGTGCCCGAGGGCGGGATCACCGTGTAGCCCTGGCGATCCCATCGGGCGATGAGTTTCTCTCGCGACTCGCGGCGGGCTCGGATCTGGTCTCGCGCCGGGCCGAACAGGCGCGGGAACGCGCAATAGATCGTGTTGCCAGTGCGATAGGCGTTGGGGTGAATGCTCAGGCCGGCATCCGGGCCGTCGGGCCAATGCTGGAAGCCCTCCGGATCGACGGCGTAGGCCTTGGCTTTGAAGAAGCCGGGTTCGGTCAGGGGCGTCTCGAGGGCGGCAACCGATCCGGAAATGGCCAGGGGGATGTCGCGCCAGGCAGCCCCGGCGATGGGCGCCTGGCGGTGGAAAGCCCGGATGATCCCCGCGCGCTCCTGCGGCCCCCGGCCCAGGTTCGTCCGCAGAAAGGCCCGCCAATCCCGCGGCCATGGGCTCTCCCCCATCCGCAGGCTGAACCGCGCGACGTCTCCCACAAAATGCATCGAGCGCGCGCCCGGGGCAGGATCCATGTGCAGGGGCGTCATAGCTAATCCGCCTGGCTACCTCCGCGGCTGCCCTCTCGAGTTTGGAGTTCCGGATTCAGCCGGCCCATGGAGCTTGCGGTTTGCGGCTCCGGACCGCGCAACTGCGGAGTTCTTCCCCTCATCTTGGCAAGGCCTCGAGCAGTTGGCCCGCCTGTTTGCGGGCAGCCTCGTCGCGGCTGATCGACCGGATTTTTTCCAGCACGGCTCGAGCGGTTGCGGGATCGGCAACGGGTTTGGCCTGGGCGATCGCAAGGGCGGCGACGATGGCCTCGGCCTGGACGTTCGGCTGATCGAGCAAAGGGGCCACGAGCGGGAGGGTCGCCGGCTGGGCGGCATCGGCAAGCCCGGCCAGCACAAGCTTCTTCTCTTCGTCCCGCCGGGCCAGATCGAGCGCCGCGCGATAGGCCCTGACGGTTTCGGGGGCGGGGCGCTGAGCCGGCAAAGCCAGCAGCCGCAGATACCCCCGCAAGAGTAGCACATGCTGCGTCGGCTGATCCGCCTGGCGCAACAAGCTCAAGACGGGCGCAAGCGCGTCCGCCTCCGGCCAGTCCGCCATCGTCCGCAGGGCGGCGTCGCGGACGGCCGGATCGGCGTCGTGACGGGCGGCGAGGGCGACGCCCAGCGCGCGAACCCCCCCGAGCTGGCCCAGCACGCGCAGGAGCGCGGTTCGAGTCGCCGGGCGCGCCGCGGCAGGATAGGCCGCCAGGAAGGGAGCGACCCGGCGTCGCACCTCGGGCTGTCGGCGCGCCACTTGGGCCAGGGCGGCTTCGGCCGCGGCCGTGTCGGCGTTCTCCGGCAACTGGGCGAGCAACTCGACCAGCATCTCGAGCTGGCGCGGGCTGGCCAGGCCGCCCAGCGCCCGGAACGCGGCAGCGCTTGTCCGGCTCGAAACCGAGACTGCCAGCTTGCGCAGGGCCGGCACCGCATTCGTGGCGCCCCGGTCAGCCAGCACATCGATCACCTCGGCCTGGAGCGCCTCCGGCAGCCTCGCGAGCGCTTTGGCCAGAGCTCCGTTGACGTCCTCGCCGGAGAGGGAGCGGAGGGCGGATAGCGCGGCGGCGGTTGCGGCCGGCGAGCCGGCCGGCTCGATCGCGCGGAGCAGCACGGGCACGGCTGCGGCATCGCCCAATCTGCCCAATCCGTTGATGGCCGCCCGGGCAACCGCCGGATGGGGGCTTTCGGCCAACGGCATGAGCGCGGGGACAAGCGCGCGATCGTTCCGCTGGACCAAGGCATCGATCAAGAGCGCTTGGGACTCCGGATCGAGACGGGCCAGCTCGGCCGATCCGCGCGCCGTGGTTTCAGGATCCTTCAAGCTGGCCAGCTGCGCAATGGCTGTCGTGCGCAGCAGCGGTTCGGGCTCCCGGATGGTTTCGATCGCCAAAAGCAGCGGGTCCGGATCGATGCGGATCAAACCCAGAAACGCCGCGGTCCGGAACCGGGGGGGGTTGGATGGGCGGAAGATCGGCTCGATCAGCTGGCGCGCGATCGGTTCCTGGTGTTCGTGGGCGAGGTGCTGAGCGCACTCGAGGCGCGCCCGTGTTGCGGCGGCGGGATCCAGGCCCGATACGGGGCGTGGCGGCTGGAGCGCCCGGGCGGCTTCGGGGGTCCCGATCCGGCCCAGGGCGCGGAAGATGGCACGGATAACTTCGGGGCTTAGGGGAGAGCGGAGCATGGACTCGAACAGGCTGACGGCCTGGGCATCGCGGCGGTCGCCCAGCAACTGGATGATGGGGACCTGGGCGGCGGGCGGGGCATGAAGGAGCGCGCGCCGCAGCGTTTCGTTGGCCGCCGGCGACGGATGGCTGGCCAGGGCGAAGCAGGCGTTTTCGACGCCCGCCTCGGTGGCCAGGAGCCGCTCGAGCGCGGGCAGCGACGCCTCGGTGCCGATCAGCCAGAGCTGGCGGCAGAGGAAATGCCGCGCCTCGGCGCTCATCTCGCCGGCCAACGCTGCGGCCATCGATTCCTCGAGACGGCGTCGCTCCAGCGATCCAGCCTCCGATTCGCGCACCGACCGCTCGATGGCGGCCAGGGCTTCACGCGAGCCGCCCGTCTGGTAGCGGACTGCAGCCGCGACAGCCGGATCGGCCCCAACGGCGTCCGCGGCGCGGATGGCGGGCTGCAGGCAGCCTGAAACGATGACGAGGAGGGAGGCCAGACTCACGCAAGGCCGGCCGCACAAACAAGGATCGAGAGGCATGGCAAGTATATTGGCAGATGGTTTATCGGTGCCAGGGCGCGCGCATGGCGCGGCTCAGCATCCGGTTGGCGTCTTCGCTGTTGAGAAAATGTTCGGCCGCCGGATCCCAGCGCAGCGATCGGCCGAGCCGGAGGCAGATATTGGCGATCTGACAGATGCTGATGGCGCGGTGGGCGGTTTCCGGGTGGCAGACCGTGAGCGTGCGCGTCCGGATGGCATCGACGAAATTGCGGATATGGTTGCCGGTCTCGGCCCACGACTGGCCGATGGCGCCCCGGAGCGCGAGGATCGAGGCCGGCTCGGCTGTGACCTCGTTGGTCTCGTCATCGACCTGGATCCAGCCCTGGTCGCCGATGAACCGGATGAAGCGCTCCTTGAAAGCGCCCTGCTGGCGGATGATGCCGGTGACGCCGCTGGCATAGCGGCAGCGGACCTCGCCGCGGATGGGGGTTTCGCTGTAGGCGTCGGCGGGAAACTCGGCGGCGCCCTCGTAATCGATCGGGCCGGTGTCGTCCGTTCCCAGCGCGAACTGCATCAGATCGGTGTAATGGCAGCCCATGTCCGTAATGATGCCTTCGGCGGTATCCCAGAAATACTGCCAGCCGTTGACGTGAGCCCAGCAGAACGGCCGCCATGGCGTCTGGCCCAGCCACATGTCGTAATCGAACCCGGCCGGCACAGGCTCGGATTTCTGATGCCCGATCACCGGTCCTTGCCAGACCTGCATGATGACGGTGTGGACCCGCCCCACCAGGCCGCGGCGGACCGCCTCGGCCATAAACTGGTAGGACTCGACGCTGCGGCGCTGGTGGCCGGCCTGGTAGACGGTGCCGAGCCGGCGCGTGACATCCACCAGGGCGCGCCCCTCGGCCACGGTGAGGCTGACGGGCTTCTCGGAATAAACGTCCTTCCCCGCCTGGGCGGCGAGGATCGATCCCAGGCCGTGCCAGCGATTGCCCGTCGCGATGAACACCGCGTCCACATCCGGCCGCGCCAGCAGCTCCCGGAAATCACGGCAGGTCTGGCAATCCTGGTTCCGATAAAAACCGTCCACCTGGGCCTTGCCGGCCGCGAGCCGGTCGGCTCGGCAGTCGCAGATCGCGCGCACGTTCAGCTCCGGGAACTGCATGAAGTGCGGGAGAATCGCCCGCGCGCGATTGCCGAAGCCGAACACGCCCATTCCGATGCGGCTGCCGGGAGCCACCGCGCCGTTCCGGCCGAAGACCGAAGACGGCACGATCAGCGGCGAGGCCGCCGCCCCGGCCAGGCTCGACAGGAATTGACGCCGCGTCCACTGGAAGGACCGAATCGAGTTCTTTCTCATACGTTCCCATCAGGATCGCCGCCGCCTGACGCGCTTCCAGGAAATCCACTGCCCGGAGCGCTGCCGGGCCGGCGGTGACCCGCTGGCTGAATCCGCTTCCAGTGTGCCAAGACTCGACCTCAAGGCAAGCTCGGGTTGCAGGCTTGCAGCTCTCGAGCGGCGTCCACGGAGTGGCCGCCCTACCTTTCGGCTTT
>CAYWIM010000028.1:0-49406 GCA_964458325.1 uncultured Verrucomicrobiota bacterium
CCACTTCTACCCCAACCCAATCCCGATGTCAACTATGAACCTGTCACCCTATTGTAGTTCTCGCTAGGCTCTGCCGTGGTTGTTCAGGGGGCGGTTTTATACACGCTGCCAATATTGTGAACCTGTCACTCTATTGTTTTCCATCTCCACGCTCGCTCAGCCTGCGGCTGCCCTCTCGCCCGTTCCACGCGGGGACAGGAGATAGCGAGAGGGGCGTTGCTCGGTTCAGGGATTCAAGATCCATCGTGCATATGCACAATGAATCGGGATGCCAGCTCTGGGGGGGGAGGCGGACGGCCGGTTATCGGAGGTGTGGGTTATCGGTCGACCTCGATGAGAATGCTTTGGGAGTGGCTGCTGAATTCGGGGGCGTACATGCACTGGATTTCGGCGAGGCCGGACTGGTAGCGGCCGCGGTGGAAGACGCGCGTGGCGTATTCGAACACGTAGGCGCCTTTGGGGAGGTAATCGATGAAGAAGTGGCTGGCGGCATCGCGGGTGGATTCGTAGTAGGCGAGGCCGTCCTGGTATCGGTAGCCGGAGAGGACGGCGAGGGGTTCGAGACCGCTGCCGCGCTGGTCTTTGAGGTGGACGTATTCCATGTCGCGATCGACGCGGAGCTCGAGGCGGACGACGAGCTCATCGCCGACGGCAAGCGGGCCGCGGATGGGTTCGAGCACGGGTCCGCGATCGGCATTGCGGC
Organism: uncultured Verrucomicrobiota bacterium; assembly: GCA_964458325.1. Classification (GTDB taxonomy): domain Bacteria; phylum Verrucomicrobiota; class Verrucomicrobiia; order Limisphaerales; family UBA1319; genus JAGMXM01. The sequence continues at coordinate 704 of CAYWIM010000028.1, forward strand.
GGACGAAGAGCGCTTTATTCAGTTGGAGCGGCGTGCCCTGGTAGGGAGTGACTTTGGCGGCGTCTTCGAGGTACTGCCAATGGACGCTGCCCCAGGCGACGCCGTCGTCGAGTTTTTGGACGGTGATTTCGCCGAGCCGCGGCTGGATCTCGGGGGCGGAGAAGCGTTTTTCGTAATAGCCGGTGCCGGGTTCGACGGCGGGGGGCTGGCCGGGGGTCGAGGGGCCGGGCCGTGGCGTGATATCGAGCCCGCCGAGCGACACCTCGACGAGGCGATCGGAGGCGAGCAGGTTGGGGCCTCGGAGGAGGAGTGCGTAGATGGCGTCGGCGGTGGCCTTGGTGGTTTTCCAGTTTTGGGTTTGTTTTTGTTTGAGGAGCCAGGTTTGGCATTCTTCGACGGCGGATTGGTCGCGGGCGATTTCGGCGAAGGCCTCGATCATGAGGGCCTGGGTTTCGATGGGGGCGCGGTACCACCACCAGGAGATCTCGGTGTCGCGCCAGAAGCGTCCGAGCTCATCGCTGGTGACGGATCGTTCCTTGAGCGAGCGGAGGATGGCCTGGGCGGTGGCGGTTTCGCCGAACCGATGGAGGGCGAGGGCGAGGTGGCCCTGGGATTGGCGATGGCCGAGCGGGAGCCAGAATTTTTTAGCCTGGCTGAGGAAATAGTTCACGGCTTCGCGGGGCGGGCCCTGGAGGGGGCGGTCTTTGAGGAAGAAGCTGCGTCCGTAGAGGTAGAGGGCGATGGTCGAGCTGAGGTGGTTGTCGTCGGGATGGCCTTTCTCGAGGATGTCGCGGTAGATCCGGTCGATCCAGGAGTCGAGCCGGGCGAGGGATTTGAGGGCGGGATCGACGGGGACATCGACGCCGAGGTGGCGGAGGCGGCCGAAGCCGGTGGTGATATAGAGCGTGATGTAATCGTTCGCGTGGCCGCCGGGGAACCAGGGCCACGAGCCGTCGGTGTTCTGCATGTCAGCGAGCTTGGATTGGGCTTTATCGAGCTCGTAATGGAGGCGGTTATCGTCGAAGAGGATGCCGAGGTTGCGTCGGGCCTGGCTTTCGGACTGGGCCTGGCGAACCCAGGGCGTTTCGGCCAGGAGCACGTTCTTTAGATCCTCGTTTTTCTCGAGCGGGCTATCGAGCGCGGGCGTGTTTTTCCACTGATCGAAAATGCGCCGGATTTTGGGATCAGACTGGGCGATGAATCGGGCGAGAGCATTGGCGTAGATGCGGTTGAAGATTTGCTCGGCGCACTCGTGGGGGAACTCGAGGAGGTAGGGGAGCGCGAGGACGGCGTACCAAGCTGGCTGGGAGACCATCTGGACCGTGAGGCTCTGGTGTCGGAGCGTGTCGGAGCCGGCGGATTCGAGGAGGCGATCGAAGCGGAACTGGCGGGTGGCGGGGCCGCGGATGGGCAACGGGAGCGACTCGGTGACGAGGATGCGGCGGGCGAGCACGGGGAGGTAACCTTCCTCGCCGTCGGAGACCTTATCGGAGGCGGCGACCGCCTTGAAGGTGAGGACCGAGAGGCCGTCGGGGACCGTGATGCGCCAATGGAAGGCGCGTGATTCCTTGCTGGGAATATCGAAGGGCTGGTCGGTCTGGGAGAGGCCGAGGAGGGCGTCGGCGGGCTGTTCGGTCAGGCCATCGAGGAACGTGAGTCGGACGCGGCCGGACTGGCGCTGGTTGCTTTGGTTGGAGACTTTGACGGCGAACTCGAGGACATCGCCTTCGCGGAGGAAGCGGGGTGGATTGGGCTGGACCATGAGGTCCTTGGCGGTGACGGTTCGGGCTTCGATGAATCCGGATCGCAATTGGCGGTCGTGGGCGAATCCGAGGAGCCGCCATTCCGTGAGCGCCTCGGGCATCGTGAAGGTCATGCGCACGACGCCGTCGCGGTCGGAGAGCAACTGGGGGAAGAAAAAGGCGGTTTCATTGAGGTTTTTCCGGGCGACGACCTGGCTGAGGTCAGGTTTTTTGGATGGTGCGGGGGCAGCACCGCCGAAGCCGCCGCCGGGTGCGGGTGCAGCGGTGGCAGCGACTTGGTTTTCGGCGAGGCCGAAGGCGGCCTTGGCGGCGGCCATCGGCGGGGGGGCGGCCATCGGCATGGGAGCGGCATCGGCTAGCACGATCATTTCTCGATCAGCGGCGGCACTCGAGGTGGGGACGGCGTTTCGGAGCATTCGGCTGGGCATGACGCCGCGTCTGGACAGAATAGTATAGCGGTCGCCCACGATCTCAGCCGGGAAACTGCGGTAGCGGATGTCGACGGCGACGGGGTCGAACTGCCAACTGCCGAGGAAGCGCTGGAAGCTGACCGCACGGTTCATGAACTGGGATTGGCTGGTTTCGTAGTCGCGGTAGAAGAAGCCGAACCGATGGATCCAGTCGTGGTCGGCGAAGGCATCGAGCGAGGCGTCATAGAGCGTGGCGACCATTTCAGCGGCGGCCTTTTCGGCCTGGGATCCGGTCAGGATGGCGGTCCAGGTTTCGGACTTGCCGGGCTGGAGTTTCGAGGTGAAGTGTTCCCAGCGGATATCGAGGTTTTTGGGTGTCCACGGGACCTCGAGGTAGCGGGTATCGAGGTAGGCGCGGTTCTGGCGGATCTGGGTGACATGGAGGTGGAAACCGCCTCGGAGGTTTTCGGTGATATCGATGGGGATCCTCGCCTGGGTCTGGCCGGCAGGCGTCCAGCGTCGGGAGAGGATCTTGCCGCGGTGCTCGATTTCGATGAGGGCGCGGCCCTGGTCGTAGCCGGTTCCCCAGAGGGCGAAGAACGGATCGCCGGGCTCGGCGGATGATTTGGGCAGGACGAGCAGATGGGGGATGCGGAGGGCGAGGCGGGTGGAATCGGGATCGAGGACGCGGATGGGGAATCGGGCGGTCACTTTCTTGCCGAAGCGATCCTGGGTATCGAGGAGGGCGCGGTAGAGTCCGGCAGGGAGGGAGACATTCCACGTGGCGCGGCCGTCGGCGTCGGTGGTGAACCCTTTTTCCGAGACGAGCGAACCGAGCGGCCACTGGTTGGGATTGGAGCCGGACGGTTCGGGTGCGCCTTCCTGGAGCGCGCCGAACCGGACCTGTTCAAGGATATCGGGGCGCTGGACCTGGGGGGGAGGTTCGAGGGCGTAGATCTTGAGGGAGCCTTCGGCGGTTTGCGGTGTGCCATCGATGGATTCGGTGCGGATCGTGAGGGCGACGGGAGCGTTTTGGATCTGCCAATCCTCGGCTTCGATCCGGGCGCTGAGCGCGGTGTAACCGACGGGGACGGCGCGGTCGTCGGACCGTGTTTCGCCGGCGGCATCGGTCACATCGGCGTGGACGCGGTAGACAAAAGTGGGTTCGTCTTTCTCGGGAATGGCGAGATCGGGGAGGGCGCGGAACTCGATGGCGAACGATCCGTCAGCGGCGGTTTGGGTGGCGCCGTGTGCGATTTCCTGGCTGGGGCTCGAGGCGGGGGCATCGATGAATCCGCGTCGGAACCAGCCCCACCAGGGGGGCATGCGGACTTGGCGGACGACGCGGTAGGCGACCTGGGCGCCGTCGATGGCGGCGCCGGTGTAAGCGAGCGCTCGGCCTTTGACGGTGACGGATTCGTGGAGCCGGGGGGCGGATGGGGGGGGATCGAGCGCGACTTGGAACCGGGGGCGTTTGTATTCCTCGACGCGGAATTGGGCGATGCCATCGGGGCCCTGGGTGGCGTGGATGAGCATGGCGCCGAGGACGCGGTCGCGGGGCGCGGTGAAGCTGCCGGCGAACGATCCGAAATCGGTGGCGCGATGGGTTTGATGGGCGATCTCTTTGCCATTGGGATCGGAGAACGTGACGGTGACGGATTGGCCGGGCAGCAAGCGGTATTGGTTTTGGGCGGGATCGACGCTGAGGCAGATGCCTTTGTATTGGATGGTCTGGCCGGGCCGGTAGATGGCGCGATCGGTGAAGAAGATGGTTTGTTGATCGGGCGTGGGCGGCTGGTGATCGGGGATGTAGGCATCGAACTCGGAAGCGATGGTGTGGCCGCGATGGCGGGCGCGGACCAGGAGGCCGCGCTCGGCGGATTTGGGGAAGGCGAAGGCGCCGAGGGCATCGGTGGTTCGGGCAGGGACGGCGACGCGGCTGCCGTTGCGGTCGAGGTGCCAGGCGTCGACGGTGGCGCCGGCGATGGGTTCGCCGGAGTTGGCATCGAGGAGGAAGCCTTCGAGCTGGCCGGCGCGAGGGCGCAGGACCAGGGCGAGATCGGACACCCAGACATCGGCCATCGAGACCTGGTTCCTGGATTCGCCGAAGTCGGGCGATCGGCTGCCGGCGAGGAAATAGAACCCGGGCTTGAGACCGGCTGGCGCCCGCAGATCGACCGTGTGCGACTGGTAATCGGAGGTCGGCGGCAGGGGTTCCGACCATTCTCGAGCGGGCTTCTGTTTGAGGATCTCGAGGCGTTCCGGGCGGGTGAGCGAGCTGGGGCGATTGCGGCGGCGATCGAGGAACGAGTCCCAAGAGGCGGGAATGGCGCGGAAATAGATGTGATCGATGTTCCGGTACTGGACTCGGATTTTAGGCAGGGGCTCATTCCAGATCCGCTCTGTGGCAATGGTGAGAGCGGGGGTGTCGATCTCGGTGATGAGGTTTTGGCAGAGGCGGCCGCCGGGGCTGTCGGGGTGCGCATTTTTGCCCCGCAGGGCGATGGCCCGGGCTTGGACGAGGTCGTTTTCCTCGTGGAGGAGTCGAGCCCATTGGTAACAGGCGGTGGCGGCCAGCTCATGGTCGCCCCACCGATCGGCGATGGTTTGGATGGCCGCTTTGAACCGCGGATTTTTGGATTCGCCGAAGGCGATGTTGCGGGCGTAAACGAGCCGGGCGATATCGGCATCGACGAATGCCGAGGGATCGGCGTCATTCTGATGGAACCGGAGGAGCTGCTGGTAGAGGAGGATGGCGCGGAGGACAGGCGAGTTGGTGTCGGTGGTTTGGGGTTTCCAGGCGATGAATTCGGAAGCGGGAGCGAGCATGGGGCTGTCGGTGTCGGGCTGGAAGGCGTCGGCGGGTTTGGCGGCGGCTTGCTCGCCGGAGGTGTAGAACTGGAGGGCTTCGTGAGCGATGAAATCGAACAGCGTGGGCCGGTAGCGATCGGGCATCGTGCCCTTATCGAGCAGGCGATCCCAAGCGCCGATGGGTGTGGATTGGAGGAGCGTTTCGGCCGAGAGCGCCTGGCGATATCGGGCATCGACGGCGGCGAACAAACGAGGGAGATCCCACGTGGTGAAGTCCTGTCCGGGGGCCTCGGCGGTGGCCGTGCGCCGCATGAATCGCCATCGGTTCTGCTGGAAATATTGCCAGTACCAATGGGCGAGGATGGCATCGAGGGCGGGCCGGACTTCGGATGCGGCGGTGTCCAATGCGGCTTCGAGGCGCGTAATTTTCTCCTCGGGTTTATTGCCTTGGATGACGCCTTCGAGGGCGATGCGCTGGACGAGGGCGCGCGCGGCCTCGGCAAACGCCCGGTCCCGGATGGCCTCGGACTCGATGGGCTGGAGCAGCTCGATGGCGGTTTTAGGCAGGCCCTGTTTGAGGGCGTCATCGACCTTCATCCAGGCTTCATCGCGAGAGGCGGCGGACATGAGAATAGGGGTGAGGGTGAGGTTTAGGGTTAGGGCGAGATACGCAGCGCAAACCATCAGCCGGCGGAAATGCAGGAGCGAATGAGAATGCATGAGGTTCAACATAGCGGGTTTTGTGCAGGAAACAACCGTGAGGTTAGGGAGCGTGGCGCATCTTGGCCCGCAGCGCCGTCGGCTGAACGGCTGGAGGCTGCTGAGGACGAGGGCGTCCGCAGTCCGGAAGGCAGGGGAGCGCCGACATTCATGTCGGCTTGTTGACCGAACGGCTGGCACTGTTCATGGCCCCGAGAGGGGCGTTGGCGGCGCTCAGCGGGGGTTGGGGGCGGCATCCGGGTCATGGATTTCGTAGATCCTGCCATCGAGGTAGAACTGGACCTGGGCGCCCAAGGCCAGCCAGGGCAGGGCTTCAGGATGTTGCGCGGCCAGCGCGAAGTAGTCGGGTGAATTGAACGCGATCCGGGTTCGGGGCGCATTCGGGTGGCGCTGCACCTCGGTCTCGATCCAGTTTGCGTCGTTGAGATAGAAACCGCGGCCGCCGACGAAAGTCGCAGCGGGCGCATCGGACGACGGAGCGGCAGCGCTTGGCGCTAGGGTGGGGCGTGAGATGGTGACAGCTGCGCCACCGTAGGGGGCGGGTGTAGCGGCGGCGGGGGGGCCGCCCGCATAGCCGCGATCGACCATCCGGTTGCCATCGGCGATGGCCTCGGCGGCGGATTGGGCGGAGCGCAGGGCCAGCCCGTACCGGGAAGCCGCGGCGGCGGCATCGCCGGATTTCTCCTTAGTCAAGTCATTATAGAAGCCGGCGAGGCGCTGGCGAGTCTCGGGGCTGCGATCGAGGCCGGGCATCGAGCGCAACGAGACGGGCACGTTGCGGCGGGCTTCGTCCTCGACGATCAGGTACGAGGTGTAGGGGGTGACGACCCCGTAGCGTCGGGCCAGCTCTGTGACCTCGTCGCGAAGCTCGGCATTCTCGCCCCGCAACCGGATCTCATCCAGGAGGAATCCGATGCGGCGGGTGGCCCAGAGGCGGGGGATGAAGGAATGCGCATCGGAGCGTTCGGGGAACCGGACGGTCTCGGAATAGCGTCGGGATTCGGACTGGGCATTGCCTTCGATGGCGAGGGGCCCTCGCCCCTGTCCGGAGTAGCGGCCGACAAGGATGAGCTGGTCGCCATGGAAGAGGTCCGGCAACGGGGAGGGATAGAGCCGGCGGGTCCGGACGCCGTCGGGAAAGCGGAGTTTGAGCTGGGTCAGGACGGGCTCCTTGATCCGGGTGAAGAAGCTCGAGACTTTGAGCTCGAGGTCTTCCTCGGGCAGGACGTATTGGCTGTAGGCGCGGGTGGCTTCGGTGATTTTGTCCAGAAGGTGGGTGTTGACGTCGGTCCCCACCCCGAAGCAGAAGATCCGGATCAGGCCGGCATCGGCGGCGCTCGATCCGGGCGATCGGACACGGGCGACGATTTTATCTTCATCGGTCTCGCCGACGGTCGGGCGGCCATCGGTGAGGAAGATGACGACATAGGGCCGGTTGGAGCTCGAGGGGCGGAGGGCAACGGCTTTGCGGAGCGCATCGTCGATGGCGGTGCCGCCGATGGGTTTGAGGTCCTGGATAAACGAGTGGGCCCGGCGGCGCTGGTCGGGGCTGGCTTCCACCAGCTGGTCGAAAAGAGAATCCGTTTCGGTCGAGAATCGGATCAGCTCGAACCGGTCCCGCGGATTGAGGTTATCGACGCAAAAGGCGAGCGCTTTTTTGGCCTGATCGAGCTTGCCGCCAGCCATCGAGCCCGAGGTGTCGAGCACGAGAACGACATCCTTCGGCACCACGCGGCCGCGGTCCAGCTCGAACCCGGGAGCGGCGAGCAGGAGGAAATAGCCGTCCTGATTGTCGGGGCGATGGGCGAGCAAGGTGAGGCCGATCTCGCCTTCCTCGACCCCGTAGTAGAGGTGGAAATCGGTGTCGGGTTTGACCTCGCGGGCCTCGAAGCCGATCCGGGCATGGCGTTCGCCGTCGCGCCGGATCTCGACCTTGTGCGATGGGGAATAGATCGTCTTGAGGGGGCGCCGGGTTTTCAGCTCGACGTTGACACTCACGTCGGGGATGGGCTGGGACGAGAATTTCTCGGTGTTGAGCGGGTACAGGAAATGGACCATGCCGTCCTCGGCTCGGAGGACCTGGGTATAGGTGAGCTTGATGTGTTTGCGGCTGTGGGGTTCGATCGGAAAGATCCGGACCTTGAACATGTCCTGGCCCGCGTATTCCATGAGGGCGGGATCCTTCATTTGGCGGACGATATCTTCGTAGATCTTGCGGGCCTTATCGGCGGCCAACAGCTCGGCGGGGACCATCTTGCCCCCGATCTCGAGGTTGAACTTGTCGATCTGGGCCCCTTTCGGGACCGGGAAGATGTAGGTGCCTTCGAGGGAGCGCGGGTTCGGATTATGGAACTCCTGATCGACGGTTGTGATGGCGACCTGATCGTCGATCTGGACCTGAACACGGTGATAGGTTACGGCCAGGGGGGCGAACGGGTAGACCCGCGGCGGCGGGTGGATCGGGGGCATCCAGGGCGGAATCGGCTGGGGCGGGCGCCAGGGCGGCAAGGGCCGCGGCATCGGGAATGGGTCATGGATGACGATGAAACCATCGGCGAGGGCCTGGGGGACAATGGCCAGGGTAAGAAGAAACCAGAGTAACGATCGTTTCATGTTCAGTTAGACGGATCCGAACCGCGGATGCTCCCGTGAAAGGCTCGTGTGCCCGGCAAGGGCACGGTCTATCGGGGTGAAAGGTCCCCGACGGGGTACGTACGGTGGTGTGGGAGGATGGCGGGGCGCAATCCCCGTCACCCGACCCGATCTTCGCGTTTCCGCGTGCCGAGCCGCGCATCCATGTCATGCGCGCGCGCACGGTTGGAACGGGAAGTGCTACTCGCAGGAGTGCGAAGCGGCGAAATAAGAACAAGGGCGCGTCTCCTTCTCGGCCTTGTCTGCGCCTCAGTCGTGGAAAGACTGTTGGTCCTTTTCACTGGCGATGACGCCGAGGGTACGGGGGGCAGGGGGACGCGGGGGGGTTGGGGGTTCTGTGGCTGGGCGGGGGGCCGGAGCGGAGTGGCGACGCGGGCTGAGATCCAAGACAGACACCAATCCCAGGTCACGTATCGGATCGAGTCAGGGACCGGAGGCGGGCGGGGTGCAGGTTGGGCGCCATACGAACCGTCGGAGGATCCATGGCCGGCGATGGGCCCGGGCGGTCGGTATCGGGTGATCGATGCGTGCCGGTATGACACGGAGCTGCAACGGGAGCACGAGCGGATTCTGTGCGAGGGGCATCGTGTCCTGTGGCACATGGGGGAGCAGATGCGGCGGGAGGCGCTTGCTGCGGCGGGGTGGAGCGCGGTAGGCGGGGTGGTTGGAAGGACAGTTGGGACCGGTCTCAGAGCGGCTTGCAGGGCCGCTCGATATCCGGCGTTGTGCATGTATTTCAGAATGCGGAGGGCGTATCGCCTCGGAGCGTTTGGCGTCAGGTGGAATATCCGATGTTAGAAAGCAATCGGAGAGTCACAATCCGTTATCATGTAGTAATGCAGGATGGCAGAGTGGTTCCCGCTTTATGAGCACCCGATTCGAGTATGTTTACATGTGAAAATCCGAACCTGATCATTAGCGACGAAGGCTTTTCGGTGCAGGTGTTAGGACCGGCCGGCCTGCGTTACCAGGAGGGAAAGCGGTGGCTTCGCATTAGCTCGGAGGTTCTTGCGAGTCCCCATGGTTTGGCGGTCTACCGTTTCTCGATCAAGAAGTGGGAGCCGGATGGGCGGCCGATAGGGGAAAAAGAGCGGAATTCGATCGTGGAGAATGTCCGCCGGGCTTTTGCGTTCCGCAATATTGAAGTTGAGTTGATCTAAATCGGCTGGGGTTAGCGGGCAGGGTGGCTAAAGGCCGGCGCTGGCGGCTATCAACCAGCACGCACAGAGTGGTTGCCCTACCTTTCGGCTATCGGGTAGGGCGCGCACTCCGCTGCGCGCCGCAGCTGCAAGCCCTGCCTGGAGGGCAGATTCAAAAGTTCGTCTTGGATTGGCGCAACGACTTGTTGGAACCATGACAATCCCGTTGGCAAAATACAAGGCTCTGGCGGGTTCCGCCGATATTGCCGCGGAAGCCATCCGGGCTGAAATCGAGAAGGCGCTGGAAGGGCAAGAAGCGGTCGACAGCCTCAGGAACCTTCAATTTATCAAGTCGCGGCTTGAAGAGATCAGCCGAATGCTGCGTCAGGGTACGGTTGTCAAGGACGCACGCCTGAAGGGAAGCATGGGGAGATTGGTGGTGGACACTTGGGCTCTGAAGCATCCGCTTGGGGAAGACATCTGCCAGATTGAGTGCGAGTTTGATCGGATTCATGAATGACGGATGGGCTTGTGGAGGCAATTCGATCGCCTGAAGGGAAGCGTGGGGAGAGTTCCGAGCCAGGGTCTGCGCCCTCCCTGCCCCTGCGCCGCGTGGGGTGGGGGAGGGCGGCTGAAGGCCGGTGCTGGCGGCTATAAACCAGCACGCACAGAGTGGTTGCCCTACCTTTCGGCTATCGGGTAGGGTGCGCACTCCGCTGCGCGCCGGGCTGTCAGCTTGCAGCCATCAATGCGGCGTCCACGGAGTGGCCGCCCTACCTTTCGGCTATTGGGTAGGTGATGAGTGCCACGACTTTGATTTTTCCAATCCGTTTGGCATCCCCGCCATTCAAACTCGATTTGGAGCAGTTGGATCCGGCCGTGTTTAAGGGCGGGGACAACGTGACCTTCGACGATTCGGGGCTGAACCAGCCGGCGGTGGACATCGCGGCCGCGGTGAATCCGGGCGAGGTCGTCGTGAATGCCGTCAAGGATTACGTGTTCGGCTCGAGCAGCGGCGGGCGGATCACGGGGACGGGCGGGCTGCTGAAGACCAATTCTGGCCAGCTGACGCTGACCATCGACAACGATTACACGGGGGAAACGGTGATTGGGGGCGGAACGATTCAACTGGGCGATGGAGTGGCCTGGGGAGGGTCGCTGGGTCTCGGCAATGTGATCAACCACGGGACGCTGGCGTTTCACCGGGCCGATGCGGTCACGAACAGCGCGATGATCACAGGGACGGGCGCGGTCGTGCATCGCGGGGGCGGACAGCTGACCTTGAGCGGCAACAACTCGTATAGCGGCGGCACGACCATCCGCAACCAAAGCACATTGCTGGCGGGGAGCGCGACGGCGCTGGGATCGGGGATAGTGACGCTGGCGGGAGGTGTCCTGAGCTGCGTGGGGCTGCAGATCGACAATGCGATTCAGGTGACGGCGGACAGCACGATTGAGAACACATCGAGCAGCTCGCTGCAGCTCAATAGCGGCGCGATCAGCCGCACGGGCGGGACGCTCACGCTCTCGGGCAGCGGCCCCATCCGGATCAACGCCGGTGGATTGGCCTACAGCGGGCCGATCGATCTGCAGACCACGCTGCAGTCGTATAACACCGAAGGGGCTCAGGTGTTCAACGGGATCATCTCGGGTCCCGGCGCATATCAGCGCCGCTGGCCGGGCCAGGGTTACACCGGGGAGACCGTCTTTAACGCGGCGAACACCTATTACGGCGGGACCCTGCTTCGCGAGGGGAGCATCGGATTCGGCGTTTCGACCGTGTCGACTTTCCCAGGCATGATCGACTCGGGCCCGATTGGGGTGGGGGCATTGAATCAGGACAACGCGACCTACACGGCTGTGTACGCAGCGGGCGGGGCGCGGACGGTGGCCAACGAGATCGTCCTGAACAGCGCGGGCCAGGCGTTCATCATCAAGGGCGTCCATGATCTGACCTTGTCCGGCCCGATCAATCTGGGCGGGAGCGCCAAGTCGATTCAGGTCGAGAATGCCGCTCGATCGATCCTGAGCGGGGACATCTCGAACGGGGAATTGGCAAAAACGGGCGGCGGCGTTCTATTCATCAACGGCAACAACAATGCCAGCTCCAGCACCGTCAGCGCGGGGGCGCTGGGCGGGGAGGGGACTTTTACGGGGCCGGTGACGGTCGAGCCGGGCGGCGCGCTTTCCCCGGGCGCGCCATTCGGCACGCTGACCCTTCAAAGCGATTTGACGATCGGAGGCAGCCTCGAGGTCGAGATCGACAAAGGCCGAATGCCGACCAGCGACAGGGTATCGGTGGGCGGGGTTCTGACCAACGCGGGCACGGGGACGGTGACCGTATCGAACCTGGGACCGGCGCTGGCGGTGAACGACAATTTCACTCTGTTCGACAAGCCGGTCCTCAATGGCGGTGGGTTGGCGGTTACCGGGGCAGGTGTGGTGTGGGCCAACCATCTGGCCGTGGACGGCAGCATCTCGGTGGCATCGGTGGCCGTGCCGAAGCCGGCGGTGACAACGGTCGTGCTGAGCGGGGATCAACTGGTCTTTGGCGGCACCAATGGCACACCGGGAGGCGGCTTCTCCGTCTGGGGTTCGACCAATGTCACCGCGCCTCCCGCCAGCTGGGGATTCGAGTCGAGCGGCGTGTTTGACGGTTCCGGTCGATTCAGCGTCACCAATCGGGTTGATCCAGCGGTGCCGGCGAAGTTCCTCCAGCTGAGCGTGCCGTGAGCCCGTGGGGCTCGCGAAACTCGACGGGGCAGCCACCCCGGGAATGATGCGGGTTGGTGGGTGGCCGGTTCGCGCTTCCTTGCGTCCGCGGCTCCGGATCGAGACGGATGCCGCACGGGCGCCATGTGTTATTCCGAGTCAATTTGACTTGAAAAAATTCGGAAAGCTCTACATATTCCACTCCTATGAACCTAAGCAAGAACCACTTCAATCCGGTCATTTTTTCCCAACCCGAAGGAAGGGTCCGTGCTGCGAGGCGCGATCGAGCTCTCCGTGCCAAACCCACGGGGTATTGGAGCAAGACGCGGACATGGGGATGGGGGATGATCCTTGCGGTGGGAGTGCTGGGTTTGGGCGTTTTGGGGGGGGATCTGGCGGAGGGGGCGGATGCGGCTTCGCTGGCGCGCGATGCGAACACGGCGTTGCGGACGGCCCAAGGGAATTTGTTCAATGGCAAGCTGAGTGAGGCGGCGGAATCGCTCCAGAAGGCAGAGGACCTGATCCGCGGACTGAGGGCGGCGGATCCTGCGAATGCCCAGGTGAGTTCGCTCGAGCAGAGATCGGCGAAGCTCAAGAAAGACATTGAGGCGCGGCAACCGAAGGGCACAGGGGCGCCGGCCGCCGCCGCGGGGGCGGTGAGCGCGGCCACGGCGGGCAAGCTGCCCGCGGGTGCGTCCTATCGGCTTCGCGAGGCGGATCGTTCGTTGACCGAGGCGGAGCGGGCGATGGGGAGTGCGACCGCATCGGCTCAATGGCGGATGGAGTCGGCGAAGGCGGGGATCAAGACGGCTCAGGAAAAGCTGGAAGAGATCCAGGCCCAGTTCGGGGATCAGGCGCCGGCCAGCCATCCGGACATCCGCGCGGTGACGGATCGGATTGCGGCTCTCGAGAAGCAGGTTGCGAGCGCGGCGGAGGGCGCCACGGCGGCGCAGCAGGCCGGCGATGCCGCGAAGTCCGAATCCGGCAAGTGGGAGGCGCGCTTGGCCCCCTACGTTCTGGGTCCGGGCCGGCAAGGCCACGACAAGGACAAATGGATGCCTGCTTCCGCGCCGCGCGCCCTGGATGAATTGGCGCGGGTGATCAACCTGCGGCGGGAGGCGGGGGCGGCGCTGGCCGAATACGACAAGGCGGGTCTGCCGGCCCCGGGCGATACGCTGGCCGAGCATGCGCGGCAACTGCGGTATGCGCTCGAGTCGTTTGCGAAGTCCCATCAATTGTTTGTGGAGGAAAGCGTGAGCTCGGCGGGCGAATTGCTCGAGCAGCAGGAACGCTTTCTCAAAACCCAGGAAGCGAAACCGCCGGGAGGCAAGGAGCCGGTGCTGACGCTTCAGAAGGATCAATTGAGCGACAGCCGGGCCAAGATCAACCTGGCGGCGGCGCTGGTTCCGGCGGACGACAGCCGGATCGAGGGCCTGCGCAAGCGGTTGACGGACATCGAGCGGCGGGACGAAGCGATCCGGAAGGCCCGCGTCGCGAGCACCCGCCTGACGGCGGATCGCTATTCCGGCCAGGATCTCAAGCAGCTCAAATCGAAGGCCGAGGCCATTGTGATCGAGGCCATTGCGGGGGCCAAGGTTCTTCGCGTCACGATCATCCGCCCGGATTGGAAGGAGGAGAGCGTGATCGAGCCGACGGACACGACGCGCACGGCCCTCCGGTTTCGGACGACTCGGAGTGTCACGGCTCAGGTGGCGGCACGGGCTGGGGTCGAGGTCAAGCTGCACACGTTGGATATCAGCAAGGATCGGCAGTCGGACGGTTCGTGGGGGGCCTTGTATGGGCACATCATGTTCACCGATCCGATCCTGGAAGAAAACGTGTTGAAATAGGCGTGTCCGAAGTCCCGAGACAGGTGCCCGGGGCGGATCAGACGGGGGATTGGTCATGGGAGCGAGTTTGCGCGAGGTGGCAGGGGCTTGCGACCGGCTGCTGCGGCCCGATCGGTTTGACGATTGGGCGCAAGCGTTCAACGGGTTGCAGGTCCAGAACCGGGGTCGAGTGACGCGCCTGGCGGCGGCCGTGGATGCGCGGGAGGCAACGATCGGCTCAGCGATCGAGGCGGGGGCGGATCTGCTTTTAGTGCATCACGGATTATTTTGGTCGCCCGGGCAGCCATGGACGGGGCCGCGCTACCGGATGTTCGGCCGGCTATGGGAGCATAACCTGGCGGTCTACAGCTCGCACCTGCCGCTGGATGCGCATCCGCGCGTCGGGAACAACGCGCAGCTCTGCCGGGCGCTGGGGCTGGAGGCATCCGATCCCTTTCTGAAACTGCACGGCGGATTCATCGGATGGAGGGCGCGCGCGCGGCTGGCGCGGTCGGAACTGATCGAGCGTTTCGAGCGGGCGGTGGGAGGGCCATGTCGGGTCGTGCCGTGCGGGCCCGCGGTATGCCGGCGGATTGGCGTGGTGTCGGGCGGCGCGGGGGATGAGATTCGCGTGGCGGCGGAAGAGGGAGTGGACACGTTCGTGACCGGGGAAGGACCGCACTGGACCTACGGTGTGGCGGAGGAGTTGGGGATCAACGTGCTCTATGGAGGCCATTACGCGACCGAGACGTTCGGGGTGCGCGCATTGGCGGCATGGTTGGGGCGGCGGTTCGGGGTGCCTTGGGCATTCCTGGATCTGCCGACGGGGCTGTGATTGGAAGGCGGGGCAGCGGTGGCAGAGGGGACCGCGCGCCGGGGGCTACATGAGGTTGACGGGATCGACGTCGACGGTGAGGCGGATGTTTTCCGGCAAGGCGATGGACTCGACGAGGGCGGCGAGCTCGCGGCTCAGGCGGGCCATAGTCGGGCGGCGGATCAGGATTTGGTAGCGGTAGAAGCTTTCGGCGCGGAGCAAGGGAGCGGGAGCGGGTTCGGAGATGGCGAGATCTTTCCATCCGGCGAGGCGCTGGTCGAGCTGCTTTTTGAGGTAATCGGCCGAGAAGCTGACTTTATCTTCGTTGCGGCCTTCGAGGGTCAGGATGGCGAACCGCACGACGGGCGGGTAATTGAGCTGGGCGCGAAACTCGATTTCCTGTTCGTAAAAGCCGACATAATCGTGCCGGCGAGCGTATTGGATGGCGGGGTGAAACGGGGTGAAGGCCTGGACGAAGACCTCGCCTTCGACATCGCCCCGGCCTGCGCGGCCCGCAACCTGGGTCAGGAGCTGGAAGGTCCGTTCGCCCGCGCGGAAATCGGGCAGGTGCAGGCCGAGATCGGCGTAGATGATCCCGACGAGGGTGACATTGGGGAAATGGAGCCCTTTAGCGATCATCTGGGTGCCGACGAGGATATCGATCTTGCCCACGCGGAACTCGCTCAGGATGCGGCGGTAATCGTCCTTGCGTTTGAGGGTATCGGAGTCCATGCGGGTGATGCGGGCCTGGGGGAAGAGTTTGGCGAGGGAGGCTTCGACCTTTTCGGTGCCCAGGCCGGAGAAGCGGATGGCGGGGTTAGCGCAGCCGGGCTGGGGGCAGGTCTGCGGGGCGGGGGCGGCGTAGCCGCAGAGGTGGCAGCGCAACTGCTGGACCTGTCGATGGTAGGTGAGGGAGAGGCTGCAATTGGGGCAGCCGGCCACATAGCCGCATCGCGGGCACTGGAGCGAAGTGGCGTAGCCGCGGCGGTTGAGGAAGAGCATGGTCTGCTCGCGGCGTTCGAGCCGCTGGCGCATGGCCTCGAGGAGGGGCGGGGAAAAGATGGCAGGCCCTTTCTCTTTGCGCTGGGCGAGGCGCAGATCGACCACGCGGACGACGGGCAGCCGCCGGTCGTCGATCCGGGCCGGGAGCTCGAGCAGGCGGTACTTGCCGTGGAGGGCATTGTAATAGCTTTCGAGAGACGGCGTGGCGGACCCCAGGACCACGACGGCGCCCTCCTGGCGGCCGCGGACGACGGCGACGTCCCGGGCGTGGTAGCGCGGCGCTTCCTCCTGTTTGTAGGAATGCTCGTGTTCCTCATCGACGATGATCAGTCCCAAGGGATCGACCGGAGCGAACACGGCCGAGCGCGGGCCGATGACGATGCGGGCGCGGCCCTGGCGGATTTTGTGCCACTCGTCGTGGCGTTCGCCGGCCGATAATTGGCTGTGGAGGACGGCGACGAGCGTTCGCGGCTCGGCTGCCTGAAAGCGGGCTTTGAAGCGTTCGACCGTTTGCGGGGTGAGGGAGATTTCGGGGACGAGGACGATGGCTCCGCGATCCTGGCGCAAGGCCTGGGCGATCGCCTGAAGGTAGACCTCGGTCTTGCCGCTGCCGGTCACGCCGTGGAGGAGGAATACCGGGGGGTTGGGATGAGGATCGGGGGCGGGGGGCGGCTCGAGGGCGGCCGTGATCGAGGCGAGGGCGGCGGCCTGTTCCGGATTCAAGTCCAGGGGTTGCGTCGAGACCAGCTCCTCCTGGCTGTAGGGATCGCGTTCGGAGATCTGGGACTGGATGGTGACCAGGCCGCGGTCCTCGAGGCGGCGGATGGTATCCGGGGTGGTTTGGGCAATGCGCAGCAGTTCGGAGAGAGTCATCTCGCGCCACTCCTGGATGACCTGCCAGATCTCGAGCTGCCGCGGCGTGAGCTTGGGAAGTTCTCCGGTTCGGGGCCGAGCCCGGACCCAGAGCTGATGTTTCCATCCGGCTTGTTCGCGTCGGACGGCTTCCGGCAGGGCGCTTTTGAGGGCCAGCTCGAGCGGGCAGCAATAATACCCCGCCACCCACCGGGCCAGCTCGAGCACCTTCGGCGTCAGCAGGCTTGCGCCGCCAACGGCCTGGAGGATGGAACGCAGGTCCTGGCGCGGGGAGGAATCCACCAGCGCGACCACGCAGCCCAGGACCTGCCGCGTGCCGAATGGGACCTTGACGCGGCTGCCGACGGCGATCTGCCCCTCGAGCTCCGAGGGAATTCGGTAATCGAATTCCTTGGGCAATCGCAGATCGAGCCGCACCCGGGCAATCATGGCTCCGATTGAACCACAATGCGCTCGGGAAGAGAATCCGGACTTTCTACTGGCGGGGCCATGGGAGATATGGCAGGCTCGCCCGCACGCATGAAATGGGTGACTGGCGTCCACAAGGCATGAAGGACTTGCGTTTTGCGATATTCGGCACGGGATATTGGTCGCGTTATCAGCTGGCGGCCTGGAGGGAATTGGCCGGGGTGCGATGCGTGGCGCTCTACAACCGGACCCGGCGGAAGGCCGAGGCACTCGGCCAGGAATTTGGCATCGGCGCGATTTACGATGATCCGGAGGCCCTGCTCCGATCCGAGCCGGTCGATTTCATCGATGTCATCACGGATGTGAATTCGCACGGGCGGCTGGTGAGCCTGGCGGCGGCCCATCGCCGGCCGGTGATCTGCCAGAAACCGATGGCGCCCGACCTCGAAACCGCGGAGGCCATGGTTGCTTCCTGCCGGGAAGCGGGCGTGCCGCTGTTGATCCACGAGAACTGGCGGTGGCAGACACCCATCCGCGCGCTCAAAGCGCACCTGGATGCCGGTGTGGCGGGCCGCGTGTTCCGAGCGCGAATCCAGTACTGCAACAGCTTTCCGGTTTTCGACAACCAGCCGTTTCTCAAGGAGCTGGATCAGTTCATTTTGACGGACATGGGCGTCCACATACTGGATACGGCGCGGATGCTGTTTGGGGAGGTGGAGGGGGTATACTGCCGGACGGCTCGGGTGCATGGCGATATTCGGGGGGAAGATGTCGCGACGGTCATGCTCTCGATGATGTCGGGGGCCACAGTCACCTGCGAGATCAGCTATGCGAGCCGGCTCGAGCACGAGCGTTTCCCGGAAACCTACATTACCGTCGAGGGCGATCGGGGCTCGATCGAGCTGGGGCCGGACTGCTGGGTTCGGGTCACAACCGATCAGGGAACGATAGGCCGGCGGCACGCGCCGGCCTGGCACGCATGGGCGGATCCTCGATACGCGTTGAGCCAGTCAAGCGGAGTGGCCTGCAATGCGCATCTCCTGGGCGCGCTGCGGGGCGAGCATCCAGCCGAGACGACCGGCGAGGACAACCTCAAGACGCTGCGGCTTGTGTTTGGAGCGTATCGGTCAGCGGCGACCGGTCAGGCCGTCCGCGTCGAGGCGTGAGCCGGCCGTCGGCCGGCTTCGGCAAAGGGCAACGGGCGGATCACGGAGCACAACATGAAAATCGGGATTGGCACTTACACCTACACATGGGCGATTGGCGTGGCGGGGCATCCGCCGCCGCAGCCGCTGGATGCGTTCGGGCTGCTGGCCAAGGCGCAGCAGCTCGGGGTCCAGGTCGTTCAGTTCTGCGAGAATTTGCCCCTGATCGCCCTGTCCGAGACCGAGCTGGCGGCCCTGATCGGGCACGCCCATAGCCGCGGGATCAGCCTCGAGATCGGGACGCGCGGATTAAATCCGGAGAACCTGCGGGCGCATCTGCGCCTGGCGGTTCGGCTCGGTTGCGGTTTTGTGCGGCTGGTGATCGATTCCGCCGGGGACGAGCCCAGCGCCGAGGAGGCCGTGCGGCGGCTGGCGCCGCTGATGCCGGAGTGGGCGGCAGCCGGGGTGCGTCTGGGGATCGAAAATCACGACCGCTTCTCGGCGGCGACCCTGGCGGGGATGGTGCGGCAGCTGGGCGAGGATCGCGTGGGGATTGTCCTGGACACCGTCAATTCGTTTGGCGCGCTCGAGCCTCCAGCGGCCGTGGTCAAGATCCTGGCCCCGTATGTCGTCTGTCTCCACGTCAAGGATTTCGTCCTGCGCCGGATGGATCATCGGATGGGGCTGATCATCGAGGGGCGGCCGGCTGGGGCAGGCCGGCTCGATATCTCCGGGACCCTCGAAGAACTGCGCGCCGCGGGACGGGACTGCAACGCCATCGTCGAGCTTTGGACTCCCCCGGCCCCGCGCCTCGAGCAGACGCTCGATTGCGAAGCCGACTGGGCTGAATCGAGCGTTCGGTATCTGCGGACCTTGATTACGGGCTAAATACAACGCCGGGTCGGGGGACCCGGCCTACACGGGGAGCGGACGCTGGAGATGCCGCGTGACCTCACGCGGCGCTGGATGGCCCAGATCCAAATGCCCGGTCAGGGGACCGGGCCGACAGGCGGCGGGCGAGGTTTACGGTGCGTTCGTGACGGATGCGGGATCGACCCGGTACTTGGGTTCGGGGGTGAACCCGGGGATAGTCCCGCCGCGCTGGAAGAACCGGATGAGCAGGAGCAGCGCCACGAAGGCCAGGCCGATCCCCACCCGGAAAAGGAACTTCCGCCGGGCCGCCTGGAAAGCGGCCGAACGCAGACCGGCCTTTGTCAAGGCTGCAGGGTCCGCTCCGGCCGGGGCGGCGGGGGCCGGCTCGAGGATGGCCAGCCAGTCCAGCCCGGGCCGGGCTAGGAACTCGACGAGGAAGAACCGTGACGAGCAATCTTTCCTGCCGCAGTAACCCTGTTTGAGCCGGGCCAGCTTCGGAAAGGCCGATGGATCGTGGACATCGACCAGCGCCAGCTGGTGCAGGTCAGCTCCGCTGAGCTCGATCCCGCAGGTCACGCAATGGGCTTGGATGGATTCGGCGAAAATGGTCTCGAGCTCGGAGGCGGGCCGGCCGGGAGCGGCCAGCCGGCTGGCGACGTCGGCGCCGAAGGCGGGCAGCTCCTCCACGTGCACTTGCCGGGTGAGAACGATCGATGACGCCATGGATTGGGAGGGTTCAGGGGTGGGAGATCAAGGATCGAGCACGCGGCTGTCCAGGGGCTTGTACCAAATCCATTCCCGGGTGGCTTCGTAGGGGTAATAGGGATCGACGGACAGGGCTTTCGAAAAGTCGTGGATGGCCACGTGGCCGTCCACGAACAGGATGGGCGAGATAAATTCCTGGCGGGCGGTGACCGGATCGGAGATATCGCTGCTGCCCTGGACGTAATGCCACTGATACCATTGGGGCGGGGAGGTTGTGCATCCGTAGAGACGCGCGGGCGGCTCGTGCAGGAGGATGTAGCGGACGGGATTGGGCGCCCAGCTTTCGGTTTTCTCGGCGATCCCTTCGGCGGTGTCTTCCGGGGTATGACGGAATCCGCCTCCGGCGAGGGTGGTGAGCCCGCCGGCGTTGTATTGGTAGCTGCAGCCGATGGTTTCGAAGTTGGACGGTTTCAGGGATGGGAGCGGGCAGGGAAGCGTGCGTTGGCCTTTGTCTGCGGGGCACTTGAACACCTCGGAGGGCGGCAGATAGCGGTAGAGAGGACGCGCCCGGGCCGAGGGGAAGTGCTCGAGAAGCGCGGGCAGTGGATCGGGCCCGCCGAGCGTCATGCGGGTGAGCTTGACCGTGCCGACGCCGGGCTCCCTCGCCCGGATCGAGGGCAGTTTATCGTCGTGGTCGTCGACGTAGAGCTTCAGGGCGACGCTCATCTGGTGGAGGTTGTTGATGCAGGTGGCGGTGCGGGCCTTCTCCTTCGCGCGGCTCAGGGAGGGTAGGAGCATGCTGGCCAGGATGCCGATGATCGTGATGACCACCAGCAACTCGATCAGCGTGAAGCCTCCTGCAACGGGTTCTCTCCCCGTGGGTTTGGGCCCCGGGAGCCGCCAATGATGTCGATCGAATCCGCACATAAGCCAGTGGTCGCCGCCTTTGCCGAACATCCTGGCCGAAAGGGCGGTCTGCCGCAATCGCCGATTGCGGACCGTTCGATGGCCAGCCTTGTTATAACTATAGCATATTCCTTGCCACGCCGCCTGCTTGATGCCCGAGCTGCGGCAGGCCGGCCGCTGCCCGCACCCGTTTTCCGGGTTTGGCCATCGGCTGCCAGAACGGCCGGGAAACCCCGGCAGAACGCCAAAAAGAAATGAGCCGGGGCACCATCGATTTGGCTTTTCAAGAATTCCCGAGGATAAGAGGATCCCGCCACCATGAGAATCCTGCTGGCCATTTTGACAAGCGTGTTGTGGATGCAAGCGGCGGCATCTGGCGCCGCGAATCTGTTGTTCGAACTGACGTTCAACGATTCGGGGCCGGTGACGCGGACGACGGAGAGGAGCCAATGGGATTGGCCGTTCCAGTTTCAGACGCAGGAAGGAGGGGCGGCGGACTGGCACAGCGCGTTGGGCGGCGGCGTGTCGGGGCTGACGAAGGACCGGTCGTTCGACAACACGGTATCGACGTTCATGGGCTCGGATGGCCAGGGCGGCCGGGCGGTCATGCAGGGCATTGGCTGGCCGCGATTGGATTCGGTGACCTTCAGCGGATGGTTTCGGACCGAGAGCGAAGTTGCGGATCGTTTTGCCAGGCTGATCGCCCGGGAGGATGGGAAGATAACGGTGTATGCCTATCCTGATGGAGGGCTGTCTCTAGGCATTAACTACCAAAACAGCTCCACGCAGCCCTTGTACACGGAGGTCAACCAGTGGGTGTTCCTCGCCATAGGCTATGACGGCACCCGATCGGCGGACAACCTGGTGTTCTACAAAGGGAGTCGGACGTCGCCTGTCGCCGCAGTTTCGACCAACACCATGGCGGCCGGAGTGCTGGAGCCGTATTATAGCGTGCTGTCGGTCGGCAACAGTTTCTCCTTCAGCCGGCCGACCCAGCCCATGGACGGCTGGCTGGACAACCTGCGGATGCATGGCGGCAGCGGCACGTCGGGGCTGGCGACGCTGGCCGAACTCGAGGCATTGCGGTTGGCGGATGTGGCGGGCGATGCCCCGCCGATCCGGATGCGGACGGATCTCGAAGCGCGGCTGAGTTCAGCGCCGGGGCAGCCAAATCAACTGACGCTCGAATGGTGGTCGGTGGCCGGCTATCGCTACCAGATCGAGCAGTGCGCCAATCTGACTGGCTGGCAAAGCGTGCCGGGCGCGGTCCTGGAAGGCAATGGGGAGCGGTCGAGCTACCAGTTCCATCCGCCAGCGGCGCCCGCGTTTTATCGTCTCAAGATCACGCCGGCGCCCTGAGGCGGCTACCGCTTGCGGGCGACGACGAACGCGTTGAACATGAGGTAGCGCAGCGGCGTGGCGTTCAGGACCAGGTCCACGACACGGTTCACATAGCGGTCCGTGCAGGAGACCTGCTCGAGGCGGCAGCCAGCGCGTTCGAGCTGGAAGGCGATCTCGAGGGGGTTGGTGGCGACGATGGCATCGTCGTCGGGCGTGAACGGCTCCTTGACGATCGGAGTCATCCGATCGAACCGGACGCTGGCGGGATCGGTGCGCATCTGGCGGCGTTTTTCGAGGAGGCGGCGTGCGTTTTGCCATTTGGTGCGGAAGCCGCGCATGCGCGGGTGGTAATCGCGGAAGCCAAGGACCCGATAGAAGTTGGGGCTCGAGACGACAATGCGGCCGCCGGGTTCGGTGACGCGGACCAGTTCGGCGAGGAACTCCTCGGGCGCCTCGACATGCTCGAGGACATTGAGGGCGCCGGCGCTGGCGAAATGGCGGTCGGGGAACGGGAGATGGCATCCGTCGTACAGGACGCAGCGCGGGCTGGCCTGTTGGGCGCGCTGGAGGTTGGCTTCAGAGACCTCGACGCCGTGGGCTTCGAACCCGCCGGCATCGAGCCGGGAGACGACCTGGCCGACGCCGCATCCGACATCGAGGGCGCGGGCGCCGGGCCGCGAGGGGCGGAGCGTGTCGGCGTACTTGGCGTAAAAGCCGGCATCCCATTGCGCGAGGAACTGGGCGTATTCCTCGTTATGGCGATAGGTATCCTGGTGGCTCATGGGAGATTGGGCGACGGCGATGGATCGGCGGCCGGCGTCGAGGGGCGGCGGGCCAGGAGGAGGAGGATCAGGCAGGCGAGCGCGGCGGCCCAGGCGGTCAGGCTCACGATCAAGGGCGTCATGGGCGGCTCGAAACGCCACTCGACGCGGTGCGTGCCCGGCGGGACCTCGACGCCTCGCATGATGAAATTGCAGCGCAGCAAGGGGGCGGGCCGATCGTCGACGAAGACCTGCCAATTGGGATCGTGCTTGTCGTTGAGAAGGAGGATAGCGGGGGTGGTC
Source organism: uncultured Verrucomicrobiota bacterium (assembly GCA_964458325.1). Lineage (GTDB taxonomy): Bacteria > Verrucomicrobiota > Verrucomicrobiia > Limisphaerales > UBA1319 > JAGMXM01. The sequence goes on from CAYWIM010000028.1 coordinate 23,871, forward strand.
GAGGCGGTTTCCATCCGGATCTTCATGGACGAGTAGGACGTGGTGGCGACGCGGTTGGTGGCAGGCGGGGCGTTCTCGGCGGGGGCGGGTGGCGGGGCGATGTTGTCGGCGACGATGACTGAGCGGTGGGGATCGAAGGACGGGTTGGCCAGCTGGCGCAGGGTGGCGTCGTCGTTGGTGGACACCTGCCAATGGGAGTAGAGGGCGGCGCGGGGGAGAGCGCCGGTGAACTCGACGAGGGCGCATCGGCCTTCGGGCCGGACGGCGGTGGTGAGGTCTTCGAGCCGGGTGGCGTTGGCGTGGCGGGCGGCGATGTCGTAGGGCGTGTGGAGGCGGAAACGCTGGCGATCGGCATCGAACTGCTGGTTGATGCCCGGGATGAAATCGCCGCCGGGGGCGAGGATGAAACGGGTGTTGGAGAGCTCCCAGAGGCGGATGGTCGAGGCGAGGTTGGTGCGGGAGAAGGCGCCGCGATAGGCGCGGTTATCGGCCGACTCGCGGGGTTCCTGGACAACGTCCAGCGAGTGGATCCGGTAGAACGGGAAGAGCTGCTGGAGCCACTCGATCGAGTACCACTGCTGCATGAGAGTGAACGATTCGCCGCCGGGGTAGGCCCAGAGGGTCACGCGCCGCTCCCACGGTTTGTCGCGGAGGATATCGACCACAGGATTCGAGGCGTATTTCTCCTGATAATTGTAGTAGGTGATCCAGGGAAGGTTGGCCCGGCCAAGGTCGATGACCAGGAGCGATCCGGCGGCGATGGCGGCCCAGCGGGCGCGATGGCTCGAGAGCAGGCCGCCGGCGATGGCCACCAGGAGGGCCAGGGACAGGGTCAGGACGCCAACGCACAGGCCCGCCTCATAGACGCTGAACTGGTGGATCGCGGCGGCCTGCGCCGGATCGATCCCGTTGGCGGTCAGATAGCGGATCATCTCCTTGGGCGAGGATGAATAGATGAGCCAGCCGAGGAGGCTGAAGGCGAGCGCGGCGGCGGCGCCGATGAACCACCGGCGGTCGAATGCGGCGGCGCTGGCCCACCATCGGCGGAGCTGTTCCTTGGGAGGGGCGGGGCTGGTTTGCGGGCGCTCGACGCAGCGTCGCCAGAGGTCCTGCAGACCGTAGCCGAACAGGATCAGCACACAGAGGTGGAACGGGTGCATGAACTTGATGGGATTTCGGATCGTCGAGAAATAGGGGAGCGCATAGATGATCCGATAGAACGGCGCGTGCCGTCCATAGGCGAGGACGAGCGAAACGATGGCCAGGATGCTCCAGAAGAGGATAAGGCGCCGCTCGTGTTCGGGGTAGGGGCTGCGGGGGCCGCGGAGCGCCTGGGCGGCGGCCCATAGGGCGACGAGGACGACGAAGATCCCGGCGTACTCGCCCGAGCCGGAGTGGCGGGGGAATCCCTGGCGGTGTTCTTCCCAGCCGGGATGGCGGCCGACGGTGCCCCAGTAATTACCGCCGTCGGGCGTATCCATGCGATAGCCGAAGAGGCCGGGAACGATGACGCGGAGGGTTTCGAGTTTGGGGAGGCTCCACTGGGTGGCCCAGTCCCAGGATCCAGAGGCGTTTTCCTTTTGGGGATCGATGCCGACCACGCCTTTGACCTGGGTTTGGACGAGCGTCGAGAGGGCCTGGGCGGAGATCCAGGCGGCGCAGACGGCGACAAGGGCGACCGAGGCGGCGCCGCGGAGGAGCCCACTGGGCCAGGGATCGGCCGTGGCGGCGGCGCGAAAGAGGCCATAGACGGCGACATAGAGGCTGAAGATGGCGGCGACGTCGTAGCCTTCCATGAGAGCCAAGCCGAGGGAGAATCCTGCCAGCGGGATGGCGGTCCAGCGGAGGCGCCGGGCGGAGCCGCTGAGGGCCGCGATCGCCAGCGCCACGCATCCCAATGTCAAGGCGCGCGTCGGCAGCCCCCAACAGGCGTTCGAGAAGACGTTCATGTTGAGGCTGGCGGCGAGGGCGCCCAGGGCGCTGACGGCGGGATTGAAGCCGAGGCGGCGGAACAGAACCCAGATGCAGAGCCCGAGAATGAAGAGAGACACAGGGGCGTAGATCTTGGAAAAGACCACGGGCTCATGCCCGGTGAGGAGATAGATCGCCTGGGTGAGATTGGGGAGGGCTTCGGGCTGGCGGGATCCGATCCAGTTGAGGTCCATCCAAAGGCCGCGGAAGGAGCCGAAGGCGTGATCGGCCTGGGCTTGGATAGCGCCCAGAGGGCCATCATTCGAGAAGAGTGTTTCTCCGGGGATGAACGAGCGGTGGAACAGGGCGACCAGGACAAGGGCGAGGATCGCGGCGGCGATTCCGAAGCCGGCGCGGCGGCGGGTGGAGAGGCTGGTGGGATTCATGGTGCGTGGCGGGTTGGGATCAGGTCGTAGATCTCGGGCGGGCGGCCGAGAACGGCGCACCCGGCATCGCGCAGTTGGACAGCGAGGCAGGCGAGCTGCCAGCAGGTGCGCCCGGCGATCGGGCGGGCGGCTGCGGCGATGGCACGGGCGAACTCGGGGTCCGAGGCGCGCACGAGCTTGATCTTCACGAAAGAGCGCGCGGCGAAGAGGCAGAGGAGCTGGCGCCGGCGGAGCCAGCGGATGGCGGGGGATTCCTTCCAGAGATCAAGCACGAGGTTCATGGTTTTCCACTCGTCGAGGACCCAGGTTTGCAACTGTTGGCGGTGATGGGTGGAAGCGGAGAACGAGTGGTGCCGGTTTTGGGCGAGGTATTCGGGGATCTCGACGACATGGCTGCAACGGGCGGCGAACTCGGCGAAGAAGAGGTTGTCGGCTAGTTGGGGGAGATCGGGGCGGAACCGGCAGGGGACGGGCTGGCGGCCGGTTTTCATGACGACGGCCGGGCAGCAGATGGTCTGGAGCCTGGCCTGGCGGGCGAGGAACTGGCGGAGGGGGATGCGCCGGGGCGGCAGCGGTCGGGGGTGGCGGGGGCGGAAAGGCTGGCCCTGCTCGTTGGTTCGCTCGATGAGGCTGTAGCCCACGGCTGGGTGAGAGACGGGATCGAGGGCATCGAGGATCCGGCGGAAGAAATCGGGTTTGACGCCGTCATCGACGGGCAGGATGTGGAGGTAATCGGTCTCGGAAGCGAAACCCAGCCCCTCGTTCAGATTGTTCATCAAACCGATGTTGGCCGGGTGGCGGTGGTATTCGCAGGGCAGGCCGCGGAACTGCCGGGCAATTTCCGGGGTGCGATCGGTCGAGCAATTATCGAGGACGACGATTCGGTCGGGCGGTCTCGATTGGCGGGCGAGGGCATCGAGCGTGCCGGGCAGGAAGCGCTCGCCGTTGAAGACGGGCAGGATGGTGGTCAGAGCGGGCATGCCGGGTCAATCGCGGATGCGTTTGACAAAGGCCGATGGCCAGTAGGTGACATGGCTGGCGAGCTTGCTTTCGTTGAAGGCGCGCGCGGGCTCGTCGATGGCGAACTGGGGGTGGCGCTGGACGAATTGGCGGGCGGCTTCGGCGGGATTGTTCCAGGTCCAGTCGGGCTTGGCGGCCGGGAGATCGGCGAGGTCGTGCATGATGCCATCGGCGGCGACGAGGTAGGAGCCGGGGGGGACCAGGTCGTGGTAGGCTTCGAGCTCGGCCAGGACATGGTCCCGCGTGTGGCAGGAATCCAGGAGCACGATAACCTTCTCGCCGGGGCGGATGAGCGACTTGACGCGGCGGACGATCTCGGGGTCGATCGAGCTGCCTTCGATCATGGTCAGGAGCGGCCGGAGGGGATGCTCCTCGAGGGCGCGCCGGTTATGGGGGCGGATCTCGATGTCGACACCGATCACGCGGCCGGTTCCCATGAGGCGGCAGAGGCTGGCGGAGAGGAGGAGAGATCCGCCATGGGCGATGCCGGTTTCGAGGATCACGTCGGGCTGAAGCTGGCAGATGATCTCCTGGATGCGGACGATGTCCTCGGGCATCTGGATGATGGGCTGGCCCAGCCAGGTGAACTGATAGGAATATTTGAGGTCCCAGCCGACCTTGAGCCAGAGGCGCGAGAGGACGTCGAAGGCGGCGGGGTCGTAGAGGGGCAGATCCTGCCGCTGGCCGTCCTGTTCGAGGGCCAGGGTTTTCTGGATGGTGTCGATCGTAATCTTCATAGGGTTATGGATGGAGAGCGTTGCACATGGGCGATCAACTGGGCGATGCCTTGGCCGAGGTCGACTTGCGGCTGCCATCCCAGTCCGCGGATGCGCGTGGCATCGGCGATCACATCTCCGGCGGGATCGCGATGTCCGGAGAGGCAATGGATGAGGCTGGGTTTCGCGAGGCGGGCGGCGATCTGTTCGGCGAACTGGCGGACGGTGACGCCTTGGCCGGTGCCGAGGTTGATGGCGCCGGCGAACCGGCGTTCGACCACAGTCAGAATGGCCCGGGCCAGGTCGGCGATGTAGATGTAATCCTTGGCGGTGTCGGGGGTTCGGAGGGTGACGGGCTGGTCGCGGAGGAGTTCGAGGATGATCTGGCTGCCGAGGCGCGAGGGGTGCTCTCCGGGGCCGTAGGGATAGAAGATCCGGGCCCAGGCGGCGGTGCGGCCGTGGCGCGCGGCGATTTCCTCGAGGGCGATCCTCAGGCTGTTTTTGGATCGGGCGTAACGGCTGGCGGGCTCGATGGGGGTGTGGGCTTCGGAGCGCGGGCCGTTGGTGGGGGCGTATTCGATGCAGGTGCCCAGGCCGAGGGCCCAGGCGCCGCCATGCCGATAAAACTGGTCGAGAAAGGCCCCGCTCCATTCGAGGAACCGGTCATTATCGGGGGATTCCAGATAGACGCCGGGGGTGGTGATCCAGGCGGCATGGACGCACGCCTCGGGGCCGAACTTCGCGATGTCAGCCCACGGCGCTTCAGCCAGGGTGCCGGGGAACATCTGGAGGCGGTCGGAAGGGCTCATCGACCGGGGCAGTTTTTCCCCGGGCGGGATGAGCAGGGCGAACGAATGGCCGGCAGCCAGCGCGTGATCGAGGAACGCGGATCCAATGAAACCGGTCGAGCCTGTGAGGAGGATCTTCACGCCAGTTCGGACAGGAGAGGCCATTGGCGATCGCGTTCGGACAGGAACGGGTCGGGGATCGGCCAAGGGATCTCGAGGGTGGGATCGTTCCATCGGACGCCACGGGCGGATTCGGGATGGTAGAGCTCGGACATGAGGTAGTGGACCTCGCAGGAATCGGTCAGGCATTGGAATCCGTGGGCGAAACCGGCGGGGACATAGAGCTGGCAGAGGCTGGCGGCGCTCAGCTCGAAGGCTTCCCAGCGGCCGAACGCGGGCGAATCACGCCGCAAATCGACAAGGACATCGTAAATCGCGCCGGAGGAGCAGCGGATGACCTTGGTTTCCGGGTAAGGTTCGCCCTGGAAATGGAGGCCGCGGATGAATCCGCGCTGGCGGGTCAGAGTCACGTTGGCTTGCGGCCAGCAGGTGTTGAGGCCGTGCGCGGCGAACTCCTGTTCGCAGTAGGTTCGGGCCAGGAAACCGCGCTCATCGGATCGGGGTTCGAGCTCGATTCGCCAGAGGCCGGGGAGAGTGGCGGGATGGAATTTCATGGGCGGCTAAACCACTTGGACGGAGGGGATGGGAATGATGAACCGTCCGCCGCGCCGGCGGTATTCGGATTGCTGGGCGAGGATTTCCTCGGCGAAATTCCAGGTGAGGAGCAGCGTGTAATCGGGCTGGTGCTCGAGGATGCGATCGGGAGGGACGATGGGGATGTGCATGCCGGGCGAGAGGCGGCCTTGTTTATGGGGGCTGCGATCGGCGATGAACTCGATGGTATCGGCGCCCAGGCCGAAGAAATTGAGCATGGTGCTGCCTTTGGCGGAGGCGCCGTAGGCGGCGATGGACCGGCCTTCGTGTCGGAGCCGGGCCAGGAGGTCGTGCAGGGATTGCCGGATGGCTTCGACCTGGCGGCCAAATCCAGTGTAGAACTCGAGGCGGTCGACGCCTTTGGCGTGCTCGATGGCCCGAAGGGCAGGGACGGTCTCATCGGCCGCATGCCCGCCGGCGGGGCTGGCGAACAGCCGGAGAGAGCCGCCGTGGATGGGGATGCGCTCGATGCGGACGATGGCCAGCCCGTGGCGCGCGAAAACCGGCTCGAGAGCGGTCAGCGAGAAGTAGAAGACATGCTCGTGGTAGATCGTATCGAACTCGTTGTGCTCGAGCAGATCGACGGCATAGGGGAACTCGAGGATGGCGTGGCCGCGGGGCTCGAGGACGGCGGCGAGGCCGGCGACGAAATCGTTGATGTCGGGGACGTGAGCGAAGACGTTGTTGCCGAGGACCAGATCGGCGCGCTGGCCGTCGGCAGCCAACCGGCGGGCAAGGCGGGAATCGAAGAACTCGGTGAGGGTAGGGATGCCGCGGGTGCGGGCGACGGTGGCGATATTGGCGGCGGGTTCGATTCCGAGGCAGGGCACACCGGCGTGGAGGAAGTGGGTGAGGAGATAGCCGTCGTTGCTGGCGATTTCGATGACGCGGCTCGAGGATCCCAGGGAGAACTCGCGCGTGTAGCGTGCCGCTGCATCCCGGGCATGGCGCATCATGGTGTCCGAATTCGAGGTGAAGTAGACGTAGTCGGAAAAGAGGGTTGCGGGGGGGACGAGGTCGCTGATTTGGCAGAGCCAGCAGGATTGGCAGACCAGGAATCGAAGTGGAAAGCGGGGCTCGGGCTGGTCGAGGTCGGATGGGGCGAGGAGGCGATTGGCAAGCGGCTGGCAGCCGAGGTCGAGCACGAGCGTGCTGCGGTCGGATCCGCAGGACCGGCATCGAAAGGCGGGCAAGGTCATGGGGCAGTGGAGCGGGTCCAGGCAACGTTCTGGGCGGTGGCTGCCTGGGTGAACTGGGCGATTTGCTGGCGGGAAAGGCCGAGCAGGTCCGGGTGGCGCTCGCCGTGCCGGGCGCGGTACCAGACGGCGGTTTGGCGGACCGTTTCGTCGAACGGCCAGGTGGGCAGCCAGCGGAGCCGGATGACGGCTTTGTCGATGGCGATGTTGAGCCGGATGGCTTCGTGGGGGGCTTGGGGGTCCGAGGCGTCTCGCCATTGGCCGGGCCAGTGGCGAAGGAGCGCCTCGACCAACTCCCGCACGGGGCGATTGGCGCCGGGGCCGGGGCCGAAGTTGAATGGGCTGGCCAGAGGCGAGTCTGGAGGCGCGGATGCGAGGCGCGCGCCCAGCCAGAGGTAGCCGCTCAGGCAATCCAGGACATGCTGCCAGGGGCGCACCGATTCGGGGCTGCGAACGGCGATGGGGGCTTTGCGGATCAGGGCGCGGATGCAATCGGGGACGATGCGATCCGGGGCGTAATCGCCGCCGCCGATCACATTGCCGCCGCGCGCCGTCGCGATCCGGACGGGGCTGGTCGCGCCGCTGAAGAAAGAATGGCGCCAGGCGTGGGTGAGGATCTCGCAGGCGGCCTTGCTGGCGGAGTAGACGTCGTGGCCGCCCAGCGGGTCATTTTCCCGGAAGCCGATTTCGCGGCCGATGTTTTCGTAGCATTTATCGCTGGTGACAATCACGACGGGGCCGGCGAAGCCGGTATGACGGATGGCCTCGAGGAGGTGGACGGCGCCCATGACATTGGTTTCGGCGGTCTGGCGGGGCTGGCGATAGGAGGTTCGGACGCAGGCCTGGGCGGCCAGGTGAAAGACGGCTTCGGGCCGCGCCTTGCGGAAGACGGTCAGGAGGAAGCGGGGATCGCGGATATCGCCGAGGATTTCACGGCTCGGGGCGTGGGAGCGGACGATCGAATAGAGGTTGGGCCGGGTGGGGGAAGGCAGGCCTGCGCCCCAGACGGTGGCGCCGAGCTCCTCGAGCCAGAGGCTGAGCCAGGCGCCTTTGAAGCCGGAGTGGCCCGTCACCAAGACTCGCTTGCCTGCGTAATAGCGGTTAAACATGGGGGGAGGGCCAGACCTTCCACGGGGCGGACCCGGATTGCCACATCCGGTTGAGCAGCTCCTGTTCCCGGAATGTGTCCATGCATTGCCAGAAGCCATCATGGCGGTAGGCCTTGAGCTGCCCCTCGGCGGCAAGGCGGGCCATCGGTTCCTGCTCGAGCACGCATTCGTCTCCCCCGAGGTAGGATTCGATCGCGCGGCTGAAGACGAAGAAGCCGCCGCTGATGAAGGCATCCTCCTTCTCGGGTTTCTCGCGGAAGGCGGTGATGGTCTGGCCGTCGAGGGCGAGCTGGCCGAATCGCCCGCTGGGCTGGATGGCGGTGGCGGTGGCGATGGAGCGATGCTTGCGGTGGAATCGGATGCTCTGGTTGATGTCGCTGTCGGTCAGGCCGTCTCCGTATGTGCAGAGGAAGATCTCATCGTCGATGAATCGCAGGGCGCGCTTGAGGCGCCCGCCCGTCTGCGTGCGGAGGCCGGTGTCGAGGAGGGTGACGGTCCAATCGGATTCCTCGTGCCGGCCGTGATAGGCGATGCGGGGCTTGGGGCCGAGCCGAAGGGTAACATCGCTCGTGTTCCAGTGGAAATTGCGGAAATAATCCTTGATGACCTCGCCTTTGTAGCCGAGGCAAAGGATGAAATCCTTGTGGCCATGATGGGCGTAGAGCTTCATGATATGCCACAGGATTGGGCGGTTGCCGATGGGAACCATCGGTTTGGGGCGGTATTCGGTTTCCTCGCGCAAGCGAGTGCCGAGGCCGCCGCATAGAATGACCACTTTCACGCTCCGAGAAGGATAGCGGTCCGGGTCGGAGCGAGGCAATCTCTTCTTGGGGTCTGTGGAAAATCGGAATTCATTTTTTCACAGGCCTTTAGCGAGGCAACACTTCGAGCCGGGCGGCGCGGCGAAGGCGGATCCACTCGTCCCAGCGGTTGAATCGGAGGCGGAGGAACCGGAGGAACCAGAGGTCGCCATGGCGGCGCATCGGCAGGAATTGGCGGCGGGATTGGCGGATATGGCGGCGGAGGCGCCAGCAGTCTTTGAAGGCGCCGCAATACGCGCGCCGGACGAAGGAGATCCGGCGGACCAACAGCAAGGCCAGAAGGCTTTCCAAGCAGAGCCACGCTACCTGGAGGATGGCGATCGCCCAGAGGATGCCGCGGGCGTGCTTGAGGAGAACCACGAGGCTGTTTCGATTCGCCAGGAACCGTTTGGATTCGCTGGTGCGAAGGGCGGCGGGGGCCGCGGCGGGATCATCGAGCAACTGGGCGGCGCCCCAGTGGTGAAGGCGGGCCGAGGGGATGGCCAGCGCGGTGTATCCGGCCAGCCAAACGCGCCAGGACAGGTCCCACTCGTCGGCATACATGAAGAGCTCCGGATCGAATCCGCCCAGGCGTTCGAAGGCGGCCCGATCGATGCAGTAAGCGCAGCCTTCGGGCATCAGGACCGCTGCGGGATCGGATCGGAGCCGGCGCGTGCTGGGGAAGCCGAAGAGGTCCATGCCCTCGGCGCCGAGGGATTGGAATCGGTCGGATTGATAATCGAGCACGAGGGGGCAACCGGCGGCGGCGCCGGTGGTCCCGAGGTTGCGGTGCAGTTGCTCCAGGCAGTCCGGCTCGAGCCATGTGTCGTTATTGAGGAAGAGGAGGAAACGGCCGCGGGCCTCTCGGGCGGCGCGGTTATTGCCCTCGCAATAGCCGAGGTTCTGGCCGTGCAGGATCACCTGCGCGCGCGGCCAGCCGCGGATGAGATCCGCGGCCAGTTGCGCAGAGCCGTCCGAGGATGCGTTGTCGGCGACGATTACCTCGAGGCGGGTGAAGATCGTCTGCCGGGCGATCGACTCGAGGCATCGCTTCAGCCACCGATCGCCATTGTAGTTGAGGATGATTACGCTCATCCAGGGATCCTCAATGGCCGCCTCTGCCTGGTCTCGCAAGGAGGGAGCCAATGGGTGTTGGCCAGGTGCGGGATGCGCGGGATCGAGCGGGTTGGGCATGCTGGAAAGATGTTTCGATAATTTCCGCGTCATCCACGGTTTCGGCTGGACAGACCCTTAGCAGTTTTATTGGGGATCGACAAGGAGATCGAGCGGCAAAACTATAAACCTGTCACCCTATTTGCTCTCCAGTGGCAAAAGCCGGGTCAAGGCTGACAAGGATCCGCAATCGGCTGCGAGCTGTGGTTGTGCGGTTGGGAAAAGAGGGCTTGATGGCAGAATCTGTGAGTCAAAATGGCACTTCCCAGCAGCAGGCAGATCAAGATGGAACCTACAGATTCTGCAGAGAAGGCGAAAAGAGTTTGGACGGCTCGTGGCGGGCGAGTAAAATCGGGGCCTGGAATTCGGTGGCTTTCGCGATCCTGGAGGAGACCAGGTTTAGGCGAACGGTGGGCGCTGGCATGGGCAGGGGGATGAGGGGCCAGCGATCCCGGGGAGAATATCCAGCGGTGCGATGACGGCATGAGAACCTCTTTTCTTACGACTTGGCTGGGCGTTGTCTTTCTGGTGTCGGGTTTCCTGGCATGTGCGGACATCGTCATCCTGTCCTATCATTTTGTGTTTGGCTGGTCGTTGTATTGTGCTGCGGCGGGCCTGTTTGCGCTGGTGATGCTGATCAATCTCATGTATCCGCAAGCGCGCCAGCGGCGGTATTGGTGGGGGTTCGGCCTGGCGGTGGGGGGCGGGTGTGTCGGGTATATTCTGAGCCATTCGTATGCGACGAACCAGCGGACGTTTTTTCTGTTGGGATTGGTGGGGGCGGTGGTTTTGCTGGTGCTGGCGAAGGCGGTGCTGGTTCGGCGTCCGGCGATCCATCTGGCGATCAACACCCTGCTGCTGCTGATCCTGGTATTGCCGGTGGTGGACGCGATCCGCGCGCCGGACCGAGCGGTCAGCGAGCGGCCGCTGGAAAAGAAAGTCTACTCGTTCGAGGCGGCCCGGCAGGATCCGATCACCTTTGCGCTGTGGTGGGAGCATTTTGTCCGGCAATGGTCGAAGGTGCAGAAGAAGATCCTGATGCCGGATCCGAAGGGCGAGCTTCCCTTTCGGCTGAAGCCGAACAGCGCGGCGACGTTTTTCGAGAGCGAGTTCCGGATCAACAGCCTGGGATTTCGGGACGAGGAATTTCCGCGCGAGAAGGGGGATGTGTATCGGATCGTGGCGCTGGGGGAATCGACGACGATGGGGCACACGATGGAGGCGGATGACAACCCGTGGCCGAAGGTGCTCGAGGGGTATATCCGGGACCGGCTATCGACGGATCGGCCGGTGCAGGTGATCAACGCGGGGGTGGCGGCCTATTCGCTGCTGGACAACGTGAACCGGCTCGAGGAAGACATCCTGTCGCTGGAGCCGGACATGATCATATCGTATCACGGGTATAACGGATTTCCGATGATCGACGAGACGCTGGCGCCGGTCCGGCAGGATCCGCCGCCGGACTTTGTGGATCGGCCTCTCTATTTGATCGCGCAATGCGAGTACCGGCTGCGGATGCTGCATTACCGGCGGAGGTGGGCGACGGGCGGGTCTCGGGTTGCGATCAAGGCAGGGGGCAAGGATGCGGCGCTGGCGACTCCGTATGCGCAGACCTACCGCCGTTTGATCCAGATGGCGGATCGGGAGGGCATCGAGCTGGCGCTGGCCAGCTACAACATGTCGGTGACGGCGGAGAGCGAGCCGGAAGTGATCGCCTTTTATCGCGGGGCATTTCCGAACGTGGATTCCGCGATTCAATGCAACATCGTTCACAACCGGATGATCGAGGAGCTGGCCCGGACGAATCCGCGCTGCTGGCATGTGGACACGAGCCGGGGATTGAACGGCCGTCATGACCAATACATCGACCTGGTGCATTTCACGCAGGAGGGCCGGGACCGGCTGGCGGAGAACATCTATGCTGGGATCGTCGACCGGCTGCGGCGGGACCTTGAAAAATCCGGCTTTCCAGCGGATGACGGTGCGGGTTAAATGGCGCGGGCGAGCCGTGCGGCCCGCCGGAATATGAGGCGATTGTCGATAGCCGGTGCGCGTCGGATCCTGAGCATGGCGGGGCGAGCGCGGGTGTTGGTGCTGGGCGACGTCATGCTCGATCAGTATATCTGGGGCCGCGTGACGCGCATATCGCCGGAGGCGCCGGTGCCGGTTCTGGAGTACGATCATGAGAGCGTGATGCCAGGCGGGGCGGCGAACGTGGCGCGGAATCTGACGGCGCTGGGGGCGCGGGTCGAGCTGGCGGGGCTGGTGGGCAAGGACGAGATGGCGTCGCGGCTGAAGGGGCTGTTGCGTCAATGCCGCGTGGGATGTGACGGCCTGCTGGTGGAGATCGACCGGCCGACGAGCGTCAAGACTCGGATTATCGCGCACCAGCAGCAGGTGGTGCGGGTGGACCGCGAGTCGTGCCGGCCATTGGGGGCGGATGTGGAGAGCTGGTTCGAGCGGCGGGTGATGCGGGGGTTGAGGGGTGTGGACGCCGTGGTTGTGGGCGATTACGGCAAGGGGGTGGTGACGCAGCGGCTGCTCGAGGCGCTCAAGGCGGCGTGTCGTTCGAGGGGGATCTGGCTGAGCGTGGATCCCAAGCCGGTGCATGCGTTGCGGCTGGAGGGTTTGTCGCTGATCACGCCGAACCGGAAGGAGGCGTTCGAGCTGGCGGGGATGGCGGATGGGCCACGGGGTGCTGATCCGCGGCGGGACGAAGGGCTGCTTGGGGTGGCGGAGAAGCTGCTGCGCCAGCTGCATCCGGCGCTGCTGCTGATCACGCTGGGGGATCAGGGCATGCTGTTGTGCGAGCGGGGCCGGCCGCCGTTCCATATCCCGACGGCGGCCCGGGAGATCTACGATGTGTCCGGAGCGGGCGACACGGTAATCGCGAGCTTCACGCTGGCGATCCTGGCGGGTGCGGAGCCGGCGGTAGCGGCGGCTTTTTCGAACCAGGCGGCCGGGGTGGTGGTGGGCAAGGTCGGCACGGCGACGGTGAGCCCGGAGGAGCTGCTGGCGAGCATGAGGCTATGAGCGGCGCCGCCGTCTTTCTGGATCGGGATGGCGTGATCATCGAGGAGCGGCACTATCTGCGGGAGCCGGAGGAGGTGGTCATTCTGCCGGGGGCGGGGCCGGCTCTGAGGCGGTTGCGGGACGCGGGATTCCGGCTCATCGTGGTGACGAATCAGTCGGGGGTGGGTCGCGGATATTTCACCCTGGCGGACGTCTCGAGGGTGCACGCGCGATTGGAACTGGAGCTGGGCCGGGCGGGCGTGCGGATCGACCGCATCTACGTGGCGCCGGAAGCGCCGGGCCAGCCGAGCCGCGGACGCAAGCCGTCCCCGCAATTTCTGTGGGATGCGCGGGACGAGTTCGGAATCGATCTGAGCAGGAGCTACATGATTGGCGACAAGCGGATCGATCTCGAGTGCGGCTGGAACGCGGGGGTGCGGCGATGCCTGCTGGTGCGGACCGGCTATGGGGGGGCGACGGAGCGTGAGGAATCGGGCCGGCTGGCGGGGGTGGTGGTGTGCGACGATCTGGCGGCGGCGGCGGTTTGGATTCTGGACGACCGGAGATTGGCGCATCAAGGGCGGCCGGGTCTGACGGCGCAGGCCGGGTCCGGCGCGGAGGGAGAACCAGGATGAGGATTTTAGGCATTGTTCCGGCGCGGTATGCATCGACGCGGTTTCCGGGCAAGCCGCTGGCGATGATTGCGGGAAAACCGCTGATCCAGCGGGTGGTGGAGCGCTGCCGGCAGGCGCGGTCGCTGGCGGAGGTGGTGGTGGCGACGGATGACGACCGGATTGCGGCGGTAGCCCGGGGCTTCAGCCGGGTGGAGATGACCTCGGCGTCGCATCCGAGCGGCACGGACCGGGCGGCGGAGGTGGCGGGGCGGTGCGCATGCGATGCGGCGATCAACATCCAGGGGGATGAGCCGCTGATCGATCCGGCGGTGATCGACGCGGTGGCGGGGGCGCTGGATCGATGGGAGATGGCGACGGCGGCGACGCCGCTGCGGGATCCCTCCGAGTATGACAATCCGAACGTGGTGAAAGTCGTTGTCAACGCGGCGGGGCAGGCTCTATACTTCTCGCGCCGAACGATCCCGTATGTTCGCGATGCCGCCGGGTGTTCCGCCGCGGAGCAGATGGCGGCCTTTCCGTTTCTGAAGCACGTGGGGATCTACGGGTATCGGCGGGAGATCTTGCTGGAGCTGGTGCGCTGGCCGGTGTCGCCGCTCGAGGCGGCGGAGAGGCTCGAGCAGCTGCGGGCGCTTGATGGAGGTGTGGGGATCGGGGTGGTGCGGGTGGATTATGACAGCGTGGGCGTGGACATCCCGGCGGATGTGGCGCGTGTCGAGGAGCGATTGCAGGCGTGAGCACGAAATTCATATTTGTCACGGGCGGGGTGATCAGCTCGTTGGGGAAAGGGCTGACGGCGGCGTCGCTGGGCACCCTGCTCGAGAGCCGGGGGCTGAAGGTGACGCTCCAGAAGTTCGATCCTTATTTGAACGTGGATCCGGGAACGATGAGTCCTTTTCAGCACGGGGAGGTGTATGTGCTGGATGACGGGGCGGAGACGGACTTGGACCTGGGGCACTACGAGCGGTTTACGCACACCAAGCTGACCCGCTTCAACAGCCTGACCAGCGGGCAGGTCTACCAGACGGTTCTGGACAAGGAGCGCCGCGGGGTCTACCTGGGAAAGACCGTGCAGGTGATCCCGCACGTGACCGAGGAGATCCAGAACCGGATTTACCAGATCGCGGAGCAGTCGAAGGCGGACGTCGTGATCACCGAGATTGGAGGGACGACGGGGGATATCGAGGGGCTGCCTTTTCTGGAGGCGATCCGCGAGTTCGCGCTGGATGTGGGGGTGGGCAACGCGCTGTTCCTGCATGTGACGCTGGTGCCGTTCATCAAGGCGGCGGGGGAGCTCAAGACCAAGCCGACGCAGCAGTCGGTGGCCAAGCTTCGGGAGATCGGGATCTCGCCCCACCTGCTGGTCTGCCGGTGCGAGAGGCCATTGGTGAAGGAGCTGCGCCAGAAGATCTCGGTTTTCTGCAGCGTTCCGTACGAGGGGGTGATCGAGGAGCGGGACGTCGAGCATTCGATCTACGAGGTGCCGCTGATGCTGCAGCGGGAACGGCTGGACGACCTGGTGTGCCAGTATCTGCGGATCGACGCTCCGCCGGCCAACATGAGCCATTGGCAGGACATCCTCCGCCGGATCATCGCCCCTCAACACCGGGTTCGCATCGGCGTGGTGGGCAAGTATATCGGGCTGCAGGACGCCTACAAATCCGTCTACGAGGCCTTGAGCCATGGCGGGATCGCCAACGATTGCGCCGTGGAGATCGAGAGGGTCGACGCCGAGGAGCTGGAGAAGAATGGGGCGGACCGGATTCTGAAAGGGATGTGCGGCCTGCTGATCCCGGGCGGATTCGGCGACCGCGGCATCGAGGGCAAGGTTCTGGCCGCGAAGCATGCGCGGGAGAACCGGATGCCTTATCTGGGCCTGTGTCTGGGGATGCAGATTGCCGCGATCGAATTCGCGCGCAACGTCCTCGGGCTGGCGGGCGCGCACTCGATGGAGTTCGATCCGGCCACGCCGCATCCGGTGATTGTCCTGATGGACGCCCAGCAGAATGTGGTGAACAAGGGGGGGACGATGCGGCTGGGTGCGCAGGCGTGCCAGCTGGTGCTGGAGTCGCGGGCGGCCAAGCTGTATCAGGCCTTTGTGGCCCGGGAGCGGCATCGGCATCGGTTCGAGTTCAACAGCGCCTATCGGGATCGGTTCGAGCAGGGCGGATTCATGGTCAGCGGCAGCTCGGCGGACGGCAAGCTGGTGGAGCTGATCGAGCTGCGGGATCATCCTTTTTATCTGGCCTGCCAGTTTCATCCGGAGTTCCAGAGCAAACCGGACGCGGCGCACCCGCTGTTCAAGGGATTTGTGGCTGCGAGCCTGGCGTATGCCCGCGAGAGGCGCGTGGCCTGATGGGCAGAGGCCGGCCGGCGAGGGCGCCATGCTCGCATGACGTATTCCGAAGCCATTCACTACCTGTACAGCTTGCGCTGGTTTGGCGCGAAGCTGGGCCTGGACAATCCGCGAAGGCTGGCGGTGCTGGCGGGGCATCCGGAGGAGCGATTGCGCTTCGTCCACGTGGCCGGCACGAACGGGAAGGGCTCGACCTGTGCCATGCTCGAGAGCATGTATCGAGCGGCGGGGTATCGGGTCGGGCTGTTCACATCGCCCCATCTGGTCGCGTTCCGCGAGCGGATCCAGGTCAACCGCCGGCTGATCCCCAAGGCGGATCTGGCGCGGCGTGTGCAGCGGATGCAGTCGCTGCTGGGCCATTTTGCGGCGGAATCTCACCCGACGTTTTTCGAGGTGGTGACGGTGCTGGCGCTGGGATATTTCGCGGACGAGGGGTGCGACGTGGTGATCTGGGAGACGGGGATGGGGGGGCGGCTGGACGCGACCAACATCGTGACCCCGCTGGCCAGCGTGATCACGAACGTCCAGCTCGACCACCAACAGTGGCTTGGAGAGACGGTCGAGCAGATCGCGCGCGAGAAGGCGGGAATCATCAAGCCGGGCGTTCCGGTCTACACCGCCGCCGCGGATCGCGAGGTGCTGGGGATTTTGCGGAAGACGGCGCGCGCGCGGGGGGCGCCCTGGCTGCGGGTTCGGCTGGCGGAGGGGCGCCGGCCGCCGCTGGATCGGATCGAGCTGCCGCTGCGGGGGGAGCATCAGCGCCTGAACGCAGCACTGGCCACCGCGGTGGTGGAGGGGCTGCAGCCGGTTCTGGCGGTTCCCCCGCAGGCCATCCGCATGGGGCTGCGGCGGGTCGAGTGGCCCGGGCGATTCCAGGTGATCCGCCGTCCGAGCGGCGCCACCTGGGTTTTGGACGGAGCCCATAATCCGGCGGGCGCCGCGACGCTGAGGGCGGCGTTTCTGCGCTATTTTCCGGGGCGGCGGTCGGCGTGGATCATGGGGGCATTGCGGGACAAGGACTGGCCGGCGATGTGCCGGACACTGGCGCCTCTGGCCACCCGGATCCTGCTGGTGCCGGTGTCGAGTGAACGGACCGCCCTGCCGGAAGCGCTGGCCGAGGCGTGCCGGGATGCGAATCGGGCTGCCGAGATTCGTGTGTGCAGCGGGTTTCCTGAGGCGGTCCGGGGGGTGAAGGACATGAGCTGTGCGGTCGTGACCGGCTCGCTGTATCTGGTGGGCGAGGCGCTGGAGCATCTGGAGCGGGGGGCCAGCGGGGCCAGCGAGCGGCACTTGAACGAGTGGCAGCCGAGGCGGCGATAATCCGCAGTTGACGGCTTCCGCCGGGCATTCTTAACTCGACCCACCATCGACGGCATCGCAGATGGACGAGCGCATGAACGTAGTCAAGAATCTGATCCGCACATCGGTGGGTCGCAAACTGGTGATGGCGGCCACGGGTTTGATGCTGTTCGGATTCGTGGTGGTGCACATGCTGGGCAACCTGCAGATGTTCATGGGGCCGGAGGCCCTGAACGGGTATGCGGTTTTGCTGAAGAAGAACGGGGCGGTGCTCTGGAGCTTCCGGCTGGGGCTGTCGCTGGTGCTGGCGGTGCACGTGGCGACGGGGATCGTCCTGGCATGGGAGAATCGGGCGGCGCGGCCGGATCGATACGAGGGGCCGAACACGGCCTTTGGATCGAGCGTGCCGGCGCGGACCATGGTGATGAGCGGCCTGATGGTGGGGGCGTTTGTGGTTTACCACGTGCTGCATTTCACTGTGAAGGTTCCCGCATTGAACTTCACGGGCGTGGATTTTGAGGGGCTGCGACATGGGCTGGCCGGGCAGGCGGACGTGTATGGGATGGTGATTTGCGGATTTCGATCGTGGCCAGTGTCTGTGGCGTATATTGTGGCGCTGGGTTTCCTGGCGCTGCATGCGAGCCATGGTTTGGCGGCGGCGGCGCAGTCGTTGGGCTTGAAGCAGCGGTCGTGGTCGCCGGGATTGGATCATGCGACGCGGGTGGTGGCCCTGGTGCTGCTGCTGGGCTACATCTCGATTCCGGTGGCGGTTCTGGGGGGGATGGGGGATTCGCACGGGGTGGTGGCGGTGCGGAGCGCAGGGGGAGAGGAGGCGGTTCCCTGAAGTGAGACTCGAGGCCAAGATACCGGGGGGATCGCTCGCCGAGAAATGGGGGCGTTTCAAGGACGAGGCGCGCCTGGTGAATCCGGCGAACAAGCGGCGGTATGAGATCATCGTGGTGGGGGCGGGCCTGGCGGGCGCGTCGGTGTCGGCGACCCTGGGAGAGCTCGGGTACGCGGTGAAGTGTTTCGTCTACCATGACAGCCCGCGCCGCGCGCACAGCATCGCGGCGCAGGGAGGGATCAACGCGGCCAAGGATTATCCCAGCGATGGGGATTCGGTGCGCCGGCTTTTTTACGACACGATCAAGGGCGGGGATTTCCGGTCGCGCGAGGCGAACGTGTATCGTCTGGCCGAGGTGAGCGTGAAGATCATCGACCATTGCGTGGCCCAAGGGGTGCCGTTCGCGCGCGAGTATGGCGGGCTGCTGGACAACCGGTCGTTTGGGGGGGCGCAGGTGAGCCGGACGTTTTACGCGCGGGGCCAGACGGGGCAGCAGCTATTGCTGGGGGCGTATTCGGCGCTGGCGCGCCAGGCGGGCTTGGGGGCGGTGCGGTCCGCCACGCATGCCGAGATGCTGGACCTGGTCGTCGTGGGGGGGCAGGCCAAGGGGATCATCGTGCGGGATCTGATCACGGGGGAGCTGCGGCGGCACGCGGCGGACGCGGTGGTGCTGGCGACGGGCGGGTATGGCAACCTGTACAACCTGTCAACCTACGCGCGGAATTCGAACGCGACGGCGATCTGGCGGGCTTACCAGCGAGGGGCAGCTTTCGCCAATCCGTGTTTCACACAGATTCATCCGACGTGCATCCCGGTGAGCGGCGATTATCAATCGAAGCTGACGCTGATGTCGGAATCGCTGCGGAACGACGGGCGGATCTGGGTGCCGAGACAGAAGGGGGATCGGCGGCCGCCAGCGCGGATCCCGGAGGAGGAGCGGGACTACTACCTGGAGCGGATGTATCCGAGCTACGGCAATCTGGCGCCGCGAGACCTGTCATCGCGGGCGGCCAAGCGGATCTGCGACGAGGGGCGGGGGGTGGGGGAGAGCGGCCTGGGGGTGTATCTGGATTTTGTCGAGGCGATCGGCCGTCTCGGGGCGGACCGGATTCGCGAGCGGTATGGGAACCTGTTCGACATCTACCACGAGATCACCGACGAGAATGCCTACGAGGCGCCGATGCGCATCTATCCCGCGATGCATTACACCATGGGCGGCCTGTGGGTTGACTACGAGCTGATGAGCAATCTGCCGGGGCTGTTCGTGCTGGGGGAGGCCAATTTCAGCGATCACGGCGCGAACCGCCTGGGGGCGAGCGCGCTGATGCAGGGGCTGGCGGACGGCTATTTTATCGCGCCGCACACGATCAGCGATTATCTGGCGACCCAGCGGCCGGAGCAGCGGCCGGGGATCGAGCACGCGGCGTTCGCGGAGGCGGAGGCCCGCGTGGGCGAGAGGACGGAGCGGCTCCTGTCGGTCCGGGGCCAGCGGACGGCGGCGTCCTTTCACCGCCAGCTGGGCAAGATCATGTGGGAGCACTGCGGCCTGACCCGGAACGCGGCGGGGCTCGAGCGGGCTCGGGGATTGATCGCCGAGCTGCGGGACGAATACTGGCAGAACGTGAATGTGCCCGGGAGCGCGAACGGGCTGAACCAGTCCCTCGAGCGGGCGGGGCGGGTGGCGGACTACTTCGAGCTGGCGGAGCTGACGTGCCGGGACGCGCTGCATCGGGAGGAGAGCTGCGGCAGCCATTTCCGCGAGGAGCATCAGTATCCAGACGGCGAGGCGAAGCGGGATGACGAGCATTTCGCGTATGTGGCCGCGTGGCGGCACGACGGACCGGATCGGCCGCCGGTCCTGCTGCGGGAGCCGCTGGCGTACGAGGAGGTCGAGTTTGTCCAGCGGTCGTACAAGTGATGCCGGGTCGGAGATCATGCATGAGATTACGGTTGCGAGTATGGCGGCAGGGGCAGGGCGGGGCGGCCGGCGGGTTTCGAGTCTACCCGACGCCGGAGCTGAACCCGAACATGTCGTTTTTGGAGATGCTGGATGTGGTGAACGAGGAGCTGACCTTGAAGGGGGAGGAGCCGATCGCGTTCGACCATGATTGCCGGGAAGGGATTTGCGGCACCTGTTCGCTGGTGATCGACGGCAAGCCGCACGGGCCGCGGCGCGGCGTGGCGACGTGCCAAACCTACGTTCGCAGCTTTCGGGACGGCGACGAGGTGTGCATCGAGCCCTTCCGGGCGCGTGCGTTCCCGATCGTGAAAGACCTGGTGGTGATCCGGAAGGCATTCGACCGGATCATCGAGGCGGGGGGATTCATCAGCGTGCGGACCGGGGGCGCGCCGGACGCCAATTCGCTGCCGGTGGCCAAGGACGCGGCGGAGTTGGCGATGGATGCGGCCCAGTGCATCGGGTGCGGCGCGTGCGTGGCGGCCTGCAAGAACGCGAGCGCGATGCTGTTTGTGGCGGCCAAAGTCTCGCATTTGAACCTCCTGCCGCAGGGGCAGCCCGAGAAGGAGCGCCGGGTAATGGCCATGGTTCGCCAGATGGATGCCGAGGGTTTCGGGAACTGCACAGTGACCGGCTCGTGCGAGGCGGTCTGCCCCAAGAACATCGGCCTGGAGTTCATCGCCCGGATGAACCGCGAGTACGCAATGGCGCTGCTCAAGGGCAAGACCTGAAGGGGAGGATCTTTATGGCCAACTACTGGATCGCGCAATTGGACGAGGCGACGGGGCAGCCGTGTCCGTGCGGCACCGCGCGGCGAGCGTTTCGGATCCCGGAGAACCGGTGGGCGAGCGTCCACCTGGTGGACATCCACGCCGACGCGCGCACCCACTATCACCGGACATTGACGGAAGTGTATGTGGTGCTCGAGGGGGAGGGATGGATCGAGCTGGACGGTGAAGAGGTCGCGGTCCGGCCCCTGACGGCGATCCTGATCCGGCCCGGATGCCGGCATCGCGCCCGGGGGCGCTTGAAAGTGCTGAACTTCGTCCTGCCGCCCTTCGATCCGGCGGACGAATGGTTCGATTGATCCCCTGATGACATGAGCCACTCATTCGACATCCAGGCGGCGGGCGCCGCGCTCTGGTTCCTGCCGGTCCAGACGCGGGTGCCGCTGAAGTTCGGGCCGGAGACACTGACGTCGGTGACCTGCGCGCGGGTTCGGCTGACGGTGAGGGACGGCGAGGGGCGGTCGGCGGAGGGATGGGGGGAGACGCCGCTGAGCGTGCAGTGGGTCTGGCCCAGCCGGCGATCCTACGAGGCGCGGCATGAGGTGCTGAAGGCGTTTTGCGTCCGCGTGGCGCGCGCCTGGGCGAGCTTCAGCGGGCGGGGCCACCCGCTCGAGGTCGGCCATGATTTTCTGGAGCAGGTCTTGCCGGCGCTCTGGCGGGAGGCGCGGTCGGAGCTGGGGCCGGACGCGGAGGCGATGCCGTGGCTGGCGGCGCTGGTATGCGCATCGGCGTTCGATCTGGCGCTGCATGACGCGTATGGCCGGCTGCGCGGGCTGCCGGTGTTCGAGACCTACGGCCCGGAGCACATGAACCGCGATCTGGCTGCCTATCTGGCGCCGGCGGCGGGTGCGGGCGTGGATTTTCGGGGCCGGCACCCTCGAGATTACCTGCAGCAGCCCGCGCCGCGGCTTCGGGCCTGGCACCTGGTGGGCGGGCTGGATCCGTTGGATCCGACAGAGCTCAAAGGCAACGAGCCGCAGGATTCCCATCCGGTGCTGCTGGCGGACTGGATCCAGCGGGATGGGCTGAAATGCCTGAAAGTGAAGCTGCGCGGCAACCAATTCGATTGGGATTACCGGCGGCTGGCCCAGGTGGGCGCCATCGGGCTGGCGCTGGGCGTCGAGTGGCTGTCTGCGGATTTCAACTGCACCGTGACGGATCCGGAGTACGTCAACCGGATGCTCGATCGGCTGCGCGACGAATGGCCGCGGCTCTACGGCATGATCCTCTATGTCGAGCAGCCGTTCCCCTACGAACTGGAGGAGCACCGGATCGACGTTCACGGCGTGTCGGCGCGCAAGCCGCTGTTTTTAGACGAGAGCGCGCACGATTGGAAGCTGGTGCGGCTGGGGCGCGAGCTCGGTTGGACCGGGGTGGCGCTGAAGACCTGCAAGACGCAGACCGGCGCGATCCTGAGCGCCTGCTGGGCGGCGGCGCACGGGATGACCCTGATGGTGCAGGATCTGACCAATCCGATGCTGGCGCAGATACCGCATGTGCTGCTGGCCGCGCATGCGGGCACCATCATGGGGGTGGAGACTAACAGCATGCAGTTTTATCCGGACGCATCGCTGCCGGAGGCGGAGGTCCACCCGGGGCTGTATCGGCGGCGCGGGGGCGGGGTGGATCTGAGCAGCCTGCTGGGCCGGCCTGGGTTCGGCTATCGGATCGACGAGATCCGGCGCGAGCTGCCGGCGCCGGCGTTCGAGCAAGGGGGGCGGGCGGAGAACAGCCGGGGATGACGGGGAACAGGCAATGAACTGGAGGCATCTGCGGGCGTTTCCCTGGCTGGACACGCGGGCGCGTTTTGTGGCGGGGGCGCCGTCCGGGGGCGCCTTGCTCGATATCGGATCGTGGGACGGAGGGACGCTCGGGCACTTCGCCGAGCTGCGGCCGGATCTGCGGTTCCACGCGACGGACATCGAGGGGCAGCCGGAGCGGTATCCGCCCGGATGCGAATTCCATCGGGGCGATCTGCGGGTGGATCCGCTGCCATGGCCGGACCGGAGCATGGATCGGATCACGTGCATGCATTTGGTCGAGCATCTGGGGGATCTGACGTTGCTGCTGCGGGAGACGGCGCGCCTGCTGAAGCCGGGAGGGCAGGCTTATTTCGAAACGCCGCATCCGAAATCGATGATCTGCTCGAGCCCGCGGGGCGAGGCGGCGGGACGTTGCACAGTGAATTTCTTCGATGATCCGCAGCATGTGCGGCCGGTGACCTTGGGATCGCTGGCGGGCCAGGCGCGGGCGGCGGGACTCGATGTGGCGGCGATGGGGACATCGAGGAACTGGCTTTTCGCGGCGGGGTGGCCGGTGTATTGGCTGCTGCCCCCCAGCCACCAGAAGTACACGGCGTATTTGCACTGGACGGGCTGGTCGGTCTATTTGGTGGCGAAACATCCGGCCTGACGCCTCGACCGGGAATGGGAAGGCGGTCCGGGCAGAGCCCTTCAACGGGACCCAGTGAGCTCGTTGAACAGCGCCTCGTATCGGGAGGTGATGACCTCCCAGTCGTAGAACCGCGCGACGCGTTCCTGGGCGCGGCGGCCGAGGCTGTCGGCCAGCGCGGGCTCGTTGGCAACACGGCGGAGGACCTGGGCGAGGCTGGCGATTGGATCGCTATGTTCGAAGCTCAGGCCGGCATCGGCGATGACCTCGAGGTTGCCGGGCGTGTTGCGGACGATCACGCAATTGCCGAAGCCCATTTGGTCCAGGAGAACGGGCCGAGTGGCATCGATGGCAGTGGGGAGGATGAACGCGCGGGCGTGATAGCTGAGCTGGCGGTAGGCTTCTCCGAACAGGTAGCCGGTCAGATGCACGCGCGGGGACCGGGTGGCCAGCTGCTTCAATCGGGCGATGTATTCCGCCTGATACGGGGCGTCCCCGACGACGACGAGGGGCTGGGAGACATCACTCTGGAAGTGGGCTTCGATGGCGACGTCGGCGGCGTTTTCGGGGGTGAGGCGGGACACGTAGAGGAAGTAATCCTTGGAGCGGAGCCCATAGCGCGCGAGGGATTCGGCGCCGGGATCGGCGGTGACGATGTTGGCGCCGTAGGGGATCAGGCGGGAATCGATGCCGTAGAGGTCGCGGTAGCGCCGCTGGATGACGCTGTTGTCGGCAATGACGACATGGCCGAGCCGGGCTGCCCACGATTCGCTGCGGTGCAGCCACCATCGGGCCAGGCCCGACCATTTAGCGCGCGCGTAGTCGGCGCCGTCGACGTTGAGCGCGGTCTTCTGCCCGCGCAGCCGGGGCAGGATCGACAGCAAAGCGTTGCCGACGCCGCAGAAGTAGGCGATGTCGTAGCGGCATCCCAGGGAGTGGAGGACGCTCAAGGCGGTGTGGACGATGGTGTCGGTCGCCTTCGTCCGCAGGGTGGGCAGGCGGACGATGCGAACGCCCCGGTACTCGTTCTCGCGATAGGGATTAAAGGGAACGCGGTTGTAGACGGTGACAGAGTGACCCCGTTGCACGAGCCGGACCGCGAGCTGTTCGACGAACGTCTCGAATCCGGAATAGCATGCCGGGATGCCCCGGCTACCGAAAAATCCGATGCGCATGATGTCGTCTTGTCGGGCCGCTGACGTCGATACAAAACCCCACCACCCAGCCGCGCCGGCCCAGAGGAGCTCGGCCTGCAGATTCTTGCCGGCCGTGCGCCCTGCCCTGCGCCCCTGCGGCAGGCAGGCCTCACGCGGCAAAACTCACGACGCCGCGCATCCTATCGCGGACCGGGCTTTGTGCAAATATGATGTTTGCGCAGGCCTTGAGTACAGCCGGATCGGCTCCACCCGCGCGGCCCAGCCCGGCGCTCGAGTCCAGACGCGCGCACAGGCATCGAGGTCGTCGGGGCGCTTTTCCACGACGGCGCGAATGCCTTGCTGGCCGATCAGACGCTCGAAGTGCTCCTCTCCAGCGGGATTCGCTGCGGTCGGATAGCTGGTCCACCGAAAACGCGCCCCGCCCACTTGAATCACGGCCGCGATCAGGTGGATCCCTGCGCGCACGGGACGAACGGCGCGGCTGTCCGTGACGCGCAGGCGCCACCCCATAGCAGGCCGCGTGCCCCCACGCGGCGATGTTGACGGCATGGTGCCAAGCGTCGAGTCAAGCCTGCCTGCGGAGGCCTGGCGGAGCGGCGATGCGCTCGGCGGCGTGGGTGAAGAGAACAACAAGCAGTCCATTTCTTCGACTGGGGTGAGACACAATTGGTCCCCTAATCCCGCCTTGTGATCCTTTCCGACAAAACGCCTTGGTCGCCTAGAACCCAGCGGCTCCCTCAAGGAAGGGTCGGCAGGCAAGCAAATGATCCTCGCCATTGGCTCCTGCCGCAACTGCCACAACTGCCGCTAACGCTTCCCGCACGTCCCGCCTTATCGGTAGGGCGTGGCAAGCGCGTGGCTGAAACGATCTCGGCTTGAGGCCGCCTGGGAGACAGCCCATGCGACGGAGCCGCCGACGGCACTTCGAACCTGGCTGCGCACCCAGGAAACCGCCCTGGCCGCCACCCTCGACACCGGCCAAACCATCCAATCGAACGTCTTTTGCGACCGGTTCGAGCAGTTCACGGTTGGATCCAACGGTCTGCAGTTGATGCACTCACGAGGATAGGTTGGATTCGTGCATGTGCATATTTACAGCTCTGACCCATTCACACGGCGCGTCATGCCTACTCACAGTTCCTCCGGCTTCTTGAACGGCAGTCGGCGCTCAACGTTGAAGAGCTTTCGCAGGCGTGGATCGCTGGAACCGCGGGGGCGGCGGATGAT